>NZ_DATELF010000130.1:0-44149 GCF_035276945.1 Amycolatopsis sp. | reverse complement strand
GACACCATCGTCCGAAGCTCCGCGTTCTCAGCGGCAAGCTCCTCATAAGACGGACGTCGATCACCGGACACCACACCATGATCCACACCCAGCAAACAACATCAACACGACACGCCGCCACAGACCTGACCAGTTACCCGCGGACAAACCCCGTAGCTCAGCCTCAGCAGCCGCGCATGAATGATGCGCCACCAAATGCACCAGCCGTTCCGACGCACCCACACTTCGCAAGTAACGCGCACCGTCGATCGGATGAAACCCGGTATCCACCAAATCCGGCGCATACCCAACGTCATGCAGCACACCCACCGCCACCAGCAGCTCACCGTCCGAGCCAAAGACCGGCGCAGCCTCCCGAGCACGCTCACGAACGCCCTGCACATGCGCCCACCGCCGAGGCAGAGCGTCCGCAAGCTTGCCGCCAGCTACCTCCGTTGCCCACGCCACCAGGTCCATGGCCATCACCGTAATGACCGCCAACGAGCCACGCGCACCACGGTCACTGCCTGCCGAATTTGGCTCTATGGGATCAAGAGCGGCGCGCAAGCGCGCCGCCGGGCCGCTCGGCCTGCCGCTCCGCTCCGGCCGGCGGCCCAGGTGCGTTGAGCGAGCAGTTGACCCGCATGCTCCGAGCTGGCCGCCGAGACGTCCGAGAGGCCATCGCCGGGACGTACGATTTGACGATGAACACCAGCCGCTCTTACGGCGATAAGCAGCTCGGCCAACAGCTATACCGGGTGATCGAGTTCTGTAACAGCGGAGAGGCGCTCTGGCACAAGATTCGCTCAGGCCAGTACGACTGGCTGGGGGTGAAGGAGACCAAGGGCAGGGAGACCTTCGTCCTCGGCCGTCCGCCCCGGCCAAAGGGGGTCTTCGCAAGCGGCTTCGGCACCGTCGTACGCCCTGGAGCGGACGAACGGTACCGAGTAGAAGTCTTCGTTCCCACCGCCGACGAGCCCTCGGCCACACACTGTACGTCCGAGGCCGACGCACGCCAGGAGTTCGACGACAAGGTGGCGGCGCTCGCGAGGCGGGACGGCAGCTCTGGACTGTTCCGTGTGCGCCTCGTCCTCAACGGCACAGTCGCCAAGGAAGAGTTCGTGGTGCGCACCGAGCCGAACGTGATCTAGCGGAGCCTCCGGCGGCCAGGGCGCTGCCCTGGGACCTGGCACCGCTTCGGAGATCAGGGGAGAGTGACAGTCCGGTGATCTCCTCACGCCGCGCCCGAGGGCAGCCAGACCGGGCGGCACCAGTCAAGGGCGCTTCGCGGCCTCCGGCAAACCCTTGACCGGCACCACCCGGCCCGGCAGGGATGAACCCGCGCCGCGAGGAGATCACCTCAGCCCGAACCGTGCAGGTGGGAGCCCGCCCCGCTGGGCCATTCGCGGGCCATTAGAGGGGGTCAACCACGGTCAACAGCGGCACGCCCGGGCAAGGCTCAGCCGCAGGTCAAAGCCACTTTCCAGCATGATCCACTTGATTCCCAAGCTGAGAACGCGGGTTCGATTCCCGTCATCCGCTCTTTCTCGAAAGCCCCAGGTCAAACGGGGTCTACTGTGGACCTAGGGGTTCTGGCTTCTGGATGCGGCGCCGTTTAGGGTAGCAGCGTGAACGAAGCGGTGTGTCGCGGCCTCACAACCGAGAAGTGCCTGGTGTCCAGCGTTGCTACGCGCGCCACGCCGAGGCGCTCAGCCAAGGCGACGACGCAGGCGTCGGCAGTACCCAGCGGGAGGTCGGCGTACTTCTCGACCAGATCCGCCGCGCGCGCGATGTCAGCCAGCATCATCGACTCCACGACGTAGAGGCCGTCCGTGATATCGCGAAGAAAGTCCGCTTCCGCGCGTGCTCCGCCGCGAGACCCCAGCATGTAGCCAATCTCGACCAGTAAGGGCTCGGGCAGGACCAGCGGTTCGAGGGTGCGTCAACAGTTCTGTACATCGGTCATGGTCTTCGTCACGACGATTACCCATAGCAACCACGACACCGGTGTCGACCAGGATCACGCCGTCTTGCTCGATCCGCCGCCGAACTCATCGCGGACGATCGCCTTCGACCGCTTACCCAGGTCGCGTTCGCCATCGAACACACCGACTGTCCGGAACCGCCGACGAGGCCGCTCGGTCTTGGGCTCATCGGCAAGCTGCCGGAGCATCAGCAACGCATCAGACACGCGCTCGTCGGGAACCGCCTCCAGCAGACGACGAGCAGCCTCGCGCGGCTCCACGGACTCTGGGCTTCCCTCGCTGGTCATGTGCCCATTCTAGAGGAACGCGATGCTCGTGGTTGGTCAAGCGCGTCGGCGGCGCGCTGTGCCATTGTCGTGCCATTAAGGGCGGTCAACCACGGTCGACGGTGGCACTCCCGGCAGGCCTCAGCTGCAGGGACCACTTTCCAGCATGATCCACTTGGTTCCCAAGCCGAGAACGCGGGTTCGATTACCGCCATCCACTCTTCGCTGAAACCCCCAGGTCAAACGGTGTCTAGTGTGGACCTTGGGGTTCGTCACTCGGAGATCAACCCGATTCCCAGCAACATCCCAACAACATCACCGAATGGGCACCAGCACTCCGGCTGACCCCGTCATCGTCATCGGTGGTCCGGCCCGTGCCGCCGGTCCGGTGCCTGTCGACGAGATCGGACAGCCGGTCGGCTATCCGTTCGTCGTCACTGGTCGCCCGCTGGTAGATCAACGCCGCCCGCATGTCGTCGCGCCCCATCCGGGCCATCAGGTCCTTCGTGGACGTGCCAGCCTTGGATGTCCAGATGTTCCCCCGTGTGCCTCAGGTTGTGAAAATGCATACCCTTCAGGCCCATCTTGGTGACGATTTCCGTCCACTTCGTGCGCTGGTTGAAGTTCGGCCGCCGTACCGGGTTGCCGTCCCGCTCACCGGTGAACAGCAACGCCCGCTCAACTTGATTCCCAAACTGAGAACGCGGGTTCTGTCATTCGCTTTCACTCGAAACCCCAGTTCACATGGTGTCTATTCCGGACTTTGGGCTTGGTCATTCGGCGATCGGCCCAACTGCCGGCAATATCCCAACAACATCACCGAATGGGCACCAACACTCCAACTGGTCCTGCATGGTCTTCGCCATTCGAGGGTCGGCGCTGGTGCGGTGTTTGTCAGCGTCGCTTGGTCGACCGAAGCGTAGCCAGCGCTTCATCGCACGGCTGGCAGCCAAGCCAGGCCCTCACTGCGTCGGCGTGGCAAATAATCCAGTTTTGAAAAGAACTTGCTACGAGCCGTAATTCGATGCGGGCGGATACGTCCTTCCGGAAACGGATTCCCATCCCTGAAAGAATTTCACGTTGCTCGGAAGCTCTGTGGTGCGGTCGGTAGCGGTGTCCAGTGCGCAGGGTGAGAACGCAGAAAAATATTCGTCGCTCTCCGTGAAATTCTGGACGACTAGGTGTCCCCGTTGCGGTGTATTGCCCGGCTGAGGTGATCGGCCACGTCGGTCGCGCCGTCCCGCAGCTCGTGCATGAGCCGGATGAAACCGGGCCATTCGTCCTGGTCGCGCGGTGGCATGATGGCGAGGCTGTCCGGGTCCAGATAGATCACCAATGCCGGCTGGGTCGTGTTGCCGTTGACATGCATGGCGGCGGCTGCGTCTGGTCCGGGCTTCCACATCGCGTTGAAGGCCATGAACCCCCCATCCTCGGTACATCGCTATCGGCCTGCTTTCGGATGCGCAAGCTTAGCGAATATCGGCCAGGGGTTGTCCAGTCCTTCGACGCCGACCGATTCGAGCACCTCTGACCGTTTCGATTAATCTGCCTTACTCGACCGTCACGCTCTTGGCGAGATTCCGGGGTTTGTCGATATCGCGGCCAAGCCGCTGGGCGAGGTGATAGGCGAAGAGCTGGAGCGGGATGGTGAAAAGGAGAGGGTCCAGCTCCGGTTCACTGCGCGGGACGTGGATGACCGAATCCGCCAGGCCGGGCGGCAGTTCGGCGTTGGTCACCGCGATCACCGGTCCGCCGCGCGCCTTGATCTGCTCGATCGTGCCGATGTTCTTGGCCAGCAGTTCGTCGTCCGGGACGAGCACCATACTCGGCATGCCCGGGTCGATCAGCGCGAGCGGGCCGTGCTTGAGCTCGGCGGCCTGGTACGCCTCGGCGTGCACGTAGGAAATCTCCTTGAGCTTCTGTGCTCCTTCGCGAGCGGTCGGCCAGGTGCGGACGCGGCCGATGAAGAACATCCGTTCGGCTTCACTGTGCTTCGCCGCAGCCTCGGCGATCTCACCTTCGATGGCGAGCACGTCGGCGATCCGATCCGGCAGCTCGCCGAGTGCGGCGACGATCCTGGCGCCGTCAGACACCGACAGGTCCCGCACGCGGCCGAGTAGCAGCGCCAACATCGCGAAGCAGGCGCCCATGTTCGTGTACGCCTTCGTCGAGGCCACCGACACCTCGGGCCCGGCGTGCAGGAAGACGCCGCTGCCGCACTCCCGGCCGATCGCGCTGCCCACCACGTTGACCGCGCCGATCACCTGCCCGCCCTTGCGCCGCAGCTCCTGGACCGCGGCGAGCGTGTCGGCCGTTTCGCCCGACTGGCTGACCGCGACATAGAGCGTGTCTCCCTCGACGACCGGATTGCGGTACCGGAACTCCGAAGCGGGCTCGGCGTCGGCAGGCAGCCGGGCCAGTTCCTCGACGAGGTTCGCGCCGAGCTGGCCGGCGTAGTAGGCCGATCCGCAGCCGAGGAACTTCACTCGCCGAATCGAGCGCAGCGCTCGCGCGTCGAGGTTGATCCCGCCGAGCCGGGCCGTGAAGAAGCGCTCGTCCAAGCGCCCGAGCAGGGCCCGGCGGACGGCTTCCGGCTGCTCGAAGATCTCCTTGTGCATGAAGTTCGCGAAGCCGGACAGCTCGTAGTCGGAGTCGTCGACGTCCACCGTGGTCGGCGTCTTCGCGGTCCGGTGCGCCTGCAGGGTGCTCGTGCTGAAGTCGTCGGCGGACAGTGTGGCCAGCTCGCCGTCGTCGAGATACACCACCCGCTGCGTGTGCCGGACCAGCGCGGCGACGTCGGAGGCGACGAACATCTCGCCGTCGCCGATACCGAGCACGATCGGGCTGCCGTTGCGAGCCACCACGAGCTGGCCCGGGTTCTGCACATCCAGCACGACCAACCCGTATGCGCCGTTGACCTCCCGCAGCGTCGCGCGGACGGCGTCTTCGAGTGACTCGGCGCCGTTGTCGAGCTGGGCGGCGACGAGGTGGGCAAGGGCTTCGGTGTCGGTGTCGGACGCGAACTTGACCCCGTCGTCGGCGAGCTTCGCGCGCAGGCGTTCGGAGTTTTCGATGATGCCGTTGTGCACGACGGCGATCCGTTTCGCGGCGTCGAGGTGTGGGTGCGCGTTGGTGTCGGTCGGCTCGCCGTGCGTCGCCCACCGGGTGTGCGCGATGCCTACTCCGCCAAGCTGGTTGAGGTCGAGGAGTTCGCGCAGTTCGTCGATGCGCACGGCGGCCTTGGTGACCTTCAGCCGGCCGCGGTGTACGACGGCGACACCGGCGGAGTCATAGCCGCGGTACTCGAGCCGGCGCAGGCCCTCCAGCAGGATCGGGGTGGCCCGCCGCTTTCCGATGTATCCCACGATTCCGCACATCAGGGGTTCTCCTCGTCCTCACCGATCTCGCGCCTTCACACAGCCAGGGTGCTGCTCAGGCGTCTCAGCCATAAACGATTCGCCGTAACTGCCGCTCGGACAGCTCGCCGGGGTTGACCCGCCGTTCGGCCAGTTCCTCGGACAGCACTGTCCAGATCTCCGCGTTCTTGCGCCCGCGGCGCTGCAACTCGGCGTGCCGGCGGCGCACGAACTGTTCGGTGGTCTCGCGGAAGTACCCCACGACGTCGGCAACCACCCGTTCCGCCACCGCTACCGGGAGCCCGGTGGACTCGGCGATGTAGTGGACCAGTTCGGGCGGCGGCATGCCGTCGACAGTGACACCCGAACGGGGCTTAGGGCAAGTTTTCTGCCCGATTTCGGGTTCTGGCCCGACCCTTTGCCGGGTTTCACCTGTCCTTTCGGGGTGTTGGCCGGGTCCTTATAGTAGGAACCGACTAATAGGAGTCGAATGGCGAACCGCAAGATTTCCAACACGCTGGCCCTGGCCGTGCTGGGCCTGCTCCAGGAACGGCCGATGCATCCCTACGAGATGGCCTCGGTCCTGCGGGAGCGGTACAAGGACGCCAGCTTCAAGATCAATTCCGGCTCGCTGTACGACACCGTCGAGGTGCTCGTCCGGCACGGCTGGATCTCCCCGAGGGAGACGGTGCGCGAGGGCAAGCGCCCGGAGCGAACGATCTATGAGCACACCGAACTCGGCCACCGTGAGTTTCTCGACTGGCTTGACGAACTCATCCGTGTGCCGGTCCACGAACATCCGAAGTTCATGGCGGCCATGTCCTATCTCGGCGCGCTCGGTCCGGACGCGGCGGCGGACGCGCTCACTGAACGGGTCTCGCACCTGACCAAGCGCATCGAGGAGACCAGGACGCTGCTGAACAGCACTGTCGGCGCGGGAAGCCTGCCCCGCCTTTTCATGATCGAAGTCGAGTACGCGCTGCATACCTGGGAGGCCGAGTTGGCCTGGACGCGGCGAATCGTCACCGAGATCCGGGACGGCTCGCTGTCCTGGCCAGGAACGGAGCAGGGGGGCGGTCAATGATCGAGGTTCTCGTCGTCGGCGCTGGACCGGCGGGGCTGCTGCTCGCCTGCGAATTGCGGCTCGCTGGTGTGGAGACCGTGCTGCTGGAGCGCGATCCCGAACCGCCGGGTTTTTGCCGTGGCTTCAACCTCAACGCCCGGGCGCTGGATCTCCTTGCCTGCCGGGGGCTCGCAAAGGGATTCGTCAGTGAAGGCCGGCAGGTTCCGCATGCCGCGTTCTCGGGCCTGCCGGTAACGCTCAACTTGCCCGGCGCCCGGACTTCCCACCCGTATTCGCTCGGGATTCCACAGACTTGGGTCCAGGAAGTGCTGGAAGAACATGCCGTCAAGCTTGGCGCGGAGATCCGGCGGGGGCATCGGCTGGACGCGTTCGAACAGGATTCCGACGAGGTTACCGCCATCGTTTCCGACGGCGACACCGAATATCGCATCCGCGCTCTCTGGCTTGTCGGTTGTGACGGCGGCCGCAGCACCGTTCGCAAAATCGCGGGCATCGATTTTCCGGGCACAAAGGCGACCAGGTTTTCACTGCTCGGTGACGTCGAACTCGCCGACCCGGCGGACCTGCCCTTCGGGGTGACCTCGGGAGTCGTGGTGATTCCACGTCCCGGTTACGTCCGGATCATCACGGAGGACCCGAGACCACCCGCGGACAAGGACACCCCGGTCACCTTGGAAATCCTGCGGAACGCGGTCGACACCGCGCTGGGACGGCACGTCGAACTGCACTCCCCGCGCTGGCTCACCAGGTTCGGAAACGCGGCTCGGCAGGCCGTCACGTATGTCAAGGGCAGGGTCATGCTGGCGGGAGACGCCGCGCACATCCATCCACCGGCCGGAGCGATCGGCGTGAACGTCGCCCTGGACGACGCGTTCAACCTCGGCTGGAAACTCGCCGCCACCGTGCGCGGAACCGCGTCTCCGCATCTACTCGACAGCTACCAAACCGAACGCCACGCGGCGGGCGCGCGAGTACTGGCCAACGCGCAGGCTCAGGTTCTCCTGGGTGAAACCGATGATCGGCTCGCCGATTTCCTCACCCGTGTCGCCGCCCATCCCGACGGCAACCGTGCGTTCGCCGAAGTCGTGACCGGCCTGGACACCCACTACGAGATGCACTCGAATTCGTCCCACCCGTGGCTTGGCCGCTTGGCGCCCGATCTTGACCTCGTCACCGACGCCGGGTCTGTGCGCCTCACCGCTCTGCTCGCGGCAGGACGGGGCGTCCTGCTCGACCTGGCCGGTTCAGTCGGTGAATCGGCGAAGGAATGGGCGGACCGAGTCGAGATCGTCCGCGCACGGTCTCCTGACCAGCCGGAACTCCGTGCCTTCCTGGTCCGGCCGGACGGCCACGTCGCCTGGCTCCAGGCCGGGGACGGGCCGCCGGACGGACTCTCCGACGCTCTTCGGCACTGGTACGGACCCTGGGATGGTTCGTGTGAAGGTGACGACTCGGGCGGCTCGTAGCCTGGCCGGGTCCGGTCTCGCGGACTCTTGGCGTGCTCGTTTGCCGTCGAGGCGGGAAAGGTCGACCGTTACCAAAGCCCAACCGCCCGTCGCGAAGGCCGGACTCGCCCGTCGCGAAGGCCCGACTCGCCCGTCGCGGAGGCCGGACTCGCCCGTCGAGGAGGCCCGACTCGCCCGTCGCGGAAGCTGGACTCGCGGGTCAGCCGCCGGAATGCATGTCCTCGGCTTCGGGGATGAGGTCGTCGTCCGGGTCGTCGAGCCAGCCGTGCGGGAGGGTGACCCTGCCGGGCGAACCCTGACGGCCGCGTGGGCCTTCCGCCGCGGTGGGGAAGGGCGCGTCGTGGTCGAGCTGAGTGATCAGTTCGGCCAGTTCGTCGGGGGACGACACCATGGCGAAGCGCCGGCGCAGCTCGGAGCCGACCGGGAAGCCCATGAAGTACCAGGCCACGTGCTTACGCAGGTCACGCATGGCCTTGGCCGGACCGTCGTGCTCGACGAGCAGTTCCGCGTGACGCCCGAGTACGCGCGCCACCTCGCCCAGCGATGGCCCGGTAGGGATGGGGCGACCGGCGAACGCGGCCTCCAACTCGCCGAACAGCCATGGCCGGCCGAGACACCCACGCCCGACGACGACGCCGTCGCAACCGGTTTCGGCGACCATGCGCAGCGCGTCGTCGGCGGTGAAGATGTCGCCATTGCCCAGTACCGGGATGGTCTTCACCGCATCCTTGAGCCGGGCGATCGCGCTCCAGTCGGCCTTGCCGGAGTAGCGCTGGGCGGCGGTGCGAGCGTGGAGGGAAACCGCGGCGGCCCCCTCGGCCTCGGCGATGCGTCCGGCGTCGAGATAGGTGTGGTGGTCGTCGTCTATGCCGATGCGGAACTTGACCGTGAACGGGACTCCCGCGTCGTCGGCGGCCTCCACCGATGCCTTGACGATCTCGCCGAACAGCCGCCGCTTGAACGGCAGGGCCGCCCCGCCGCCCTTACGCGTCACCTTCGCGACCGGGCAGCCGAAGTTGGAGTCGATGTGGTCGGCGAGGCCTTCGCCGACGATGATCTTGACCGCTTCCCGCATGGTCTTCGGGTCGACGCCGTAGAGCTGCATCGATCGGGGGTACTCGCCCTGGTCGAAGGTCATCATGTGCATGGTGCCGGGATGTCGCTCGACGACGGCCCTGGCCGTGATCATCTCGCACACGTAGAGGCCGGCGCCGTACTCGCGGCAGAGCCTGCGGAACGCGACGTTGGTGATGCCCGCCATGGGTGCGAGCACGACCGGCGGATCGACCTCGTACGGGCCGATCTTGAGCGCGGGCTTCGACAGGGTGGCGGTCACGGCTCCCATTGTCCCCGCTCGGCCTTCGCCAGGCGCGAACCCCCTGCTTTCAGCTGGTCTTGGCCAGCTGGCTGATCCGCTGAAGGGAAGCTACTTCGTGACAGGGCCGCGCCGGTCCATGGTCGGTGGGGATGGGTCAGCGGAGCACCGAGCGCTGGCGGCCGAGGCCGTCGATTTCGAGTTCCACCACGTCACCGGCCTTGAGGTAGGGGAAGCGGCCGGACAGGGCGACCCCCTCGGGCGTGCCGGTGTTGAGCACGTCGCCGGGGTCGAGCACCAGGTACTGGGACAGGTCGTGGATCAGTTCGGCGACCGAGAAGATCATGTCCGAGGTGGACGAATCCTGGCGCGGCTCGCCGTTGACCCAGGAGCGCAGGCCCAGTTTCCGGGGGTCGCCCAGGTCTGCGGCCGGGACGAGGGCGGGGCCGAGCGGGTTGAAGGTCTCCGCGCATTTGCCCTTCGACCACTGGCCGCCCGACTGCTCGATCTGGAAGGCTCGTTCCGACACGTCGTTGGCGATCGCGTACCCGGCGACGTGGTCCAGCGCCTCCTCCGGCGAGGACAGGTACCGCGCGGTCTTGCCGATCACCACGGCCAGTTCGATCTCCCAGTCGACCTTGGTCGCGCCGGGCGGGATGAGCACATCGTCGTAGGGGCCGACGACGGTGTTCGGGTGCTTGAAGAAGACGATCGGCCGCTCGGGCTGGGTCGTTCCGGACTCGGCAGCGTGCGCGGCGTAGTTCTGCCCGATGCAGACGACCGCGCCCGGTTTGGTCACCGGGGAACCGATCCGCTGCCCGGTCTCCTCCACTGTGGACAGTTCGTCGGCGGCCAGTGCGGCACGGGCGCGGTCGATACCACCGTCGGCGAGGAAGTCCCCGGTCAGGTCCGCGGTCAGCGCACCGAGGTCGAAGGTCGCGCCGTCGTGGCGCACCGCGGGCCGCTCGTTTCCGGGCTCGCCAAGTCGAATCAGCTCCATGCTCTCACCCTGGGTGTCGTCGTTACGGACGACGGTGGCTGAGGGGATGTCGGTCGGCGGCACCAGCGCCGGTGCACCTGGTGGGAGCTGACGAAGAAGACGGCGGGGTCAGCGATTCTGAATCAACGAACGTGACACGTCTGGACAGGTTGCGCCCGCTGTCTTTCGCTACGTTCGTCCTTACCCCAATCGCTCGCAGCTCGGGAGTTCGCAGGCGTAGACACTTCCAGCGTACGAAGTGGCGGCCGCGCCCGCCTTCCTTGACCTCGATGCGGGGATCGACAAGTCCATCGCGTTGCTCGAGGAGGCAGCACGGAACGGGGCGAAGTTGATCGCGTTCCCGGAAAAATCTTTTCCGGGTTATCCGTGGCAGGTCTGGCTGGACGCGCCGGGGTGGAGCTTGCAGTTCACCCAACGGTACTTCGACAACTCACTCCAGTACGGCAGTTGGGCTTCGCGGACCCCGTGCATTTCAGCCGAGCTTTCCGAGCGAGGTTCGGTCGCACGCCAAGTCGGTGGCGAGCTCGGTCGAACCTTGAACCTTGACAAGCGGAGGCGAGGTGCTGTTCGACCGCGGCCTCGAGATCGAAACCGCGGTCATGCCCGCCGTTCACGTGTGTCCGGTCCTTAAAGCGAGTGATGCAACTTCTCCAAGAGCCGGGCCAGCTGCCCCAGTTCATCTTCCGTGAGTCCTGACGTCAACGCCCTTTTTTGCGCATGATGGGGTTCGATCATCGATTCCACCGCACGACGGCCGTTGTCGGTGAGGGTGATGAGTACGCGAGAACGGCTCCCTGGATGGTCTGCCCTCGCCGTGAAGCCGTCCCGTTCCAGCCGTTGCACGGCGACGGTGGTCGTGGGGCGGGACACTTCCAGCAGTTCGGCCAGTTGGGCGGGTTCCAACGGGCCCAGGGCGTAGATGTTGGCCATGATCCGGAATCCTGGCCAGCTCCACCCGCGTGGCCGGTGGACCTCGAACTCCAAAAGGGTCTCCGCGTGCCGGGCGATGCGCAAGACGTGCCAGACGACCGAGGAGGTGTCGTAATCCTCCTGTGTGATTTCCCGGGGCAGCAGCTTCAGTATGTCCCTTTAAAATTCGCGACCATCAACGCGCATGTGAGTAGTATGCCTAACGATCCGGACCGTCGTTGACGGCGCCGTCCCGCGACGTCTCTGGCCGGGGTTTGGTTCGGCCTTGCGGTCTCGGTGGCCGTCGTGATAGGACGTTTACCGAGAAATTGGTCATCTAACTCTTGAAGGCCATAGCTGACGGGACCGTTGTTCCGACGGCCGGGGCCGCCTCTACCACGGCGCTGTCAGTACGGATCCAGCACCGAAAGAGAGGCGCGACCTCGTGTGACAGTCCTCGAGACCAGCGTGCTGATCGTGGGCGCCGGGCCGGCGGGGCCTGACGGTCGCACTCGCGCTGACCGAGTACGGCGTGCCCTGTCGCATATCGAGCGACAACCCGGCACGGCGCACACGCCACGGGCATACCTCGTCAACCAGCGCACTGTGGAGATCATGCGGCATCTCGCGTCGAAGAAGCGCTCAAAGCAGTCTTTGCGCCACACGAGTCGATGCGGCACAGCATCTGGTACACCACGCTGAACCGCCCGAAGGCCGCTCGCTGGGAATGCCGGGGCACCGAGCGGCACCACTACGCCAGTACACCTCGGTCAGTCCCGCGGCCCTGCTCAACTGTCCGCGGAACAGGTTCGAACCCATGCTCGTGGAGGCCATCCGTGAGTGGGGGTCCGTGTCTGATTCCAGCGCGAGTTCGTCACGATGGAGCGGGACGGCGAGTACTGGCTGAGTTCCGTCCGCGACCGCCGGGACGGCTCGACCTACCAGGTGCGATCGAAGTTCGTGGTCGGCGCTGATGGCGCCCGAGCCAGTGTGCTGAACCTGCTCGGGCCCGATGTGGACGGGCAAGCCGGCCTCCTGCATGCCGCCAACATCTGGTTCGAGGCGGACTTGAGCTGGTACTTCGAGCACCGTCCCGGAGTCGTGTCCTGGAACGTGCACCCGGGTCCGCAGCCACCGCTCGGCCTCGGCACGATCATCTGCCACGACCCGTTCCGCGAGTTCGTGCTGGTCCGGTTCTTCGATCCGGAAAAAGAGGACCTCGCGCAGATGACCGACGAAGAGGCGCTCGCGCACATGGAGCGAGCGGTCGGCGAGCCGGTCGAAGACGTGGAGATCCTGGGAATCGCCGGCTGGCAGGTGAACGACCAGGTCGCATCGACCTACGGAGGTGAGCAGATCGTCTGGTGGGCCTCCCGGTACTTCACGCTCAGGCCCGGCGACATCATCATGTGCGGCACCGCGGCCAAGGGCACCGAGAAGTTCCTCGAGCACACCACGACATCGACGTCTCGACAATCACACCGGTCATTGACATCGAGATCGAGGGCGTCGGCCGGCTCCGCAACGGCGTCGCCCACGCGACTCGCCAAGTCAGCTGACGTCGTCTTCCCTGGTTTTCCGCGTGCTCATGCTGTTCCGGCGTCGGCAGCAGGGCCCATTCGATCGCGAGCGCGTACACGCGCGTCGCTGAGTGCCCGCTCGTCAGTGAAATTGGCGTGAATCGTTTCACACAGACGTGCTAGTGTGTTCGCCGACACTCCAGCGAGGGGACGATGGTCGGAATCAAGGATGTGGCGCAGCGTGCCGGGGTTTCCATCGGCACGGTGTCCAACGTCGTCAACCGGCCCCACGTGGTCTCGCCCGCCACGCGGACCCGCGTGCTGTCCGTGATCGAGGAGCTGGGTTACGTCCGGGACGAGTCGGCCCGGCAGCTCCGGGCGGGCCACAGCCGGATGATGGCCCTGCTCGTGCTCGACCTGGGCAACCCGTTCTTCGTCGACGTCGCCCGCGGCGCCGAGGAGGCCGCGCATCGCGAGGGCCTCCACGTGATGATCTGCAACAGCGGGCAGCGGGTCGACCTCGAGGCGTCCTACCTGGCGATGCTTGCCGAACAGCGCGTGCGCGGGGTGCTGCTCAGCCCGGTCGACACCGCCGTCGAGCCCCTGCGCCGCAGCCGCATCCCGTACGTCCTGGTGGACCGCAGGGCGCCGGTCGGACAGGCCAGTTCGGTGTCGGTCGACGATGTGGCCGGCGGCGCGCTCGCGATGCGGCATCTGCTTGAGTCCGGACACACCCGACTCGCCTTCGTCAACGGCCCGGCCGTGCTCACGCAGTGCGCCGACCGTGCCGTCGGGGTGCGGCAGGTGCTGAGCGAGTCGGCCGCACGCCTGGACGTCCTGGAAACGTCCGCGCTGGACGTGGCGTCCGGGCGGGACGCCGGGTCCAGACTGCTCGGCATGAGCGCGCGCCCGACCGCCGTGTTCTGTGCGAACGACCTGCTCGCGCTCGGCGTGCTTCAGGCGATGGTCTCGGCCGACGTGAAGGTGCCCGAGGAGATGGCGATCGTCGGGTACGACGACATCGAGTTCGCCGCCGCGGCCGCCGTCCCGCTGAGTTCGGTCCGCCAGCCCGCGAAGCGGCTCGGGCGGGTCGCCGCGGAGATCCTCATCGCGGAGACCAGCGGCGACGAGGATCCGCCGGAGCACCAGGCAGTGGTGTTCAAGCCGGAACTGGTCGTCCGCGACTCCACCCGCGCCCGTCGCGGAAATGATGCCAGGGCGACCTACAGTTCATAGGCTGGTTGTCATGTCTGTCAAAGACACGTCATCGGAACCCGCCAAGGACGAGGAGACACCGCACCAGCGGCTGGCGCGTAACGTCAACGAACTGCTCAGCGAACTGCGGGTGGCGCAGGCCGGGGTGCAGATCCTGTTCGGCTTCCTGCTCTCGGTGGTGTTCACCGCCCAGTTCCGCCAGGCGAGCGGGTTCGAGAAAGGGATGCACCTGGTCGCCGTGCTGCTGGCCGCCGCGTCGACCGCGCTGCTCACCTCGCCCGCGGCCTGGCATCGGATCCTGTTCCGGACCGGCAGGCGCTGGCAGATCCTCCGCGCCGGGAACCGCGCCGTACTCGCCGGGCTGGCCTGCCTCGCGGCCGCGGTCACCGACACCGTGGCGCTGATCGCCAAGGTGGTCTACGGGCCGGTGGCGATGATCACCGTCGGCAGCCTTACCGGACTGCTGTTCATCGTCCTGTGGTTCATCGTGCCGATCGGCATGTCCCGCGGCGACTGACTAGTTGCCCACAAGCGACTTTTCCCACACCGAAACGTGCTTGGCGCTTTCGCTGGTAAAGGCTCCCCGCGTCCATCCGTCCCAGCGTTCGCGCAGGCGCAGTCCGGCGAGCCGGGCCATCAGGTCGAGTTCCGCCGGCCACACGTAGCGGAAGGGAATCGACCTGTACCGGCTTCGTCCGTCGACGACTTCGACGTAGTTCGAGCTCATGGCCTGGGTGGCGACGTCGTAGACGTCGAACGCCCACCCGGTCGGGCTTACGTGGAACGGCACGACGTTCTGCCCGGGCGGGAGTTTACGCAGCTCGGGCACACCGACCTCGATGACGAAACAGCCCCCGGGCTCAAGGTGCGCGGCGGCGTTACGGAAGCAGGCGACCTGCGCTTCCTGCGTGGTCAAATTCGCGATCGTGTTGAAGACGAGATAGACCAGGGAGAACGTGCCGCCCACACGGGTCGTCGCGAAGTCGCCGATGGCTACACCGATCGCTTCACCGCCCGGTTTGGCGCGTAACCGAGCCACCATGGCCCGGGAGAGGTCGATGCCGTGGACTCCGACCCCGCGGCGGGTCAGTGGCAACGCGATGCGTCCTGTCCCGATGCCCAGTTCGAGGGCACGGCCGTCGCCGGCGAGGTCCGCCAGCACCTCGACGGTGGCCGCGACGACCTCGGGCTGGAATTCCTCCCCCGTCGAGTCGTCGTACCTCGCGGCCACGAGTTCTCCGAAGTACCCGTCGTCCACGCGAGGATCGTATTGCCGACAGCCTCCGTGACGCTCGCGATTTTCGTCAGCGGAGACGGTGGAGCCAGGTTCGCCAAATGATCAGAGTGGGCACCAGCGAGGTCAGCACGGTGCCGAAAACCATCAGCACCGGTGCATGCGTCTGGGCGGCCGCGACCAGCACGAACAGGCCGATCATCGATGCGAACAACGCGCCGAGAACGGCCAGCACGACATTCGGAATCCGCATCGGCCGCAGCTCGGCGAGTCGCTGGGCCAAGCGCGGATTCTCTTCGGCGAGCTGCCGTTCGATCTCGGACAGCCGCCGCTGCTCTTCACCGTGAAGTGCCATCGTCCGCACCGCCTCTACACCATCATTATGGTCCTCGACGGGTGTGGTTGTCATGACGGCGAACTGTGTGAAGCTCTTCCCGTTATCCTGCGGTCGCTCACGGTAAGTAGGTAAGATTACCCGGAGTCAATACTCTTGCGGGAGTACAACGACAGGGGGCATTACCGACATGAGCGTGACCCAAGAGGATTTGGAGACCACACCGATCTTCGCGCGCCTGGCCGAGGAGTTCGGTCTCGAGCGGCTCTTCGACGAGAGCCCGGACGCCGAGCCTGCCGAGGACGCCTGACCGGCGCGGCCGGTGAGCATTTTCTTCAGTTCGGTCGTCGATACGGGACGACATGAAGTCCTCGCGCGGTGAGCGTTCGATGTACTCGTAGCCGATCTTGGCCACAGTGCGGACTATCTCCGCCACCGGCGGCTTGCACGGCATGGTGGGCCGAGCGCGATCCTCAGCTCACCCTCCGTAGAACGCGGGCCGGTCCTTCAGTTGCACGGACACCACGCGCCCGGAGTGCAGGGACTCCACAGTCGCGTCGCTGATCACCGAGACCGCGTACCCGTCCCAGGAACTCGGCCCGGTCAGCTGTCCGTTCCGGATCGAGGCGACCCATTCGACGAACTCGAGGTCGAACGCGGCGGCGAACCGCGGCCGCCAGTCCTGCAACACGGTTGTGCCGTGCCGCGCGGCGCGGCGCACCCAGACGTCGGCCGGGTCGGGCAGCCGGACCGTGCCGGTCTCGCCGACGGTCTCGCACTGGATGTCGTAGCCGTACTGGCAGTTGACGAACACCTCGAGATCGATCCGGACCCCGCTCGCGGTCTCGAACAGCATGAGCTGCGGGTCCTGCAGGTGCTCGAACCGCTTCGAGGTCTTCCGCGGCCTGATCACCTGTGTGGCAACGATTTCGTCGTCGAGCAGCCAGCGGACGATGTCGATCTCGTGCACCGCGGTGTCCTGCACCGCCATGTCCGAGTGATAGGTCTCGGGCACCGTCGCGTTGCGGTGCACGCAGTGCAGGAGCAGCGGTGCCCCGATCTCGCCGGAGTCGATGACCCGTTTCATGGAGCGGTAACCGGCGTCGTACCGGCGCATGAAGCCGACCTGCACCAGCCGCTTGCCGAAAGCCTGCTCGGCTTCGAGGATGCGCAGGCCGTCCTCGGCCGTGGTGGCCAGCGGTTTCTCGCAGAACACGTACTTACCGGCTTCGATCGAGGCCAGCACGTACTCGGCGTGGGTGGGTCCCCACGACGTGACCACGACCGCGTCGACGAGCGGGTCGGCGATTATGTCTTGGCCCGTGGGCAGCGCCCGCGTGCCTACGCGGTCGGCGGCCTCCTTCGCCCGCTCGGCGTCGACGTCGGTCACCGCGACCACCTCGGCGCCGGTGACCACGTCGGTGATCCGGCGGATGTGGTCCTGGCCGATCATGCCGGTGCCGATTACTCCGATGTGGACGGTCATGCCCGCGCTCCGGGTCGCTTGGAGCCGGCGAGGCCGATGCTGCCGAGGTACTCGCGGGTGCGGACGGCGATGGGCAGCGGCACCTCGGGCGCGCACGGGTACAGATCCTGCTCGACGATCACGAAGATCTCGGCGTCCAGTTCGGACAGTGCGGCCACGACGGTGGCCGGGTTCGGCACCCCCGCCGGCGGTTCGACGCACACCCCGCGCTTGACCGCCTCGCCGAAGGCGAGGTTCTCGGCGTAGACCTGCTCGATGATCTCCGGGTCCATCTGCTTGATGTGCACATAGCCGATTCGCTCCGCGTACCGGCGGACGAGGTCGATGGCGTCTCCGCGCCCGTAGGCGACGTGACCGGTGTCCAGGCACAGGTTCGCGTAGCGTGAGTCGCTTTCGTTGAGGTAGCGCTCGATTTCCGCCTGGGTCTGGATGTGGCTGTCCGCGTGTGGGTGCAGGCACAGCCGCACGTCGTACTCCTCGAGCAGGATCTTGCCCAGTTCGTCGGCCCGCTTTCCCAAGGAGGCCCACTGCTCCGGGGTCAGCTCGGGCGATTCGGTGAACTCACCGGTCCTCTCGTCCCGGTACATCGGTGGGATGAACACCAGGTGGTGCGCCCCGGCCGCCGCGGTCAGCTCCGCCACCCTACGGGTGTGGGCCACCATCCCGTCCCATTCGTGCGGGCGGTGCAACGCGCCGAACGTGGTGCCGCCGGAGACCTGGAGCCCACGGGAGCCGACCTCTTCGGCGAGTTGTTCCGGGTCGGTGGGCAGGTAGCCGTACGGGCCCAACTCGAGCCACCGGTAACCGGCCGTCACGAGTTCGTCGAGGAAGCGGGTGAACGGAACCTGACGGTCGTCCTCGGGGAACCAGACTCCCCAGGAATCGGGGGCCGAGCCGAGGCAAAGGTTGCCCACGACGGTGCGAGAGGCCGTTGTCATGGATGGATCTCCTACCTGTGGGTGGGGAAGTGCAGATCTGCCACGGTGCTTTTCAGCTGCGGCCACCGGCTGGTGACGACCTTGGCGCGGGTGTGGAAACGAACGCCTTCGGGGCCGTGGATGGGGCTGTCGCCGATGAGGGAGTCCTTCCAGCCGCCGAAGGAGTAGTAGGACATCGGGACCGGGATGGGCACGTTGACGCCGATCATCCCGACCTTGACCTCGCGCTGGAACTTGCGGGCGGCCTCGCCGCCGGAGGTGAAGATGGCGGTGCCGTTACCGTAGGGGTTGGCGTTGATCAGCGCGATGGCCTCGTCCACGGTGTCGCAGCGAACGACGCCGAGCACCGGGCCGAAGATCTCCTCGCGGTAGGCGTCCATCCCGGGAGTCACATGGTCCAAAAGGGATGGTCCGACGAAGAAGCCCTCTTCGTGGCCCTCGACCGTCAGGCCCCGCCCGTCGACCACCACGGTCGCGCCCTGCTCGGCGCCGGAGGTGACGGCGTTGATCACGCGTTCCCGCGCGACCTTGGTGATCACCGGGCCCATGTCGCTGGAGGCATCGTCGCCGGGCCCGACCTTGACCTCGTGCGCCTTGCGTTCGAGGACTTCGACCAGGTCGTCCCCGGCCTTGCCGACCGCGACGCCGACCGAGACGGCCATGCAGCGCTGTCCCGCCGAGCCGAAGGCGGCGGCGGTGAGGTGGTTGGCGGCGAACTCCAGGTCGGCGTCCGGCAGCACGACGGCGTGGTTCTTCGCGCCGCCCAGCGCCTGTACGCGCTTGCCGGAGGCGGTGGCGCGCTCATGGACGTGCTTGGCGATCGGGGTCGAGCCGACGAAGGACACCGCGGCGATGTCCGGGTGGTCGAGGATCGCGTCGACGGCGACCTTGTCCCCGTTGACCACGTTGAACACGCCGTCCGGCAGTCCGGCCTCCGCGTAGAGTTCGGCCACCAGCCGGGACGCCGTCGGGTCGCGCTCGCTGGGCTTGAGCACGAAAGTGTTGCCGCACGCGATCGCGATCGGGTGCATCCACAGCGGCACCATGATCGGGAAGTTGAACGGTGTGATCCCCGCGCACACACCCAGAGGCTGCCGGAAGCTGTGTACGTCCACGTCCTGGGAGACCTGGTCGGAGAAGCTGCCTTTGAGCACCTCCGCGATTCCGCACGCGTATTCGACGACCTCACGGCCACGCACGATCTCGCCGCGCGCGTCGTCGATCACCTTGCCGTGCTCGCTGGAGATGATCCGCGCCAGCTCGTCCTCGTGTTGGACCAGCAGTTCCCGGAAGGCGAACATCACCCTGGTCCGCTTGGTCAGCGACGAGTTTCCCCAGGACTGGAAGGCCCTGGTCGCCGCGGCCACCGCCATGTCCACATCGGATGGTTCGGCCAGTGAGACAACGGCCTGCTGCTCCCCGGTCGCCGGGTTGTACACCGGCCCGGTCCTGGTCGACCCCGCCGGGGCCGCCACCCCGTTGATCCAGTGCTCGATGGTCTTCACTGTCTGCTCCTTCTTGGCACGCCTGTGGGTAGCCAGGCCGTGACGCGCTAGAGGTAATGCCGTTGATTCCGCTTGCTCGTGGAGTAGTTCTCGTAGGCCTTGCGTGTGGAGTCCAGTTCGGACACCTGGCTGACCGGGACGTCCCACCAGGCCGAGCCTGGCGGGTTCGGACCGATGGGGTCGGTCTCCACGTGCACCACGGTAACCGTGGTGCTGGCCTTCGCCTGGATGATCGCTGCCCTGAATTCGTCCACTGTGGATGCGGAGAGCACCGTGGCACCGAGGCTTTCCGCGTTCGCGGCGAGATCCACCGGGAGAACACCGCCTTCGAGTAGCCCGGAGTGCTCGCTGCGGTACCGGTACTGCGTGCCGAAGCGTTGCGAGCCAAGGGATTCCGAGAGCGAGCCGATCGAGGCGAACCCGTGGTTCTGCACGATGACGACGATCACCTTCAGTCCCTCGGAGACCATGGTGACCAACTCCTGCGCCATCATGAGGTACGAGCCGTCGCCGACCAGCACGAACACCTCGCGGCCCGGGTCCGCCAACTTCGCGCCCACTCCGGCGGCGACCTCGTAGCCCATGCACGAGTAGGCGTATTCGACGTGGTAGGCCTTCGGATCACGGGCCCGCCACAGCATCTGGAGGTCGCCCGGCATCGAGCCTGCCGCGTTGATCACCACGTCGTGGTCGCCGGTGAGTTCGTTGAGTGCGCCCAAGATCTCCATCTGCGCCGGGAGCGGGCCGTGGCCGAGATGGAAGCACGCGTCGGCCTTGCGGTTCCATTCGTCGGCCAGCGTGCGGACCCTGGCGCGGTAGCCGTCGTCGACCCGCCGGCCGGACAGCGCTTCCGCGAGTGCCTGGATGCCGAGCTTGGCGTCGGAGAGCAGCATTTCCGCGGAGTGCTTCGCCGCGTCGAGTCTGGCCACGTTCAGGTTGACGAAGGTGACCTCCGGGTTGGCGAAGACGGTGTGGCTGGCGGTGGTGAAATCGGAGTAGCGGGTGCCGATGCCCAGCACCACGTCCGCTTCCGCGGCCAGCGCGTTGGCCGCCGAGGTCCCGGTGGAGCCGATACCGCCGACCGCGCACGGGTGGTCCCACGGGACCGCGCCCTTGCCCGCATGAGTGTCCGCCACCGGGATTCCCGTCGCCTCGGCGAACGCGCGCAACTCCTGCTCGGCTTCGCTGTAGACGACCCCGCCGCCCGCCACGATCAGTGGCTTCTTCGCGTTCCGCAGGAGTTCCGCCGCCCGTGCCACCGCCGACGCTTCTGGTGCGGGGCGCCCCACTCGCCACACCCGGTGCCGGAAGAACTCTTCCGGCCAGTCGAAGGCCTCGGCCTGCACGTCCTGCGGCAGGCACAGGGTGACCGCGCCGGTCTCCACCGGGTCGGTCAGCACGCGCATCGCCGCCAGCGCGGCGGGGATGAGCTGCTCGGGCCGGGAGATCCGGTCGAAGTACTTGGAGACCGGGCGGAAGGCGTCGTTGACCGAGACGTCCCCCGCCCGGGTGTCCTCGAGTTGCTGTAGCACCGGGTCGGCCACCCGGGTGGCGAACATGTCGCTGGGCAGCAGCAGCACCGGCAGCCGGTTGGTGGTGGCCAGCGCGGCACCGGTGATCATGTTCGTCGAACCCGGGCCGGTGGACGCCGTGCAGGCGAAGGTCTGCAGGCGGTTGCGCATCTTGGCGAAGGCGGCCGAAGCGTGCACCTGGCCCTGCTCGTTGCGGGCGAGGTAGTAAGGAAGTGCGCTGCCGTGCCGGTCACTGGTGCGCACGGCCTGCAGCAGTGCCTGGCCGAGCCCGGCCACGTTGCCGTGCCCGAAGATGCCCCAGACCCCTTCGATCAGGCGCTGTTCGACGCCATCGCGCTCGGAGTACTGGTTGGCGAGGAACCGGACCAGGGCCTGCGCTGTGGTCAGTCTCATCGCTGGGCTCCAAAGGGCAGCCGAGGGTCGACGTCCTGGGATTCCCAGGTCTGGCGGACCCAGCCGTGCGCCGGGTCGTCACAGATCAGCCAGGCCCGCTCCTGGCCCGGGCCTGCCATCACGTTCAGGTAGTAGAGGTCATAGCCCGGCGCCGCCATCGACGGGCCGTGCCAGCCGTGCGGGATCAGCACGACATCACCGGTGCGAACCTCGGCGAACACGCTGATCGGCCGCTCATCCCTGCCGTAGACGCGCTGGTAGCCCATGCCGGGACCGGTCGGGCCGTCGGCGACCTCGAAGTAGTAGATCTCTTCGAGTTCGCTCTCCCCTTCGCGTGCTTCGTCGTGCTTGTGCGGCGGATAGGAGGACCAGTTGCCGCCGGGCGTCAGGACCTCGCAGACGAGCAACTGGTCGGCGTCGAACGTGTGCGGCAGGCAGTAGTTGTTGACCTGGCGGCTGCAGTTGCCGGTACCGCGCAGTTCGGCGGGCACGTGCTCCGCCGGACCGTAGCGTGCGGGCAGTTTCCGCTGGGTTTTCGCCGCGGGGAGGGCGAACCGGCCGGTCCCGGTGATCGTCGCCTGGGTGGCGCGAGGCAGGTACGCGAAGTCGGTGACGCCGTCGAAAACGCCGGTCCGGCCCGCCAGGTGGAAGGTTTCCCCGTCGAGGGCCACCCGGCAGGAGCCCTGCAACGGAAGCACGAGCGTTTCCGAATCGCCGGTGCTCACCTGCCGGCTCTCCCCCGACAGTTCGAGGATGCGCAGACCGGAGAACCCCCAGCAGGCGGATTCGGGCGTGATCACCAGGCTGAACGGCCCCTCGGCGGTGCTGCCCGCGGGCCGGTGAAGCTTGTCCGTCATAGCAACCCCACAGCGGTGTCGACGGCTTTGGCAACGTCGCCGTCTTGCGGATAGAGCAGGGAGCGGCCCACTACCAGCCCCTGCACGGTCGGCAGGGAAAGCGCCTTCTGCCAGGCGGCGAAGGCCGAATCGGCGTGCTTGACCTCGCCGCCCAGCAACACGACGGGCAGGGTCGATGACGAGAGCACCCGCTCCATGTCGTTCACGACAGGCAGCTTCAGCCAGGTGTAGGCCGAGGTCCGGCCAAGCCCGGAGGCGATGGTGATCGAGGAGATCACGGCCTCGGACGTCAGGTCGTTCTTGATCTTCCCGTTCGCCCAGCCGGACAGGAAGGGCTCGACCATCGCGATCAGCTTCCGGTCGGCGAGTTCGTTGATGGCCTTCGCGGTGCCCACCAGGACGCTGGGTGTGGTCGGATCCTCCAGCGCGATCCGGGTGAGCGTCTTGCCGCCGTCGAAGCCCATGCGCGCGATGGCTTCCGCGTCGTAGCAGCCGAACCGGTCGTCGATCTCGAAGGTGGAGCCGGCCAGGCCGGTGCGGTTCATCGAGCCGAACACGCTCTTGCCTTCGAGCGCGCCGAGGAGGAGCAGGTCCTCGATGATGTCCGCGGTGGCGAGCACCCCGGTGACGCCAGGGCGTTCCAGGGCCAGGCACAGGCGGTCCAGCAGTTCGCCGCGATCTGCCATGGCCAGCGGGTCGCCGCCGACCGCGTTCGCGCCGCGAGCCGGATGATCCGCCGCGATGATCATGACCTTGCCGTGCGAGCCGAACAGCGAAGCCGGTTTCACCCGCCGCGCCGCCGCCTCCGCGATCGCCTCGGGGTGGTGCACCCGCTTCCCGACGATCTGCCGGACCTTCTCAGACGCACGCTGATCCTTGCGGGACACCAGCACCCGCTCGGCCGGGGCTGTGCCGGTGTCACTCATGCCGGCCTCCATTGAGCATCGTCAGCACCTGCTCTTCGGTCGGCATCGCGTCGGAGCAGGCCAGTTCGCCCGCGACATGCGCGCCGGCCGCGTTGGCGAACCGCATGATCCGTTCGGTGTCCCAGCGGGCGAGCAGGCCGTGACAGAGCGCGCCCCCGAACGCGTCACCCGCGCCCAGCCCGTTGACCACCTCGACCGGAACCGGCGGCACCTCCACCTCGCCGCTGTCGTCCACGGCGAGCACGCCCTCAGGCCCCCGCTTCACCACCGCAAGGGAGATTCCCCGGTCCCGCAACGCTTTCGCGGCTTCACGGGGTTCGCGCGTGGCCACCGCGGTTTCGCACTCGTCCAGGTTCCCGACCGCGACCGTGACGTGGTCGAGGGCCTTGCCGACCCATTCCCGGGCCTGCTCGCGGGAGTCCCAGAACATCGGCCGGTAGTCCAGGTCGAGTACAGTGATCCCCCTGCGATCCCTGGCCTCGACCGCCGCCAGCGTGGCCGACCGGCTCGGCTCCTGGCACAGGCCGGTCCCCGTCACCCAGAAAACCTTCGCGTCCCTGATCGCGTCGAAATCCAGTTCGCCGGGGTCGATGTCGAGGTCGGGAGCCTTGGGGTAGCGGTAGAAGTAGATCGGGAAGTCGTCCGGCGGGAAGATCTCGCAGAACGTGACCGGGGTCGGCAAGTGCGGCGACGTGCCCACGAACCGGTCGTCCACCCGGTAGCCGGCGAGCGCCTTGTGGATGAATCGGCCGAACGGGTCGTCGCCGGTCTTGGTGATGATCGCGGCGTCGAGGCCGTACCGTGCGGCGGCCACCGCGACGTTGGTCGCGCTGCCGCCGAGGTACTTGCCGAACGAGGTGACGTCTTCCAGCCCGAGGCCCGTCTGCAACGGGTAGATATCCACACCGATCCGGCCCATGGTCACGAGGTCGAAGCCGGACACAAACACCTCCTTGTGTTAGCGCGCTCTACTAGCGCGCGCTAGTCGTACTATGAGGGTGGCCTCAGGGGATGTCAATACCCCCGTGACGGCTCGTGCGCGCCGCCCGGAGCCTCAGGCCGGTTGTAACGCTGATTCCGTCGGTGTCGGCGGCACGAGGTCGGCCGAGGAATCCGGGCCGAGCTGGGTCCACAACACCACGTTGCTGCCCTGTTCGGCGCCCGCCGGCGCGACCGGCGCCTGTGCGACCACCGTGCCGGGGCCGGGCTCGTCGACGCCGTCCGGTCCGCGGGGGACGAGCCCGGAGCGACGGACGATCTCGCACGCGTCTTCGACGCCCAACCCCACCACGTCGGGCACCTCGGTCACCGGACGACGTCGGCGCATAGCGCCAAGTCTAAGGCGGTTTGCCGCCCGCGATCGGTGGTAAGCGACCACCGGAGCACACCCAACAGGGAGGTCACCATGGTTTGCCCGGTGCCACGAGGGGGTCTGGGGGTGTCCCTGGACAGCACGGTTCCCGATCCGATCCCGCCTGGCCCGGGTCCCGAGCCCACGCCACCCGAGCCGCCGCGACCGCCGACGCCACCGGTTCCCCCTGAGCCGCCAGGGCCGCCGGTACCCGATCCGCCCTCTTGCCTGGGAGTCGCGCCCCGGACAACGACCGTCACGCGCGCTTGACGGTGGGGGTGACAAGGTGGGTGTGTGCTGGCATACGCGCTCGGGGTCGTGTTGTTCGTGCTGGGGATCTGTGGGTCCGTGGCACTGCACGAGGCGGGGCATCTGCTGACCGCGAAGGCCTTCGGCATGCGGGTCCGGCGGTATTTCGTCGGTTTCGGGCCGAAGGTGTTCTCCGTCCGCCGTGGCGAGACCGAGTACGGGCTCAAGTGGCTCCCCTTCGGCGGGTTCTGCGAGATCGCGGGAATGACCACGCTCGACGAGGTGACGCCGGACGAGGCGCCGCGCGCCATGTGGCGGTTCAAGGCGTGGAAGCGGACCACCGTGCTGGCGGCGGGTCCGGCCACGAACTTCGTTCTCGGGTTCGCTGTCCTGTTCGCGATGGCCCTGACCACCGGCCTGCCCAATCTCGCCGGCACGCCCGAGGTCACCGCGGTGACGAGCGACGCTCCGGCGCAACAGGCCGGAGTCCGGGCCGGGGACGAGATCGTCGCGGTCGGCGGGCAGGCGACCGCGACCTACACCGACGTGATCACGAGGGTCCGGCAGGCGAGCGGGCCCACGAGTGTCGACGTGCTCCGGAACGGGCAGCGGATGTCGCTGACGGTGGCTGTGCGGAACGGGGCGATCGGTGTCACTTTCCCGCGCACCTTCACCTACACCGCGGGCACGGCACTCGGCGGCGCGGCGAAGTTCACCGGCCAGATGTTCACCCAGACCTGGCAACGGCTGCTCGAGTTTCCCCAGCGGGTTCCCGCGGTGATTCACTCGATCTTCGGCGGCGAGCGCGATCCGAACACGCCTATCAGCGTGGTCGGGATGAGCCGGATCGGCGGGGAGGCCGTCCAGCAGGGCCTGTGGGTGCTGTTCCTCCTGTTGCTGGCGAGCTTCAACTTCTTCATCGGCGTGTTCAATCTGCTGCCGCTGCTGCCCCTGGACGGCGGGCACATCGCCGTCATCTGGTACGAGCGGGTGCGGGACGGGATTCGCAAGCTGCTGGGCAAGGCGGCCGCCGGCCCGGTCGACTACTCGAAGCTCGCCGGCGTGACCATGGCGCTCGTGTTCGTGGGCGGGGCCGTGACTCTGCTGACCATCGCGGCGGACCTGGTGAACCCTGTTCGCCTCGGTTAGCTTGACTTCTGGACGCCTCCCATGTTCCGCTTCCCGCGCTATACGTCCGTTGTCGCAGAGAGGAAACGGAAGGTATGCGCAGCGTTTCCACTCGCAGTCTGGCTGTCCTGGGGTTTGTCGCGGCCGGGCTCGCGGTGGTGTTGGCCGCCATGTTGGTGACCATCACCTCGAGTGGTGAAGCGGTACCGCCCGGCGCGCCGGTCGCCGCCGAGACCACAACGCAGCCGCCTTCGACAAAGTCGACAACCCCTGCTGCGACCTCGTCGGTTCCGTCCTCCACCACGCTGACGCCGGCCCCACCACGGTTGGGAGGTTGGCCTGCCGCCGAAGCCTCGGTCACGGTCGGAGCGACCATCCACGTCACGGGCCCGCTGGACGGCGGGATGAAGCGGTACTCCGGCACGGGCGCGCTGGGCGACGGTGGGCAGAGCGAAGATCAGGGTCCGGTGTTCGAGCTGGCCAACGGCGCCGCGTTGGAGAACGTGATTCTGGGCGCGCCGGCGGCGGATGGGGTGCACTGCCTGGGTTCCTGCCTGTTGCGGAACGTGTGGTGGGAGGACGTCGGCGAGGACGCGGCCACACTCAAGGGCACCTCACCGTCCCAGGTGATGACCATCGACGGCGGTGGGGCGCGCTCCGCGTCGGACAAGGTCTTCCAGCACAACGGCCCGGGTACCGTGATCATCAGGAACTTCCAGGTGTCGGGGATCGCCAAGCTGTACCGGTCATGCGGCAACTGCGGCACCCAGTACCAGCGCCACGTGGTGGTGCAGAACGTCACGGTGACCGCTCCCGCCAAGACACTTGTCGGAATCAATCCCAACTACGGGGACACCGCGGAGCTGTCCGGGATCACGATCAGCGGCGACAGCGGCCGGAAGATCGCGATCTGCGAGAAGTACCAAGGCGTGACGGGCGGCGAGCCGGCAAAGATCGGAAGCGGCGCGGACGCCAACTGCCGGTACACCCCGGCGGACCTCGCCTACCGCTGACCGCCCTTGCCTTGGGCGAACGGCGCGTCTCGACAAGGGTGCGGCCCGCGCTCGCCCTCACTCGCGAGCTGATCCGGCCGCATCTGACTCGGGTGAGGGTTGCTCCCTCGACGGTCCGTGGTATCTCGACGGGAGTCGCGGTCGGTCCGGCCAACGGCCTTGATCGCGACGGGGTGATCAGCTGCGACAACATCCAGACCATCCTGAGCGCCGATCTTGGGCGGCAACTCGGTTTCCTCCTGTCCTGGCAGGAACGAGAGTTGGCGGAAGCGATCGAAATTTCCTTCGGCCTGGAGTGTTTCAACGTGTCCGCCGGGCGAGTAAAAGCACTTCCTGCCGCCGCGAAGGCCGGACTCGGGTGTTGCGGAAGCCGGACTCGGGTGTTGCGGAGGCCGGACTCGCGAGTCACCGAAGCCGGCCCGCCGGCGGTGGGAGGACTCAGCGGTGCGAGGCGAACTGCACCACCTGCTGATAGGTCGGGCGGTTCTGCCAGGCGATCGACGGGTCGGTGATGCCGCCCATGGGGCGGTGAATGATCGAATCCGCGCACCACTGGTCACCGGCCGAGCAGGAGTCGTCGGCCGGGTAGACCGTCGACGCCGGTTGGGCCGCGGCCTGGCCGAGGCTGGTCAGCAGCGCCGAACGGCACTCGGTGAGGCTGCCGTCGCCGCAGTACTTCCGCGCCAGTCCACCGGACACGCTCTGCCCGAGCGCCGCGCGCAGGTCCTTGTCCACATAGGACCACCAGCCGTACTGGAACGACGAGCCCTTGTGCTTCACGGACTGGTTGGCGCCGGCCGCTCCGGCGCTCGGGCCGGTCTGACCGCCGGAGGGCGACTCGTTGATCTGGAGTGCGCCGATCATCGCGGTGAACAGGTCGTCGCCCATGCCCGGCTGGAACTCGGCCTGCGCGAGTAGCGGCCACCACGCGTCCATCAACCGGATCGCGTCCGCGTCGACGTATTTCTTGCTGCCCTGTGCGGTTTCCACCCGTTTCGCCCCGTGTGCCAGCCAGGTCCGGAGCTTGCTCACCAGGGCCGCCTGTGCGGAGTCGGTCACGGGCTGGCTGTTGATCACCCTCAGCAGGGTGGGCAGCACGTCTTCACCGCGCAGGTCGGTAACGGCGGCGTCCTCCATGGCCTTGACCACGTCCGCCCGGCTGATCTTCCGCCCGCTGGTCACCAGTGCCTTCAGCCGGGAGTCGAGCAGGTTGACCCGGTGCACGCCGGCTTCCCCGAACCCGGCCGAGCTGTAGT
Organism: Amycolatopsis sp.; assembly: GCF_035276945.1. Lineage (GTDB taxonomy): Bacteria > Actinomycetota > Actinomycetes > Mycobacteriales > Pseudonocardiaceae > Amycolatopsis_E. The sequence continues at coordinate 15,852 of NZ_DATELF010000130.1, read as the reverse complement.
CCAGTGCCTGCTTGTTGTTCCAGGACACGTAGTAGTCCTGGTCGACCGAGTTCGGATGCGCGGAAACCGGCGTGTAGTCCGAGGTGAACGCGCCGGGATTCCAGTTCTGCCACTCGTACTGGTTCCACACCGGCAGGTTGGGATCCACATTGGACGAACGAACCGGGTTCCAGCCCGAGTTGAAGTAGGCGGTCTCGGTCGAGTTCACGTAGAACCAGTTGAACGTGTAGTTGATGTTCGACGCGGACTCCATGAACTTCCCCGCGGTGGCCATGTCGTCGGGGTTGTTGAACATCTGGAAGCCGACGATCGAAGCGGCTTCGTGCTGGTAGGTGGAGCGCTGGCTGGTGTAGGCGACCGGTTTGCCGCCGATCGTCGCCCGGTGGGTCACCAGGCCGTACTTCGTCCGGTAGACGACCAGCCGGTACGAGCCCGCCGCCGTGCCGTCGGCGACGGTCGGGCGCCAGGAGTCCTTGACCTCCAACGTTTCCATGGCCGTGCACTGCCCGTTGTACAGGTAGTAGTTGGTGTCCTTGGCCGGCGTGGACCCGTCCGGCCGGCACAGCGGCACCGCGAACGTGTCGGTGATGTCCTGGCCTGCCGAAGTCGCGCTCCACGAGTAGTCCGGGCCACGGCCGAGTTGCACGTAGAAGTTCGTGCCCGCGAAGGAGACACCACGGGCGCTGATGCCCGGTCCCCGCAACTCCTCCAGCATCAGCAACTGCGGCGCGAAGTACCCGGTCTGCGGGCCGAACACGGCGATCGGGTGGCCGTCGTCGGTGTACCTGCCGGATACCACCAGCGCGTTGGACATGCCGTGCCTGGCGGACAACAGGTTGCCCGGTAGCACGCCGGCCGCCGAGGTCGCCGAGGAGTCGGCCGCGGAACCGGTCGGGTCGTAGATCTCCTGCTGCCTGGTCACCGATCCCGGATCCGGCATGGCCACCCCCTGCGGGTTGGCGGGGCCGGCCGCGTACGGGAAGTTTTGTCCATTATGGATCGTCGGAACCGCCTCGGGGTCGTTCTCCTCCCGAAACGACTGCCACACCTGGTCTCCGGTGGTGATTCCGTACCGGGCCTGGGCGGCCTGCCTGACCAGCGCCGACTGGACTTCACCGCCGCCACCGGTGCCGAACAGGGCGCCGACCACACTCGCGATGGCGATCAGGTCGGTGGCGGTGAACGGCGCGATCGAACCCGCGTTGGTGATCGCGTCCACATGCCCGGTGAGCACGTATTCGCCGGGGAAGTACCGGCCCTGGTACGCCTGATTGAGGTAGGTGTTGATGCCGTCGAGGTAGGCGTTGATGTCGGCGAGTGCCTGCGTTCCGGCGGGCCCGCTGCCGGCGATGACGTTCACCTGGTTCTGCAGGTCCTGCTCGGTGTACGGGGCGGCGGCCCAGAAGGTCTGCTCGAGTTCCCGGTTGGCCGAGGCGCCGCCCGCGAAGCCACTCAGTTGTCCCCGCCCGACGTGCCGGAACACGTCCATGAGCCACAGCCGGTCCTGCGCCGCGACATAGCCCGCACCGAATTCGGTGCCGGCGCGGGTGGTGCCGGTGACGTGCGGGATGCCGAGCTTGTCGCGGACCACGGTCACGTCCGAACGCGGTTTGCTGGTGCTTTCGACCTGGTCGGGGGGCACGCCGAAGGCCGCCTTGGTGAAGAACCTGTCGATGGTGGCGTTGGTGAGGGACTGGTAGTCGTTCGCCAGTGTGCCGTAGGTGGCCAACTGGTCGTCGGTGTGCGCGGGCCGGGTGCCGAAAAGCTTGTTGGCCAGGATGTCGGCCAGCGTGGCATTGCCGTTCTCGCCCGGCGGCAGGATGTCGTTGCATTGTCCGAGGCAGTAGTCGGTGACCTGATCGGCCTGCGCGGGGATGGACACCCCGGCGGTCACTGCGGTCACTGCGGCGACGAGTGTGGCCGTCACGCGGCGAGCTCTTCCGGCCATAGCGTGCTCCTCTGTCCGACCGCGCACGACGCTGTGCGCCGAGTCACGCTACCCCGGAGTAGCTAAATTGCGAAAGCCTCTCATGTTCAGTTCCTGCGAACGGCTCACGCCGGACGTAGGCGGGCGGGCCGGGTAAAACCCGGCCCGCCCGCCAGAAGCGCCGCGCGTTGCGGACAGTTCACTTGGACAGCGGTTACCTGGTGCGGCTCGCGTTCCAGGTGAGCCCGATCCCGGCCGCGAGCACGACGACCCCGGCGATCACGTTGCTCAGCCAGTTCGCCGTGGTCAACGGCAGTGCGCCCGGAACGGTCAGCGGAACCAGCCCGGAGCCGCGACAGATCGCCCACGGCGACGCGATCACCCAGGCGCCCAGCACCGGCGTCACCCAGGCAAGGGTGCGCAGGCGGTCGGCCGACCGTGCGAAGCCCACTGCCAGCAGCGCCAGTGCCAGGCCGGTGATGGTGTTGCTCGCCGCCAAGCCGAAGTGGCCGGTGGAGGCGATCACCCACGGAGAAAGGACGAGAAAGAGCCCGGCCAGCAGCAGCACACCGTCGGGTACGCCCACCGCCGGCACGGCCGGCCGCGCGTACCGCGGGCTCTGTTCCACCTGGTTTTGCCTGCTTGCCTGAGTTGTCATCGCTCCTGCACCTCCACCCACGGGATTCCCGGGACTGGAGGGCCGGAAAACCTCCCCTGTTGGTCCGAGCCTCACAGTGACGGTGCGAGTTGCGGTCACTGCCCATCCGGTCACTCTGATCGCGCCCGGAAGGTGCACGGCAACGGGCTGAAAATTCACAACCGACCGCGCCGGTGCCTATCCTGGGTTATGACCGGTGGCACGGTCGTGAACGTGATCGTTTTCGGCGTGGTCTCGATGGCGCCCGCGGCGGCCTTCTGGGTAGTGGGCAAGGCGCCCCGGATAGTGCGCGCGGTCGGGAGGTGGTGCCACCGTCGTCCACCGGTCGCCGAGGGGCCGCCGATCGAACGCCTTGCCGCGGATTTGCGGCGTGTTCACCGGCAACTGGCCAGGATGGCCGCCGATGCCCCCGTTGTCCGACGTCGCGCGGCCAACCAGGCCTACGACGCCCTGCTGACCCAAGCCTGTCGCGCGGTCGGCGTCGCTCATCGTCTCGACACGGTGCCGGACGGGATCGAGCGGGAAATCGAGCGGCTGCGCGTAGAGGATGCGCTGCGCCAGTCGGGCCTCGCCGTCCCCTGACGTGGGCGACGCGGCTACGGCCACGCTCCCGGAGTCAGTTGGTGGCCATTTCGGCGCGGACCAGGTTCTTCATCTGCCGGATGGCGAGGAACTGGTCTCCCCCCACGGCCGGAACCGCGCTGCTGAAGCGCGGCATGACATCTGTCAGGTGCTCAGCGCGGCTTCGTAGGCGGCGCGCAGCCGCTCGAAGACGGATTCCCGGCCCTCGGGACGCGGGATGCCGAGATGCTGTTCACGCAGCTCGTCCATGAATTCTTCCCACAGTTCGGGGCCGCCGCGTTCCAGCAGCTCCGCGCGTGCGGCCAGCTGGGGGGTGACCGGCAGATGGCGGCGGCCCCAAGCGCCCAGGTGTGCCATGACCGGCACGAGCTGGATGGCCGGCTCGCTCAGGCTGTAGACCACCTTCTGCTTGTGAGTCGGGTCCGGAGCGCGTGAGACGAGGCCGAGTTCGGTAAGCCGCTGGAGCCGGGACGCGAGGATGTTCGACGCGATCCCTTCCTCGGAGTTCTGCAACAGCTCCCGGAAGTGCCGGCGGTTGCCGAACATCATGTCCCGGATGACGACCAGTGACCACTTGTCGCCCAGCACCTCGACCGCGAGGTTGATCGGGCATCCCGACCGCCGCTCGTCCGCCACAGAGGATCTCCCAACCTCGCTTCCGATTGCAGTTTACAACCAGTCGCGGCCGGGGTATGTTTTCCCAAACCGGTTGCAATTCGCAATCAGTTGAGAGAAGGAGACTTCGATGAGCAAGGTCGTCTGTGACCTCGGTGTGTCGGTCGACGGGTACGTCGCCGGGCCCGACCAGAGTCGTGAGAACCCCCTGGGTGAAGGTGGCGACCGGCTGCACAGATGGATGTTCGAGACTCCTGACGAGAACAAGGCGGAGATCGACGAGATTGTCGCCGCCGGGGCGTTCGTGATGGGGCGCAACATGTTCGGGCCAATCCGGGGCGAGTGGGACCTCGACTGGCGGGGCTGGTGGGGCGAGGAGCCGCCGTACCACGGGCCGGTCTTCGTGCTGACCCACCACCCTCGCGAGCCGTTGCCGATGAAGGGCGGCACCACCTTCACCTTCGTCACGGACGGCATCGAGTCCGCGCTCGAGCGGGCGCGCGAGGCCGCGGGTGAGGGGAATGTGGCGATCGCCGGCGGCGCGTCGACGGTGAACCAGTATCTGGCGGCCGGCCTGATCGACGAACTGCGCCTGCATATCGCTCCGGTGTTGCTGGGTGCCGGCGAGCGACTTTTCGCGGGGGCCCCGGATTTGAACCTGGAGCAGGTGTCGGCGAGGTCGGCGTCGCTGGTGACGCATATCAGGTATCGGATCCACGCGTGATCATGCCGAGACAGTCTGAAGCGGACAGATGAACTTTCGTCCGAGGTGGGTGATGCCCGCATTCCGCGGTCGCGGTGTGGGAGTCCGGCGCCCTGACCGTCTACAGTGGAAAGGGCGCGAAACTCCAAGCGGCGGAACTGGCCGGCGCGCTGGACCTTGATCCGTCGGCGGTCCACGCGGTGCATCCGTTCGTGGGCGGAGCCTTCGGCGGCAAGGCCCGCACGGGCGACCAGCGGCGAAATCGGTCGCCGGACGGCCCGGGCGCTGTTAGCTTGCGGCCGTGGATCTCTTCTCACGCTCTTGGACGGCGTTGCGCACAACCGTCGCCGAACTCCCGGACGATGACTTCGCACAGCCGTCCGGCTGTACCGGCTGGCTCGTGCGGGACCTGGTGTGCCACCTGGTCATCGGCGCCCAGGACGTCCTGATCACGCTCGTAACCCCCGCCGAGTCGGAGCCGACCCGCGACGCGGTGACCTACTGGACCGTCGCCGAAAGGCCGCCGACCGGCGAGGACCCGCTCGACGCACTGATCGTCCGGCTGGCCGCCGCGTACGAGGAGCCGCGGCTGCTGAAGTTCCACTTCGACGACGTCGGCTCCGCCGCCGGGCGCGCCGCCGAACTCGCCGACCCGGACCTCCGGGTCAGTACCCGCGACGAGGTGCTTGCCGTGGGCGACTATCTCTCCGCGTACGTCCTGGAGTGGACCCTGCACCACCTCGACCTGAACGCGAACCTTCCGGGCGCGGCGGAACCGCCCGCCGAGACCCTTGCCCGGTCCCGCGAGATGCTGGAGAAGATCGCCGGGGCCGCGTTCCCCGCGTCGTTGTCCGACGAGGACGCGCTGCTGGTCTGCACTGGACGACGTGCCCCGACCAACGCGGAGAAGGCCGAACTGGGCGAGCTGGCCGCAAAGCTCCCGCTTATCCTTGGCTGATCGTCTGGCCGAACCTTCGGGGCGGGCATGATGCCAGGCCGCATGGTGCCCGCTCGCGCGACGACGCCGCTGCGCGACCGTTCGTGTCCGGGCGCGAGTTCGCTGTCCGGCCGTCTCGATGGTGCCGCGCGACGACGAACAGCAGCGCCACGCCGAGTAACCGCGAACACGTGGGTTGTCAGGCGTGCACCGGTCACCACGCCCAATGCCAGGTCTGATGCCGACAGTGCGGTCAGCATCAGCACGAAGCCGGCCATCACCGGAAGTTGGCCCGATGCGGTTCTGCGCCGCACCGCCGCCCGGAACAGGCCGGTCGATTCGGACCTCCTCCTCCGCCATCTTCTCGCTGATCAGTGGCAGTAAAGCGGCACTGATCGCGCGACCGATGAGTCGCGGGTCTGCCGACGGTCTGTACCCCTGAGAAGGCATCCGTGGACTTGGAGGAGACTCGTGATCGACCTAAAGCCAGCCTGCCAGCGGATGATCGACCTGTTGGCAGGTGCGACTGATGACCAGCTCACCAGTCCCAGCCCTTGCACCGAGTACACCGTCCGCGACCTGATCGGCCACGTCGACCAGGGGTGTCGGACGTTCACCGCGATCGCGCAGCAGGACGAAGGCGAGCTGGCACGCCTCGGCGCCGACCCGGACGTCGCGCACCTGGGCCCGGATTGGCGGGACGACGTGGCTCGGCACGCGCAGACGCTCGGCAAGGCGTGGGACAACCCCGAGGCCTGGCAGGGTAGCGCTGACGTGGGGAGTCTGAACCTGTCCAACGGGCTGTGGGGCAAGATCGCGCTTACCGAACTGGTCGTGCACGGCTGGGATATCGCCAAGGCAACCAAGCAGTCCTTCGACCTGCCGGAGCAGACCCTGCAAGCCTGCTTCGACCACGTGGCCGGGTTCGTCCCCAATGCCCCGGTCCAGAATCTGTGGGCTCCCCCGACGGACGTCGCACCCGACGCGACACTGCTCGATCGGATCGTGGCGATGACCGGCCGTGTCCCGTGACCTGAATCAGCGGCACCAAGATCAACAGGGGTGAAGCCTCGGCGCTCTGAGCAGGCGGAGGAGTCGGGCGCCTGGGGCTCGAACCCAGAGCTTACAAATTATCGTCGAGTGTCACCTGGTGTTGGTTAGTTCAGGTCAAAATGAGACCGCCACTTTTTGAGTATCGGGTACAGCCACGTAATGTAGGGCAATTGATCCGGCAACGGAGCCCGAAATCGGGCCGCGTGCGACCGCGGTCGCCGTTCTGAGTACTGCCTTGACACAGTTCTTCGAAGGTGGGGCTGCGCGCTTCGCGTCAAGCTTCGCGGGCTCGGACCCAAGTGCACGGCGCCGCCAGGCTGTCGCTGGCGGCCGGCAACAACCTACGCTCTGTGCAAGCCCTCCTCTGGCACGCCGGCATTGGCTTGACCGCCGGCACCTAGACTCGTGGGTCGCTCTCGCTCGACCAGGCCTTCCGCGCCGCGTCGGCCACTCGGCGCAGGAAGTCACCCCACACAGCGTGAGCTAATCGAGCCCGGAACGCTCGTTCCCGTCATAACGAGGTGATCCTGGTAATCGGTTCCCTGCCGGCCGCCGCTACAGTCTCGCTGCGGAAGAAACACGACGAGTACGCGAGGAAATATGGGGACCACGGCGCGCGAACGACTGGCGGGACTACTCAACGATTCCGAACCGACCGGGTCGTTCAGCGCTGAGCTGCTGGCTCCGGCGCGTCTCCTCCAGCTTGAGGTGGCCGGCGTCGGGCCGGTGAACCTTCCAGTCCGCGCGCCTATGGCGAAGAAGCTGATCGCGTTGGCGCGGTCGGCGATGTTCGGCCGGGGCGAGGAGACGCTGACAGACACCAGCGTCCGCGACACCTGGGAACTCACGCCGGATCAGTTCACGCTCGGCGGGCTCGGCTGGACGGCGCTGCTGGACGGCGCGCTGGAGCACTTCCGCGACGAGCTCGGGCTCCCGCGGACGGCACGGCTGCGCGCCGAGCCGCACTCGATGCTGGTCTACGGCAAGGGACAGTTCTTCCTCCCCCACCAGGACTCGGAAAAGCACGACGACATGGTGGGCACGCTGGTGGTGTCACTGCCCTCGGCACACACGGGCGGGGAACTGGTCATCGACCACGACGGCGAGACCAGGGCTTACCGCGCCTCAAAGGAGGAGCTGACCCTCCTCGCCTTCTACGCCGACTGCCGCCACCAGGTCACGCCGGTCAGGTCCGGATACCGGGTGGCGCTCACGTTCAACCTGCTGGCCGTCACCGAGCCCCCGGCTCCGGCGACCGGCCCCGCCACCGAGCTGGCGCACTGCCTGACCGAGCACTTCACCACGCCAGCCACCTCTCGGTACGGCGGCCGCGACCTCGGTACGCCTAACCGCTTGGTCTTCCTGCTCGACCACGAATACACCCAGCGAGGCCTGAACTGGCGCCGGCTCAAAGGCGCCGACGCGGAGCGAGCCGCGCTGGTACGCGCCGCGGCCGAGCAGGCCGGGTGCGACGCGGTGCTGGCCCTCGCGGAGGTGAAGGAGACCTGGGACGCCGAGCCCTCCGGCAGCGACCCCTGGGACCACTACGACTATTACGAGGACGAGGACGAGGACGAGACCCCCGACGACTATCAGCTCCACTCGCTGATCGACGACGAGATCACCCTCGGCTGGTGGACAAGCCCGGACGGCAACGGCGGCGAGCCGATCACGCTGCACGTCCCCGACCACGAGGTGTGTGCCACCACCCCGAGCAGGGACCTGGAGCCCTACCAGTCCGAGTACGAGGGCTACATGGGCAACTACGGCAACACCCTGGATCGGTGGTACCGGCGGGCTGCGGTTGTCGTATGGCCGCTGGACCGGGCGTTCGCGGCGCGCGCCGAGGCCGGATCGCAGTGGGCTCTGCACGAACTCCGCGACCGCATCGAGGCGGGAGACGTGGAGGGCGCACGTGTTGCGGCGGAGTCGCTCGCGCCGTTCTGGAAAAAGACAGCGACACAGCCGGGACTGCTCGGCGCGGCCCTGGACGTGGCAGCGGGCCTCGACGTTGCCGGGACGGCGGTGATGCTGCTGGAGCCGTTCCGGGTCGAAACGCTCGCGCAGGAACATGCAGGCGGGCTGGCTGCCGTGGCCGGGCGATACGGCGAGCAGCGGACGCGGAACGTCATCGACGGGTGGTTCGGGCCAGGGCGCCACTACGCAACCGACCGATACGAGTGGATCGACAGGCTGCCAGGGCTGTGCGGGGCGCTGCGTGCAGCCGGGGCGCCGGAGGTGGCGCGGCTGCTGGCCACCAGGACCTGGCACTGGATGGCCGGCGAGCTCCAGTCCTGGACCACCACCGCGCGAACCGAATTGCGCCAGCCACAACTGGAGATGCTCAGCTCGCCGCTGGTGCGGCTGCTGGAGGCCGCCGCCGACACACTGCGCGACGAGATCACAACAGCCCTGCGCGAGTACAGGGACACCGTGCTGGAGTGCCTGATGCCGGCGCTGCGGTCGGCGCACCCACGGCGACCGGCGGGGCTCGACGCGGTCGCCCGCGACTGCGCGAAGCGGCTCGGCGCGATCGTCGCGAGGCCGCTGCGTGACGAAGACGACTGGTCGATCGGATGGACCGGGTGCCGGTGCGACCTTTGTGACACGCTGGGAACGTTTCTCCGCTCCCGGTCGCGGCGGATCTTCGAGTGGCCCCTGGCGAAGGAAGGGCGCCGGCACGTGCACACCCAGATCGACTCGGCTGGGCTGCCAGTGCGGCACCAGACCCGGCGGGAGGGCCGGCCGTACACCCTCGTACTGACCAAAACCGACGCGCTGTTCACGCGCGCCAAGAACGCGCGGCAGCAGGCCGTGACCGACCTGGCATGGCTGACGTCGACGTGGGGCACAACGCACCGACGCTGATGTAAGGGGCTTGTGCCGGGTACGGCATGCGCTGCATGACGAGGTAGCCGCCTTCGACGCCGGATTCAGCCACGACGGCATGGGGCGGGCCGGCTGGGCGACCCGACCAGGTAGCGAAGGTGACCGGGGGCAGCCCTTGTGGTTCGCTGGCGCAGCGCTTGGGGATCACCCTCTGACCTCAACGTGTCGACTCCGCCGCTTGCTGACCAAACTGCGTTCGTTCGCGCCGTCGAGGTGGTTCACCTATCCGGTGCGGAGAAGTGCGGCAAGGCGTTCGCCGATGATCGAGACACTCGGCATCGGTTCCCGGTCGAAGAAGGCCTTCTTGTGGCGGCGGAGCAGTCTCTCGCCGTCACGCGACCAGGAGAAGCCGGGCTTGCGTAGAAGTGCACGGAAGACGGGGTCGGCGCCGTCGGGGTGGCGCTGTACCAGGCGGCGGATCGCCAGCGGCGAGACCGAATCGTCATGAAGGTACTCGCGCAACTGGGCAAGGTTCGTGCGGGCCCGGGCCAGTGCGGGATCGGCGAAGAGTGCGTCGAGGTGGCCGAAGTCGCGGTAGTAGTTGAGTCCTTCGCTCTCGTCATAGATCAGCGCTATGTCGTCGGCTTCCAGCAGTTCGTCGGGCAGGCGGCCCATCTCCTCGGGGGTGGGGCGCCTGGTCGCGGCGTGCTTGGCTGCCTTGCCGTCGAGGTCTGCAACCGCTTTCTGCCGCAGGCGACGGTAGTGCTCGCGCAAGGTCTCCTGTGCCTCCTCCGGTGGCAGCACCACGAGGTCGGAGCCGACCTGAGCGACGAAGTCCGCGCGGTGCTCGGCTTGGACTTCCCCGGCTCGCCGGAGCAGGGCGGGGTTGCGGCGTAGCAGTTCCGGGCGAGCGGTGATCTCGCGAACCGCCGTCTGGGCAATCTGGTGTCGAGCGGATTTGGGAAACGTGACGAAGTGGCCGCTGACCAGCCAGGCGTCGGTTGCCGGGTGGACCGGCACGATGCGGCCAATGACGAACATTCCCTTGCGCAGTTTGGTGAACGGCTTGCGCCCCATGTTGGAGTAGACGCGGTAGGTGAGATCGTCGAGAAGGTTGTGGAGTTCCACGGCGTCGCCGTCGAACTGGCGAACCTCGAAGCACCCTTCGACGACGTCGCGCCAGCCGAGCATCATCGCCTGCTCGTCATCGGACAGCTGCGGACGCCGCTGGGCGACAAACCGCTCGACGACGGTGCGCCCGTCGGAGAGTCGGTATTGCAGCGCGAAGTGGTCGATGGTGCGTATGGCCGTGCTCTCATCGAGGTAGCCATGTCGATCGGCGGCATCGATCAGCAGCGCGTCCAGTCGCCTCGCGAAGCGAGGGCTCTGGGCGAACGCCACCAGTTCGCCCTTCAGGTCCGCGGCGCGGGTGATCAGATCCTCGACCGAGATGTCGCCGACAGGAGTGGGATCGACAGCTGGTGTGGTATGCGGGGCCATTGCGGCAACCTTATCGGCCGCCGTCCAGACGGAACATGACCGCTCCAGGGTGTGTCGCGCCGGTGTCACGCGGATGGCGATCTTCGATCGGCGAAGGCGACGGGCTTTCCGGAGGAACTCGTAGCCCCGCACCCCGACCACCGGGACACACGGGCCGTGGTATTTCCAGGTGGAAGTACCGACGGGCCTGTGCGGAAAGCGCTGCCAGTTGCGGCGAGGAGGCTTTCCCTCGCGGCAGGCGGCCCAGGAAGCCCCGGGAATTCCTCGTGGACCCGACGGGCTTGGACCGGGGTCGGGGATCACTTGTGGCTGGACAGCCGGGAGTGACTGACCACACCGGCAGGACTGATTACCCTATCCCTCAACGAAATCCGACATCTCTTCACCCGACTCGTCATCGACCAAACCGACGACATCACCGCCTTCCTGCACTGGTCATGGTGGCGACGACGCCACCAACACCACGCCCAGCAAGCCCACTACCAGCAACAATCCCACCAAGAACCACGAAGATCACGAACTACGGCTGAAGTACTAGTTCAGCATGATCCACACCGCCCAAGCAGCCTGGCCTCCGACCAGGTTGGCGGTGAGAGCAATGATCGCGACCAGCCCCTTGGTCTTCATCAAATCCGGCAGGGTCCAGTGCCGTGGCGTCTCTTCGTCTGCGCTGACGCGGGCGCACTCCATCGCCAGGCCCAGTGAGGCTCTCCAGCACATGGCGATCATCAACAGGGTAAGCATGGTGGCGGTGTTGCTCACTACTCCCAGGAAACTGACGAAGGTGAACGGCTGTCCCACTGTCTTTGATGCTGCCACCAGCGGTATGGCCATTCGGCATCCAAGCAGGGTTCCCATCACGGCACCGGTCCCAGCATATTGAGTAATCCCTGTCAAGAATTTCCTGGTCGGCTCGCTATCGCGGAAGAACGTCAGGCAGTACAACAGGAAGCCCAGTGTGGAGGTCGCGCCGAACACCACCAGCGCCCACAGCCCGTCGGTGATGTAGGACCATGGCCGCGGAACCGTCGCCGGATCGACGACCGCAGGGGCCGCCAAATACCCGACCGAGATGATCGCGAGAAACAGCGCGCCAGACAGCAGGCGACTCGGCCGTTCCGGGATGCTGAGAAACCCTTTCCGTCGCGCTTCCGTGCGACTCTTCGCTTTAGGCCGAGTCTGCGGCGTACTCGCCCTATCCGGTTTGTCCGACTCCGACACCTTTGCGGAATCCTCCTTCGGCGGCGGAGCTGGGGTCGACTGCTTTCGGGGAGGTTTCCGTCGGCCTCGTCTCTTTTGACCACGGCTTGCCACCTGGACACCTCTCCCACTTCGCGCCTGCGGCCGGACATTCACCGTTAAGGCCGTCCGCCGCAGCTTGGCGGTTCGGTCTGAACCAGGGCGACAGATCAACGTCGCCGTCGACCGGCCCGCTGCCTGCAGATCCCGGAACGTGATCGCTATGAATGGTTCGGTGGTGCTGAGTCGTGCGGTGTCGAGGGCCTGCGAATTCCCGGTTGCCGTTGTGTTGCTCGCCGAACTGCCGGCCTTGCTGTGGGGATGGGCTGCGCACTCGGCAGGCTGGGGTTCTCGATTCCCGGTTGCTTCTCTTCCCGGCCGTGAACTTCACCGGATGGTGGTTGTACGGTCTCAGCGGTCGTCACCTGGGCAACCTGAGCTTTGAAGGCTGCCACGAACTCGGCAGCGGTCGCAAACGACCGTCCAGGGACCTGTCTGGTGATCGCTACGCCGGGGCCAACGATGGTGAGAAAGCCTTCTCGGTCGTCGGTCTTCTTGTTGCGTCCTTTCTTGACCGCCCAGGCTCCAGGCCCGAGAACCGCCATACGGGTCAAGGTCACCCGTCCAGCGGCTCGATTGATACTGCCGGACATGGCGAAGTCGATCTCCAGTCCTTCGAGCGAGTGTCGCAGGGCGATGCTCTCCGGTCCTTCGAACAGTTCGTTCTTGGTCAGGCGCAGGTCGCCAAACCTGGCGACGATCCCTGCCGCGGCGTCCTGTTGACGCAGCCGGGAATCCACCTGCACTCGAAAGATGGCCCACGCAACAAGGCCGATGATGATCAGAATTACGAGTACTCCCATGGAAGGATCCCTTAGCTCGTTAGGCGGTCGCCGTGACCGCTGTTGATCTTCTTCTGAATCCCGAGTGGATTGTCACTGTGCCCTAGCGGGTGAAGCCACGATTGTCGACTCGAGGGTGATGTGCTTGCCTCTTTAGGACAGTCCACGGTGTTCCAGTTTCGCGATGTCTGGGTCGCATGTGGATTACTCACCTCGCGCTCTGTGTGTCGGTTCCCCAGGAACATCCAAGCGTCCATTGTATGACTTGCTGCATTCCTGTGTACCTGAGTCGGCCGGACTCCCTAGTGCCGTTGGTATCCACCCACTATTGAGAAGACCTCGATGGACCGTCCTGTGCTCACCGGCAATAGCAGGCAAAGAGCACAGGACGGCTTTCCTCAACGCGGCTTGCGGCTGTCTGGATGCGTGCTCGGGACCGTGATCAGCAGCGTTCGAGACGGTCCACGCGGGCTGGACTCCAGGTGGAGAACATTTCTCCTGGCTTCAACTGCTTGCACCCGCTGTCCCAGACGTACCGCTTGACCACCTTTACACGCTGCCACGACCGGCAGGTGTTGTGTACCCGGATCGTTCCCCAGAAGTTCTGCTTGAAGTGCACGCAACTGGGCGCGACACTGGCAGTACTCGCGCTCGCCTGGCCGGTACCTGCGCTGGTCGCGGCGGACGCAGGTTGAGTTCCGACAATCGCGGCGCCGGCTAGCACGGCCAAAGCGACCGCTACCCGGATCATCCTCGCTTGAAGCTTCGCGTCACCCTGCTGGGCTCTACGGCTCATGATCGATTCTCCTCTCGTTTGTCAGAAATAACACCGATGACCGCTCGCGAGCGGCAGGAGGACTGGGTGTCATCAGAGCTGGAGCCAGCCCCAGCGCCCGAGGCTGGGCACATAGACCTCGGTGTAGCCGTCCTGGGTCTTGCTGGTCGGCCGGACCTCCCAGGTGTTGTAGACATTTCCGATGACGAACCGGTGCGGCGCGTCCCGGAGGGTGGCGTTGTGCGTCATCGTGTGGCGCTTGGTGGGCTCCGCGCCGTGGTCGGGCCGCCAGTCCACTTGTCGCCAGAACGGTGCGTACTGGCTCCGGCCGGACAGAATTCGCTGGGGCATCGGCACGCCGGCGGGATAGGGTGGTGTCTTCTTCACCACTTCCTTACCGTTCTCGGTCACCGTGTAGTTGTGCGGATCCTGACCGGTCGACTTCCCGATGCACGTGCTGTCCTCGACGAATCCCCAATGCGGGAACCCGTCGCGGGCCGGGTCGGAGATGGCCGCGACCTTGCTGGTCACGTTGTACCGCCAGATGATCTTTGCGCCCTCTTGGATCGTCCAGGACGGCTTGCCCGGATTGGTCGGATAGTTGGGGTGAACGACGCAGTCCTTGGCTGTGTAGTAGGTGACCAGGAGGATTCGCCGGTGGCCTTTGACGACTTCTCCTTCTTTGGGTTTCTGCGCGGCCTCGACGGCGGTGTCGTCGTCTTCGCCGAGTTGGTTGTCCACAGTTGTCGCGCCGAGATTGGCGGTGGGCACAGCGACCGCCGAGGTCGGGGTCCCGCTCGCGAGGACCGCGAAGCCCACCACTACGGCCGTCGCCAACGAGGTACCGATCACCTTCTTCATCTGAGTTCCTCCTCGCCATCGTCACCACCGGCATTCGGTGGTGAGGTCACCGTAGGGAGGCTTGGCGCGGCCGACGAGCGATCTCGGATCCGGCCGGATTCGAGCGGATTCGAGTGATTCGACCTGGGGAAAGGGTCTGTTTCGGGGGTCGGTGTCCGGATCGTTGTAGCGGTGACCACAATTGCGCGGGTGGTATCCGATGGACACATCGAAGATCAACAGGACGGCGATCCCAGAACGATCATCCAGATGTTCTGGAAGGTGGACATCAAGGGACTTCGCGACCGCTTCGATGCCGAGCGGCTGCGCGGCAACCTCGGCCCTGTCTCGAACAAGGAAATAACGAAAGCCACCGGTATCCCGGAAAGCACCCTCAGCGAGTTGATGACCAGCAAACGAGACGTGGTCCCGGACTGGGAACGCGTCAGCCTCATCGTCGACTATCTCGGCGGCGGCTCCCGGGAATGGGTGGAGAAGTGGCGGAAGGCCAGGGCCGCCTACGACAGCCTTGGCAAGAACGCAGAGCCGCCGCCACTTCCACCGGTGGAACCCCACCAGCCGCGTAAAACGAAAAGAAATCACGTTTTGATCGCGCTCGGCGCCGCCATCCTCGTCGCCGGAATCTTGGTGGTCGTCATCGCCACCCGGTTCGACGGGACACCGGGATACGACTCCGGAGCGCAACCGGCCAACAACGTGGGTGCCGAATGCATCCGGGTCCGGGACGAAACCGAGACCGTCTCGGTGTTCAAAGACCCGAAGACCTACGACAAATGGACGGAATGGCCCAGCAGGACCCGGTTCCGGGCGGACGTCGACGCGAGCAATCCGCACCGTTATCGGGTCCTGCTCAAAAACGGCCAGTACGGCTACGTCAACACCGACAAGCGATATGTCATCACGGCCAAGGACTGCTCATGAGCCGAGGGTGGACCGCGCCCCGACGGCGGCATCGCGGGCGGTTTGCGGTGTTGCCCGAGCGGGTGGCTCTCGGTCGTGACAGGGTTACCGCATGATGGTCACGGAGGAGTGCGGGGTATTTGGTGTGGGTTACGAGGGGCGGGAGGTTGCTGGGTTCGTCGCTGATCTTGCCGGTCGCAGGGTGACGCGGCTCGTTGATGTGCGGCTGACCCCGATCTCCCGGAAACGGGGCTTCAGCAAGACCGCGTTGCGCGATGCGCTGGCCGAGGTGAATATCACGTACGACCACCGGCGGGAGCTGGGCAACCCGAAGGCCAACCGGTCGGCCTTTGCGGGCCCCGAGGTGGAGCTGGAGCAGGCCAAGGCGGTGTATGCGGAGCTGTTGATCCGCGACGATGCCCAACGGACGC
>NZ_DATELF010000129.1:0-11152 GCF_035276945.1 Amycolatopsis sp. | reverse complement strand
CTCGAAATGGGCGAAGATTCATCGCCGGAGAGCCTCGCCAGCGCATACATGAACATCCACGAGACGCTCCTACTGTTCTCTGTGGTCCGGCATTTCTGGGTGCGAGACGATTTCAGCTCGCTGAGCAACCTTCTGCTTATCAAGGACGGTCCGCTGACCCTTCGTGGCCAGTATTCCAAGCTGGTGCCCGCGATTCGGTCCTTGCTCGCCGAGGCCACAATCCGAAAGCACCCCATCTATCTCATCGGGCAAGAGAAAACAGGGCATCTCGTCGATCATCTAGCTGAGTTCGCCGCCCTGTCGTCACCGGTGAAATCTACCGACCTACCGCGCTATGCGGTGCTGTCCCACAGGTACGTCCGGGAAGAGGTCTACCGGACGCCGGATCTCGTCAACCCCTACGGTTACCGCACCAACTACGGGGAAAAAGTCTTCGTCAAGCTCGATCCCTACAGTTGGATGGTGCTCAACGCGCCCACTGGCGAGTATCTGGACGACAAGGACAAGCCAGCCTCCATCGACGATCTCATCGGTTTCGACCGGGTCCTTGCCACTCTGCCGTCATTGGTGAGCTACCACAACGAAGGCGCGCTGATCCCAATCAATCTTGCTAACGGCGTGGCGTCACTCTCCAGCTACCCGTCAGCGGCGGTCTTGAAACTGTTCGCCGGGCTGTGATCAAACTACGTTGGCGAAGGCGTCGGGAAATGGACCAGGAACTCACCGCTCTCTCCCGCTCGTATCTCTCATCTTCACCCCTCGGACCCGTAGCCGGTTCCACACTGTCGTGGAGTCCACGCTCAGCTTGTCGCCGATGCGTGCCAGCGACCAGCCGCCCTCGTACAGCCGCACTGCCTCGTCGATCTGCTCCGGCGAGAGTCCTCGCCGTCGCATCGTGACGCCATGCCGCTTCAAGATCTTTCCGACCGCCTGCCGGGATGTTCCGAACTTCTCGCCCAGCTCGTAGACCGTTGCACCCGCTTGGTAGTCCTTGATCAGCTCCTCGACCTGTTCGGTGGTGAGCTTCTTCACCCGATCTGGAAGCTGGGCAGGTTCGCGCCGAACAGTGGGAGTGCCTGGCCTGGGTAGCTCGCGCAGCAGGGCCTTCAGCTCCCTGAGTTGGTCAGGGGTGTTGGAGTAACCTCCTCCAGGGTCCACAGATGAACCCCCTGCGCACCCCCTAAGCACTGTAAAACCGCAGGTCAGCGGCTTTCAGGGGGTGGCGCTGGTGTCGGGTTTCTCGCCAGAAAATCGGCTATTCCCCCAAGGTGTATCCCGGCTCCCACCAAGGTCATAGGGCGAGCGTGAACTGGTCGCGGTGGAAGTCGAAGTGCTGGGTCGGGAAGTGGTAGACGTCGGCGAGGGTCATCGTCTCGCGGAAGAACGGATCCCACCGAGTCGGGAAGCGCATGGACCGCGCGAGGTCATCCTCGGTCTCGATGTCCAGGCGCCGGTGCAGGGAGCCGACGACTCGATCGAATAGCGCGCCGAGTGTTCGCCGGGGCAGCACCGTGCCGGCGAGCCAGGCGCCTGCGTAGTTCACCGCGTCAAGGGCGCGGTCACGGCGTTGAGCACGTGAGCGAAGCGTCGGCCTGCGCTGCTGGGGAGCCGGTCGAACGTCACGATCAGGCCGCGCAGCGCCCGAATGATCAGATACCCGAGCAGCATGTGGAACAGCAGTTGTTGTTGTTACACCGGGTGCCGTTGGTCGGGCGGCGAAGATCGACGTCCGAGGCGTGGTCGAGGAGTTCGTGGAAGTTCGCTCGCGCTCGGTCGATCTCGTCGTGTACTGCTTGCCGATCCACGCTTCCAGTGTCCTCGCGAATCGCCGGTCTGGTGTTAGTTGACGGGTGAGCGGCGTTCGATGAGGACGGTGTCGTGCCAGGTGCCGTCGAGTTGGGCGATGCGTTCGCGGATGCCGACGGTGCGGTAGCCGGCGGAGTGGTGCAGGGCGATGCTGGCGCGGTTCTCGGTAAAGATCGCGGTTTGCAGCATCCAGAGTCCGGCGGCGTCGGCGGCGGTGACTTGCTTGTACAGCAAGGCTTTGCCGACGCCTCGGCCGCGATGGCCGTCGGCGACGTAGATCGAGGTTTCGGCGACGCCGGAATAGCAGTCGCGGCCGGAGACGGGGCTGGCGGCGGTCCAGCCGACGACCTGTCCGTCGAGTTCGGCGACCCACCTGTGCTCGGGCAGCCACTTCGCGTCCAGGCTGGCCCGGCTGGGCACGGTGGTCTCGAAGGTCGCGATCCCGGTGGCGATGCCTTCGCCGTAGATGCGCCGCACCACGGCCCAGTCGCTGGGTTCGAGGGCGCGGACGGTGACGTCGGCGGGCACGTCGTCAGGGCAGCGCGGGCGCGGGGCGAGCAGGCCCATGACGGCGTCAGCGGCGTGCGGTAGCCCGGCGCAGCAGGCTTCGTTGACGGTGACGATCGTGGCTGTGCCCTCCTTGCGGAGGCGGACGAAGCCGACGTCGGCGAGCTTGCGCACGTGGTGCGAGGTGGTGGACTGGCTGGTGCTGAGGATCTCGGTGAGCGCGCCGACGGTGATGCCCTTCGGGCTGGTGGCCACGGCGTGCAGCAGCCGGACCCGGACGGGTTCGGCGAGGCAGGCGAACCACTCGGCGTAGGTGGTCGCCTCGCCGGTGGGCAGGACCTGGGCCTGGGGCAGCGCGATCGGCATGGCGCCGAGTGTATCGATCGAAATCGATGGTTGCATCCATCGAGGCTCATCGATACTCTCGGCCGAGTCAATCGATTTGGATCGATGAAAGCGGGTGTGGGATGTCCGAGTTGCCAGTGGTGGTCGTGGGAGCGGGGCCGGTCGGTTTGGCCGCGGCGGCGGAACTGGTCGAGCGGGGGCTGCCGGTCCTGGTGCTCGAACGCGGCGAGCAGGCGGGTGCGGCGGTGGCGCAGTGGCATCACGTGCGGTTGTTCTCCCGGTGGGCCGAGCTGGTCGCACCGGCCGCGCGCCGGTTGCTGGAGCCACGGGGCTGGCGGCACCCGGAAGCCGATGGCTATCCGACGGGTGAGGAGTGGGCGCGGCTGTACCTGCGCCCCTTGGTCGACGCTCTCGGCGACAAGGTGCGGTTCGGCGCGGAGGTCGTCGGTGTCGCCCGCCGGGGCCGCGACCGGGTCGTTGACGCGGGGCGGGACAGTGAGCCGCTGACCGTGCACGTCCGCAACGCCGATGGCAGCGAGGAGCGGATCGCGGCGCTGGCGGTGATCGACGCCTCGGGGACGTGGACCTCACCGAACCCACTGGGCGGGGACGGTCTGCCCGCAGTCGGTGAGACCGCTACTCTCGACCGGATTGCTTACCAGGTCCCGAATCTCAAGGATGCCACGGTGGCCGCGCGGTACGCCGATCGGCATGTAGTGGTGGCTGGTGCCGGGCATTCGGCGTTGACCGCGCTGGTTGCCTTCGCCGGGCTTGCTGAGCAGCGTCCGTCGACGCGGATTACGTGGCTGTTGCGCCGTGGCGCGGTGGGCGCGGTGTTCGGTGGTGGCGATGCTGATCAGCTCCCCGCCCGTGGCGCGCTGGGTCTGCGCGCGAAGGCTGCGGTTGAGGCTGGGCATATCGAGGTCGTCACCGGGTTCCGGACCGAGGCCGTCGAACGCGACGCTGAGGGCCGGTTGACGCTGGTGTCGTCGGAGGGGCAGCGCGTCGAGGCGGTGGACGAGGTCGTGGTGCTGGCCGGGTTCCGGCCGGACCTGTCGTGGCTGTCAGAAGTGCGCCTGGCGCTGGATGCGACGTTGCAGGCTCCGGTGGCGTTGGCGCCGTTGATCGGCCCGAACATGCACTCCTGCGGCACCGTCTACCCGCATGGGGTGAAGGAACTCGCGCACCCGGAGCCGAATGTGTTCCTGGCCGGGATGAAGAGCTACGGGCGAGCACCGACATTCCTGCCGATGACCGGGTATGAGCAGGTCCGTTCGATCGCCGCCGAGCTGGCCGGCGACCGGGAGTCCGCCGAGCGGGTGGAGCTGGTGCTGCCCGAGACCGGGGTCTGCGGCGGCGCTGGACTGTTCGCCGCCCCGGCCGACGCCGCCTCGGGTGGCTGCTGCGGTGCACCCGCTGATGTCCAGGATTTGTCGCTGGCCGCGCCGTCCGCCCGCTGACACCCGATGACACCCGATGACAGCCTCGCAGGCTCTGCCCGAGTTCGATGCGGCGACTCGGGCGGGGCTGCGGCGAGTGCTGGTGGTGCTGTGCGCCACGGAGATCACTAGCTGGGGCGTGCTCTACTACGCCTTCCCCGTGCTGGCCGGGCACATCACCGCCGCGACCGGTTGGCCGACCGCCGCGATCACCGCGGCGTTTTCGGCCAGCCAAACTCATCGCCGCACTGGTCAGTATTCCGGTCGGGCGGTGGTTGGACCGCCACGGTCCGCGCGGAGTGATGAGCGCGGGTTCGCTGCTGGCGGTGCCAGCGGTTGTCGCGGTCGCGTGCTCACCGAACCTGGCGTGCTTCCTGGCGGCGTGGCTGGTGGTCGGGGTGGCGATGGGCGCGGTGCTGTATCCGCCCGCGTTCGCCGCGCTGACCCGTTGGCATGGCCCGAACCGGGTCCGCGCGCTGACCGTGCTGACCTTGGCGGCGGGGTTGGCGAGCACCGTGTTCGCGCCGCTGACCGCGTGGCTCTCGACGCACCTGGACTGGCGCGGCACCTACCTGGTGCTCGCCGGAATCCTCGTGCTGGTCACGATTCCCGGCCACCTGTTCGGGCTGCGGTTGCCATGGCCGCCGCGCCCGCCCATCGAGCCGCAGCACGCCCATGCCGCGAATCCGAGCCGGGTGGCACGCAGCCGATCTTTCCTCGTCCTGGTCGTGGCGTTCAGCGGCGCGGCGTTCGCCACGTTCGCGGTCGTGGTCAACCTGGTGCCGCTGCTGACCGAGCGAGGCGTCGGTACCGGAACTGCGGCGGTCGCGCTCGGGCTTGGCGGCGCCGGGCAGGTCGCCGGCCGCCTTGGCTACGCCGCCCTCACCCGCCGCACCAGTGTCCGCACGCGGACCGCGCTGGTCTTGCTCGCGATGGCCACCACCACTGCCTTGCTCGGCGTGCTCACCACCGTATCCACGTTGATCATGGCGGCGATCCTCGCCGGGACGGCGCGCGGCGTGTTCACACTGCTGCAGGCCACCGCGGTCACCGACCGGTGGGGGCCAGTTCACTACGGCCACCTCGGTGGCCTGCTGTCCGCGCCGTTGACGATCGCGATGGCGCTCACCCCGTTCGCCGGGGCCGTCCTCGCCGAATGGGTCGGCGGTTACGCCACCGCGTTCCTGGTTCTGGCCGCGATGACCATCGTCGCAGCAGTGTTTTCCCTTGCCAGCACAGCACAACTCGCACCGAAGGGAGGCTCGTGACCGACAGCGACGCGATGCCCGCCGCACCGCCGTGCTCGAGTACGACGTGGCTAGGACGCGGCGGGTAGGAGTTCGGCCAGCAGCGCCTGCACGCGCCGGTCGATGTCGTCGCGGATCGCGCGGACCTGCTCGACGGGTTGGCCGGCGGGGTCGTCGATGGTCCAGTCCTCGTAGCGCCGTCCGGGCAGGATCGGGCAGCTGTCACCGCAGCCCATCGTGACCACCACGTCGGCGGCGGCCAGCACTTCGGTGGTGAGCGGCTTGGGGAACTCCTCCTCCAGCGACAATCCGGCCTCGCCCATGACGTGCACGACGTCGGGATAGATCGCCTCGTGCGGGTTCGAGCCGCCAGTGCGGATGTGCAACCGGGTGCCAGCGTGGTGGCGAGTCAGCGCGGCGGCCATCTGCGAGCGGCCCGCGTTGCCGACACACACGAACAACACCTCCGGCACCCGCTTGACCGTCTTGCCCTCGGCCTGGGCCAGCGCGTCGAGCCGCTGGACCGTCCAAGGTGGGCAGGAAGACGGTGACCCTGGCTGTTTCGCCGAGCCGGTCGTAACTGTCATGGAACAGGCTCTCGATGCGGTCGCGATCGAACAGCCCGTCGTAGCGGTAGGCGAGCTGGTTGATGATGCGCGCGGCACCGGTGTCCAGATCCGGTGGGTGTTCCATTTCGGGGCCTCCTCAGCGAGGCGAGATGTCGGATGCGGGTCAGCCGCGGGAGGACACAGCCGTGTGCGGGACGACGACCTCGGCCGCCTGGCTCGGCGTGACGCCGGGGTAGAGCGCGCGGACGAGCAGGAGCGCGAGCTCACCACCGACCACCTGGGCGGCGATGAACACCGGGGCCGACGCGGGGGCGATACCGGCGAAGGTGTCGCTGAACATGCGGCCGACCGTGATCGCGGGGTTGGCGAAGCTGGTGGAGCTGGTGAACCAGTACGCCGCCCCGATGTAGGCGCCGACCGCCGCCGGTGCCCGCTCGCCGCGTCCGGACCGGGCCAACGAGAAGATCACCAGGATCAGCCCGACGGTCGCGACCACCTCGGACAATCCATGCGCCACCGTGGCCCGGTGCGTGGTGCTGATACTCACCGCGCCGGCCGAGAACATCAGGTTCGCCAGCACCGCGCCACTGACACACCCCACGATCTGCACCGGCAGGTACGCGAACGCGTGACGCCACGACAGTCCGCCGAACGCGGCATCCACAAAGGACACGATCGGATTGAAGTGCGCGCCGCTGACCGGACCGAACATCAGGATGATCGCGAATAGGCCCGCTGCGGTCGCCGCCGCGTTCTCCGTGAGCTGCAAGCCGGTGTCACCGGGCGAGAGCCGTTGCGCGGCGATCCCCGATCCGATCACCAATGCGGCCAGCAGCAGGCTGCCGAGATACTCGGCCATCAGCTTGCCGAGTTGCCGAGCACGCCGCGGCCGGTCTCGCTTGCCCGACGTCGGTTCGGGGGCGCCGAGGCTGGGGAGCTTCTCGCGAAGCTGTTCCAGGGCTCTGACCTGGTCTTTCGGGTTGTAATAAGCCCCCCAAGCTCCACAGACGAACCCCAGCGCCACCCCCTGTACACTGAAAACCGCAGTTCAGCGGCTTGTAGGGGGTGGCGCTGGTGTCGGCTTTTCTGCCAGAAAATCGGCTATTCCCCAAGGTGTGTCCCGGCTCCCGCCGAGGTCATCAGGCGGGCGTGAGTTGATCGCGGTAGAAGTCGAAGTGCTGGGTCGGGAAATGATAGACGTCGGCGAGGGGCATCGTCTCGTGGAAGAACGGATCCCACCGGGTGGGGAAACACGGTGACCGCGCGAGGTCACGACTGGTGCTGCTTGCTCCGGGAGGCGTTGATTCCCGCCGCCAGTACGATGGTGACCAGTGCCAGCACGCCGGCCGTCCAAGCGGCGGTGGAGTAGCCCGAGTCGGTGGGGGCGAAGCTGCCGGTCGCGGTGTGCGCGGCCAGGATCAGGCCGCTGACCGCGCTGCCGAGGGAGAAGCCGACCGAGCGCACGACCTGGTTGACGCTCATCGCGGCCGCGGTCTCCTCGGCCGGGGTGACCGCCAGGATCGCCTGTGGCATTACCGCGGAGAAGCCGCCAACGCCGAAGCCCAGCACGCCCATGACCACGATCGGCCACACCACACCCATTCCGCGGACGCTGACGAACAGGACGCACGCGAGGGCGATCACGATACCGTTGGCGGTCAGCAGGCCGAACGGGCTGACCTTCTGCCGTATCTTCGGCACCACGCGGCCCGCGACGAATCCCAGTGCCGAGAACGGGACCAGCACCAGGCCCGCCTCGACCTCATTGAGCCCGTAGCCGTAGCCGACCTGCAAGGGGGTCTGCACGAAGCGGGTGATCAGGGTGAAGAGCAAGTACATGGCGATGCCGGAGACGAACATGACCACGTTGGCGCCCGCGACCGCCGGGTGCCGCAGCGCGGTCAGGTCCACCAACGGGCGCGCCACCTTCCGCTCGACGACGACCCAGGCGGCCAGCACCGCGGCGCCGACGAGCAGGATCAACACGACCGGCAGCGGGTTGCTCGACCACCAGCTCGACTGGCTGGTCACCAGGAGCACTGCCACCAGGCCGACGGAGAGCAGGGACGCGCCCAACCAGTCCACCGACTCATTCGCAGGCGCGGCGGAGGTGTCGCGCGGGATGGCGACCACGGCGGTGATCAGCGCGGCCACGGCGACCACTACGGCGAGCAGGTAGGCCACGCGCACGCCGCCGAGCTGGGCCAGCAGGCTCGCGATCGGGTAGCCGACGCCGATGCCGACAGTGGAGGCCACCGACAGCATCGCGATCGTGCTCACCGCGCGGTCGCCGAGGTGCTGGCGGGCGGTTGCCATCGTCAGCGCGGTCAGGCCCAGGCCGACCCCCTGCGCGGCACGGCCGACCAGCAGCACCACGAACGGCGCGGGTACTACGGTGGCCACGCTGCCCAGCGCCACGATGGCCAGCGTGGCCAGAACGACCTTTCGCCTCCGTTGGGTGGAGCCCAGGCGGCCGAGCAGCGGGGTGGCCACGGCACCGGTCAGCAGCGTGATGGTCAACGTCCACTGCGCGGTGGACAGCGACACGTCGTAGTCCTTGGCCACGGACGTGATCAGCGGTGCGCCCAAGCTCCCGATCGCCGCGACCACCAAAGCGATGAAGACCAGTGCCGCCACCAGGGTGGTGCCGCCCCGGCCGGCACTCTCCGCCTGGCCCGTCTCCGGCGTCGTGGAAGCACTCACTGGTTGTTCTCCTCGGTCAGGTGATTGAACAGTCCCGCGTGGATGCGGGTGCGGATGCCACGGGCCCACTCCGCGTCGACGTCGTCGATGTCCAGCGCGGCGGCGACGTTGAGCAACATGCCGTAGGCGACGAAGCTCTTCACAGCCACCGGCGGCATGCCGGTGTGGTCGGCGGTCGCCGCCCACATCCTGGCCATGTGCTCGCGCACCACCTCGCGGACCTCGCGGTCGCCACAGGCGGCGAAGGCCTGCAGTTGCACCAGCAGCTCGGTACGGTCGGCCAGGGCGCGGTCGTAGTACCCGCCCATGACCGCGATCGACTCCGCCCCGGAGGTGTGCCCGGCGGCGCGGTCCATGCCTTCGATGAGCCGCGTGAACGCACGCTGCACCACCTGCAGGAACAGGGCC
Source organism: Amycolatopsis sp. (assembly GCF_035276945.1). Classification (GTDB taxonomy): domain Bacteria; phylum Actinomycetota; class Actinomycetes; order Mycobacteriales; family Pseudonocardiaceae; genus Amycolatopsis_E. The sequence goes on along the minus strand of NZ_DATELF010000129.1, from coordinate 2,128 downwards.
TTCTTGGTGCCGAACAACCGGAACACGTAGGCCTGCGAGATCCCCGCGCGGCGGGCGAGCGCCTCCGTCGACGCGCCGTGCAGCCCAGCTGCGGCGAACTCCTCGGCCGCCAGCTCCAGCAGCTGTTCGCGCCGCTGCTGGGCGGGCATGCGCTCGACGGCACCTGTACTCACAGGCAGTGAGGTTAGCAGAAAGTAGTTACTAACCACTAACAATCTTGGGTATTCACCATCACCCTGGCCTCGGCGATGTCAGCGACCACGCGCGTCTTGCCGTGGTGCGGGTTGTGAGCTCGAGGTCGACGACCTCGTAGGAGCCCGGCGCTTTCCGGACCACGACTCCGCGGGTGTGCACGATGGGGCCTCCACCCAGGGCTGGGGCAAAGTCGTGTTTCAGCTGGTTGAGATCAGTTTGATGGCTCGTGGAACGCCGCCGGTGCGCGCCCGGTAGGCGTCTTCGCCCATTGTCAATGTCGCGGACCCAGTTTGTTCTTCATGTGCCAGTGCCCGCGGATGTAGCGGGCCAACTCGGTAGGCTGGGCCTGTGTGGCGGTCAGGGACGTCACCGCGTACACCGTCTCGCGGGTCGTGCTTTTGGTGCCGCCCTTGCGTTTGCGGGTCCGCACAATCTGGACGGCCTGGGCGGCGTGCGGGACTGGTTGCGCAACGCCGTCGTGGAGTCAGCCGCGCGGCGCGGTGCCCCTTGCGGGTCGTTTCCGCGCGGCTGCTCCCCGAACCCGGCGGGCGAGTTTCCCCGCACCTGGGCTCTCCGGTGCTGCTACTGCGTGCCGTGGTGCCGGTGGATGTCGGCGTGACAGTCCGCGCAGACGATCAGGGTCTTCCGTCGCCTGGCTCGCATCGCCTGTACCCAGTCCGGCGCCGTCGTCGTGTTGTATCGGTTGAGGTCGGTGAGTCGTGTGACGTGGTGGACGGTGATCCCGTCACGCGACTCGCATAGTTCGCAGATCCCGGCCGTCAGCCGGTCGATGAGTTGGCGACCCCGCCGGGTCGGCCACGCGCCGTCGATGAGATGCGCGTGCTTGTTGCGGCGCAGCGGGATGCCGCCGAACCGGGCGGTGAAAACCGTGCCCGAAGGTGCGCGCTGGGCCGCTTCGAAGCATCGTCGTTTCCCGTGCGGGGTCTCGACGGTTGTCTCGTGGCGGCGGCGCATCACCCAGGGTGGGCGGCGGTGTTTGGCCGCGAGGGTCGACAGCATCGACCGTTCCATGACGTAGCGGAGCTTGTTGAGCCAGCTGATGTTTCCGGCCATCTGGTAGTACTGGACATAGCCTCGATACTCCGATCCGTAGGTGGCCACGATGTTGTGGTCGCTGGTGCGGATCAGTGCGTTGCGGATCAGGGTTTGCCCTGCCCGCGCTGATAGGTCCGGCATCTGGTGTTGACAGTCCCCGGTGGCACGCCCAGGGCGATATTGCCGTTGATGTAGCGGTGTCCCTTGGTGTGCCAGGTGTCGGCCTGTTTGGTCCAGATGTCGTAGCGGAGGAACCGCGCCTTGCGGGTGCGGGCGTGGGTGATCAAGGTCTTCTCGGTGGAGAGTTCCAGCTTCAGTTCCTCGCGCAGGAACATTGCGAGCTGGTTCTTGATCTGCTCGGCTTCGGCCTTGGTGCCGACGAAACCTAGGAGGTGGTCGTCGGCGTAGCGGCAGTAGCGCAGCCGCCGGTAGCCGGGGTCGTTGACATCCACGCTGGGGATCGACTTCTGCCGTTTGCGCAGCGCTTTGACCTTGTCTCGGTCGCCTTTGCGTCGGTAGTAGCCGATCGTGGCGGTGATGTTTCCGTACTCCCGGTTCTGGCGGCGTGCCGTGCCACGTGTGTAGGCCGGGATCAGTTGCTGTTCAACGAATGTATCGAGCCGGTCGAGGTAGATGTTGGACAAGATGGGCGACCTACGCCCCCAACGCAGTTGGCAATGTTGGGTATGGTCACCCTCCGTGTCGGTGTTGTCGGTGTTGTCGGTGTTGTCGGTGTTGTCGGTGTTGTCGGTGTTGTCGGTGGATGGTGACTCGTTGGTGGTGCGTTCGCGGATGGGGATGCGGTGGCGGATGGTGATTTTTTCGGGGCCGATGAGGACGTCTTTGACGAGGAGCCGCAGGACGCGTTGGCGTTCGT
>NZ_DATELF010000128.1:0-19675 GCF_035276945.1 Amycolatopsis sp. | reverse complement strand
TCCCGAACCCGGAAGCTAAGCCCACCAGCGCCGATGGTACTGCACCCGCCAGGGTGTGGGAGACTAGGACACCACCGAACACCCCTTCCAAAGGGCCCGCTAGGATAGCCAATCGGCCACCCTAGCGGGCCCTTTGCGCATACCCACACACTCGGAAGAAAGCTAGTAGGACACCACCGAACACAACCAAAAAAGAACCGCGAGGCTTCGGTCGAGAGCAACCCTCTCCCGAAACCTCGCGGCCCTTTTTTACCGCGCACCCGTACCCTGGCCCAGTGAGCACTCCGTACCTGCTGATCATGAGGCCCTGGTCGAAAACCTTTCGTTCTCCCAGGGCCTCGAGGCATTTCAACGCCACGTGCACGGGGGCGATGGGCGACTTCAGGCGCCGACTTCGAGAATTCCGCCGATCGATTCGCGAAGCGCGGCCAGCCGGGTCGAGGCCGCTTCGCGTGCGGCGCTCAGTGCGCCGGCGTCCATGACCGGCTCGGTCACCTGGAGATAGGTCTTCAGTTTCGGCTCGGTACCGGATGGCCGGATCACCACCCGAACGCCTGGCCCCTTGATCCGTAGGCCGTCCGTTTCGGGCAGCAGATCCTCCGTGGTCACCGGCACACCGGCGAGTTCGGCCGGGGGAGCCGAGCGTAGGGCGGTCATCAGTTTCGCTCGCACACCCAGATCAGTGACCCGCAGGGACACCTGGTCGGTCAGGTGAACCCCATGCCGGACGGCGAGCTCGTCGAGCATGTCAAGCAGCGAACGACCGGCCGCCCGCACTGTCGCGGCCAGGTCGCAGGCCAGCACCGCGGCCGCGATTCCGTCCTTGTCCCGGACGAAATCCGGGTTGACGCACAGCCCCAGCGCCTCCTCGTAGGCGTAGACCAGCCCGTCGCCGGCACGCATGAGCCATTTGAAGCCGGTCAACGTCTCCGCGTAGCGGGCGCCGTGCGCGACGGCGATTTCCCCGAGCATCTCCGACGACACGATCGTGGTGGCCACCAACGGATCAGCGGCATTCGTCGTGGACAATACGTGTTCGCCCAGCAGGACGCCGGTTTCGTCGCCACGCAGCATTCGCCACGACCCGTCGCGTTCCCGCACCCCCAGCGCGCACCGGTCGGCGTCCGGATCGAGCGCGATGGCCAGGTCGGCGTCTACTTCGGACGCGAGCGCGAGCAGCAGGTCGGTGGCGCCGGGCTCCTCCGGGTTCGGGAGCGGGACCGTCGGGAAGTTCGGGTCCGGTGTGGACTGCTCGGGGACCATGTGGAGGTCGGTGAAACCGGCCCCTTCGAGGGCCCGCGTCAGGGTGGCGGCGCCGACCCCGTGCAGCGCCGTCGCGGCCACTCGCAACGTGCGCGCGTTACCCCTGGGCAGTTCGGCGACCTTCGCCAGGTACCCGTTCAGCAAGTCGTCGCCGAGGACGAGCGCACCCGGCGTGCGGGGGATCCGCAGCGCGGCGGGCGCCTTGGCGATCGCGTCCTCGATCTCGCGATCGGCAGGCGGTACGATCTGGGCTCCGCTGCGGTCATACAGCTTGTAGCCGTTGTCGGCGGGCGGATTGTGCGACGCGGTGATCTGGATCCCCGCGACCGCGCCCAGCTTCTTGACCGCGAAGGCCAGTACGGGTGTCGGGAGTGGACGAGGCAGCGCGCGGACGTCGAAGCCCGCGGCGTGGAGGACTTCGGCGGCCGCGATGGCGAACGTCTCCGAACCGTGCCGGGCGTCCCGGCCGATGACGACGGTCCGGCCGGATTCGCCCTGCCGCGCCAGCCACGCGGCCACGCCCGCGGTGGTGCGGACGACGACCGCGCTGTTCATCCCGTTCGGGCCGGCGCGCATCGGGCCGCGCAGGCCGGCAGTGCCGAATTCGAGCGGGCCAGCCATTCGCTCCGCAAGCTCGGCCGCCGTGCCCGGTATCCCGCCGAGCGCGGAGGCGAGTACCGCCTGCAGCTCTTCACGAGCGTCGGAATCGACGTCGTCGGCGATCCAGCGGAAGGCCCGGTCACGCAAGTCGGGCGTCAGCCGGAATTCGTTGCTCACGCGGTCAGCGTACGTGCCACGAGGTGTTTACCCGGTAACACGTCGCAGGCCGGCGAATGACCGGTTATAGTCGGCTTACATGCGCATCCTGTTTGCCAGCCTGCCGACGCATGGTCACACCTATCCGGTGATCCCGCTGGCGCTCGCCGCCCGGGACGTAGGTCATGACGTGCTCTTCGCTACCGGCGAGTCGTTCCACCACTGTCTCGCCGGGTTCGGCCTGGCCGCTGTCCCAGCGGGAATCGGGATGCCGGAGGCGTTCGTCAGGGCGGCAGGCGGAACCCTGGGGGACCGCGCCAGTATCACGCCGGAACGGCAGGCGGAGCTGGTGGCCGAGGCCTTCGGAAACGTGCTGCCCCGGGCCAACGCGGCCGACCTCCGCCCGGTCCTGGAGCGTGTCCAGCCCGACCTCGTCGTGTACGAGTCGGCCAACCGCGGCGCTTTCTTCGCGGCCAAGCTGGCGGGTGTACCCGGAATCTGCCACGGCATCGGCCGAGCGGGGTTCGTCGACAACCACCCGATCGGCGAACGGCTCCAGGCTTTCGCGGCGGAAGTCGGGGTTGACTTCCCGATCGAAAAGAACCGTGATGGCGGCGATCCCTACCTCGACATCTACCCCGCCTCGATGCAGGACAAGGAGTTCCTCAAAGCGGGGAACCGGATCCCCCTGAAGCCGGTGCCGGTGAACGAGCCCGGCCGGCTCCCCGCCTGGCTGGCGGCCCGGAAACGTGACCGGCCGCTGGTCTATCTCACGCTCGGGACCGTGTTCGGCGCCATCCCGGTCCTGCGGCAGGCCATCGACGGGCTCGGCGCGCTGGATGTCGACGTGCTCGTCGCGGCCGGGCCGACCATCGATGTCGACGCGCTGACGGAGGTGCCGGACCGGGTGAGGGTCGAGAAATGGGTGCCCCAGGCCGAACTGCTCCCGCAGGCCGACCTTGTGGTGCATCACGGCGGCAGCGGTACCACGCTGGGCGCGCTGGCCAACGGGCTGCCTCAGCTGGTGCTCCCGCAAGGTGCCGACCAGTTCAGCAATGCCGAAGTCGTCACGGCGGCCGGCGCGGGCGACCAGCTACTCGGGGGCGATCAGTCAGCGGAAGCGGTCACCGCCAAGGTGAATCACCTGCTCACCGGCGAGGAGTACCGCGCGGCGGCCAAGGCGGTCGCGACCGAAATCGCCGCGATGCCCTCGCCCGAAGCCACCGTCGCGGTACTGCCGGAAATCGCGTCAGGCGCGGGCGACTAGGGCCCGCAGGAGAGTGCCCATGCGGGTCGCCGAAGCCCGGCCCGCTTCGAGCACCTCCTCGTGGCTGAGCGGCTCACCGGTCATCCCGGCCGCGAGGTTGGTCACCAGCGACAGCCCGAACACCTCGACCCCGGCCGCGCGGGCGGCGATGGCCTCCAGCACGGTCGACATCCCGACCAGGTCGGCGCCGAGCGTGCGCAGCATCCGGATCTCCGCCGGGGTCTCGAAATGCGGCCCCGGCAGGCCGGCGTACACACCTTCCTCCAGGCCCGGGTCGATTTCGCGAGCCAGCTTGCGCAGCCGGTGCGAGTACAGGTCGACGAGGTCGACGAAGTTCGCTCCGGTGATCGGCGAGGTGGCGGTCAGGTTCAGGTGGTCGCTGATGAGCACCGGCTGACCGACTGCGAAGCCTTCGCGCAGGCCGCCCGCGGCGTTGGTGAGCAGCACCGACTTGACCCCGACCGCCGCCGCGGTGCGCACGTTGTGCACCACCCGCGCCACACCCTTGCCCTCGTAGAGGTGGGTGCGGCCGAGCAGGACCAGTGCCCGCTTGCCGTCCACGTCCACCGAGCGCACGGTGCCGCCGTGGCCGACCGCGGTCGGCCTTTCGAACCCCGGCAGGTCACCGAGCGGGATCTCGGTGTCCGGGGTACCGAGCACGTCGGCGGCCGGCCGCCAGCCGGAACCCAGCACCAGGGCGATATCGTGCTTGGCGATGTTGGTGCGCTCCGCGATGGTGGTCGCCGCGGCGGAAGCGAGGTCTTGTTCGCTCATGGCCTCATCGTCTCAGGGCGCCGACGGGTTCCGAAGACCGCCGTGACCTGGCCGACCGCACGGCGAGGAACGCGACTAGGCCGATCGGGGACAGGAAGATCGTCAGCAGCAGGATCGGGCTGACGACGGGCGCGCCGATCCCGCGCTCCCTGCCCTCGAAGTACATCCACCGGCCAAGGAACAGGTCGAAGGCCACCAGATGCGCCCAGATCGCCGTCGCTCCGTACGGCTGGCCGAGAAACGCTTGCAGCGCCGGGAGATCCGGCCGGCTCACCACCCGCCACAGCTCACCGAAATGGGGCAGCGCGACCGCGAAGTACACCGCCAGCGGGAGCAGCGGCACCCACGGCGACGACATGATCCGCCGGGTCCACGCCCAGTGCGGCACGAAGATCATCAACGCCCAGAGCGGCGCCGCCAGGTAGCACGCCGAGTCGAACAGGGTCACCGGACCACCTCTTCCGACCGCGGTTCCACGGCCGCGCGCCGCGGGGACGGGGCGAGCGTGAGCACCGTGGTTGCCAGCGCCGCGCCGACGAGGACGCCCAGTGCGGTGAGGGTGAGGCCATCGGGGTGGATGAGCGACTGACCACGCAGCGCTTGCCAGGTGACCAGCGCCACCAGGCCGCCGTAGACACCACCGGCGATCCACACCAGGCGGCCCCGGACGGTGTCGAAGCCCAACCTCGGGAACCGGCGGGCCAGCAGGCCGAGCAGGACCACGAACAGCGGCAGCGCCTGCAGGGCATGCATCCCGACGAAATGCGGAATGCGCAGGTCACCGCCGATGGTGCTCCACCCGGTGATCGGCATGCCCGGCCCACCGTCCCTGGCGCCCACGGTGTGCGCGCCGATCACTCCCTGGGCCCCGGCCTGGCCCGCCGGCCGGGTCACCATCAACGCGCCGAGTCCGATTCCGACGACCGAGATGACCATTCCGATCCGGATGGCCAGCCGGCTGGCGGTGTCGGCGATCGGCTGGCGGAGCAAGGGCACCGTGAGCGCCATCGTGCCGATCCAGAGCCCGGCGGCGCTCACGCCCATGATCACGTAGAGGGTGCGGTCGAAGGGGGTGGCGACGTTGAAGTGGCTGGGCCGGCCGCGCACCGTCTGGGTGGCGATGATGACGTACTCCGCGGCCAGCAATGCGACGAGGCCGGCCGCAACCCGGTTCGCCAGTCGTTTCCCCCGCGTGAGCTTCGACGTCAGCCAGGCCCAGGTCAGGCAGTAGATGGCGAAGGATACGGCGAACTTGAACGGCTTCAGCCAGATCGGCGCGCCGAGCAGAATCCGGTCGTCGAAGAACAGTCCCCCAAGGGAGATGAAGCCCATCACGCCCATCACGCCCGCGAAGACCGTCATCGGACGGTTCCAGGTGGCCATGCTTCCTCCTCAATATGGATAGTGACTCTATCCGCTATGGTAAGTTAAACTATCCATCCTGGGAAGACTCACCGGGAGGGTCGCCTTGCGGATGGCGGAACTGAGCAGTGCGTCGGGCGTGCCGGTCGCGACGATCAAGTACTACCTGCGCGAAGGACTGCTCCCACCCGGCGAGCGCACGAGTCCCAACCAGGCCCGCTACGGCGAGGAACACGTCCGACGGCTGAAGATGGTCCGGGCGCTGCTCGACGTCGGCGGGCTGTCCATCGCCGGGGTGCGTGAAGTTCTCGCCGCGATCGACGACCGCACCTCGACGCACAGCGTCCTCGGCATCGCCCAGCACGGCCTGCCCGCGCCGAAGCCGCGGGTGGACGACGAGTCCCGGGCCTGGGCGATGTCACTGATCGAGAAGATCGGCGAGGAGCGCGGGTGGGACGTGAAATCCGACGACGTCGTGGTCGAGTCGCTGGTCGGCACACTTTGCGTGTATGCCGAACTGAACCGCACCGACCTGCTCGCGCGGATCTCCGACTACGCGGAACTGGCCGAGGGGTTGGCCGAGGTCGACCTGGGCATGCTCTCCGCCCTGCCCACGACGGAGTCCATTGTGGAGGGTGCGGTGATCGGCACGGTGCTGGGGGACGCCCTGTTCACCGCGCTACGCCGGCTTGGGCACCAGAACGCTTCGGCGCGCCGGTTCAGGAGGTGATGGTGAAGGTCGGCAGGATCCGGTCGGCGAGCGTGGTCCGGGCAGTGAACTCCTGTTCGGTCGGCACGGTCACGCTCACCGCCCACAGGCTCCCGTTGTTGGCCTGGAAGATCTTCGCGAACGTGGTTCTGCTGATCTGGGCGCCGTTCGCGGTGTCCAGCGCGCGGCAGGTGAGCATGACGCCGTTGGCCGGTTTCGGCAGCGGGCTCTTCGCGACCTGGTTGTAGCCCCGGGTCTTCGCGAGCGCCGACAGGTACGCGTCGATGGTGTAGCCGGGGAAGTAGTTGGCGAAATGGTCGACCGCGAGCATCTGGGAGCCGTCCGGCGAGATCCACTGGACCAGGGTCGACGGCGGCAGGTTGTCCCCGGCCTGGGGGCTGGTGAACCGCTGCCATTCCGCGGGCACCTCCACCGTGAACCTGGCGTCCTCCCCCCGGATGCTGGCGGCGTCGCCGTCCTGCCGCTCGAAGTTGGTGGGTGGTGACTCAGCGGGAGCCGTGGTCGCCGGGCGCGGTGGCGGGGTGATCGGCTGCCCACCGATGGCCCGCGCCGCGACGAAACCGCCGACCGCGGAAACGAGGAAGAGCAGGATCGCGGCAGCGGTGAGCAGTGCCGTGGTCAGCACGGTGCGGCCGGCCGGCTCCGGCCTCGGCACAGGAGCGGGCGCGAACGGCAGCGGACCGGGGTCCGGGGCCAGTTGCATGCTCGTTTCGACGGGTTTCTCCACCACCCTCGGCACGGGCGGCGAAGCGGCCATGATCTCCCGTGTGTCGGTCGCGTCGACACGCCGCCCGCTCGCCTTGCGGAACATCTCCGGGCCGAACAGCACCCGCGGAGCCTTGGTGAGCAGCGGATACAGCTGCTGGCGGACCTCGCGCAGCGGCATCCGGTCCCGGGGCTCCTTCGCCATCAAACCGATGATCACCGGCGCGAGCGGGCACGGGCTCGGGCGCGGCACCTCGCCCTTGACCACCTTCCCGACGGTCTCCAGCGGGTCGCCGTCGGCGTCATAGGGCGGGTGTCCCTCGATGGTGTGGAACAGGGTCGCGCCGAGCCCCCACAGGTCGGCCGCCGGGGTGACCGCGCGTCCGGAAGCCACTTCCGGGGCGATGTAGGCGGGTGAACCCAGGGCCATCCCGGTCCTGGTCATGGTCGCTTCGGACACGTTGCGCGCGATGCCGAAGTCGGTCAGCTTGATCCGCCCGTCGTCGGCGACCAGCACGTTGCCGGGCTTCACATCGCGATGGGTGATCCCGGCGTCGTGCGCGGCCTCCAGCGCGGCGGCGACGGCGTCCCCCACGGCGGCCGCCTGCTCGACGGTGAGCGGGCCGTGCTCACGCAGCAGTTCGGCGAGACTGTGCGACGACAGCAACTCCATCACCACGAACGGCAGGCCGTTTTCCCGCGCCACGTCGTGCAGCACGATCACGTTCGGGTGAGACAGCACGCCGATGGCTCTGGCCTCGCGAAGGGTCCGCTCGCGCAGTTCGTCCGCCTGGGTAGCGGTCACCCCGGGAGGGAGCAGGATTTCCTTGACCGCCACCGGCCGTTGCAGGAAGTCGTCGTAGGCCGACCACACGGTGCCCATGGACCCGGAGCCCAGCACTGAGCGTAGCCGGTAGCGCCCGGCGACGACTCGTGACTCTTCGCTGGCAGAGGACACGCGCTCATTGTGTCAGCGCCGCCGGTGGCGCGTGCAGGGGTTCGGGTGGCCGAGGGAACGCGAGCAGGCTCACACTTGTGCCCATGCGAGGGTCCCTAGCATCGGTAACTATGACTCAGGCCGGCACGACGCCCGAAGAACTCGCGCTTGCCGCCGAGTTCGGCCAGGTCCGCCGGGCGGACTGGCAGCGGTTCGTGGCCGGAGTTCTGCGCAAGAGCGGCGCGCTGCCGGAGAACTTCACCGGAGCGCCCGAAAGCCTGCTCACCAGCACGACCTACGACGGCATCGAGATCCAGCCGCTCTACACCGCCGAAGACCAGGCACCACCAGCGGGTTTCCCGGGGGTGGCGCCGTTCGTGCGGGGCGCCAGGCCGGAGGGTTCGGTGGGGACCGGCTGGGACGTCCGGGCGCTGCATGCGCATCCGGACCCGGCCGCCACGAACCGGGCCGTGCTCGCCGACCTGGAAAACGGTGCCACCTCGCTGTGGCTGCGGCTTCCGGCGTCCTCGCTGGCGGACGCGCTGGCCGGTGTCCAAGTTGACCTTGCCCCCGTTGTCCTGGAGCCGGGCGAGGACTTCGAGAACGCGGCGAACGCCCTGCTCGAACTGTTCGGCGGGCTGCCGGGCAGCGAGGTCGTCGCGGTCATCGGCGCGGACCCGGTCGGCCTGCGTGCACGCACCGGCCAACCGCACGAGCTGGCCCCCGTGGCCGCGCTCGCGGCCAGGCTGGCCGGGCCGCACCCGAAGCTGCGCACCATCGTGGCCGACGGGCTGCCGTTCCACGAGGCGGGCGGGTCGGACGCCCAGGAACTGGGCGCGACGATCGCGGCGGGCGTGGCCTACCTGCGGGCGCTCACCGACGCCGGGCTGAGCGTCGGCCGGGCGGCGGCCCAGCTCGAGTTCCGGCTGGCCGCCACCGCCGACCAGTTCCTCACCATCGCGAAACTGCGCGCCGCCAGGCGGCTCTGGGCGCGGGTCACGGAGGTGTCCGGGGGAACCGCGCTCGGGATGCGGCAGCACGCGGTGACTTCGCCCGCGATGCTGACCAGGCGCGATCCCTGGGTGAACATGCTGCGGACCACCGTCGCCTGCTTCGCCGCCGGGGTCGGCGGCGCGGACGCGGTGACCGTGCTGCCGTTCGACGCCGCGATCGGGCTGCCCGAGGAGTTCTCCCGCCGGATCGCACGGAACACCCAGTCGATCCTGCTGGAGGAGTCCCGGCTGGCCGGGGTGATCGACCCGGCCGGTGGTTCGTGGTTCGTGGAAAACCTGACCGACGCGCTGGCGAACGCCGCGTGGCGCGAGTTCACCGAGCTCGAACGGCAGGGCGGGATATTGTCCGCTTTGGACTCCGGATTTCTCGCCGAACGGCTGGCGCGGACCTTTCAGGAGCGCTCGAAACGGCTTGCCACGCGCGAAGACCCGATTACCGGCATCAGTGAATTCCCTTACCTGGCAGAGAAACCGGTCGAGCGGGTATCGGATCCGTCTCATGTGGACGAGCACGGTGGGTTGCCACGGATCCGGTACGCGCAGGCCTACGAGGAACTGCGTGAAATGTCCGACGCGCATCTGGCCGAGCACGGAGCACGGCCGAAGATCTTCCTGGCCACGCTCGGTCCGGTAGCCGCGCACACCGCCCGCGCCACGTTCGCGTCGAACCTGTTCCAGGCGGGAGGCGTCGAGCCGGTCAACCCGGGTGCCGTGGACGACGTGGTCGGGGCGTTCCGGGTGAGCGGCGCCACCATCGCATGTGTCTGCGGCAGCGACCGGTCCTACGCCGAGCAGGCCAGCGCGGTCGCGGCCGGGTTGCGCGAAGCGGGTGCGATCGACGTGCTGCTGGCCGGAAAGCCCGGCGAATATCCCGGGATCGGTGGGTACGTCCACACCGGTTGTGACGCTCTGGCCGCCCTGCGGGACGTCCTCGAGAAGCTGGGAGTGAAGTGATGGCCATCCCCGACTTCGCCGACGTCGAACTCGGCATCCCCGACCCCGGCAGCCAGGACGGGTGGGCGGAGGCGCTGGAGTCGTCCACCGGGAAGGGCGCCGACGCGCTGGCCTGGGAAACACCCGAGGGGATCGGCGTCAAACCGCTGTACACCGCGGCTGATCTATCCGATGTGGACTTCCTGGGCACGTATCCCGGGGTCGCGCCGTTCCTGCGCGGGCCGTACCCCACCATGTACACCACCCAGCCGTGGACGATCCGGCAGTACGCGGGGTTCTCCACCGCGGAGGAGTCCAACGCCTTCTACCGGCGCAATCTCGCGGCCGGGCAGAAGGGCCTGTCCGTGGCCTTCGACCTGGCCACCCACCGCGGTTACGACTCGGATCATCCGCGCGTCGCCGGTGACGTCGGCATGGCGGGCGTGGCCATCGACTCCATCTACGACATGCGCCAGCTCTTCGACGGCATTCCGCTGGACAAGATGAGCGTGTCGATGACCATGAACGGCGCGGTGCTGCCGGTTTTGGCGCTCTACATCGTCGCCGCCGAGGAACAGGGGGTCGGACCGGAACAGCTCGCCGGGACCATCCAGAACGACATCCTCAAGGAGTTCATGGTCCGCAACACCTACATCTACCCGCCGCAGCCGTCGATGCGGATCATCTCCGACATCTTCGCGTTCACCTCGCACCGGATGCCGCGGTTCAACTCGATCTCCATCTCCGGCTACCACATGCAGGAAGCCGGGGCGACCGCCGACCTGGAACTGGCCTACACGCTCGCCGACGGTGTCGAGTACATCCGCGCCGGACTCGACACGGGGCTGGAGATCGACAAGTTCGCGCCCCGGCTGTCCTTCTTCTGGGCGATCGGCATGAACTTCTTCATGGAGGTCGCGAAGATGCGCGCGGCCCGGCTGCTGTGGGCCAAGCTGGTCAAGCAGTTCGAGCCGCGCAGTGAGAAGTCCCTGTCCCTGCGCACGCACTGCCAGACTTCGGGCTGGTCGCTCACCGCGCAGGACGTCTACAACAACGTGGTCCGTACCTGCGTCGCGGCCATCGCCTCGACGCAGGGCCACACGCAGTCCCTCCACACCAACGCGCTGGACGAGGCGCTCGCGCTGCCCACCGACTTCTCCGCACGGATCGCCCGGAACACGCAGCTGCTGCTCCAGCAGGAGTCCGGCACCACCCGGGTGATCGACCCGTGGGGTGGCAGTGCTTTCGTCGAACGGCTCACCTACGACCTGGCGCGCAAGGCCTGGGCGCACATCAGCGAGGTCGAGTCCGCCGGGGGCATGGCCCGTGCCATCGACGCCGGGATTCCCAAGCTGCGTATCGAAGAGGCCGCCGCGCGCACGCAGGCGCGGATCGACTCCGGACGTCAGCCGGTGATCGGCGTCAACAAGTACCGCGTCGTCTCCGACGAGCAGGTCGACGTGCTCAAGATCGACAACGCCGGGGTGCGCGCGCAGCAACTGGAGAAGTTGCGGCGGCTGCGTGCGGAACGGGACCAGCAGGCGGCCGAGGACGCGCTGCGCAGGCTCACCGCGGGCGCCGAAGGGGACGGGAACCTCCTCGCGCTGGCCATCGACGCCGCCCGCGCCAAAGCCACTGTCGGTGAGATCTCCGAGGCGCTGGAAAAGGTTTGGGGACGCCATTCCGGCCAGATTCGTACCATTTCCGGGGTGTACCGGGACGAGGTCGGGAAAGCCGGGAACGTGGACAAGGTACGGGTACGGGTCGAGCGGTTCGCCGAGGCCGAGGGCCGCCGGCCACGGATCCTGGTCGCCAAGATGGGCCAGGACGGGCACGACCGCGGGCAGAAGGTGATCGCGACCGCGTTCGCCGACCTGGGGTTCGACGTGGACGTCGGCCCGCTGTTCTCGACCCCGGCCGAGGTCGCGCGGCAGGCGATCGAGGCGGACGTGCACATGGTCGGCGTGTCGTCGCTCGCGGCGGGACACCTGTCGCTGGTGCCCGCGCTCCGCGGGGAACTCGTCCAGCAGGGCCGTGACGACATCATGATCGTGGTCGGCGGTGTCATCCCCCCACAGGACTACGACGCCCTGCGCGAGGCCGGAGCGGCGGCGATCTTCGGGCCCGGCACGGTCATCGCGGACGCCGCTCTCGGCCTGCTGGACCAACTGGAAGCCGCCGAGGGTCCCTGAGTGGCTCGCAAGATCGACGTCGGCGCCTACGCGAAGGGCGTCCTCGCGGGTGATCGCGGCACCCTGTCGAGGGCGATCACGCTGGTCGAGTCGAACCGGGCCGACCACCGGCAGCTGGCCCAGGAACTGCTGGTCGAGCTGTTGCCGCACACCGGGGGCGCCCGGCGGGTCGGTATCACCGGCGTGCCCGGGGTCGGCAAGTCGACCTTCATCGACCAGCTCGGTACCGACCTCACCGCGGCCGGGCACCGGGTCGCCGTGCTCGCCGTCGACCCGTCGTCGACCAGGACCGGCGGCAGCATCCTTGGCGACAAGACCAGGATGGCGCGGCTGGCCGTGGACCCGGCGGCGTTCATCCGGCCGTCGCCGACCTCCGGCACGCTCGGCGGCGTGGCCAGGGCGACCCGCGAGACGATCGTGCTGATGGAGGCCGCGGGGTACGACGTCGTGCTGGTCGAAACCGTCGGGGTCGGGCAGTCCGAGGTGACCGTGGCGAACATGGTCGACTGCTTCCTCTTCCTCACCCTGGCCAGGACCGGCGACCAGTTGCAGGGCATCAAGAAGGGCGTGCTGGAACTCGCCGACGTGATCGCCGTGAACAAGGCCGACGGGCCGCACGAGCGGGACGCCAAGCGGGCGGCCCGCGAGCTGTCCGGAGCCCTGCGGATGATCTACGGGCCCGACGCGCCCTGGACCCCACCGGTGCTGACCTGTAGCGGGCTGCACGACGTCGGGCTGGACACGGTGTGGCAACAGATCGAGCGGCACCGGGAGCTGATGGTCTCCTCGGGTGAACTGGACCGTAAGCGCAAGCAGCAGCAGGTGGACTGGACCTGGGCGATGGTGCGCGACCAGGTGCTCGACCGGCTCGCCCGGCATCCCGCCGTGCGGGCCGTGGTGCCCGAGGTCGAGCAGGCGGTGCGGGACGGCGAGCTCACCGCGACGCTGGCCGCGCAACGCATCCTGGATGCCTTTTCCGACGTGACTTCCCGTAGCTGACCAGGCACACTGGTTTACCGGCGAGTTTGAGGGAGGTGGGGATGATCAAGAAACTGCTGGCGGGGCTGCTACTCGGCGTCGTGGTCCTGTTCGCCGCGCCCGCCGCGCCGGCCGCCTCGGCGAGCACGTCGATCGGGGTCGTCGCGCAGCAGGCCACCGCGCCTCCCGGGCCGCGCATCGACCCCGCGGACACCGACAAGGCGAACGCGCAGAAGACCAAGAGCAAGGTCGTCGTCGGCGTGACCGCGGTGGTGCTGCTGGGAATCGTCGTGTGGGGCCGGAGCATTCGCAGGAAGCGGCGCAAGAGCGCGGACGACCAGGCGAAGGGCAAGTAGCCCGGAGAGTGGTTACAGCTAGACCGAACTTCCCAATGCCGTTCAACGCAGAACTACTACCGGCCGTCCGCCTGGGCACCGCGTAAGCGGACAGTTGCCGCACGTATGGGGCAGGATTGCGGCAAACGGGTTAAATCTGATGTTGTACGGAGGTTGGGCGTGACCGTGCTCGACTCACGGCTTCCCGGTGACCGTGATGGCAGTGCCCCGGTCGAGGCGCTGGACGCGCTGATCACGGCAGACGGGGTCAGCATGGCACATGTGACCGACCTCGGAGCGGGGAGAGGACCGTTCTGGCTGGACGAGTGGCTGGAACGTGCCGGCAGTGACCTGGTGGCCTGGCGGCGGCACATCCACGCCCACCCGGAGCTCGCGCGCGACGAGTTCGCCACGACCGAGCTGATCGGCGCCGTGCTGCGCTCGGCCGGGCTGCAGCCCGAGGTGCTGCCGGGCGGCACCGGCCTGATCTGCGACGTCGGCAGCGGCCCGGCCTGCGTCGCGCTGCGCGCCGACATCGACGCGCTGCCGCTGCCCGAGGCGACCGGGCTACCCTATGCGTCCACTGTGGAGGGTGTGGCGCACTCCTGCGGGCACGACGCGCACACCGCCATCCTGCTCGGCGCCGCGATGGCCCTGTCCTCGGCGGCGGAGCTGCCGGGCCGGGTCCGGCTGATCTTCCAGCCCGCCGAGGAGGTCATGCCGGGCGGCGCGCTCGACGTGATCGCGGCCGGCGGGCTGGACGGCGTGGACCGGATCTTCGGGCTGCACTGCGACCCGCGGTTGGAGGTCGGGCTCGTCGGCTCCCGCGTGGGCGCGCTGACCTCGGCGGCCGACCTGATCGAGCTGCGGCTGACCTCGCCGGGCGGGCACACGTCACGGCCCCATCTGACCGCGGACCTCGTGCACGCGCTGGGCGTGGTCATCACCTCCCTGCCCGCGGTGCTTTCCCGCCGGGTCGACCCGCGATCGGGCACGGTGCTCGTGTGGGGCGCGGTGCACGCGGGCCAGGCGGCGAACGCGGTGCCGCAGGACGGCGTGCTCCGTGGCACCCTGCGGACGGCGGATCACGAGGTGTGGAAGGCGCTCGAGCCGCTGGTCTCGTCTTCGGTGGAGTCGCTGCTCGCGCCGACGGGCGTCGGGTTCACCCTGGACTACCGGCGTGGCGTCCCGCCGCTCGTCGGCGACGAGGAAAGCACGGCCGTGCTGCGTGCCGGTGTCGGCGCCGCACTCGGCGACAAGTCGCTGACCGGCACCGACCAGTCGTCCGGTGGCGAGGACTTCGCGTGGTACCTCGAGCACACTTCCGGCGCGTTCGCCCGCCTCGGCGTGTGGTCCGGCGCCGGTGAACAGTGCGACCTGCACCGCCCCACCTTCCAGCTCGACGAACGCGCCCTCCCCGTCGGTGTCCGCGTCCTGGTGCACACCGCCCTGGCCGCCCTCGCCTGACCGCCGCGAGTCGGGCTTTCGTGGCGCGTGAGTCGGGCTTTCGTGACGTGCGAGTTCGCGTTCCGGGACGGCTGAGTCGGGTCGAAGAATGCGGATGCGCGCGTCCGAGTTGTCCACATGGGACCGAGTTGTCCACAGATTTCGTTTCCGGGGTTGAATTACTCGCGGATTGCGAGACTGTCGATACGTGCTGTCACTACCAGAAGGACTACACGGGGTGTACTCCCGTCTCGAACTCAACCGCAGCCTGACTCCGCGGGTTCTCAGGTCCGTCGTCAGACAGGGCCTCTTGGCGTCTTTCTCGCGAGACGTGTTCGTGGATCCGCACCGGGCCACCGAGTTCCATACCCGTGCGGCGGCTTCTTTGCTGTATGCCGGCTCGGAGGCCGTGCTCAGCGGGCACAGTGCACTCGTGGCGCACGGGTGCTCCGCCGCGGATCCGGCGCCCATCCACGTGCTCGTGCCTTATCACCGGAACCTTGGTTCACGGCCCGGCCTGCTAGTCCACAACGGACGATTCGAATGGCAAGACGTCACCGAAATAGCAGGTCTCAGGGTGCTCGCGGTCGATGTGGCGCTCGCCGAAGTGCTGTGCCGGGGTGACCGGAGATCGGGAATCGCCTGCGCGGATCAGGCTCTTGCCCTGTTGCCGGAAAACGAGCGCGCCGAATTCCGGGCGTGGACCGCGGAGAGAATCCGCACCCGCGATGATCCGCGAGGCAAGTTGCGGGGCGTCGCGTTGCTGGACCTGGCGACCGGGCTTGCCGAATCGCCGGCGGAGAGTTGGCTGTTGCTGAGCCTGGCCGATGCCGGTCTGCCGGTGCCCCAGCCGCAGGTGCAGATTTTCGACATCGCGGGCAACGTGATCTACCGGCTTGACTTCGGCTGGCCTGAGCCGAGGGTCGCGGTCGAGTACGACGGCTACGCCGCCCACGAGAACCGTAAGGAGCGGGATGTCGCTCGGGACGAGGACCTTCGCCGCCGGGGATGGACCATGATCAGGGCTGATGCCGCCGATCTGAAGGACCCGAGCCGAGTGGTCGCGGCGGTGCGGGCCGCCTTCCGGGCCAGAGGATTCGCGGAGTAGGGAGCGGGACGTCGCGAAACCTGGACTCGCGTGTCGCGAAACCTGGACTCGCGTGTTGGGAAAGCTGGACTCGCGGGGGACTAGGGGCCGATGCCGCGGCAGGGGCGGGTGCGGAGGTCGTCGACGTAGTCCTTGGGGGCGCCGGCGGCTTCGGCGGCGTCGGCTAGGACGCCGAGGTAGCGGGCCGAGGGGAGGCCGCCTTCATAGGCGTCGAGCACGTAGAGCCAGGCCACCACGGAACCGTCCATGGTCTGCACGCGCAGGCGGATCTTGTTGTGCAGGCCGAGTTCTCCGCCTTCCCATCGGTCGAGCAGGGCTTCGTCCAGCGGGCTGACGTCGTAGAGCACCACGAACACCCGGGAGCCCGGGTCTTCGACGATCGTGGCGAGCGCGCCCTCCCAGCCGATGTCCTCGCCGCCGAAGGTGAGCCGCCATCCTTCCAGCCATCCCGTGCCGGCCATCGGCGAATGCGGCGCGCGCTCCATCATCTGCGTCGGTTCCATGTTGGACCCGTAGGCGGCATACAACGGCACCCCCATAGAGTAGCCGCAGCGCGCGGCGCTTCCTTTGAGGGCGACAGGTGGGACTTCGGGGAGACCCTCCTATGGTTGTCGTGGACAAGGCGTCCGGAAACCTGACGTGCCTGCCGGGGCGAGTGGCCGAGGGCTCCGACCAGTAAGAACGCGGTGGGCGTGTTTCGGACGGGCACTCGAGCGGGTGATGGAGGAGCGCACGTGACCAGGATCGTGATCATGGGTGGTGGCCCGGCGGGTTACGAGGCAGCGCTGGTGGCGGCGCAACACGCCGCCGATGTGACCGTGGTCGAACGGGATGGGCTCGGCGGCGCCTGTGTGCTCTACGACTGTGTGCCGTCCAAGACCTTCATCGCCTCCTCCGGCGCCCGCGCGAACATGCACGGGCTCGGCGAGCTGGGCATCGCGACCGACGTGGCCGATGTCGGCGTCGACCTGCCGACGGTGCACGGCCGTGTGAAGGGGCTGGCGCTGGCCCAGTCGGCGGACATCCGGGCCCGGGTCCAGTGTGAGGGCGTGCGCGTGATCATCGGTGGGGCGCGGTTCTGCGACGAGGAACCCGGGCTGGCCACGCACAAGGTCGCGGTGACCCCCCGCTCGGGCGACCCCTTCGTGCTCGACGCGGATGTCGTGCTCGTCGCCACCGGCGCGACCCCCCGCGTGCTGCCGGGCGCGGTCCCCGACGGCGAGCGCATCCTCGACTGGCGCCAGCTCTACGACCTGCCCGAGCTTCCGGAACATCTGGTCGTGGTCGGTTCGGGTGTCACAGGCGCCGAGTTCGCCTCCGCGTACACGGAAATGGGCGTCAAGGTCACCCTGGTCTCCAGCCGTGACCGCGTCCTGCCGCACGAGGACGCCGACGCCGCCGCCGTGCTGGAGGAGGTCTTCTCCCAGCGCGGGACCGCGGTCGCGAAGCACGCTCGCGCCGAACGTGTCGAGCGCGTCGAAAAAGGTGTGGCCGTGCACCTCGCCGACGGCAGGGTGATCGAGGCCAGCCACGCTTTGATGACGGTCGGCTCGGTCCCCAACACGGCCGACATCGGGCTGGAGAAGGTCGGCATCGAACCAGGGCCCGGTGGGTTCATCACAGTGGACCGGGTCTCCCGCACGAGCGTTCCGGGCGTGTACGCGGCCGGTGACTGCACGGGCGTGCTCATGCTCGCGTCCGTGGCGAGCATGCAGGGCCGGATCGCGATGTGGCACGCGCTGGGCGAGGGCGTCGCCCCGATCAAGCTGAAGACGGTCGCGGCGAACGTGTTCACGCACCCGGAAATCGCCACCGTCGGCATCAGCCAGCAAGCCATCGATTCCGGTGAGGTGCCGGCGCGCACGATCATGCTGCCGCTGGCCACCAACGCCCGCGCGAAGATGGAGGGTCTGCGGCACGGGTTCGTGAAGCTGTTCTGCCGTCCGGCCACCGGTGTGGTGGTGGGTGGTGTCGTGGTGGCGCCGACCGCGAGCGAGCTGATCCTGCCGATCGCGCTCGCCGTGCAGAACCAGCTCACCGTCGACCATCTCGCGCTGACGTTCTCGGTGTACCCGTCGCTGTCGGGCTCCATCACCGAGGCGGGCCGCCAGTTGATGCGGCACGACGACCTGGACTGACCTGGACTGACAAGATCTCCCGGGACGAGACCCGCGTCACGGTTCGGTCTCGCGGACAACGTGCCGGCGGCGGTAGGCGCTGTTGAAGCAAAGAGTCCCTACCGCTGCGAGGTTCGCTATGAGAGGAATTCCGCGCCTTCTCGCCGCTTTGCTCGCGCTTGTGCTGCTGGTCGGGTGTTCGGCGAAACCGGCCCAGGTGGTTCCGCCGCCGGCCGGGGGTTCGACGCGGACCACCGGACCGGAGCGCGCCGAACACGCGACCGTGGACATTCCCAAGATCGACGCGCGTTCCTCGCTGGTTTCGCTCAGCCTGAACCCGGACCAGACGGTCGAGGTCCCGCCGGTCAGCGCGCCCATGCAGGCGGGCTGGTACTCCTACGGCCCGGCGCCGGGAGAACCCGGCCCCGCGGTGATCCTGGGACATGTGGACGGTGATCACCAGAAGGGGATTTTCTTCCGGCTGAAGGAACTCGTGCCCGGTGACCAGGTGTCCGTGTCCCGCAAGGACGGCTCGACCGTCCGGTTCGTGGTGACCAAAGTGGATCAGGTCGGCAAGGATTCCTTTCCCACCGAGGGAGTGTACGGCGACACGGCGGGGCCGGAGTTGCGGCTGATCACCTGTGGCGGCAGCTTCGACCGGGCCGCGCACAGCTATCGCGACAACATCATCGTCTACGCGGCCCTCCGCTGAGCCCTGTTTTTGTCGGTGCCTGGTGCGAGACTGTGAGCATCTCCACAGACATCTACTACAGACAGGAGCTCGACATGGTCGTCCGTGACACCCCCTGGCCCGAGGGCACGCCATCCTGGGTCGACGTGATGGTGCCCGACACGCAGCGTGCGGCCGCGTTCTACAGTGGGCTGTTCGGCTGGCAGCCCGAGGATCAGGGCGAGGAGTATGGCCATTATCAGATCGCCTCGCTCGAGGGTAAGAGTGTCGCCGCGATCGGCCCGAAAATGCCGGGAATGGAGGGAGTTCCGTCCACCTGGACCACCTATCTCTCGGTTGCCGACGTGGACAAGACGGCGGCGAAGATCACCGAGGCCGGCGGTCAGCTGATGATGCCGCCGGGTGATGTCGGGGACGCGGGCCGCATGGCGGTGGCGGCCGATCCGGCCGGCGCCGTGTTCGGGCTGTGGCAGGCCAGGGAAATGATCGGTATCCAGCTCGCCGGCATACCGGGAACGCTGGTCTGGAACGAGTGCATGACTCGCGACTTCGATGGTGCGAAGGCCTTTTACGCGGAGGTGTTCGGCTACCGCGTCCAGGACATGTCCGGTGAGGGTTTCCGCTACGTGACGCTCAATTTGAACGACCGCCCGATCGGCGGATTGGGCGCGATCCCGGAGCAGATGCCCGCCGAGACGCCTTCGCACTGGGCGGTTTATTTCGGTGTTTCCGACACCGATGCCGCCGCCGCCCGCATTCAGGAACTGGGTGGTTCTGTGCTTTCCGACCCGCAGGACACGCCGTACGGCCGCATGGCTCAGGTGACCGACGACCAGGGCGTGCCGTTCAGCGTGATCTCGGTGAGTGGCGAGTAGCTATTGGAAAATTCGCGAAAAATTCAGGCAACTTGAAGGCCTCCTCAGGTGTGCTCGACTTTTGCGGTTATGCGGCGGCTTGTGCCCAGGCGTGCTGGACTTCCATGATTTCTTGGGTTGTGGCTGGTCGGGGTGATGTTGGCATAAAACGGGCGGCGATGATCTGGCGTCGGAGCTTGGTGAGCATGTCCAG
>NZ_DATELF010000127.1:0-12998 GCF_035276945.1 Amycolatopsis sp. | reverse complement strand
TCCCGAACCCGGAAGCTAAGCCCACCAGCGCCGATGGTACTGCACCCGCCAGGGTGTGGGAGACTAGGACACCACCGAACACCCCTTCCAAAGGGCCCGCTAGGATAGCCAATCGGCCACCCTAGCGGGCCCTTTGCGCATGCCCACACATATTCGATCTCAAGAAGCTAGGAGGATCAGGTGGCGGAGTTCGGTCGGCGCGACGAAGACGCCTCGTCTGCGTCTGATGTCCCGCGCCGCGGTTCCGGCTCCGGCCAGGGTCGCTCAGGCGCTCCGAGGGGCGACAAACGAGGTTACTCCGGCGGGAAGCCGGACAAGTTCGGCCGCGACCGCGGAGGTGACCGGTCGTGGCGCGAGAACCGTGACGGTGGACGGTCCGGGGATTTCGACCGCCGGGACCGCCGGCGCGGAGGTGACGACGACCGCCGGTACCCGCCTCGAGAGGATCGGCGTTACCCGGCTCGCGGGGACAACCGCGCGGAAGGTCGCCGTGGTGACCGGCCCGCCTGGGAACACCGGGACAGGCCTCAGTGGAACAAGGACCAGTGGAGCAAGGACCGGGGTGCTCCTCGTGGCGCCCGCCGGGACGGCGGTTTCCGCGACGATCGTCGTGGTGGTCCGCGTGACGACCGGCGCGGCGGCTACCGGGACGAGCAGCGTGGGCAGCGTGGTCCCTGGAACGAGCGCCGGTACACGGGCAATCGCGACGAACGGCGTGGCGGCCACCAGGAAGACAGGTCCTATCGGGGCCAGCGCGACGACCGGCGAGGCAGCGGCCGTGGCGAGCGGCGGTTCGACGGCGACCGGGCCGACCGTGGCGAGCGGCGGAACGGCGGTGACCGGGCCGATCGTGGCGAGCGGCGATACGGCGGCGACCGGGCTGACCGTGGCGAGCGTGGCGAGCGGCGGTACGACAGCGACCGCGGCAGCCGCGAAGACCGGCGTTACAGCGACCGCGATGACCGGCGCCACGGCGGCGGCCGTGACGATCGGCGCTATTCGGCCGGGCGGGATGACCGGCGTTTCAGCGGTGGCAGGGACGACCGCGGTTACGGCCGCCCACGCGAAGACCGGCCGTCCAGCGGGTCCTACGGTGGTCCTCGGGACGATCGGCGCCGGGGTGGCTACCGGGACGAGCAGCGTGGGCAGCGTGGTCCCCGGGACGAGCGCCGGTACACGGGCAACCAGGACGAACGGCGTGGCGGCTACCGGGAGGACCGCCCGTATCGTGGCGCACGCGACGATCGGCCGCCGGCCGCATCCCGGGACGACCGGCGCGACGCTTTCCGGGACGACCGGCGTGAGGCGATCCACGACGAACCGCGCACCGGCGCCCGGGACGAACAGCAGGCGGGCACCCCGGATCAGCGGCGTGGGCCGGCGAAAGAAGGCCGCCGGGAGCATGACGACCGCAGGCCTTCGACCAAACGGGAGGTCCGCAAATCCCAGGTCAAGCCGAACCTGCCGCTCGACGACGAGTCGCTGGCCAAGGAACTCCTTTCCGCCCCCGAACTGCCCGAGGACATCGACTTCGCCGACCTCGACGAGGAAGCCCGCCGCGAGCTGCGCACCCTCCCGAAGGCACTGGCCGAGACGGTCGGCAAGCATCTCGTGGCGGCCGGCGGGCTGGTGGACGTCGATCCCGAAGCGGCGTTGAAGCACGCGAGGTACGCCAAGGCCAAAGCCGCGCGTGTCCCGATCGTGCGTGAGGCGCTGGGCCTGGTTTCCTACCACGCGGGTAACTGGGCGGAAGCGCTTTCCGAGCTTCGCGCGGTCCGGCGGATGACCAGGACGGACAATCATGTCGCGGTGATCGCCGACGCCGAGCGCGCCCTCGGCAGGCCCGAGCGTGCGCTCGACCTGGTCAAGGAAGCGGCGGGCCGGCCGTTGCCGCGTGACGTGGAGGTCGAGCTTCGCATCGTCGCCGCGGGTGCACGGCGTGATCTCGGGCAACTCGACGCGGCCGTCGTGTCGTTGCAGGGCGCGGACCTCAACCCCACCAAGCGGGATCCGTGGAGCGCGCGCCTGTTCTATGCCTACGCGGACAACCTCGCCGCCGCGGGTCGCCGGGACGAGGCCGTCAAGTGGTTCCTCCACGCCGCCGAGGCCGACGAGAACGAGGAAACCGACGCCGCCGACCGCGCCGCGGAACTATCCAGTGGCTGAGGCGCTCCAGGCCGGTTACGACGCGGTGCTGCTCGACCTGGATGGCACGGTCTACCAGGGCTCCCGGCCGATCCCTGGCGCGGCGGAGGCGGTGTGCGGCCTGCGCGAACGGCGGATCGGGGTCCGGTTCGTCACCAACAACGCCTCCAAGGCACCCGAGGACGTCGTCGAGCACCTGCGCGGGCTCGGGATCGACGCCGAACCGGCCGAGGTGAGCACCAGCGCGCAGGCGGCGGCGAGCCTCCTGCGCGGCCGGCTCGCCCCGGGTGCGACCGTGGTGGTCGTCGGCGCCCCGGCGCTGGAGGCCGAGGTCGCGGCCGCGGGACTGCGGCCGGTACGCAAGGCTGAGGAAGAGGTCGCCGCCGTCGTCCAGGGCCACTGGACCGAGACCGGGTGGCGCGACCTGGCCGAGGCCTGCGTGGCGATCAGGGCAGGCGCTCTGTGGGTGGCGTGCAACGTGGACGCCACCCTTCCGACCGAGCGCGGTGAATTGCCCGGCAACGGCTCGATGGTGGCCGTGCTGCGGACCGCCACCAGGACCGAGCCGGTCGTCGCCGGCAAGCCCGAAGCGCCGCTGTTCCTCACCGCGGTGTCCTCGGCGGGCGCGAGCAAGGCGCTGGCGGTCGGCGACCGGCTGGACACCGACATCGCCGGGGCCGTGGCCGCGGGGCTGGATTCCCTGGCCGTGCTCACCGGCGTCGCGACCCCCGCCGCCCTGCTGTCCGCCGTGCCGGCCGAGCGTCCGACCTATCTCGGCGCGGACCTGTCCTCGCTCGCCTTCTCCGCCGACGAACTGCGGATCGGCCCCAGGCAGGACTGGCGGGTGCGGTCCGGCGACGGCACGCTGACCGTTTCGGCCCACGGATCGCCGGACAGTCTCGACCTGCTGCGCGCCCTCTGCCATGTCGCCTGGGAAACGGGCGTGACGGCCGTGCGCGCCGCGGACGAGCGAGCCGCGTCGGCGTTGGCGGGCCTGGGGCTCACACCGTCCTGAGCCGGAATCCGTTAGCGTTGTAGGGGTGCACGAAGAAACCGATTCGCAGCCCACCGACCCGCGCGCCGGGATCGACGAGGCGATGGCCGGGCTCGACGACCTGGACCGGTTGCCGCTCGCCTTGCACGTCGGGCGGTTCGACGCGGTGCACACCGAGTTGACGGCCGCGCTTTCCCGGATCGACAGGGTCTGACCGATGCCCAGGAGGGCGCGGCTCGACGCCGAACTCGTGCGCCGGGGTCTCGCGCGGTCCCGCGAGCACGCGAGCACACTGATCAGCGAGGGCAAGGTCATCGTCCGCGGCATGGTCGCGAGCAAGTCTGCCACCGGAGTCGAGGCCGACGCGGCCATCGTGGTGCGCGGCGGCGACGATCCCGGATGGGCCTCCCGCGGTGCGTACAAGTTGCTCGGCGCGCTGGAGGCGTTCGAAGACCTGACCGTGGCGGGCAAGCGTTGCCTCGACGCGGGCGCGTCGACGGGCGGCTTCACGGATGTCCTGCTCAGGCGCGGCGCCCGCACCGTCGTCGCCGTGGACGTGGGCCGGGGGCTGCTCGACTGGCGGCTCCAGACCGACGAGCGGGTGGTCGTGCTGGACAGGACGAACGTGCGGAACCTGACCCCGGACCAGATCGGCGGGCAGGTCGATCTCGTCGTCGGGGACCTGTCGTTCATTTCCCTGCGCCTGGTCCTGCCGGCGCTGGCGGCGTGCGCGCTGCCCGGCGCCGACCTGGTCCCCATGGTCAAACCGCAGTTCGAGGTCGGCAAGCACCGGCTCGGCAGCGGGGGTGTGGTCCGGGACCCACAGCTGCGGGCGGCAGCCGTCCTGGATGTGCTGGCCGCGGCGGAGCGGTTCGGGCTCTACACGCACGGGGTGGTCGCAAGTCCGTTGCCCGGGCCTTCCGGCAACGTCGAGTACTTCGTGCGGCTTCGCCGGGATCCATCCACTTTGGACAGGGTGGCGCTGGTCCTGGACGCGGTCGGGAAAGGACCCCAGTGATGTCAGACCGCGAGGTGCTGCTCGTCGTGCACCCCGACCGCGAGACGATCCGCGAGGCGACACACAAGGTGGCCACCAAGTTCGCCAACGCCGGAATCGGCATACGTGTCGTCGATGAGGAGGTCTGCGAGCTGATCGAGGGAGGCAACGGCGCGGGGCTGTGCCGGATGGTCGAGCCGCACGACCACCCCGCGAGGGGGGCCGAACTGGTGCTCGTGCTCGGCGGCGACGGGACCCTGCTGCGCGCGGCCGAACTGGCCCGCCCGGTCGGTGTCCCCGTACTCGGGGTCAACCTGGGCCGGGTCGGCTTCCTGACCGAAGCCGACTCGGACGCGCTGGAGGACACCGTGCACCGGGTGGTCGAGCGTGACTACCAGGTCGAGGAGCGGATGACGGTCGAGGTCACGGTGACCGTCGATGGGAACCTCGTGGCCGAGGAATGGGCGCTCAACGAGGCGAGCGTGGAGAAGAGCTCCCGCGAGCGGATCCTCGATGTGCTGATCGAGGTGGACGGCAGGCCGGTGTCGGCGTTCGGGTGCGACGGGGTGCTCTGCGCAACCCCGACCGGTTCGACCGCCTACGCATTCTCCGCGGGCGGGCCGATCATCTGGCCGGATGTCGAGGCGCTGCTGGTGGTGCCGAGCAACGCGCACGCCATGTTCGCCCGCCCGCTGGTGGTCTCCCGCGAGTCGGTGATCACGGTGGAGATCGACCCGCACGGCTCCTCGGCGATCCTGACCTGCGACGGCCTGCGGCATATCGCGTTGCCCAGGGGCGCCCGGGTCGAGGTCGTGTCCGGCCGGGTTCCGGTGCGGCTGGCCCGCCTGTGGCCGGGCCCGTTCACCGACCGCCTGGTACACAAGTTCTCGCTGCCCGTGAAGAGCTGGCGCCAGCGCTGACACAGGGAGTTTTCGCACCGCGGCCTCCCACAATGTCGGTGGCTGCCGCTACGGTGGGTGCCGTGCTGGCCGAGATGCGCATCCAGGGCCTTGGCGTGATCGAGGACGCCCTGCTCGAACTGCACCCGGGCTTCACGGTGGTCACGGGTGAGACCGGCGCGGGCAAGTCGATGGTGGTCGGCGGGCTGCACCTGCTCTCCGGCGGCCGCTCGGAAGCCTCGAAGGTCCGCAACGGGAAGGGCAGGGCCACCGTCGAGGGGCGGTTCGAGGGCGTGCTCGCCGAGCATGCCGCCCGGATCGTGGCCGACGCGGGCGGGGAGATCGACGAGGATGGCGCCTTGATCGCCCTCCGGTCGGTGGGCGCGGACGGGCGTTCCCGGGCCCATCTGGGGGGCCGCTCGGTGCCGGTGAGCGTGTTGTCCGACCTGGCCGACCGGCTGCTCGCGGTGCACGGCCAGAACGACCAGTTGCGGCTGCTGCGCCCGTCCGAGCAGCGCGAGGTGCTGGACCGGTTCGCCGCGGGCGCGGTGGCCGTACCGCTGAAGGCCTACCGGGAGACCAGGCAGGAGTGGCTGGCCGTGGTCACCGAACTGGCCGAGCGGTCGAGCCGTTCGCGCGAGCTGGCGCAGCAGGCCGACCTGCTGCGCCACGGCCTGGCCGAGATCGCCGCGGTGGATCCGCAACCGGGGGAGGACGCCGAGCTGGCCGAGCAGATCAAGCGCCTGGCCGCCGCGGACGAGCTGCGCACGGCGGCGAGCTCGGCACAGGCGGCGGTGGCCGGCGCCCCGGATGGCGACCCGGACCTGCCGGGGGCGCTGGGCCTGGTGGGGGAGGCGCGGCGGCGGCTGTCGACGGCAGAGGACTCGGTGCTGCGGGAGCTGGAGCCGCGGCTGGCCGAGGCCGAGGTGCTGCTCGCCGACGTGGGTGCGGAGCTGGCCGGGTACCTGGAGTCCCTGGACGCCGATCCGGAACGGCTCGAGCAGGTCCTGGCCCGCCAGTCCGAGCTGAAGAAACTGACCAGGAAGTACGCGGCGGACTCCGACGGCGTGCTCGCCTGGGCGGAGGACGCCAGGGCACGCTTGTCCACTATGGACACTTCGGAGGAGGCGCTGGCCGAACTGGCCGCCCGCCGGGACGGGCTGGCCGGGCGGCTGGGTGGCCAGGCCGCCGAGTTGTCCCGGGCTCGCACGGTCGCGGCGGCCGAGCTCGCCAGGGCGATCACCGCGGAGCTGGCCGGCCTGGCCATGGGCCAGGCCGAGCTCGACGTGACCGTGCGGCGGCGCCCGGCCGAGGAGTCGGACGCGCACGGCCTTTCCGTCGACGGTGAGCTGGTGCACGCCGGTCCCGACGGTGTGGACGAGGTGGAGCTGGTGTTGCGGGCTCACCCGGCCGCCCCGCCGCTGCCGGTGCACAAGGCCGCGTCCGGCGGCGAGCTGTCGAGGGTCATGCTCGCCATCGAGGTGGTGCTCGCCCATGCCGACACCGTTCAGACGCTGGTGTTCGACGAAGTGGACGCCGGGGTCGGGGGCCGGGCGGCGGTGGAGGTCGGGCGCAGGCTGGCCCGGCTCGCGCGCAGCCACCAGGTGCTGGTGGTGACCCACCTGCCGCAGGTGGCCGCGTTCGCCGACCGGCATCTGGTGGTGGACAAGGGCACCGCGGCCGGGGTGACGCGCAGTGACGTGCGGACCCTGGTGCCTGCCGAGCGGGTGGAGGAGCTGGCCCGGATGCTGGCCGGCATGGACGGCACGGAAACCGGGCGCGCCCACGCCGAGGAACTTCTCGCCGCGGCGGAGGCGGACAAGAGGAAGGCCGGTCCGGCGGGCAAAACGCGTGAACGGCGTTCGCGAAAGGCCTGATCACTGTGTTTGTCGAGGCGCTGATCTCCCGTTTCGCATAACGCTCACTGATCGGGGTGATCAACGGAGGAAAGATGAACGTCAAGTCCGCGTGTTGACTGCGCCATTCGGGGTTGGTTTGTCACTATCGGCGGCATGAAGCTCACCGGTCTGCTCACGGGAAACACCGACAACCGGCCCGGCATCACCGGCGTGGCCCGGGTGGACCGGCGGATCCGGGAGTTGCTGCGCCGGGTCGGGCCAGGTGACATCGTGGTGCTCGACCAGATCGACCTCGACCGCCCGACCGCTGACGCCCTGGTCGAGGCCGAGGTGCGGGCCGTGATCAACGCGGCCCCGTCGATCTCGGGGCGATTTCCCAACCTCGGCCCGGAAGCGCTCGTGGCGGCGGGCATCCCGCTCATCGACGAGGTCGGCGGCGAGGTGCTCCGGAAGCTCAAGGACGGCAGCCGTGTCCGCCTGCACGAGGGCGCGGTGTATCAGGGCGGGCGTCTGATCGCCCAGGGGGTGGAGCAGACCCCGGAGAGCGTCGCCGACCAGATGATCGAGGCGAAGGCCGGGATGTCGGCCCAGCTGGAAGCCTTTTCCGCGAACACGATCGAGTTTCTGCGCCGGGAACGGACCCTCATCCTCGACGGGGTCGGTGTGCCGGACGTCCGGGTCTCGCTGCGCGACCGGCACGCGCTCGTGGTGGCCGCCGGCCAGGGGCACGCCGCGGACCTCAAGGCACTCAAGAACTACATCGCCGAGCATCGCCCGGTCCTGATCGGCGTCGACGGCGCGGCGGACACGCTGCGCAAGATGGGGTACCGGCCCGATATCATCGTCGGGGACCCGCAGGGGATCGACCCCGAAACGCTCAAGGCGAGCGGCGAGGTGGTCGTGCCGGCCCAGCCGGACGGGCACGCCCCGGGCGTCGAGCGTATCCAGGACCTGGGGATCGGCGCGGTGACCTTCCCGGCCGCCGGAAACCCGGAGGATCTCGCGCTGCTGATCGCGGACCGGCATCAGGCGAGCCTCGTGGTCACCGTCGGATTCCAGGCCACGCTGCGGGAGTTCCTCGACCACGGCCGGTCCGGCTCGAACCCGTCCACCTTCCTCACCCGGCTCAAGCTCGGCACGAAACTCGTCGACGGCAAGGCGGTCGCGACCCTGCACTCCGGTGGCGTCCCGCTCGCCGCGGTGGTGCTGCTGGTGCTGGCCGTGCTGGTGGTCGTCGGGGCCGCGGTGCTGGTCTCCGACGCGGGCAGCGGCTACCTCGACTGGGCCAGGCACACCTGGACCGCGTTCACCGGCTGGCTGGGGGGAGTCTTCGGGTGATCTCGCCGCGATACCACGTCATTTCGATTTCGGCGGTCTTTCTCGCGCTGGCGGCGGGGGTGGTGCTCGGCTCGACCGCGTTGAGCGGTTCGCTGCTGTCCGGTCTTTCCGACGAAAAGGGGCAGCTGGCCGCCCAGGTGTCCGACCTGCAGGCGCAGCGGAACGCGTTGCGCGCGCGGCTGACCGACGCCGACACCTTCGCCGGCTCGGTCGGCCCGAAGGTCGTGACAAGGGCGCTCGACGGCCGGTCGGTCGTGCTGATCACCACCGCCGACGCCAGGCCCGCCGACCGGGACGCGCTCAGGCAGCTCATCGGCCAGGCCGGCGCCACGGTCACCGGAGAGCTCCAGCTGACCGACGCGTTCACCGATCCGGCCAGGTCCGACCAGTTGCGCACGCTGGTGACCCGGCTGCAGCCGGCCGGGTCGGTGCTCCCGGCCGCCGGTGATCCGGGCACGCTCGCCGGAGCGCTGGTCGGTTCGGCGCTGTTGCTGGACGGCCAGACCGCGCGTCCGCAGTCCTCGGCGGAGGAGCTGGCCGCCGCGATCGGCGGGCTCACCGACGGCGGCTTCGTCAAGGCCGGTCCGGACCTCGGTCCCGCCCAGCTCGCCGTCGTGCTCACCAGTGGCCAGGCCACCGGTTACGGGGCGGGCGACCGGGCGGCGACGCTGGCCCGGTTCGGGGCCCAGCTGGACCGGGCGGGGGCGGGGGCCGTGCTGGCGGGCGATGCGGACTCCGCGACGGGCAGCGGCGCGATCGGCGTGGTCAGGGCCGATACCTCGGCCACCTCCATTCTGTCCACTGTGGACGACGTGGACACGGCGGCGGGCCGGATCACCACCGTGCTCGCGCTGGCCGAACAGCTCGACGGCGGGGCCGGCCGGTACGGCATCGCGGGCAACGCGCAGGCGCCGGTCCCCGGTATGGCGGGCCGCTGACCTGGCGGGCGCCCCTGCGGCAGGGCGCCCGCCTCGTCCTGTGGCCCGACCGGCCCCGGCAGACCCGGCCCCGGTTTCAGCTGCCCGCGAGCCGCTCCACGACCGGGGCGGCCGCCTTCAGCGCGAACGCGTTGATCGTGACGTAGGAGATGCCGAAGGAGTCCCGGCGCCGCTTGAGGACGTCGATGGCCGTTCCGGTGTCGCCGTTGAGCACCGCGAGGAGCCGGTTGTCCGTGGCCAGGGAGGTGTCCACGCCGAAGTGCGCGACCCACGGCGGCAGGTCGCCGTCGCCGATGGCGAAAACGTTCGCGCTGAGCTCGAGGTCGTCGAAACGGTCCCCGGCCACCTCGCGGATCAGGTTCACCTTCGCGCCGAGATTTTCTTCGGCGTCGGCCTGGACCGCCACGATGTCGGCCTGACGGGCCGCGATGGAGAGCAGGCGGTCGCCACCCGCGGCGACCATGATCGGTGGTGCCGGCCGCTGGAGGGGCTGGAAGGCACCCAGCCCCTCCTTACCCGAGACGGCGTCGGTGAAGATGCCTCGGACCGCTTCGATGATCTCGCCGACCTTCGCCACGCGCTCGCCCGGCTTGCCGAACGGCACGCCCAGGACGCGGGCGTCGAGGTCGGCACCGGGACGCCCGGCGCCGAGCCCCAGTTCGAAGCGGCCTTGCGAGAGCTGGTCGATCGCGGCCGCGTCCCAGGCGATGGAGCCCGCCGTGCGCAGGGGTGCGGCCAGCACGAAATTGCCGACACGCAGGGTTTCGGTGGCGGCCGCGGCCGCGGCGAGATAGGGGAACGACGAGGGCACCGTGGTCGCGTCCGGCAGCAGGATCGTCGAAAAGCCCATGCTTTCGGCCTTTCTGGCCTGCGCGGTCCATTCCGCCGCCGAGTTCATCCCCGCGGCGACCAGCCCGAAACGAAAAACACGGTCAGCCATTTGCTCCTCCTGTGCCAAGTTGCCTCGCTCCAGCGATCTTGCTCCCGTCAGGTGTACGCCGTGGAACTCCGAGCGTGCAAGCGGAATCGGGAAAGGCGGCACGTCGGTTCAGCACCGTGCTGTCCGGGGGTGCAACCCGGGCAACCTCTCCGGAGGTTCGTCATGCATATCGGTGTCGGCCTGCTCATCTGCCGTCCCGAAACCCTGCTGACCTGGGCCGGGCGCGCCGGAGCCGGCCCGTTTCCGCACGCTCGGCCTGCTCGACCGGCTCGTCTACGGCAACCCCGAGCCGATGGTCACCCTCGCCGCGGTCGCCGGGGCCACCACGCGCATCCGCGTGCAGACCGAGGTGTTGCTCGCGCCGCCGCGGGACACGGCCCTGCTCGCCAAGCAGAGCGCGGCCCTCGACCGGATTTCCGGCGGCCGGTTCACGCTCGGCCCCGGTATCGGTGGCCGCGACGACGATTTCCTTGCCGCGGGGCGGGATCCACGCCGCCGCGGTCGCCGGCTCGACGAGCAGATGGCGATCATGCGGCGGATCTGGGCGGGGCGAGGGCGGCGGGCCGATCGGGCCTGCCCCGGCCCGGCCGGGTGGACCCGAGGTACTCTTCGGTGCGTTCCGGCCACCCGCCCTGGACCGGGTCGCGCTGGGGCGACGGCTTCTTCCGCGCCGCTTCACCCGACTACGCGGAAAGCCTTTTCCTGGCGGTGGGGAAGGCGCGGACGGAAGCAGGCCGGGACGGCGGGCCACGGATGGTGGCGCAGGTGAACGTCGCACTCGGATCCGAGTCCACTGTGGACGAGGCGCGCGCGGAAATCCTGGTCTACTACGGATTCAGCGGCGCCCATGCCGAACAGACCGCGGATGCTCACCACACCCCGGTCCGTCCGCGACGCGATCACCGCGTTCGGCGATCCGGGGCCGAGGAGATCATGCTCTGTTGCTGGTCCGCCGACCCCGGCCCGATCGACCGCCTGGCCGAGCCCGCCTAGAACATCGCCTGCCACGTATCGGCGAAGCCCGGGAACGTCTTGCCGACGGTCGCCGGGTTCTCGATCTCGATCCCGGGCACGCGCAGGGCCAGCACCGCGGCCGCCATCACCAAACGATGGTCGTCGTAGGTGCGGAACAGGCCACCGTGCAGGGGTGCCGGCGTGATTTCGAGGCCGTCCCCGGTCTCGGTGACCCGCGCACCGAGGCTGGACAGTTCGGTGGCGAGCGCGGCGAGCCGGTCGGTCTCGTGCCCGCGCAGGTGCGCCACCCCCGAGATGACGGACGGGCCGTCGGCAAAGCACAGCATGGCGGCGGCGACGGGGGTGAGCTCGCCGACCTCGTGCAGGTCCAGCCGCGCGCCGGAAATCCCGCCGGCGCCGGTGACGGTGAGGCCGTCGGCGTCGAGTTCGACGCGCTGTCCCAGTTCGGCCAGCAGGCCGCGCAGCCAGTCACCGGGTTGCGTGGTCTGCCCGGGCCAGCCCTCGATCCGGACTCGGCCGCCGGCCACGGCCGCGGCGGCGACGAACGGCGCCGCGGTCGAGAGATCGGGTTCGACGGTGTAGTCCGGGCAGGACAGCCGCGCGGGCGGCACGTGGAACTCGGTGCCGGACCGCTCGGGCGCGGCGCCGAAGCGGCGCAGCAGGTCCAGCGTCATCGCGATGTGCGGTTCGCTGGGCGGAGTGCCGCCGAGAAGCCGGACGGTCACGCCGGAGTCGAACGCCGGGGCCGCCAGCAGCAGGGCCGACAGGAACTGACTCGACGCGCTGGAATCCAGTTCGACCTTGCCGCCGGCGATCCCGCCGTGCCCGCGAACGGTGAACGGGGGCGCGCCCCGGCCGCCGTCGTCGATGTCGGCGCCGAGGTCGGACAGCGCGCGCAGCAGTGGTGCGATCGGCCGGCGCCGGATCGCCTCGTCCCCGTCGAAGAACACCGGGCGCGAGGAGAGCGCGGCCAGCGCCGGGGTGAACCGCGCGACCGTGCCCGCGTTGCCGAGCGCCACGGAAACCTCCCCGGTAAGTCCCGGCACGAGCGGCCGGACCAGCACGTTCTCGCCCTCCTGCGCCCAGGAGGCGTCGAGCGCGGACAACGCGCCGAGCATCAGCCGCGCGTCCCGCGAATCCAGTGGCTTGCGTACCAGCGTCGGCTCGGCGGCCAGCGCGGCGAGCACGTAGGCCCGGTTCGTGATCGACTTCGAGCCCGGCACCCGCACGGTGGCGTCCAGGGCGCCGTCCGCGGTGGGCGCGGCCCACGTGTCCGCTGTGTTTCCGGCCACCTTTCCCTCTCCTGTCTCCCGTAAACCTGCTGTGTCCATCGCGAACGTCTTGTGTCCATCGAACTACGCGGGCGCCGCCGGCGAGCGCCCGGGGGCGGGTGCGATAAGGTGGAAGCCCGTGGGACTTCAGCCGCGCACAGCAAAGTTCGTGTTCGTCACCGGAGGCGTCGCCTCTTCCCTGGGCAAGGGACTTACTGCTTCCAGCCTCGGTCAACTTCTTACCGCGCGTGGCCTCCGCGTCACGATGCAGAAGCTCGACCCGTATCTCAACGTGGACCCGGGCACGATGAACCCCTTCCAGCACGGCGAGGTGTTCGTCACCGAGGACGGCGCCGAGACCGACCTCGACGTCGGGCACTACGAACGGTTCCTCGACCGCGACCTGTCCCGCAACGCCAACGTCACCACCGGCCAGATCTACTCGGCCGTGATCGCCAAGGAGCGGCGTGGCGAGTACCTCGGCGACACCGTGCCGGTCATCCCGCACGTCACCAACGAGATCAAGTCGCGGATCCGGGCGATGGCCATGCCCGACGACGACTGCCGTACCCCGGACGTGGTGATCACCGAGGTGGGCGGGACGGTGGGCGACATCGAGTCGCTGCCGTTCCTGGAGGCGAT
>NZ_DATELF010000126.1:0-29907 GCF_035276945.1 Amycolatopsis sp. | reverse complement strand
GAATACGAACTCGGCGTCGCGCAGACCGTGCTCCGCGTCCACACCCGCGTCGCCGACCTCTACAACCAGCCCATGAACCAAACCGAACAACAACTCCGCCTCACCATCGAAGCACTCCGCGAACGCCAAGAACACGAACTCGTCAACAACCCCGAATTCGGCCTGCTGCACAACACCGACTCCCGGCAGCGCGTTCAGACGCGGACGGGCCCACCCACCCCCGACGATCTGGACGAACTGCTGTCGCGCCGGCGCAGGACCGAACTCTTCCTCGCCCATCCGCGGGCCATCGCCGCGTTCGGCCGCGAATGCAGCAGCCGCGGCGTCTCGCCGCGAAGCGCCGAAGTCGACGGGGCGTCCTTACCCGGCTGGCGCGGCGTGCCCCTGCTGCCCTGCGACAAGATCCCGGTTTCCTGGCACGGCACCACGTCCGTCCTGGCGTTACGGACAGGCGAAAAGCACCAGGGCGTAATCGGGCTGCGGCAGACCGGGATTCCGGACGAGATCGATCCGGGGCTGAACGCGCGGTTCATGGGCATCGACGGGAAGGGGATCATCTCCTACCTCGTATCCGCCTACTACTCGGTCGCGGTGCTCGTGCCGGACGCCCTCGGCGTGCTGGAGAACGTCCAAATCGGACGGTCGGCATGACCGCGGGCAGCACGGTACTGGCGTGGGGGCGGGATCTGGTGGAGCCCGCGCTGCGGGCGGCCGTGGCCGAGTTGCCGCCCTCGATGCGGCCGCTGGCACGGCACCACTTCGGCTGGGACGATGAGCAGCCGCACGGGAAGGCCATCCGGCCCGCCGTGGCACTGCTCGCGGCGCGCGCCGTGGGCACCCCGGAACCGGCCCTGCCCACCGCGGTCGCGATCGAGCTCGTGCACAACTTCTCGCTGCTGCACGACGACGTGATGGACGGCGACGACACCAGGCGGCACCGGCCGACCGTGTGGAAGCTGTTCGGTGTCGGCCCGGCGATCCTGGCCGGCGACGCGCTGATCACCCTCGCCGCGCAGGTGCTCGCGGCCAGCGGCCACCCGGCGGCCGGTGCGGGGCTGCGCATGCTGACCGGGGCGGTGCTGGAACTCGTGGAGGGCCAGAGCGCGGACCTGGCCTTCGAGCAACGCGACGATGTCGAGCCCGCCGAATGTCGCGCGATGGCCGAGGGCAAGACCGGCGCGCTCCTGGGCTGTGCCGCGGCGCTGGGCGCGTTGTTCGGCGGCGGCAGTCCGGAGCAGGTCCGCGCGCTCGACGCGTTCGGGCGGAAGCTGGGGCTGGCGTTCCAGTTCGTCGACGATCTGCTGGGCATCTGGGGGGAGCCCGCGAAGACCGGCAAACCGGTCCACTCGGATCTGGCCAACCGCAAGAAAAGCCTGCCGGTCGTGGCCGCACTGTGCTCGGGCACGCCGGCCGGCGCCGAACTCGCGGCGCTCTACCGCAAGCCCGATCGTCTGTCCAAGGAAGACCTCGCGCGCGCCGCCCGGCTGGTCGAACTGGCCGGGGGCCGCGCGTGGGCCCGGGAGGAAGCCGAAGATCTCCGCGACCGCGCGCTCGCCCACCTGCGCGCCGCGGACCCGGACCCCGCCGCGGCCCGCGATCTCGAACTCCTGGCCCACCTGACCACCAGCCGAAGTTGGTAGAGGAGAAACGCCGTGTTCACCGCAGCGCAGAGCATCATCGCCGCCAACCATCCGGGCCTGCCCGACCCCGGCGTCGTGCTGGTCGCCGACAGCCTGCTGTGGCCACATCAGCCGGCCGTGGCCTGCCCGGCGGTCGCGATCCTCGACGGGGAGGTGCGGCGGCGCGGGGTCCGCACGGTCCGCGGGCACCTGCACGTGGACACCGAGGACCACGAGGCCGTGTCGTTGCGCGCCGTCCTGCCCGGCATCGGCGGTCTCGGCGCCGCGGTGACCCGGCCGACGCCCCGGGTGACCGAGGCGGTGTGCGGCGCGATGGCCGCGTGCCTGGCCGTGGCGGGAGTGTCCCGGCGGATCCTGCTCGCCGCGCCACGGTCGTTCTGCGCGGGCGTGGAGCGGGCGATCGAGGTGGTGGAGCGGCTGCTGAACCAGCGCGGCGGACCGGTCTACGTACGCAAGCAGATCGTCCACAACGCCCATGTGGTCGCCGATCTGCAGGCCCGCGGCGCGGTGTTCGTCGACGAGTTGAACGAGGTGCCGCGGGGCGCGACCGTGGTGTTCTCGGCGCACGGGGTCTCCCCGGCGGTGCGCGCGGCGGCCAGGCTCCGGAATCTGCAGGTCGTCGACGCGACCTGCCCGCTGGTGACCAAGGTGCACTCGGAGGCGCGCCGGTTCGTCGAGCGCGGCGACACCGTCATCCTCGTCGGGCACGCCGGGCACGAGGAGGTGGAGGGCACCCTCGGCGAGGCGCCGGAGCGGATGATCCTGGTGCAGTCGGTCGAAGAGGCGCGGCGGGTGCGCGTCGCCGATCCCAAGCGGGTTTCCTACCTGACGCAGACCACGCTGAGCGTGGAAGAAACCGCCGAAGTGGTGGCGGTGCTGCGCGGCCGGTTCCCCGCGCTGCGGGGACCGGGTTCCGAGGACATCTGCTACGCCACGAGCAACCGTCAGGACGCCCTGCGGGACGTCGCCGCCGCGTCCGATCTCGTCCTCGTGATCGGCTCCCCCAACTCGTCGAACTCCATCCGCCTGGTGGAAGCGGCCCGGCGGGCCGGCGCGGCGGCGCACCTCATCGACGACACCGGCGACATTCAGCCACTGTGGCTGACCGAGGTGCGCACGATCGGCCTGACGGCCGGGGCCTCGGCGCCGCCGCGCCTGGTCAGCGCGGTGATCGAGGCGCTCGGCGGGCTCGGGCCGGTCACCGTGGAGGAACGGGAGACCACCCGCGAGACGCTTCGGTTCACCCTGCCGTCGACGCTCCGCTGAGCAAGCACCCTTTGCCTGCGACCGGTGCATGCCAACCTGTGTTCATGACCAGCGTGCAGATCCGAAACGTGCCGGATGATCTCACGCAGACGCTTCGTGACGAGGCCCGGGAGAACGGCCGGTCGGTGCGGCAGCAGTTGCCCGTGGTCCCGCGGGAGCACACCGCCCGGTTTGCGCCGGCGCGCGCTTTCGGCAGGGTCGACGCCGTCTTCGGGGCAAAGGTCGGGATCACCGTGGACATCGACCCGGCCGAGGCGATCCGCGCCGATCGTGACGAACGCGATGCCCGCGACGCGGAACGCGCGGCGGACTACCGATGATCGCGGTGGTCGACGAGAGTGTCTGGTGCGACGCGCTGCTTCCGGGGCCTCGCCTGCAGGCGGCGCGTGTCGCGCTGACCCGTACACCCGGCTCGCCGCGCCGGAACATCTGAGACTCGAGATCATGCAGGTACTGCTCCGCTACGGGCACAGTAGGCTCGGGGGCTCGGGGGCAGACATGCCTCGGCGAATCGTCGAAGTCGTCCACGAGTTGCCCATCGAGGTCGTGCCGACCGGGGTTGCCGCTGTCCCGGATCTGGGAACTGCGCGACACCCTGACAACGTACGACGCCGCCTACGCCGCGGCCGCCGAACTCCTCGACGCCCCTGATCACCCGGGACAGGGATTGCCGGCGCTGGAGAAAAAACCAGTTTGCGCGATCCGCTCGATCGAGCCGTAAGGTCGTGATGTGAGCGATTCACTGCGCGAGGTCACGTCCGAGGAAGAACTCCGCGAACTACTCGGGCATCCGCAGCCGGTGGCGATCGGCAAGGAACGCGCGACCCTGCACGAGCTGGACCGCCAGTGGCTGGCGAACTCGCCGTTCTGCCTGATCGGCACGGCGGCCGCGGACGGTAGCTGCGACGTCTCCCCCAAGGGCGATCCGCCGGGGTTCACCCTCGTCCTCGACGACACCACGATCGTCATTCCGGACCGCCCCGGCAACCGGCGGGCCGACACGCTCCGCAACGTGCTCACGAACCCACGCGTCGGCCTGCTCTACTTCATCCCCGGCCGTGGCGACACGCTCCGCATCAACGGCCGCGCGCGAATCCTCCGCGACGCGCCGTTCTTCGACCGGATGCTGGTGAAGGGTCACCGGCCGAAGGTGGCGTTGCTGGTCGAGATCGAGCAGATCTTCTACCACTGCGCCAAGGCATTCCTCCGCTCCGGCATGTGGAAGCCCGGGACCTGGCAGCCCGACGCGTTGCCGTCGCGGGCCGTCATCTCGAAGACACTCGAGCGCAGGAACCAATCCTTGGAAGCGCTCGAGGAGTACTACGGCCCGTCCTACGCCGAGCACCTCTACAGCTAGGACGGCTCTTCGAAGGGCGGAACCTGAGGGTCGTCGTCGGCGGGCGGTTCGGGGTCACGCCATTCCTCGGCGCGCGTCGGGCCAGTGCCGCGAAGGGTGCCCTCGAGTTCGTGCTTGAGCTGGTCGTCTTCCCGCGGGTTGTGCTTTCCACTGCCACGTTGCGCTGTCATCGAACCCCCTTCAGCGGGTCATGGCCGATCGACATCAGCCGGTGGCGCCAGTTCTCCTGGCCGCCGGTGGGCTCCAGGTCGTCGCGCCGCTCGGCGTGCACCCGGTCCACCACCTTGCGCATCACGCGCTTGTCGTCCTCGGTCAGGTCGGGCTCGCCCGGGGTAGTGGGCCGCTGCTGGCCGTGTTCGCCGCCGGGCTGCTGTTCGGCGAGCGGCCGGGAATCCTGGGGCTGATGGGTGCGCTGCTGGTCGTCGCGGGCGTGCTCCGCCGCTTGCGCAGGATCTCGAGCACATGCCTCCCGGTGGGCGGGCCTGCCTGGTCGGGCAGTTCCTCGGTGTTTTCGTCGGCCGCGCGGGTACGCAGCCACTCGCTCAGTTCGCGTGAGTTCAGGTTGACCACCCGGTGGAACTCGTCCCACAGATCGGGCATGTGCCTCACCTCCTGTCGAGGAACTTCCGGATGACGAACAGCAGGATCACCCCCAGCCCGAACGCCGCGCCCGCCCCGAGCACGAGGCGCTGAGACGTGGTCTTGGCGCGGTTCGCCAGTTCCTGCGCGGTCTCGCCCAGTTCCTGGCGGGTCAGCTCGGCGTCCAGCCTGGCTTCCTCGGTGTCGAACGGGAATCCCTGCCGCTCAGGCATGACCACGCACCGCCTGGACGTCCTTGGCCACGTTCGCCGCGGCCTCTTCCGGCACCGGCGGTGTCGCGGCCCGCAGCGAACGGCGGCCCATCAGCCCGGCCAGGCCGCCGGCCAGCAGCAGGGCGGCGCCGACCAGCAGCGCCGACAGCCACGCGGGCAGGACCAGGGCGAGCGCGAACACCGCGGCCGCCACCAGCGCGATACCGCCGTAGGCGGCCAGCATGCCGGCGAGACCGGCGAGGCCCGCGCCGACCCCGGCACGACGGCCCTTCTGCTTCAGCTCGTCGGCGGCCAGCCGCATCTCGTCGCGCACCAGGCGCCGGATCTGGTCCGACATGTCCTGCACCAGTTCCGCGATCGAGCGGTCCTGCACAGCTCGCTCAGCCATGTTCTCCTCCCGGGGTGGTTGTGATCCGGCTACCCCGGGCCCCGGGCCCCGGGCCGCTAATCGCCGTGGTGGTGGCCCGATTCGGGGGTCTGGGTGCCCCCGGCGGCCTTTTCCGAGAGCGTTTCCCTGGCCTCGCGATGCGGCACCGGCCTGCCCGTGAGGGTGATGTGGCCCTCGTCGTGCAGCCGCTCGACCAGGTGCGGGTAATGGAGTTCGAACGCGGGGCGCTCGGAGCGGATCCGCGGCAGTTCCAGGAAATTGTGCCGTGGTGGCGGGCAGGTGGTGGCCCACTCCAGCGAGTTGCCGAAGCCCCACGGGTCGTCGACCTCGACCTTCTCCCCGAACCGCCAGCTGCGCACCACGTTCCAGACGAAGGGCAGCATCGACGCCCCGAGGATGAACGCGCCGATCGTGGAAACCATGTTCAGCGCGCTGAAGCCGTCCGTGGGCAGGTAGTCTGCGTACCGCCGCGGCATGCCCATGTCACCGAGCCAGTGCTGGACCAGGAACGTGGTGTGGAAGCCGATGAACGTGGTCCAGAAATGCAGCTTGCCCAGCGGCTCGTCGAGCATTCTCCCGGACATCTTCGGGAACCAGAAATAAACTCCGGCGAAGGTGGCGAACACAATCGTGCCGAACAGCACGTAATGGAAGTGCGCCACCACGAAATACGAGTCGGTGATGTGGAAGTCCAGCGGCGGCGCGGCGAGCAGGACGCCGGTGAGCCCGCCGAGCAGGAAGGTCACCAAGAACCCGACCGCCCACAGCATCGGCGTCTCGAAGGAGAGCCGCCCCTTCCACATCGTGCCGATCCAGTTGAAGAACTTGATCCCGGTCGGCACCGCGATCAGGAACGTCAGGATCGAGAAGAACGGCAGCAGCACCGCGCCGGTGGCGAACATGTGGTGCGCCCACACGGCGAACGACAGCGCGGTGATGCCCAGCGTGGCGAACACCATCAGCCGGTAGCCGAACAGCGGTTTCCGGCTGAACACCGGCACTATTTCGGTGATGATGCCGAAGTAGGGCAGCGCGATGATGTAGACCTCGGGGTGACCGAAGAACCAGAACAGGTGCTGCCACAGGATCGCGCCGCCGTTGGCCGGGTCGAGCAGGTGCGCGCCGATGATGCGGTCGGCGGCCAGCGCGAACAAGGCGGCGGTCAGGATCGGGAACACCGCGAGCACCAGCACGCTGGTGAACAGGATGTTCCAGGTGAAGATCGGCATCCGCCACATCGTCATGCCGGGACAGCGCAGAGTCACGATCGTGGTGAGCATGTTGACCGCGCCCAGGATGGTGCCCAGCCCCGACACGATCAGCCCGAAGATCCACAGGTTCCCGCCGATGCCCGGCGAGTGCTGGAAGTTCGACAGCGGGGTGTAGGCCGTCCAGCCGAAGTCGGCCGCACCGCCGGGAGTCAGGAAGGAACTCAGCACGATCGTCCCGCCGAACAGGAACAGCCAGTACGAGAACGCGTTCAGCCGGGGGAAGGCGACGTCCGGGGAGCCGATCTGCAGCGGCAGGACGAGGTTGGCGAAGGCGAACACGTTCGGCGTCGCGTACAGCAGCAGCATGATCGTGCCGTGCATGGTGAACAGTTGGTTGTACTGCTCCTGCGACAGGAACTGCAGGCCGGGCCTGCCCAACTCGGCGCGCATGAGCAGGGCCATGGCCCCACCGATCATGAAGAACGCCAGCGAGGTGAACAGATACAACCACCCGATCACCTTGTGGTCGGTGGTGCTGGCCAGGCGCACCAGGGCCGCACCGCGCCGGTGCCGGGCCGGCAGCGTGTACCGGTCAGCAACGGGGATGGGCCGCGCCCGCAGTTCCGTCATGTGCTCCTCCGCCTGGTCGCGCACCGTGCAGAGCTCGCCCACCCACTGTGCGCCGACCGGAAACCGGAATCAACCCCCGGGCGAGTTCTTTCCCGCACCGGTCACTCGCCGAGCCCGTACGTGGCGAACGCGCTCCGGATGACCGGCTGGGCCACGTTCCGTACCCGCACGCCTCCGGGCGTGACCCCCTGCTCGCACCCGAAATGCGCGTGGCCGTGGATCGCCAGGTCCACTTCGGACTCATCGATGGCCTCGCCCAGCTGGTAGCAACCGAGAAACGCGTAGATTTCGGGCGGTTCACCGCGCAGGGTTTCCGGGATCGGGGAATAGTGCGTGAGCGCGACGCGCATGTCCGCGTCGATGTCGGCAAGCGCCGAGCGCAAGGCGTCGGCACGGTCGATGGTGTGGTCGACGAACCCCTTCATCTCCCGCTCCCCGAACCGGCTGGCGCATTTCCCGGCGAAGCCGCCGCCGAACCCCTTCACCCCGGCCACGCCGAGCCGCTGCCCGTCCACGTCGATGGTGGTGGCGGTGCCCTCGAGTACCCGGATGCCCTGGTCCTCCAGTAGCTTCGCGATGTCGTCGGCGACGTCGGAATGGTGGTCGTGGTTGCCCAGCACGGCGACCACCGGCACGGGGAGATCGGCGAACTCGTCGGCGGCCACCCGCGCCTCGTCCAGGGTGCCGTGGCGGGTGAGGTCGCCGGCCAGCAACAGCACGTCGGCGTGCTCTCCCAGCTTGTCGAGGGCGGGGCGGAGCCGGCCGCGCGCGTCCTCGCCCAGGTGCACGTCCCCGACCGCGGCGATCCGGATCATCGCAGCTCCTCCCGCTGGGACGGCTCGCGGCAGTCGGCCACGCGCACGTCGTTGTGGATCACCACCTGCGGCGCGACCTCGTGCAGCACCACGTCCAGATCCGCCCGGCGCTGTTCGGACGCCACCTCCCCGGAGAGGTGGACGGCGTCCCCACGCACGTTCACCCGCACGCCGAGTTCGGCGGTGCGCGGGTGCTCGGCCAGCGCCCGGCGCAGGTGCGCGACCAGATACT
The DNA here is from genome assembly GCF_035276945.1 of Amycolatopsis sp. Classification (GTDB taxonomy): domain Bacteria; phylum Actinomycetota; class Actinomycetes; order Mycobacteriales; family Pseudonocardiaceae; genus Amycolatopsis_E. The sequence continues at coordinate 21,556 of NZ_DATELF010000126.1, read as the reverse complement.
GCGGGCTCTCGTCACTCATCGGTTGCTCCTGACCGCTTCCGGTTCCGCCACCGAGAGCGCCTCCACCAACCGCAGGAACGAACGGGCGTAGGGCGAGTCCGCGGTTTCGTCCGCGACCCGCGCCCAGTCGACCTGCTCCCGCAGGTCGCGGGCGATGTGCAGCAGCGGGGTGAAGTCACACCGGTGGGCGTCCAGCACGAGCAACTTGTCGATCATCAGGTCGGTGCCGGTGCTCACCGGCGCCACGGCCAGCCCGACCCTCATCGTCTCGGCGCGCGCGATCAGGTCGGCCACGCTCGTCCGGTAGTTGGGGCGGAAGATCAGGTCGATTTAGGACCTCCCCGTCGTAGACCCTGGCGAGCCAGTCCTCGGGCGGGTCGCGGGCCCGCATCCCGGCCTCGGCCAGTGCCCGCGTCGCCTCCGCCACGTCACGCTCGTCGAGGAAGACGTCGACGTCATGGTCGGACGGCGGCCCGCCGCGGACGTAGACCGCACGGCCCCCGGCGACCGCGAACTCGAGCCCGCGCGCCGCCGGGTGTTCACCACCCGGGTGAGCGTTTGCAGCAGCGCCTGTTCGTCCGTGCCGACGGGCTACCCGGTTTCGTTCTTGTGAACCGGGGGTACCTGTGGTCGTACGGTGAAGGTGGGGAGAACGGGAATGCGACGCCATACCGCGGCTACGTTGGTGCGGACTCCGGAAGCGGCGCGGCAGGCCCGCCGGATCGTCTCGGCGACCTGCACGGACTGGCGCATCACGACGCTGGAGCCTGATGCCGAGATCGTGGCCAGCGAACTGGTGGAGAACACCCTGCAGCACACCGACTCCCCGCCGCGGCTGCGGCTGGTGCTGCACGACGGCGCGCTGACGGTCGCCGTTTCCGACAGCGGCGCCGGTCCGCCGGCCGGGGAACACTGGCGCGGCCTGGGCATGCGACTGGTCGCCGGCGTGGCCGAGGCCTGGGGATGTACCACGGCACGGGCCGGGAAGACGGTGTGGGCGGTGCTGTCCACGCGACGGTGACGCTGTCTTGCCAATTGCCGCCAGAAGCCCGTACGGTCGGGTTTGGGCTGTTCACGGACGGCCCTTGCCGGGAGTGAACGCACGTCGCCGGCGGGAAGCTCGATCACCTGCGTTGGCGTGTCTGGTGCTCTCACCCTGAACGCGGGAAAGACAGGGAGACGCCGTGCACGCGACCACAGACGTCCGCATCCGTATCGAGGAGCGGGAAGACGGCATTCAGTTGGCGCACACCAGTGGGGAGCTGGACGCGCTGGGCACGCCAGTGCTGCGCGAATGCCTCGACGAGCACATCTTCCCCGACCACGATTTCGTCCTCGATCTCGACGAGGTCACCTTCCTCGGATCGGCCGCGATGAAGGCGCTGATCGACACCGAGGAGAACGCCGCGCGGCACAAGGTGCGCTGGGTGCTGGTGGGCAACGGGCGGGCGGTGGTGCGGCCGCTGCGGGTGACCGGGCTGGCCGACCGGCTCCCGCTCCAGCCGAGCGTGCCCGCCGCGATCCGGGTCCTGTCGTCGCCGGTTTCCGGCTGACGCCTCACCCCAGCGCCCGGTTCGCGGCGGCGACGACCTCCCCGGGCGTGATGCGGAGCAGGCCGGGGTGCGGCTCGGCGGAGAACGGGTCGCCCTCTTCCCCCGACCAGAGCACGATGTGCCGGTGGCGCGGCGCGGGCGGCGGACCCCAGCGATCCGGCGACGACGGACCGAACAGCACCACGGAGGGGGTGCCATACGCCGTCGCCAGATGCCCGACGCCGGTGTCCCCGGACACGACGAGCGCGGCGTCGGCGACGAGCGTGGCCAGCTCCGCGAGCCCGGTTTTCCCGGCCAGCACGGCATGTCCGGGCAACCCCGCTTCCCGGGCCACCGATTCGGCGAGGTCGCGCTCGCTGTCGTCGCCGGTCACCACGACGGGGTGGCCCGCCGCCAGTTTCCTTGCCACCGACGCGAACCGCTCCCCCGGCCAGCGGCACGCACCGAAACCGGCGCCGGGATGCACCACCACGGCGCCGGGTGCGGGGCTCGTTCCGAGTGGTCGCGCCAGCGCGAGGTCGTCCGGGTCCGCGCGGATGCCGTAGTACCCGAGCAGGCCGCACCAGCGGTCCGCCTCACGCACCCGCTCCGTCCACTTCGGACCGTCGACGGCCGGGAACTCCGGATGCGCGTGGGTGAGCAGGCGGCCCGGCCTGGCGGCGAACAGCGCTCTGGTGCTTTCCGGACCGCCGCCGTGCAGGTTGACCGCCACCGAAGGCGGGGGGCCCGGCCACGCCAGCTCCCCTGGCCCGGACGTCGGCAGCACCTCGTCGACCGCCCCGGTCAACCCGGCCAGCTCCGCCAGGCCGTTCGGGGCGGCGAGGGTGATCGTCGCCGCCGGGAACGCGGCTCGCAGGCCCCGCAGCGCGGGCACCGAAACCAGCAGGTCCCCCAGGCCCAGCGCCCGCAGCACGAGGACCCGCGTCACGGCCAGGAACCTTCTTCCGACGCGCACACCACCATCTCGCGCACCTGGCACCCGGGCGGCTGCGACAGCGCGTACAGCACCGTGCGCGCGACGTTGTCCGGCTGGTTCAGTTTCGCGTCGGGTGGCGGCTTGTACTGCTCGTCGCGACTGTCGAAGAACGAGGTGTGCATCCCGCCGGGGATCAGCAGGGTGACGCCGATCCGCCCGGCGGTCTCGGCGGCGAGCGCCCGCGTGAACCCGACCACGCCCCATTTGGACGCGCAGTACGCGGTGGCGTCACCGACCGCCTTGATGCCCAAAGTGGACGCTACCGTGACGACCGTGCCGCCCGAGGACTCCAGGTACGGCAGCGCGGCCCTGATCACCGCCGCGGTGCCGAGCAGGTTGATTTTGACCACGTTCTCCCAGTCCTCTGTGGACACCTTGCCGAAGGGGCCCGGCACGTCGATCCCGGCCGCGGTGAACACCGCGTCGAGCCCACCCGCCTGCTCCGCCAGTTCAACGACCGCCCGCTCGGCGGCCGCGGTGTCGGTGACATCGACCGGGATGTAGGGCGGGCCGGCCCGTGGTGGTTCGCGGTCGATCACCAGCGGTCGGCCGCCCGCCTCGGCGACCGCCTCGGCGGTGGCGGCGCCCAGCCCGGACGCCCCTCCGGTGATCAGGACCCTGCCAGGTGTGCTCATCCGACTCCTCCCTGGAAACTGGGCACGCGAGCGCCCCCGACCGGCTCGGACACCGTCGTGGCGGCACCCGCGGTGACGAACCGGGCCGCCGACTCGACCGCGGCGCGCACGGCGTCGGGCAGGGCGGCCCCGTCGAGCAACGCGGCGGTGGCCGCGCTGGCGAACCGGTCGCCGGCGCCACAGGTGTCGGGCCGCACGCTCGTGGGGACGCGGGCGCCGTGCGGCACCGGGATCGTGCTGATCCCGGTGCCCGACGCGAGCACCGCGCCCCGCGAACCGAGCGTCACCGCCACCGCGGCGCCGAACTCCCGGCACAGCGCGGCGGCGACCTTCGCCGGGGTTCCGTGCTCCCCGGCGAATTTCACCGCCTCGGCCTCGTTCGGCGTGACCAGCACCGCGCCCGGCACCGGTGACGCGCCCCGCGGATGCGGGTCCCACACCACCGGCGCCTCCGCCGCGCCCACGAGCTCACGAATCCGCGGATGGGCGGCGACACCGCGGCCGTAGTCCGCGACAAGAATCGCGGAAGCCTTGCGTAGCACCGAAATCACGCTCCGGTCCAAGCTCTCGTGGCTCGCGATGCCGTTCCCGTGATCGATGCGCACGATCGGCTGTCCCGCCGCACGGACCCGCGTCTTGCGCGGGGTTTCCCCGTCCAGGGGGAGGGCGCGCACCTCGACCTCACCGGCGAGCAGATCGAGCAGCCGGGCACCGCTTTCGTCCTCGCCCACCGCCGTGACCAGCACGACTTCGGCCGCCGACCGCGCCGCGAGCAGGGCGGCCAGGCCGGCACCACCCGGGCGCCGCCATTCGGCTCCCACATCCACCACCGGCACCGGCGCTTCCGGGCAAAGCCGCTCGGCGGTGCCCTCGACGTCGATGTCGAGCAGGGCGTCGCCGACCACCACCAGCGGCCCGCTCACGGCTTCCTCCGCGAGTTCGCGCGTGTGCCGCTCACCTTGGTCGCGACTTGACTTGACGCGTACGCCCTCACGTAGGAACCCCCAGGGCTTCGTCAAGCGCCGCGCACAGCGCGTGGATCACCGCCAGATGCGCTTCCTGGACCGTCCCGGTTCGTTCGGCCTTGATCGCGACGGCGTCGTCGCACAGCGCCGTCAGCGGGTTGGGTCCCGGCCCCGTCAGCGCCCACGTCGTCAAACCCATCTCGTGGGCGGTCTTGGCGGCGGCGCACACGTTCTGGCTGCGCCCGCTCGTGGACAGGGACACCAGGACGTCGCCCAGCCTGCCGTGGGCACGGACCTGGCGGGCGAAGACCTCGTGCTCGCCGTAGTCGTTCACGATCGCCGTCGCCGCGCTGGTGTCGGCGTGCAGCGCGATGGCCGACAGCGGCCGCCGGTCGTGCACGAACCGGCCGACCAGTTCACCGGTCAGGTGCTGCGCCTCGGCCGCGCTGCCCCCGTTGCCGCAGGCGAGCAGGCGGCCGCCGCCGGCGAGCACCGTGGCCAGCTGACGGCCCCATGCCTCGATCCTCGGCGCGTCCGAGCCCAGCGCCCGCATCACCTCGGCGAGTGCTCTGAACCGCTGGTTGATCACACCGCACCTCCAAGTTTTCCCACGGCCTCCACCACTTCCTCCGGGGTCACCCGGCTCAGGCACGGATGTCCCGGCACCGGACATGCGCGAGCCCGGGTGTCCCGGCACGGCGCGTCCTGGTCGCCGAGCAGCACCACCGGCACGCCGTAGGGCGCCCAGCGGTCGGCGGACACGACCGGGGCGAACAGGGACACCACCGGCGTGCCGACCGCGGCGGCGAGATGGGCGGGGCCGGTGTTCGGCGCGACGACCACTCGCGCTCCCGCCAGAACGGCGGCGAGTTCCGCGAAACTCGTCCGCCCGGTGAGGTCGAGCCCGGACCGCGCCGCCGGTTGTGTGAAAGCGTTTTCAGACTCGGCTCCCGTGACGACCACTCGGTACCCGGCCTCGGTCAGAAGCCGTGCCGCTTCGGCGTTCTGCGCCACGGACCACTGGCGGGCCGGAACCGACGCGCCCGGGTGCACGACGACGTAACCGGGCTCCCCTACCAGCGCCGACACGTCGGGCAGGGGACGGCGGACGGCGGGCCTCCCGTCGTCGCCCTCGGGGAGGGCGAATCCGGCGGCCTGGGCCAGGGAGAGCGCGCGCACGGGTTCCGGCGGGTCGCCCTCCACCCGGTGCCGCAGGTCGAGCAGGGAACCCGGGTAGTCCTCGCAGATCGCCCCGATCCACGGCACCCCGCATTCCCGCAGGATCAGCGCCAGCGGCAGCGGTGACTGGTGAAAGGACGTGACGATCAGGGCCCTCTCCGGCCGGGTCGCGCGGATCCGGTCACGCAGCAGGTCCAGGTACTCCGTGGTGACGGCGGGAGGCTCCGGGTCGATCCACGGCGCGCGCCACTCGAGGATCTCGTCCACCCCGGGCAGCAGTTCCGCGCCGATCCGGCCGCGCGGCCCGACCAGCATCGTCACCGAGGCCCGGGCCGCGACCGCGCGCACGCAGGGCCCCGCGAGCAGCACGTCGCCCGCGTTGTCCATCCGCGCGACCAGGATCTTCACCATGCCAGCTCGACCGCCTCGCGCAGATCCCTCGCCATCAGCGCCGCCGCCTCGATCTCGGCGGCCCTGGTGCGCTGGGTGGGCACGAGGACGCCCCGTGCCCCGGCCGCCCGCGCGGCCTCGATGTCCGAACCGATGTCCCCGATGACCACGCAGCGCGCGGCCCGCACCCCGAGTGCGCGGGCCGCGCCCAGGACGAGCCCGGGTTTCGGCTTCCGGCAGGCGCAGCCGTCGGCCTCGGCATGGGGGCAGATCCGCCAGGTGTCGAACGGGCCGAGGAGTTCCTCGACCCGCGCGTTCACCTCCGCCAGTTGCGCCCGCGTGATCAGGCCCCGGGCGATGCCGGACTGGTTGCTCACGACCCCGACCGGCACCCCGGCGGCGCGGAGCCGCGCGAGCACGTTTTCGGCCCCGGGCATCGCGCGGACGAGCCTGGCGTCCGCCAGGTAGGGCTCGTCGACGATCAGGGTGTCGTCCCGGTCGAAGAGCACGGCGTCCATGTCACCTCCCCGCTCTCCTGCTGCTACCCGGAGCAGTAGTGGCTAAACGGGCGGGAGCGAGGCGGAGGTGATGGCGGCCACCGCCCGCGCTCGTTTGTTCACCCCCCAGCAACAAGAACGCGAGTCCACCGCCCGCGCGCGTCTGTTCACCGAAAAAAGCTCAGGCCCGAACGGCGGCGCCGGCGGTCGCGGTCTGCTCGGCGAGAGCCTTCTGGTAGACGCGGAGGACGTCGGTGGCGATGCGGTCCCACGAGTAGCGCGAGCGCGCCCGATCCATGCCCGCGATCCCGTACGCCTCGCGTAGCGCTGGATCGTCGAGCAGCCGCCGCAGGGTCGCCGCCAGCACGTCCGGCCGCTTGGGCGGCACGAGCTCGCCCGTCACGCCGTCGACCACGGTGTCGATGAGACCGCCCACCGCGGCGGCGACCACCGGCACGCCGCAGCCCATCGCTTCCAGCGGCACGATGCCGAACGGCTCGTACCACGGCGTGCAGGCCACCACGTCGGCCGAGCGCAGCAATGCGGGCATGTCGCGCCGGGACACCTGGCCGAGCAGGCGCACCCGGTCGGCGACGCCGGCGTGCACGGCCAGCTTTCGCAGCCGGCGGGCCTCCGGATCGTCGGCGAGCCGCCCCCGCTCCGGGCCGCCCGCGATGACCAGCTCGGTGTCGGGCACCCCGGCCAGCGCGTGGATCACCGTGTCGAATCCCTTGCGCGGCACCAGGCGGCCGACGTTGACGATCCGCCACCGTGCCTTCCTGGGCGCCACCTCACCGTCCGGGGTGAACCGGTCGAGGTCGACCCCGCACGGCACCACCGACATCCGGGACCTCGGCAGCCCCATCCTGGCCAGTTCGAAGACCTCGTCCGAGCAGGTGGCCGCGATCCGGGACATCGACCTGCCGATCATCCGTTCCAGCCGCACCCGCTCGGGCGGGCTGGTGTCCGCGGCGCCCTGATGCCGGCGCTTGACCACCCCCAGCGCATGAAAGGTCTGGACCACAGGCAGATCGAGGCCGCGGGCGGCGAGCACGGAGGCGAGCCCGGACATCCAGAAGTGCGCGTGCACCACATCCGGCGGATCGCTGCGCCACGCCCGGGCGAGGAACTGGCCGAACTCCCGCATATGCGGCAGTAGTTCGTCCTTGGGCAGGTGTCTGGCGGGACCGGCCGGGACATGCACGACCCGGTACCCCGCCCCGGCCCGCACGGTACGGCGTTGACGGGATTCGTCACGGCGCGTGTACACGGTCACGTCGTGCCCCTGGCGGCACAGCGCGGCGGAGAGCTCGGCCACGTGCAGGTTCTGGCCACCGGCGTCGACCTCGCCGAGGACGGCGAGCGGGTTGGCGTGTTCGGACACCATCGAGATCTTCATCGGTTACCTCCCGTTACCCAATGGAGCAGCTTGTCCCAGCGGTGAAGAAACGCCTCCAGTCCGTAGTTGGCCAGCGCGAACTCCCGCGCGTACTTCCCCATCCGGTGGGCGAGATCCGGCTCGGCGATCAGGGCACGGACGGCTCCGGCCAGTTCCGCCACGTCGGCCGAGACGAACCCGGCTTCGAGCGGGACCGCGCGCACCGCCTCGGTGCAGGCCAGCGCCACCACCGGCATGCCCAGGTGCATGGCTTCGACCAGCGAGAGCCCGAGCGAGGTCCACCGGGGGGTGTGCAGGTACAGCCGCCGCCTCGCCAGGCTCGTATGGAGCTCTTCCTGGCCCAGGTCGCCGTGCGGGCGGATCCGCCCGCCCAGGGTGTCCAGCTTCTCGACCCCCATGCCGTAGACATCCAGTGGCGCGACCCGCGCGAAGGCGGGCAGCAGGTCGGTCCCGGTCGCCCTCCCCCGCCGGACCGGCTCGTTGATCACGACTCCCGCGCTCCGCTCCTCACCGGTGTAGCGGAAACCGGGGTCGACCACGCCGTGTTCGATCACTTCGACCGGCGCGCGGCCCGTGTCCCACATCAGCCGGTTGAAGTGCGTGACCTGCACGATCGGGATCTCGTTCTCCTCGGCGAGGAAATGCCGGGTGCGCGGCACGTCGCCGGTGGGCGTGTTGTGCTCGACATATACCGCGGGCACGTCGCGTCCGGCGCGCAACCCGGTCCACCGGCGAAGCAGATCCAGCTCCTCCGGACGCTGCAGGACGACGAGATCCGGCTCGCCCAGATCGGCGGGCTTCACTTCCCGTGCGCTGTTCGGCCACGCTCGGTCAGCGCGACCCAGCCCCCATGGTCCGCCCCCGGGCAGCGCGGGCAACAGGTACTCGTGGCGGCCACGCACGAAAGCGCTGGTCCACGAGCCGTGAGCGTGCCAGACAAGGATGCGGAGCCGGTGTTCACTCACCCATGTCATGCCTGAAGTCTTCACCGACAGCGAAGGAGTTAAACGGATGCGCAGCTACTTCTTCTCCTCGCGGCCGGACCGCGGCGCCAGCAGCCCGATCGCCAGGCACGCCACCGCCGTCACACCGTTGAGCCAGTTGTCGGCGGGCCCGGGCGCGAGGCCGAGCATCCCATGGGCGTCCTTGGTTCGCCGTTGGCGCCGGACAGGATCCCGAAGACCGTGATGCCCAGCAGCCCGAAGAAGATCACCAGCGCCCTGCGAGGTTTCCCCGCGTGCGGCCACCAGCGCCGGCACCCCGGCCACCACGCGCGGGACGTCCAGCAGCGCGCCGGAGTCGAACACCCAAAGGGATGCCGGGGGAGTGACGAGCCCGGGTATCCCGAGCGCGAGGTGGCCGGGCCGATCACCAACGCGAGTACCCGCGCCACCGGCGGGGACTTCCGGACGGCCCGTGCAGTCATGAACAACCTCCTCGTTCTTCCACCGGAACGAGGGTTCCCCCTACCCGTAGGAGGCAACCAGGTGTGGGCGCGCTGTCCCGGGGTAGCCCGGGCTATGCGCAGCCCGACCGAGACGGCTCACTGTGCCGAAAAGTTCGCCGAGCTGACCGCCGCCGACCCGGACAGCGAACACCGCATGCAGTTGCGGACCGAACTCGTAACCGAATACCTTTCCGTCGCCGAGCACATCGCGCGCCGGTTCAGCGGCCGCGGTGAGTCCTTCGACGATCTGGTCCAGGTCGCGCGGGTCGGGCTGATCAACGCCGTGGACCGGTTCGAGCCCGACCGCGGCACGGACTTCCTGTCCTTCGCCGTGCCGACGATCATGGGCGAGGTCCGCCGGCACTTCCGCGACGCGAGCTGGTCGGTGCGGGTGCCACGCCGGCTCAAGGAGCTGCACCTGCAGATCGGGCACGTCAGCGGCGAGCTCGGCCAGCGACTGGGCCGGGCGCCGACGCCCACCGAAATCGCCCGCGAACTGGACATGAGCGTGGACGAGATCAGTGAAGGACTCCAGGCGGGCAATGCCTATTACGCGGTCTCGGTCGACAAACCGGCGGGGGACGACACCGAAGCCGCGTCACTGGCCGACACCCTCGGCGAGGAGGACGGCGGGCTGGAGTCGGTGGAAAACCACGAGGCCCTGCAACCGCTGCTGCGCGAACTTCCGGCACGGGAGCGGAGCATCCTCATGTTGCGGTTCTTCGGAAACATGACGCAGACCCAGATCGCCGAGCGGGTCGGGATTTCGCAGATGCACGTGTCCCGCTTACTGGCCCAGACGTTGGAACAGCTTCGCGCGAAACTCACCGAGGAACCGTAACCCGTTTCACTGTCAACGGCGTCGGGTAGCGCGGGAAAGTGGCCCCTGAATCGGCCGTCCGCGTCTCCGCCGGGGAAGGCGGCTGTCCTTCGACGTGACGGTGGCAGCCCGATGAGCCGTTGGCCGTTTCGGTGCCGGAACGGCCGGGTAGCCCGCGCGCGTGAGGACCCGGGACTTGATGACATCGCCCGTGGTGACGGTGACAGCCGGCACCCCGGTCAAGCAGGCGGTGAAACTTCTGACCAGCCACGGCTTCACGACGCTGCCCGTGGTCGACGAAGACGACTTCCTGGTCGGCGTGGTCACCGGCGCGGATCTGCTGGACGAGGAACCGCTGCCCGGTCCGAGGATCCCGGTGGCGGGGGAAGGACCCCAGCCGTCCGCGCCGGACCCGCCGACGGTGGGCGAGCTCATGACCAGGGACGTGCCGACCGCGTCCGGGGAAACGCCGGTGCCCACGCTGACCAGGTTGCTGCTGGAAACCCGGGTGCGGGCGGTGCCGGTGGTCGACGCCGGACGGGTGACCGGGATCGTCACCCGGCGGGACCTCCTGCGCCTCATCGTGGGCCAGGACGAGGCGATCACGCACCGCCGGAGGTAGCGCGATCAGGGGTGCGGGGTGCCGACGGGATTGGGATGCGGGACCAGGCGGCGGAGCGGGGTGAGGTAGTCCCGCAGGTGGGCCGGTTCTCCGGTGGTCGCGGCGGCGCAGGCGACGGCGGCGAGCGCGTCCGTGCGGCGCTCGATGTATTCGCGCAGTCGCGGACCTGTCGTGGATGGTTTCCAGCGCCACCCACAGGGCTCACGCGGTTTCCGCCGTCTCCATGGTCTCCCTTGCCCTAATCGCCCCGGGCGCGAACGTTGCGGACGCCGGTGGCGAGCAGGACGAACCCCGCGATCGCGGCCAGCAGGCCGATGAGGAACCACAGCTTCTGGCCGCTCATGAAACTGCCGGGCAGCACCCCGGCGCCCTGGAACGTCCACACCGCGCCGACCAGCACGAGCAGCGCTCCACCGACCAGCGGCAACCAGGTTTTCATACGGTTCCTCCTCTGCCCGCGAGACTACTCGCGGCCCGGTTCGGCCACGGGCAAGGCGCCTGGCCTGCGCCGGCCGAAACCGGTGGCCTGCTCGAAGACGTGACCCGCCTGCAGCACGGCGAAATCCGCCCGGTGCGGGCCGACGATCTGCACGCCGACCGGGAGGCCGCCGGGGGTGAAACCGGCCGGGACCGACAGGGCCGGGCAGCCCGTGGCGGAAACGAAGTAGGCCGAGCGCATCCAGTCGAGGTAGGTCTCCATCGGCACCCCGGCCACCTCGGTGGGGTACTCGAGGTCGAGGTCGAACGGCGGCACCTGGCTCACCGGCAGCAGCAGGAAGTCGTAGCGGGTGAAGAACTCCCGGACGCGGTGGAACAACTCGGTGTGCCGGACCTCGGCGCGGCCCAGGTCCGGCCCGGTCAGCGCGCGCCCGGCCCGGGTGTTCCAGCGGATGCTCTCCTTGAGCCGGCCGGTGTCCAGCAGCGGGGAGAACGCGACTTCGAACTGCCACGCGCGCAGCGTCCGGAACACCTCCTCGGCGCCGGTGAAGTCCGGGCACGCCCGCTCCACCTCGCACCCGAGATCCGAAAACACCCGCGCCGCTTGCTCGACGACCGCCACGACTTCGCCTTCGACGGGCACCGCGCCGCCGAGGTCCGGCGACCAGGCCACCCGCAGCCCGCGCGGATCGATGTCGAGCGGCCGGGCGAAACCCGAGCCGGGTTCCTCCAGCGCGATCGGGGACCGCGGATCGGGGCCCGCGATGACGGACAGCAGCAGCGCCGCGTCGGCCACCGTGCGCGCCATGGGGCCGGAAACGCCGAGCGTGGACCAGCCGAGCGCGGTGGGCCAGTCCGGCACGCGGCCCGGCGAGGGCCGGAAGCCGACGACGTTGTTGAACGAGGCCGGGTTGCGCAGCGAGCCGCCGGTGTCGCTGCCGTCCGCGACCGGGCACATCCCGCAGGCGAGCGCGACCGCCGCGCCGCCGCTGCTGCCACCCGCGGACTTGCCGGAGTGGTAAGGGTTTCGCGTCACCCCGAAGACCGGGTTGAAGGTGTGCGAGCCCGCCCCGAACTCGGGCACGTTCGTCTTGCCGAGGCTGATCACGCCGGCCGCGCGCATCCGCTCGATGATCAGCGCGTCGCGGTCCGGCACGTGGTCGGCGTACCGGGGCGACCCGTAGGTGGTGCGGATGCCCGCGGTGTCGTGCAGGTCCTTGTGCGCGGCCGGAATCCCGTGCAGGGGCGGCAGTTCCGCACCGGCCGCGGCCCGTTCGTCGGCCGCCTCCGCCTCGGCCAGCGCCCGGTCCGCGACCAGCGTGACGATGGCGTTGACCTCCGGGTTGACCTGGTCGATCCGGTCCAGATGCGCCCGCACCACTTCGCGCGCGGACAGTTCCCCGGCCCCCAGCGCGGCGCGCAACTCGAGCGCGGTCAGGAAACAGACGTCGGTCATGCCGGCGATCCTGACAGGCGGCGCGAACGGCCGGAAGTCGGTACGGTCTAGGGCATGATCGGGTTGCCCGGCGAAATCACCGCCTGCCTGTTCGATCTCGACGGCGTGCTGACCTCCACGGCGGCACTGCACAAGCAAGCGTGGAAACAGACATTCGACTCATTCCTGCGAGAACGCGACGGAAGCGGCTTCCGCGGGTTCAGCGACCGGGACTACGCCGAGTACGTCGACGGCCGCCCCCGGCTGGACGGCGTCCGGAACTTCCTGACCTCCCGGACCATCTCGCTGCCCGAAGGAAGCCCGGAGGACCCCGTCACCGACCACACCGTGCACGGCCTGGCCAACAAGAAGAACGAACTGGTGCTGAACATCATCGAGCAGCAAGGGGTGGACCCGTACCCCGGTTCGGTCCGCTACCTGAAAGCCGCGCGCGATGCCAGGCTGCGGATCGCTGTGGTCACGTCTTCGGCCAACGCGACTTCGGTGCTCAAGGCGGCGAAACTGGACGAGTTCGTAGAGGCGCTCATCGACGGTTTGGTGATCGTGCGGGAGAAGCTGCGCGGCAAACCCGCGCCTGACTCGTTCCTGGCCGGCGCGAAGGCGCTCGGGACGGCACCGGAAAACGCGGCCGTGTTCGAGGACGCGCTGGCCGGTGTGGCGGCGGGCAAGGCGGGCGGTTTCGGGTACGTGGTGGGGGTCGACCGCGAAAACCAGGCCGACGAACTGCGCGCGGACGGGGCCGACGTGGTGGTGCGCGATCTCGCGGAACTGCTGGGGGACAGACGATGACCAGACGAGGCTACGAGACCGCGCCCTGGGAACTGCGCTGGCAAGGCCTGGCCATCGACCAGCTGGAAAAGACCGAATCGACCTTCGCGCTGTCCAACGGGCACATCGGAATTCGCGGCACGCTCGAGGAAGGTGAGCCCCGCGGGCTTCCGGGAACCTACCTGAACGGCTTCTACGAGGAGCACGACCTGCCCTACGCCGAGGCGGGCTACAGCTATCCCGAGGCGGGCCAGACCGTGGTCAACGTCACCGACGGCAAGATCATCCGCCTGCTGGTCGAGGACGAGCCGTTCGACATGCGCTACGGCAACGCGACGCACCACGAGCGCTGGCTGGACTTCCGGGCCGGCACCCTGAGCAGGGTGACCGAATGGGTCTCCCCCACCGGGCGCCAGGTCCGGGTGCACACACAGCGGCTGGTGTCGTTCACCCAGCGGGCGGTGGTGGCGATCCGGTACGAGGTCGAACCCCTCGACGGCGAGACGCAACTGGTCCTGCAGTCCGACCTGCTCGCCAACGAACCGATCGATCCCGAGACCAAGGACCCCCGGGTGGCCGCGGCGCTGCAGTCACCGCTGCAGTCGGAGTTCACCGTGGCCAAGGACCACCACGCCGTCCTGGTCCACCGGACGCGGACGTCGGGCCTGCGGATGGCGGCCGCGATGGACCACCAGATCGAGTCCCCGAACGGGCTGCGCACCGACATCATGGTCGAAGACGACCTCGCCCGCCTGACCCTCGCGGTGGAGGTGCCGAAGGGCGGCAAGCTGAGGCTGACCAAGTTCCTGGGCTACGGCTGGTCGGCGAAGCGATCCATCCCGGCCCTGCGTGCGCAGGTCTCGGCGGCGCTGGCCGGCGCCGTGCAAACCGGGTGGGACGGGCTGCTCGAAGAGCAACGCGCCTTCCTCGCCGACTTCTGGGACACCGCGGACATCCAGATCGACGGCGACCCGGAGCTCCAGCAGGCCACCAGGTTCGCGCTCTACCACGTACTGCAGGCCGGGGCCCGCGGCGAGAGCCGGGCGATCCCCGGCAAGGGCCTGACCGGGCCGGGCTACGACGGGCACGCCTTCTGGGACACCGAAAGCTTCGTGCTGCCGGTGCTCACCTACACGGTGCCCGAAGCCGCCCGCGACGCCCTGCGCTGGCGCCATTCCACTTTGGACAAGGCGCGGGACAGGGCGCGGCAGCTCGGTCTGGGTGGCGCCGCCTTCCCCTGGCGGTCGATCAACGGCGCGGAGTGCTCGGCCTACTGGCCGGCCGGCACGGCCGCGTTCCACGTCAGCGCGGACATCTCCGACGCGATCGCGCGGTACCTCGCCGCCACGGGCGACGACGAATTCGAACGGCAGTGCGGCACCGAAACGCTGGCGGAGACCGCGCGGCTGTGGATGTCGCTCGGCCATTTCGACCTCCACGGCCGGTTCCGCATCGACGGCGTGACCGGCCCGGACGAGTACACCGCGATCAAGGACAACAACGTCTACACGAACCTGATGGCGCGCCGGAACCTCCTGGAAGCGGCGGCCTCGTGCGAGCGGGTGCCCGAGGTGGCCACGGCGCTGGGCGTCGACGAGGACGAACTCGGCACCTGGCGGGAGGCCGCGGAGCGGATGTACATCCCGTACGACGAGGAACTCGGCGTGCACCCGCAGTCGGAGAACTTCACCCGCCACGACGAGTGGGACTTCGAGCGCACCACCGCGGAACAGTACCCGCTGCTGCTGCACTTCCCCTACTTCGACCTCTACCGCAAGCAAGTGGTCAAGCAGGCGGACCTGGTGCTGGCCCTGCACCTGTGCGGGGAGCACTTCACGGCCGAGCAGAAGGCCCGCGACTTCGCCTACTACGAGGCCAGGACGGTGCGGGACTCTTCGCTGTCGGCGAGCACCCAGGCGGTGATCGCGGCCGAGGTGGGGCATCTCGACCTCGCCTACGACTACCTCGGCGAAGCCGCGCTCACCGACCTCCACGACGTGCACAACAACGTGCGCCAGGGCCTGCACATGGCTTCGCTGGCTGGCGCGTGGAACGGGGTCGTGGCCGGACTCGGCGGGATGCGGGACCACGGCGGAGATATCACCTTTTCGCCGCGGCTGCCGGACGGGCTTGACCGGGTCGAGTTCCGGATGTGCGTGCGGGGCAGTCGGTTCGCCGTCGAGGTGCACGCCGACCGGGTCAGCTACCGGCTGGTGTCGGGCGAACCCGTGGAGATCACGCACCACGGCCAGCAGGTCAAGGTGTCCGAGCACCCGGTCACCCTGCCCATCCCGAAGATCGACCCGGGCCCGCCGCCCACCCAGCCACCCGGCCGTGCCCCGTCGCGGCGGCATCCGGAACGCCTGCGCCGCCACGAACTCTGACGTTCGGCACACGAACCTCGCGCGCGCCACCACGACCAGGGCGGCCACGTCCCGCACACGAGCCTTGCGTGCACCACCACAACCAGAACGGCCACGTCCCGCACACGAACCTCGCGCGCACCACCACAACCAGAACGGCCACGTCCGGCACGCCCTTGACGGCACATGGGCGAGGGTCAGTCCGGCGGCTCGGGACTGGGGATCTCCGGCCTCACGTCGTCCTTGTTCGGCGGCTCTTCGACCTCCTTGGTCTGCGCCAGGCCAAGGTCGGGGTGGGTCAGCTTCGGGAAGTTGGGACCGAGTGGCGGCTCGGGGTCGAGCTCGGAATCGGTGTCGTGGTGCTGGTGTTTCTGGGCCATGAGACCGGAATACCCCATTTCGGGAGAACGTCAAGCCCCCCACCCGCCCCCGCGAGTCCGGCTCCCGCGACCGGCGAGTCCAACTCCCGCGACAGGTGAGTCCAGCTCCCGCGACACCCGCGTCCAGCTCCCACAACCGGCGAGTCCGGCTCTCGTGACGGGCGGGTGTCGAGTTGGCCGGACTCCGGGTCACGAAACCCGGACTCGGGTGTCACGAAACCCGGACTCGCGGGTCGCGAAACCCGGACTCGGGTGTCATGGAAGGTGGACTCGCGGGTTGGTGCGCGAGTTCGGAATAAATTCATCGCGCGTTGATATACTGGCGGCATGGTTCTTCCGAAAAGGCTCGCCAGGTTCAACCGGGTGGCGGCCAACCGCGTGCTCGGACGGCTCACCCCGCGCCTGCCCGGCTTCGGCACGATCGTTCATCGTGGCCGCCGCTCCGGCCACACCTACCGCACGCCGGTGAGCGTGTTCGCGGTACCGCACGGCTATGTCGTCGCACTCACCTACGGCCGTGATTCGGACTGGGTGAAGAACGTGCTGGCCGAGGGCGGCTGCGAACTCGTCACGCGCGGGCGGACCGTGAAGCTGAGCGAGCCACGGGTCGTGCACGACGAAGACCGCAAGGCCATGCCGTTCGGAGTCCGCCACCTCCTCGGCGCCATCAGCGTGACCGACTTCCTGCACCTCACGGCCGAGTAGCGCCGGGATCGGGTGAGCTCAGCCGACCAGTTCGCGAAGCCGGCTGACGAGCGCGACGCGGGCCTCGGTGCCCGGTTGCAGCGGGGTGACCTGCAGGGTGGTCACCCCCGCCTCGGCGAAGGCCACCAGCCGCTCCTTGACGTGCCCGGCCGGGCCCACCAGGGAGATCGCGTTGACCAGCTCGGCCGGGACCGCGGCGGCGGCCTCCTCCTTCTTGCCGTCCAGATACAGGTCCTGGATCAGCTTCGCCTCGGCCTCATAGCCATAACGGCAGGCGAGTTCGTTGTAGAAGTTCTTGCCGCGTGCGCCCATCCCGCCGACGTAGAGTGCCACGATCGGCCGCACGTAGTCGGCGAGATGGGCCACGTCCTCGCCGATCGCCGCGGCCACCTGGACCGAGGTGTCCAGCCCGCCGAGCGCGGGGTCCCGCTTGGCCGTGCCCTCGGCGAGCGCCGGACCCCACACCTCGGCCGCCTTCTCCGGGTGGAAGAAGATCGGCTGCCAGCCCTCGGCGATTTCCGCGGTCAGTGCCACGTTCTTCGGACCGATGGCGGCGAGCATGATCGGGATCCGCTCACGCACCGGGTGGTTGATGAGCTTCAGCGGCTTGCCGAGGCCGGTGCCCTCCCCGGCGGGCAACGGGATCTTGTAGTACTTCCCGTCGTGCACCACGCGCTCGCGCCGCCACACCTGGCGGCAGATCTCCACGATCTCGCGGGTGCGGCCCAGCGGCGCGTCGTAGCGGACACCGTGGAAACCCTCGATCACCTGCGGCCCGGACGCGCCGATGCCCATGGTGAACCGGCCGTTCGAGACGAAGTCGAGCCCCGCCGCGGTCATCGCGGTCAGTGTCGGCGTGCGGGTGTAGAGCTGCAGGATGCCGGAGGCGATCTCGACACGCTCGGTCCTGGCCGCGACGAAACCGAGCTGGCTGACCGCGTCGAAGGAGTAGGCCTCCGGGACGAACACGATGTCGAGCCCGGCCTTCTCCAGCTCGACGATGTCGGCGACGCTCGCGGTGAAGCCCCCGGCATAGTTGATCTGCATGCCGATCCGCATCCCGCACCACCTCCGGTAAGCAAGCGCTTAGTCTGCCCGCGACTCTACAACACCCGCCCACTTCCGCACGACGGATTCCAGCACCGAGACCGGCAGCGCACCGCCGCCGAGCACGACGTCGTGGAAGGTACGGATGTCGAACCGCTCCCCCAGCGCCGCTTCGGCTTCCGCCCGCATCCGCTGGATCTCCAGCCTGCCCACCAGGTACGACAACGCCTGACCGGGGCATCCGGCGTACCGGTCGATCTCCTTTTCGATCTCCAGCGGGGCCATGGGCGTGTTCTCGCGCAGGTAGCCGACCGCCCGCTGCCTGCTCCAGCCCAGCGCGTGCATGCCCGTGTCCACGACAAGGCGTCCGGCGCGCATCGAATCCTGGGTCAGCATCCCGAGCCGGTACAGATCGCCCGAGTACAACCCCATTTCGTCGGCGAGCCGTTCCGAATACAGGCCCCAGCCCTCGGTGTAGGCGTTGAAGTTCGCGATCCGGCGCAGCAGCGGCAGGCCGGTGAGCCCCTGCGCGGTGGTCAGCTGGAAATGATGCCCAGGCACCGCCTCGTGGAACGCGACCGCCTCACTGGTCTGCCGGAACCGCTCCCCGGGATTGCTGGTGTTGGCGAAGTAGATGCCCGGTCTGGACCCGTCGAGCGCGGGGTCGACGTAGTAGGCGATCGTGCCCCCCTCGGCCTCCTCCTCCGGGATCGCGGCGACCTGGCAGCGCTGCGCCGGCACCGAGCGGAACCATTGCGGCGCAACGGATTCCGCGCGGCTCACCGCGGAGCGTGCGGCTTCGAGGATCTCCTCGCCACTGCTCCAGCGCAACGCCGGGTCGGTGCGCAGGCGCGCGAAGATCTCCGGTAGCTCGCTGGTGCCGAACACCCGCGAACCGAGCTCCCGGTACTCCTCGGCGAGGGATTCGATCATCGCCAGACCTGTGTCGTGCAGATCCCGCGCGGTCCGATCGGTCGTGGTGTGGACCCGGATCAGCTTCGCGTACCGCTGCTCGCCGCCCGGCTGCCAGCAGATTCCCGCCTTGTCCGAGGGCAGCGCTCCCGGCTTCAGCTCGGTGGCGAGGAAGTCGCGATAGCGTGCCAGGGAAGGAAGAACGGCGGCCTCCAGCAGCCGGTCCCGCTCGGCGGCGAACCCCGGCAGTTCGGCGTTTCGCCGGAGCGGACCCCCCGCATAACCGTCCAAATAGGAGATCCCGGCGTCCACCAGGAACTCCGGTGGCACGAGGTCGCCGCGCTGACGCTCGATCACGGAGTCCACAAAGGACGGAAACGCGGCGAGCCTGCCGAGGTGGCCCTTCGCCTTCGCCTCGTCGTTCAGCTGGATCATCGGCAGGATCAGCAACAGCGACTGCAGTGGGGCGACGAAGGCATCGCTCACGGTGAACTCGGGCAGACGCGCGTCGATCGTGTCCACGGCGGCGCGCGCCTGCTGGATCACGACGTCTCGCGTCACCGGGTCGCCACTCGCGGTCTCCGCCCGGGCCGCGAGGCCGGAATACTTCGCCCGCAGCCGCTGCTCGGCTTCGACACTCGGATCGGGCAACCGGTCGTGGTCACCCGGCAGGCCGTAGAGCGACGGCAACAGCGGGTCGGCCTCGAACAGGACCCCGACCAGTTCGTCGGCCAGCGCGTTCACGTCCGTCATCGAGCCCACTCCCGGATAACGGACTCCAGCACGGACATCGGCAGCGCACCGCCGCCCAGCACGACGTCGTGGAATCCGCGGATGTCGAACCGCTCTCCCATCGCCGCCTCGGCCTCCGCCCGCATCCGCTGGATCTCGAGCCTGCCCACCATGTACGACAGCGCCTGACCGGGATAGGCGATGTAGCGGTCGACCTCGGAGAAGATCTCCACCTGCGGCATGGGCGTGTTCTCGCGCAGGTAGTCCACCGCCTGCTGCCTGCTCCAGCCCTTGGCGTGCAGACCGGTGTCCACCACCAGGCGCCCGGCGCGCATCGAATCGGTGGTGAGCATGCCCAGCAGAGCGATGTCTCCCGAGTACAGCCCCATCTCGTGGGCCAGCCGTTCACTGTAGAGACCCCAGCCTTCGGCGTAGGCGGTGAAGTTGCCGATCCGGCGCAGCAGCGGCAGATCGGTCAGCCCGAGCGCGGTGGAGAGCTGGAAGTGATGGCCGGGAATGGCTTCGTGGAACGCGATCACCTCGGCGGTGTGCCGGAAGCGCTCGGTCACCTCGTGGGTGTTGGCGAAGTAGGTGCCGGGGCGCGAACCGTCCATCGACGGCGGGAGGTAGTACGCGGGCGGACCACCCGGCGCCTCGGCGGCGGGCACCGGCTCGACCACCCACCTGTGCGGCGGGATCCGGCCGAACCACCGGGGAGAGGCCTGCTCGGCACGGATGATGGTGGCACGGGCGCTGTCCAGCAACTCCTCCGCGCTGTTCCAGCGCAGCGCCGGATCCGTGCGCAGCCGCGCGAAGATGTCGGACAGCTCGCCGGTGCCGAAGACACGGGAGCCGATTTCGGCGTACTCGCGGGCCAGGTCGCCGATCAGGGCCAGCCCCGTTTCGTGCAGCTCGTCCGGGGTGCGGTCGGTGGTGGTGTGGGCGCGGGCGAGCGCGGCGTAGATCCGCTCGCCGTCCGGCAGCCAGCACACCCCGGGCCGGTCCTCGGGCCTGCCGTGCCCGGCGATGTCCGAGGCCAGCGCCTCGCGGTAGGCGGCGAACGCCGGGCGAACCGTCTTCTCCAGCAGTTCGGCCCGGCGGGCGGCGAACTCCTCGCTCGGCGCCGGCTGGCGCAGCAGCGGGTCGGCCGAGAAGTCGGCGAGGTAGCGGTCGAGGTGCGCGATCGCGGCCCGCACCAGGTGCGCGACCGGGAGCCGGCCCGCGGCGACCCCGGCCCGGTGGCGGTCGGCGGCCTGCTCGAGGTAGCGGGGAATCGCGGCGAGACGGCCGAGCTGCCGCCTGCCCTGCTCGTCATCGGCGATCGCGATCATCGGCAGCACGGTGACCAGGCTGACCGCGGGTGAGACGAAGATGTCGCTGACGGTGAACTCGACCGCGCGCGTGCTCAGCCGGTCGACGATGCCGGTCGCCTGGCTGATCAGCACCTCGCGCGTGACGCGGTCCGCGCCCGTCGCGTCCAGTGCCTCGGCCCGCCGCACGAAGTCCTCGATCCGCGCCCGGTGCGCCTCCTCGGCCTTCTCGCTGAGGTCCTCCAGCCCCTCCCGGTCGGACTCGATGCCCAGCACCGCGGGCCAGATCGGCTCGGCGTCGAACAATGCTTCCACGAACTCGTCGGCCAGTGTGGCAACCTCGGTCATACTCGCCACCCTACGGTGTCGGTGAATGCCGATCCGGCCGAAATCTCGCGGAGTCCCGAACGTGGCCCGGCCTTCCGGTCTGCCCGTACGGCTCACCGGGGCGTGGCAGGGATACGCGGGCCGGACAGGGTAGCGTTTCGTGTCGTGGCCGTGACCGATCCCGTGGACGCCCGCCTGCTCGCCGCACTGGCCGAGCTGGGCAAGGCGGCCGTGCACGAGCTCGCCGTGAGGGTCGGGATGGACCCGCGCGAGGTGGCCTACCGGCTGGTCGCGCTCTCCGGCAGCGGGCTCCCGCTGCTCGTCGGCGTGGAAAGCGACCCCAACGGCCTGCGGGCCGCGCTCGCCGGGGCGGGCGGCTGGGCGCGACCCGCGCCGTATCCACCAGGGCAGCCCTATCCGGTGCGAGGCGGTCCGTCCGGGCCGTACCCGGGGGCCTGGGGGCTTGCCTCCGGCGGCGGCCTGGGGGCCGGGCAGCCAGAAGGCACCGTGCAGGGCGTGCCGAGCGGCCCGTACCAGGTGAACCCGGCCGGCCCGCCCCTGGGGTACGGCACCTCCTCGAACCGGTACCCGGCGCCACCCGCCCGGCCGCCCGCGCCACCGCCGCGGCCACTGGA
>NZ_DATELF010000125.1:0-96099 GCF_035276945.1 Amycolatopsis sp. | reverse complement strand
GCGATGCGGACCTGGAGCGGGGCGAGTGCGGACAACGGGTCGCGGATGCCGTCGTCCTACGGAAAGCTCGATTCCGGCGCCTTCAAGGTGAGCATGACCACTCCGGGCGGTGCCCCGCCGGTGGTCGGGGGCGGCGGTCATGCTTCCGTCCCGGGCAGTGGCGGAACGCCGACTCCGGTCGTGCCCCATGGCGGCGGTGGCATCTCCACGTCCACGGCCGGCGGCGGCGGTTATCGGGGCCCGAACGGCGTCCCCGCTGGGGCAGCGCGATCCACCGACTCCGCGCAGGCCACGACGCCCGGGGGTTTCACCGGGTTCCCCGGTCCCGGACCGGCGGGCGGCACCGGCGGGTCGTCCTCGGGCGGCCTCGGCGGTGGCCCCACACCAAGTGGGCCGGGCGGTGCGGGATGGGCTCCGATCGGGGCCATTTCCGGGTCCCTGCCGGATTCCGGTGGGTCCACGACGGGCTACCGTGGCAGCGGTTCCGGGTCAGGACCGGGAGTTGGTTCCGGCGCGGGAGAAAACGGACCGGGCCGCGGCGCGGCGGGTCGCCTGTACGGCGGCGGAGCCTCCGGTGGTGGTGCCGCGGGTGAAAAGGGCCTCGGCGCGGGGAACCGTGTCGGCTCGGGAGCGAACGGCATGGCGGGCCAATCCGTCGTGCGTGGCGGCTCGGCGGGTGCCGCGGGCAAGCCTGGCGCCAGCGGAATGGGCGCGTCCGGCGGCGGCCGGGGCCAGGGCGAGGAGGAGGACAAGGAGCACCAGCGCAAGTACGTCCTGGACGACGACGAATTCTTCCAGCTCACCGACGAGGGCGAAAAACTGGTCGACCCGAACACGGGGCTGCCGGTCGCTCCGCCCGTCATCGGCGGGTAGCCGCTTCCAGGAGGGGGAATGTGGTTCGAGGAAGCGGAACGGTTTCACGTCGACGAGCTCGCCGCGCTGGTGACCGAGGAAACCGGGAGCGAATTACATATCGTGCTGGCGCCGGAACCTGTTTGGCGCAGCGAGGAAACACGTCCGGGAAACGACATCTCACGCGGAACCCGGCATCGGGACGAGCCCACCCCGGCGGAGGTCGCGAAACTGCTGAGCGCGCCGGAAGAAGCGCGGTACGGCTGGTCCAGCGATCTGATCAACGACGTCCACCTGCGGACGCTGGTCGCGTCGTGCGACCAGTTCGGGTTGGTCGCCGTGCGCGAGAACGACGACGTCTTCGTCCGCACGTTCTGGCGTGACCATCTCAGCGCGGTCCTCGCCGCGGTGCTGCCCAACAAATCATGGAAAATCCCGAAAGCGCCGATCAGCGTACTGCGCGGCGAGATACTGGCCGCGCGTTCGGAAACCATCGGGGCACCCCGGCCGAGCCGGCAGGTCGCTCGCGCCGAAGCCCTCGCCGCGCTGAAGCCATACGCCATCGCGGAGTTTTCGGCCGAAATCCGCGACCGCGACGGCCACCGAAGAATCACCCCATGCCCGTTGCGGGTCTACGAAAACGACGAAGGGCTGTGGACCCTCATCGCCCGGCCGCGGTACGGCGACGAACTCCTCGAGTTCGCTCCCGCGGACCTCGACGACGTCGCCACCCGGCTCGACGAACTCCGCCGCGAACTCAACTGACCGGCGCCGGCGCCTTCGTCAGGTTGGCGAGCAGCTTCGTGCACCAGTCCAGCAGCGGCTCGTCGCGCAACGGAGGGGCGCCCATCCGGCCGCCCGCCGGCCCCTCGGTCGGTTTGGGCACCGACACGGTGTTCGTGACCGCCTTGTAGACCGCCTTCGGGTACAACCGCTTGAGCCGCACCATCTGCGAGTCGGCCAGCGGCAGCGGCGCGAACCGGATCGTGTTGCCCTGCGTGGACACCTCGGTCACGCCCGCGGCCCGGCAGGTGTGCCGGAACGCGGCCACCGCCAGCAGGCGGCGCACCGGTGCGGGCGGCTGGCCGTAGCGGTCGATCAGCTCCTCCTCGACGGCGTGCAGCGCCTCCGCGTCGGATGCCGACGCGATCTTGCGGTACGCCTCGAGCCGCAACCGTTCGCCGGGCACGTAATCGTGCGGGATGTGTGCGTCCACCGGGAGATCCACGCGGACCTCGCGCAGTTCCTCCTCCTCGGCCGGCTCCGCCCCGGAACCGGAGAAAACGGCTCGAAACCCTTCCACCGCCTCGCCGACCAGCCGTACGTACAGGTCGAAACCGACGCCGGCGATGTGCCCGGACTGCTCGGCGCCGAGAATGTTGCCGGCGCCGCGGATTTCCAGGTCCTTCATCGCCACCGCCATGCCCGCACCGAGTTCGGTGTTCTGCGCGATGGTGGCCAGCCGGTCGTGCGCGGTCTCGGTGAGCGGAGCCTCGGTGGGATAAAGGAAATACGCGTATCCACGTTCGCGGCCACGGCCCACCCGGCCGCGCAACTGGTGCAGCTGGGCCAGGCCGAGCAGATCCCCGCGCTCCACGACCAAGGTGTTCGCGTTGGAAATGTCCAGCCCGGTTTCCACGATAGTGGTGCAGACCAGCACGTCGTATTCGCGCTCCCAGAAACCCTGGATGATCTTTTCGAGCTTGTCTTCGTTCAGCTGGCCGTGCGCGGTGACCACCCGGGCCTCGGGCACCAGTTCGCGCAGCCGTCGCGCGGCCTTTTCGATCGAGGAAACCCGGTTGTGCACGTAGAAGACCTGGCCGTCGCGCAGCAGCTCCCGCCGGATCGCCGCGGCCACCTGCTTGTCGTCGTACGCCCCGACATAGGTGAGAATCGGGTGCCGGTCCTCGGGCGGGGTGAGAATGGTCGACATTTCCCGGATGCCCGCCATTGACATTTCCAGGGTGCGCGGAATAGGCGTCGCGGACATGGTGAGCACGTCGACGTGCGTGCGCAGCGCCTTGATGTGTTCCTTGTGCTCGACGCCGAACCGCTGCTCCTCGTCCACGATCACCAGGCCGAGGTCCTTGTAGCGGACACCGGTCTGCAACAACCGGTGCGTGCCGATCACGATGTCGACCTCGCCGTCGGTCAGCCCGGCCAGCACAGTGTCCACTTCGGACTTCGCGGTGAACCGGGACAGCCCCTTGATGGTGACCGGGAACGAGTGCATCCGCTCGGAAAAGGTGTTCAGGTGCTGCTGGGCCAGCAGCGTGGTCGGAACCAGCACGGCGACCTGCTTGCCGTCCTGCACCGCCTTGAACGCCGCCCGCACCGCGATCTCCGTCTTGCCGTAGCCGACGTCGCCGCAGATCACCCGGTCCATCGGGACGCCGCGCTGCATGTCGGCCTTGACCTCGTCGATGGCGGCGAGCTGGTCGACGGTCTCGACGAACGGGAACGCGTCCTCCAGCTCGCGCTGCCACGGTGTGTCCGGGGCGAACGGGTGCCCCGGCGCGGCCTGCCGCGCGGCATAGAGCTGGACCAGTTCGGCGGCGATCTCCTTGACCGCCTTGCGTGCCTTGGCCTTGGTGTTCTTCCAGTCGGAGCCGCCCAGCTTGTTGAGCGTGGGCAACTCGCCGCCGACGTACCGGGAGACCTCGTCGAGCTGGTCGGTCGGCACGTAGAGCCGGTCCCCGGGATGCCCGCGCTTGGACGATGCGTACTCCAGCACCAGGTACTCGCGGGTGGCGCCGGCCACGGTGCGCTGCGCCATCTCCACGAACCGGCCGATGCCGTGCTGGTCGTGCACCACGTAGTCACCCGGCTTGAGCGCCAGCGGATCGACCGCGTTGCGCCGCCGGGACGGCATCTTGGTGCCGAGATCCCTGGTCGATGTCGTGGTCGCGCCGCGGCCGGTCAGGTCCGGCTCGGTGAGCACGACCAGACCCAGCGCGGGCGCGACGAACCCCTCGGTCAGCCCGCCGCACGCGACGGTCACGATCCCGCTCGCCGGGGTGAAATCGTCCTCGGCCAGCCTCGCCGGCACGTCGGCCGCGGACAGCTGCTCCACCGCGCGCTGCGCGGTCCCGTGCCCCGCAACGACCAGCACCGCGGCGCCGCCCGTGGCCAGATGCGCGCGTAGATCCTGGGTGACCTGCTCGAAGTCGCCGCGGTAGGCGGGCGTCGCTTCGATCGCGATCTTGCAGACGTCGGTGTCCTCGCTGGTCAGCTGGGACAGCGTCCACCACGGCCGGTTCGTCTCGCCCGCGTGCTTGGCCACCTCGGCAAGGCCGCGGTAGGCCGAGGCACCCAGGTCGATCGGCGCCTTGCCGCCCCCGGCCGCCGACATCCAGGACGCCTCGAGGAACTCCTGGCCGGTGCGGACGAGGTCGTGCGCGCGGGCACGGATCTTTTCGGGGTCTGCCAGCACAACGTGCGCGCCCTCGGGCATCGCGTCGGTGAGCAGCTCCAGCTCGCCGTCGCACAGCACGGGGATGAGCGCCTCCATGCCCTCCACCGGAATCCCCTCGGCCAGTTTGCCGAGCATCTCGGCGAGGTGGGCGTCGGCGGCGTGCCGCTCGGCCAGTTCCGCGGCGCGGGCCTTGACGTCCGCGGTGAGCAGCAGCTCCCGGCACGGCGGTGCGTGCACGGCCTCGATCTCGCCGGGCAGGGACCGCTGGTCGGCGACGGCGAAGGCACGGATCTCGCTGACTTCGTCGCCCCAGAACTCGACGCGGTAGGGGTGGTCGGCCGTGGGCGGGAAGACGTCGAGAATGCCGCCTCGGACGGCGAACTCGCCGCGCTTCTCGACCATGTCGACGCGGGTGTAGGCGAGCTCGACGAGGCGATCGAGCACGGCCTCGAACTCGTGTTCCTCCCCGACCCGCAGGTCGGCCGGGGACAGTGAGCCGAGACCGGGCGCCATGGGCTGGATCAGGCTGCGCACGGTCGCTACGACCACCTTCGGCGCACCCTCACCACGCAGGCGGTGGAGCACGTCAAGCCGCCGGCCGACGGTGTCCGCGCGCGGCGAGAGCCGTTCGTGCGGCAAGGTCTCCCAGGACGGGAAGCCGGCGACCTCGCTCGCACCGAGCAGGCTGGCGAGCGCGGCCTCCAGTTCGTCGGCCTCACGGCCGGTCGCGGTGACCGCCAGCACCGGACGTCCGGCGCCGGCGGCGAGCGCGGCGACCACGAGCTGGCGGGTCGTGGTCGCGCCCTCAAGCTCCAGCACCGGCGCCCCGGCGCGCTCCACGATCCCCTGCAACGACGCGTCACCGAGCACCGACGACAACAGAGAAGACAAAACCCGGTTTGTCACGGTAAGACACCCCTCGCGCACATGCGGGCACACCCCCGCCCGGGAACGAGAGGGTCGGGAGCTCTCCCCTACACAGTACTTCCGGGGTACGACAGCAATCCGCGGGCCACCCCACCCGACCCAATCCGCGGGCCCACCCGGGGCTATCCGCGGGCCACCCGCACCCGGGCAAGTTCCGCGACTCCCGCCGACTGCTCCTCGAACACCGATGGTTCCACCGCCACGATCCGGAGCAGGATGTGCTCGGCGCCGGCTTCGAGGTCGGGTCCGGCCATCATGGCCTGGATCTTCCCGACGATCCCCAGCGGCCTGCCGCAGTTGGCCTGGCAGTACTTGTCCAGCGCGGCCTTGCCCCCTTCGGCTTCGTCGTCGCGGTAGACAGTGGCGAACAACGCGGGTTTCACCGGCCTGCCGCTCTGGCGGAGTCGCCGACCCACACGGAGTCGAAGGCGAGTGCCAGGCGCCGAACAATTTGGTCGGACGCGCACCGGTGACCAGCGACGGGCCAAGTAGTACCCGGACTCGTCGACATCGCGATCCGTGCCGAGCGGCTCGGTGTCGGCGGTCATCCGAGTTGGCCTACGGTCACTTGATCTGGCCCGCGCTTGGGCCTGTCCGTCACCGGATCTGTCCTGCCCGTAGTCAGGCCCATGATGTGGCTGCTGTCCATGGCGAAAAGGGCCGTGCCAAGCCACCGGCCCGCAACTGGGGAAGAAGGAGTCCGTCTGCCATGCGGCAATCCTTTGGCGCGGGCGGCATGCCTTCAATTCCCTCGGGGGAATCACGGTGGGTGCGAGGAGGCCTTCGTGCACAACTTCGGCGAGACGCTGCGGGAATGGCGGACGCGGCGACGGCTTTCCCCACTGGAGCTCGCACCGCGCGCGGGCACCACGCAGCGGCCATGTCAGTTTCATGGAGAACGACCGGTCGGTGCCGGGCAGCGGCATGGTGGTCCGGGTCGTCACCGCCGTCGACGTGACCCTTTCGGAGCTGGAGACTTTTCTCCCCACCGACGCGGAGACCGCGGCCGCCCTCAGCGAAAAGAGCGGGCCGGACAGCCGAATCCTGGCGCGATCCGGCGCAACTGACCATCGTGGGTGAAAAGGCACCATCACAGGGAAGGCGCGGGCGGACTGGCACGCGTCGAGCGCTAGCGAACGGCGACGCGGTCGGCGGCATCGGCGTACTCCTTGAGCAGTTCGCCCAGCCCGATCAGCAGGGCGGCGAAGTCGCGTTGCTTGCCGACCGGCAGCGTTCCCGACTGCAGCATTTCCACCATGGCGGGGACCTGCCGGTTGACCGCTTTCAGGGCAGTAGCCAGGGCCGAAGTCATCTCATTCACGAGGCGTACACCTTCCGTATCAGCACCATGACGCAGAGTATGGGGCTTCCCGCCCCTCGAACAGTGCCCAGATGGTGCACGCTTGATGAACCGACCCTGTTTTTGTCACCCACACGGGTTGACTTTCCATGACCGGCGCACTCGCGCGTAGAACTCGGCGACTTGCGCACGAAGGTTCGTTGATCGCGGGCAGCGAGCAGGCGGTTCGACAGCGCGCTCGAGTGCCATGACTTCTTTTGCCCACACACAGGCCACGGCACCGACCTTTCCCGAACATCTTGTTCGGCCGGGAGGGCGTCCGACCCGCCGGCGCCACCGGTACGACGGCGGCGCGGCTCCTGGAGAAGCGGATTCGACCGCGGTGCCGGTGCCGGACAGAAATTCTTCTTCCGCACCAACGAAACGACTATCTATTTAGGACAGTCACTGCGAGGACCTCGCGGGCCGCTCGAGACTGCGAGTTGCTTCCAGGCGCGCACCTGGCGCACCGTGCGCAGCGATCGTATTCGTTCTTTCCGCACATGAAGCGCGTGCTGATCACGGAAAAACCTCGTTGCTGGACGAGCTCGCCGCGCGCGGTTATCGGACGGTCGATACCGACGACGGCGACTACTACGAAACGGTCGACGGCGAGAGGCTTTGGCGTGAGGACCGGATCGACGCACTGCTCTCCGGCGATTCGAGCGAGAACGTGCTGTTCGTACAGAAGCACCACGCGCAACCAAGCCCTTTTTCATGCTCGCTTCGAGCATATCGTCCTGCTCAGCGCTCCAGCCGAGATACTCGTCGAGCGGCTGACTACGCGTACTTCCAATCCATGCGGAAAGGATCCGGCCGAACTCGCCGAGCCGCTCGAGTACCTCAAGACGGTGGAGCCCTTGCTGAGAAGGTCCGCGACACCGGAGGTGGTCACGACCGTCCCCGTTGCGCGCGTCGCCGACATCGTCATCGAGCACGTACTCACCGACCCCCGCGGAGGCTTGAGCTGAGAACTCGCCGTCCGGAGCGGGCAACTCGCCAGCGAAAGTCCCTAGTTGAGCCGTAGCTTGGGTTTGTGTTCCAGGTGGGACAGGCCGTTCCAGGCCAGGTTGACCAGGTGCGCGGCCACCTCGTCGCGCTTGGGTTTGCGCGCGTCGAGCCACCACTGGCCGGTCAACGCCACCATGCCGACCAGGGCCTGCGCGTATAACGCGGCGAACTTGTCGTCGTAGCCGCGTGAAGCGAACTGCTGGCCGAGAATGTGCTCGACCTGGCTCGCGATGTCGTTGAGCACGGTCGAGAAGGTTCCCGTCGAACTGGCCACCGGGGAGTCGCGCACCAGGATCCGGAACCCGTCGTGGGATTCCTCGACATAGCCGAGCAGCGCGCTCGCGGCCTGCTCGAGCATCGCCCTCGGGTGCCCACCGTGCAAGGTGGACACCATCCGGTCGAGCAGCAGTTGTGTCTCGCGGTCCACGACGACCGCGTAGATGCCTTCCTTGCCGCCGAAATGCTCGTAGACGACCGGTTTGGACACGTTCGCGCGGTGGGCGATCTCTTCGATGGACGTGCCGTCGAAGCCCTTTGCCGCGAACAACTCACGCGCCACGTTCAGCAACTGCTGACGGCGTTCGGCGCCGGTCATCCGCACCCGGCTCACCGGGGCCGCCGGCCGGGCCCCGGTGGCCGCTTCGCGCTTCGGGCGCCTTCTCGCAGCAGCCATTCGGCAGAGACTACTTGCCGCCGCCGAAACGGCGATGCGCGGTCGTCACCTGGCTTCTTCCACCGCCAGCTTGGCCAGCCGGGCCGGGGTCGGCCAGCGCACGTTGTACACCCACCCGAGCTTTTCGAACAGCCAGATCACCCTGGCCGAGATGTCGATCTGCCCGCGCTTGACGCCGTGCCGGGCCGAGGTCGGGTCGGCGTGGTGCAGGTTGTGCCACGACTCGCCGAAGGACAGGATCGCCAGCGGCCAGAAGTTCGCGGACCTGTCCCGCGCGGCGAACGGGCGCTCGCCGATCATGTGGCAGATCGAGTTGACCGACCAGGTGACGTGGTGCAGCACGCAGACCCGCACCAGCCCGGCCCAGAAGAACGCGGTCACCGCGCCCCACAGCGACCAGGTGATCAGCCCACCGAGCAACGCCGGAACCACCAGGGACAGCAGGGTCCACAGCCAGAACAGCTCGTCCACCTTCCTGATGGCCGGGTCCTTGACCAGGTCGGGGGCGAACCGGTCGGCGTTGCTCTTGTCACGCTCGAACAGCCATCCCATGTGCGCGTGCCAGAAGCCCTTGGCGATGGCGAGTGGCGAGGTGCCGAAGGCCCACGGCGAGTGGGGGTCGCCGTCACGGTCGGAGAACGCGTGGTGCCTGCGGTGGTCGGCCACCCAGGTGATCACCGGCCCCTGCACCGCGGTACTGCCGGCGATGGCCAGCACCACCCGCAGCCACGGCTTGGCCTTGAACGACCCGTGCGTGAAGTACCGGTGGTAGGACACGGTGATGCCCAGCCCGCTGATGGCGTAGAACACCACGAACAGGGCGACATCGGTCCAGGACAAACCCCATCCCCAGGCGAAGGGCACGGCGATGATCAGCGCCGCCAGCGGCAGCAGCACGCCGAGATAGACCGTGACCTGGACGGAAAGCGACCGTTTGCCGCTGATGACCGGCTTGGGACCTTTCGTGGACAGCGGTTCGAGAGTTGCCGTCATGCAGAACACTTCTTCCTGAGTTTGCCGTGATCAGCGCTATCGCGACAACCTCACCGATCGGACCCGTAGGCAACGGTCAAGCCAACCTACGCTTGCGTAACTTACGCTACAGGAGGTTTGGCCGGTTGGGGAGACCGCAAACCCCACCAGCGGCCCCGCTTCGCCGATCGGTATCCTGACCAGGCGCGATCCGCCGTAGTGTAATTGGCAGCACTTCAGATTTTGGTTCTGACAGTTCAGGTTCGAATCCTGGCGGCGGAGCTGGTGTAGCCTGCCCCGACGAGCGAGGGGGTGCACTCCGCTGCTAGGCGAGAGCGAACAAACGAGCAGACGGCCGCCGACCCTGGCGGACATGTCCGACGCCTGGCTCGTCGGACGGGCCAGGGAACTTCTGGCGGCCGTGCAGCACACGAACCCGGCCGACCAGCGCGAAATCGTTCGCGGCCTCGACGACATGCTCGCGGAGACCCAGCGTCGGGGGGAACCGGTGCTCGTCGCGCAACTGCTGCGTGCGGCCGTCGTGGCCAGGCTCGTGATCCCCGGCTTCGCGGCCGAGTCCGAGCCGCTGCTCGACGAGATGCTCGCCCATTCGCGCCGGCACGGACTGGGGCTCTACCGGGCGGACGCGCACGCACTACGCGGCCGCCTGCTCATCCTGGCCGAGCAGGAGGACGCGGCACTGACGGAAATCGCCAGGGCACTGGCGATCCTGGACGACTCGGCCACCCCCGACATACAGATGGGCCGCCGCGAATGGGCCAAGATGCAGGCCGCGGCGCTCATCGACTGCTGGATCGTGCTCAACCAGCTCGGCGTCTACGAAGCGGCCGAGGAGGTCATCGCCCGGGCGCACCAGGCGAACCGGGAGTCGGCGGGTCCGCACGACATCACGGTCCAGCTGATCAACCGGGTCAAGATGCTGGC
The DNA here is from genome assembly GCF_035276945.1 of Amycolatopsis sp. Taxonomy (GTDB): domain Bacteria; phylum Actinomycetota; class Actinomycetes; order Mycobacteriales; family Pseudonocardiaceae; genus Amycolatopsis_E. The sequence continues at coordinate 85,965 of NZ_DATELF010000125.1, read as the reverse complement.
GGGCTGGGGGCTGCGGCTGGAACGGGTCGACCGGCACGCCGAGGCGGAGGCGAAGTTCCGCACGGCCGCGTCGATGGCGGTGGCCGTGGAGGCGCCGTTCGCCGAATCGCTGTTCCCCCGCAAGGGCGGAGTGCCCGCGGTCGATCAGGTCGGCGTGCTCGCCGCCGCGCTCGCGCTGGCGTCCCCCGACGCCTCGCAGGTCGAACGGCTCCAGCGCCTGGTCATCGAACCGAGCTTCCCGCACGAACAGGTCATCATGGCCATCGCGCTGGCCCGCTGCCTGGACGCCGCCGGACAGCGCGAGGACGCGCTCAAGGCCCTGCACACCACCCGGATCACCCTCGCCGAGACCAACTCCGAGCCGAGCATGCGGCTCAACCTCGTCCGCGAGCTGGCCCGGCTCGACCACGACAGCACGGACGAGTCGATCCGCTCGCTGCGGGAGTACACCAGGGCGCTGGAAGCCGAGCTGTGGTCGATGCGCGAGTCGCAGATCGCCACCCTCGACACCCGCCGCGAGCACGAGCGGCTGTCCGCCCAGCACGGCGCGATCAGCCAGCAGGCACTGCAGGACCCGCTCACCGGCCTGCCCAACCGGCGGGCGCTGGACGAGCATCTGCGCAGCCTGTCGGCGATGAGCACGGCCCAGCCTCTGGCGGTGGCGCTGATCGACCTCGACCGGTTCAAAGGCGTCAACGACGAGCATTCGCACGCCGAGGGCGACGACGTGCTCCGCGTGGTCGCGAGCACCGTGCGTGATGCCCTGCGCGGCGACGACATCGTGGCCCGCTACGGCGGTGACGAGTTCGTGGCGCTGTTGCCCGGCGCGCCCGTCTCCGCGGCCAAGCAGGCTCTCGGCCGGGCGGTCTCCGCGGTGGCGTCGCTGCCGCTGCACCTCTCGCACGGCGTGACGCTGTCGGTCGGGCTGGTCTCGCTGCGGCCGCAGGAACGCGCGGACCAGGTGCTGTCACGCGCCGACGCCGCGATGTACCAGGCGAAACGACGTGGCGGCAACCAGGTGGCCACGATGAGCTCGGCGCCGCCGGAATCCTTCGGAGTTCCGCCGGGGGATGACCCGGCACCGGACGCGGGCGCGCACCCGTAGGATCGGGCGGCTTGATTCGGCTGTTGCACGTTGCAAGTTGAGGGGCGGCACTCATGGTGACAACCCAGCCCACGCTGAGCACAGTGGTCCTCGCCGCCGGCGAGGGCACCAGAATGCGGTCCGCCACCCCGAAGGTGCTGCACCCGGTCGCCGGGAGGCCATTGGTCGAGCACGCCGTGCGGGCCGCGGCCGGCCTGTCGCCGGATCACCTGGTGGTGGTCGTCGGGCACGGGCGCGAGGCGGTCGCCGAGCACCTCGGCCGGCTTTCGGAGACCCTGGGGCGGCCCATCGACACGGCGGTCCAGGAAACCCGGCGGGGCACCGGGCACGCGATGTCCTGCGCGTTGGACACCCTGCCCGACGAGCTGCGCGGCACCGTGCTGGTGAGCTACGGCGATGTTCCGCTACTGGACACCGGCACGCTGTCCGCCCTGCTGGCCGAGCACCAAGGCAGCGGGCACGCGGTGACCGTGCTGACCGCCGTGGTCGCCGACCCGGCTGGCTACGGGCGCATCCTCCGCGACGAAAAGGGCACGGTGACCGGCATCGTCGAGACGCGGGACGCGACCGAAGAGCAACTGGAGATCGACGAGATCAACTCCGGGGTCTACGCCTTCGACGCGGCGGTGCTCGCCAAGGGTCTGACCAGGCTGTCCACCGACAACTCGCAGGGCGAGCTCTACCTGACCGACGTGCTCACCCACGCCTGTGCCGACGGCCTGAGCGTGGGCGCGCTGGTGGTCGACGACCCGTGGCTGACCGAGGGCGTCAACGACCGGGTCCAGCTCTCCGTGCTGGGCGCGGAGTTGAACCGCAGGATCGTCCGCCGGTGGCAACTGGCCGGGGTGACCGTCACCGATCCCGCGACGACCTGGCTGGACGCGGACGTCGCGCTCGCCCGTGACGTGGTGCTGGAGCCCGGGGTCCAGCTCAAGGGCGGCACCTCGGTCGGTGAGGGCGCGGTGATCGGCCCGGACTGCACGCTCACCGGCGTCACGGTCGGCGCGCAGGCGCGGGTGGTCCGCACCCACGGCTTCGACTCGGTGATCGGCGACGGGGCCAGCGTCGGGCCGTTCGCCTACCTGCGGCCGGGTTCGCGGCTGGGCGACAAGGGGAAGATCGGCACCTTCGTGGAGACGAAGAACGCCGAAATCGGCACCGGTACCAAGGTGCCGCACCTGACCTACGTCGGAGACGCCACCATCGGCGAGTACAGCAACATCGGCGCGTCGAGCGTCTTCGTCAACTACGACGGCGTGGCCAAGCACCACACCACGATCGGTTCCCACGTCAAGACCGGCTCGGACAACATGTTCGTGGCGCCGGTCTCGGTCGGGGACGGCGCCTACACCGGGGCGGGTACTGTGGTGCGGCGCAACGTGCCGCCGGGGGCGCTGGCGGTGTCCACCGGCTCACAGCGCAATATTGAAGGCTGGGTGGCCCGGCGCAGGCCGGGTACCCCCGCGGCGGAGGCTGCACGCGCCGCGCAGGAAAAGGAAAGTTCCCCAGAGCGTGACGGCGGCGACGACAACTTGAGCGTGCCGTGCGGATCGCCACAAAAAGAATCGCCACAAAAAGAGCAGACTGAGCGGGAGTCGTCTGATGAGTCCTAAGTCCGGCACGCCGAAGAAGAACCTGATGCTCTTCTCCGGCCGCGCACACCGGGAGCTCGCGGAAGAGGTCGCCCAACACCTGGGCGTGACGATCACCCCGCAGACCGCGCACACCTTCGCCAACGGCGAACTGTTCGTCCGGTTCGAGGAATCGGTGCGCGGCACCGACGCCTTCGTGATCCAGAGCCACACGCGGCCCATCAACGAGTGGGTGATGGAGCAACTGATCATGGTGGACGCGCTGAAGCGGGCCAGCGCGAAGCGGATCACCGTGGTCATGCCGTTCTACCCGTACGCCCGCCAGGACAAGAAGCACAAGGGCCGCGAGCCGATCTCCGCGCGGCTGATCGCCGACCTGTTCAAGACCGCGGGCGCGGACCGGATCATGACGGTCGACCTGCACACCGCGCAGATCCAGGGCTTCTTCGACGGCCCCGTGGACCACCTGTTCGCGCAGAGCCTGCTCGCCGCGCACATCAAGAAGACCTACGGCGGCGCCGACATCGCGGTGGTCTCGCCGGACTCCGGCCGGGTGCGCCTGGCCGAGAAGTGGGCCGCGCAGCTGGGCGACCGGCCGATCGCGTTCATCCACAAGACGCGTGACCCGGACAAGCCGAACCAGGCCGTGGCCAACCGGGTGGTCGGCCACGTGGAGGGCAAACTCTGCGTGCTGGTCGACGACATGATCGACACCGGTGGCACCATCGTGAAGGCCACCGACGCCCTGCTCGATGCCGGGGCCGCGGACGTGGTCATCGCCACCACGCACGGCATCCTGTCCGACCCGGCCACCGAACGCCTGTCGAACTGCAAGGCACGCGAGGTGATCGTCACCAACTCGCTGCCGATCCCGCCGGAGAAGCGCTTCGCCCGGCTGACCGTGCTGTCCATCGCGCCGATGCTGGCCGAGGCGATCCAGCAGGTGTTCGAGGACGGCTCGGTCACGAGCCTGTTCGACGGCCATGCCTAGGTGCGGCTCGAAGGACGTTTTCACCTGAGGTGACCAGGTGTGCCCGCACATAACCGCGGCCACGCCTGGGTTTTGAGCGGCTCGTGAGTGGGAACCGTTGCCGCGGCAGCAATCCCCACTCACGAGCGTGACACCCCTTTCCGCTTCTCAGAGAACCGAGCACTGCCCGGTTCGGACGCCGGCCACCGTGTTCGGCATGCCGTCATTGGTGGGCGGCGGCACGTTGCCGAAGCAGTTCAGGTTTCCGCCGATCTGGTTGGCCTCGATCTCCGTCGCGGTCGCGTTCTCCGGCGGCACCGGGATGGTGGTGGTGTTGTTGTTGATGTTCACCGCACCACCCGTGGTGTTGCCCGAGAACTCCACGAAACCGGTGTTCGAGCTGATGGTCACCTGCCCGTGCAGGTTGTTACCCGGGCAAGGCGGGTTACCGTCGTCACCGGCATCGCCGATCACGATCACCCCGTTCATGCCGGTGACGTTCGTGCTGCCGTTGACCTCACTCGAGCACAGCCGCAGCCCTGTACCACCAGTCGCGGTGAGGCTGCCCAAGATGTGCACACCGTTGGCCTGAAGCGAGCCCGCACCGGAGATCGTCACGTTGCCTTTGATCACCGTGCCCGGAGTGATCGTGGTGGGCGAGGTGATCGTGATGCTGGTGTTGACCGTGCCGCTGATCGTGTTGCCGCCCGACACGTTCACCGTGACGGTGCCGGTCGACGTGCCACAGGTGGCCGTGCCGCCGAACGCCGCCGAGATGACGTGGGTGCCCCCGGTCAGCCCGTTGACGGTCAGCGTCGCGGTGCCCGTCGGGCCGCCCACCACGGTCGCGGTGCCCAGGACGTTGCCGGTGGTGGTGTCGGTGAAGGTCACCGTGCCACCCGCCGGGCTGCCCGTCGAGCAGGTCACCGTCGCGGTCAGGACCACCGGCTGACCGAAGGACGGGTTCGCCGGGGAGGCCGAAACCGTCGTGGTCGAGGTGCCGATCGGGCCCGCGTTGACCGTGACCGTGCCGGTGCCGGTGGACGCCGTACAGTCCGCCGTGCCGGCGAAGGCGGCGGTGACGGTGTGCGGGCCAGTTGTGGCGAATACCACACCAGGTAGCGTCGCCGTCCCGGTGGGCGGGCCGCCCACCACGGTCGCCGTGCCCAGCGTGGTGGCGGTGGTGGTGTCGGTGAAGGTCACCGTGCCACCGGCCGGGTTACCACCCGTGGTGCAGGTCACCGTCGCGGTCAGCGTGGTCGGCGTGCCCACCGTCGTGGCCACCGCGGGAACCGTGGTGGTCGACGTGGCCAGCGTGGTCACCGTCGTGGTCGCGAAGGAAGCCGCGCAGGTGGGCGAGCCGTTGTACACCGCGGTGATCGTGTGTGGCCCGGGCGTGCCAGGCGTGAACGAGGTCGTGACCGTGGCCGGCGAGCCGGTGGTCGGGACCGTGTTGATCAGGGTCACACCGTCGAAGAACGACACCGAGCCACCGGTCGTGCTGCCCGTGGCACACGTGACGACCGCGGTCAACGTGGTCGGCGAACCGACCGCCACGGGGTTCGGCGCCGCGGAAACGGTGGTGGTGCTCAGGCCCAGCGGGATGATGGTCTCGGTCGTGGTACCCGTCGCACCCGCGCAGTTCGGGTTCGTGCTCGTGTACACGGCCGTGATCGTGTGCCCGCCAAGCGGGACGCCGAAGGTGACCGGCGGAATGGTGAACGTCCGCGTGTCGGTACCGGGACCGGCCGTACCCACCGCGTCGGTGCCCAGAACGGTCGCCGTGGTGGTGTCGGTGAAGACCACCGAACCCGTCGGGTCACCGTCTCCGGTGCAGGTCACCACCGCGGTGAAGGTCACCGGCTGGAGCTGCGTCGCCGGGTTCGGGTTTCCGGTCAGGGTGACCGTGGTAGTGGTCGCGTTGACGGTCACCGGCGAGGAAATCGACGGGCCGCACACCCCGCTCCCGGTATACGTCGCGGTGACTGTGTGGGTGTTCGGTGGTGCTGTGATAGCCGTCGTGGTGATCGACGCCGAAGCGACACCGCCGACCGGGCCGCCAAGCACCGCACTGCCCAGGAAGACCGGGGCCCCGGTGGTGTCGAAGAAGTTCACCGTCCCGGTCGGGTTGAGGATCCCCCCGCCAGGGCAGGTGACCGTCGCGGTGAAGGTCACCGCGGTGCCCGACGGTGCCGTGCTCGGTACCGCGACCAACGTGGTGGTGGTCGTCGTCTGCGCGTTGGCGATGTTCATCGCCGGCGCGACGAACGCCATCATCCCGGCGAGCGCGACGACAAGTACGCCGACGCGCCGCATCAACAATGGATAAGAGACTTTCAACTGCCCTCCTCGGGCTATTGGTGAACACTGCAGATCTACCGGTCGACCGGTGGACCGACCACGATTCTTACGGCGTTTCCGCGCGAACCGACAACCGTCACCAGAGCAACACGACCCCTTTGGGGAGACGATTCACCCCCAGGGACGGCTACCCTCTGCCGACAGCAAACCCGACCGTCCACTGAACGAATGAAATACCGCTGGTCGAGTAACACCGCTCGTTACCCACTGCGCGTAACGCGACACCCCTTTCCATTGCAAAAAATTGTCCGTGGATCGGATGTCAATGAATTCACGTTGTTGTCTCCCGATCCGGTGACCGCCGTTTGGTTCAACTGCCCGGCGCGGCGACGTAGGTGTAGGTCACACCGGCGCTGGTGCCGCCCGGTGTGGTGACCGTGACGGCCACCGGGCCGGCGGCTCCGGGGGGCGCCTGCGCGACGATCTGGGTGCCGGAGACGACCGTGAACGGCGCGGGCGTGGCACCGAACCGGACCGCGGTGGCGAACGTCGGGTTCGCGCCGGACAGGGTGACCGCGTTCCCGCCGGCCGTAGGTCCCTGGTTGGGGGTCAGGCCACTTACCGTGGGCCCGCTCAGGTAGGTGTACGCGCTGGACGCGCTCGTCGAACTCACACCTCCCGGCGTCGTGACCGTGACCTGCACCGCGCCGGTGCCCGCCGGGGCCACCGCGGTGATCTGGTTGTCGGAGACGACCGTGAACGACCCCGCCGAGGTCGCACCGAAAACCACGGCGCTCGCACCGGTGAAACCACCGCCGGTGATCGTGACCGTGTCGCCGCCGGACAACGGTCCCTGGTTCGGCGCGACCGCCACGACCGCGGGCTGCACGAGATGGAAGTACGACACGCCATTGCTCGTGCCCGACATCGTCGTGACCGTGACCTGGACCGGACCAGGCTGGTTGCCGCCCGGCACCGTCACGGTGATGTGGCTCGAATCCACCACGGTGAACGAGGCCGCCGCTACGGCGCCGAACGTCACCGCGACCGCCCCCGTGAAGCCGCTGCCGGTCAGGGTGACCGTGTTGCCGCCGGGCAACGGTCCCTGTTCGGGAGAGATCGAGGTGACCACCGGTGTCGGAACATAGGTGTACGACACCGAGTTGCTGGTGCCGGACAAGGTCGTCACGGTGACCGGAACGGTCCCGCTGCCGGCCGGGGCGACGGCGACGATCTGGGTGCTCGACACCACGGTGAAGGCGGCCGCGTTCGCTCCGAATCGGACGGTCGTGACATTCGAGAAGTTGGTGCCGGCCAGGACCACCGTGCTGCCACCGGCTGCCGGACCCGACGTAGGGTTCAAACTGGTCAGGATCGGGGCGGGCACATAGGTGTAGGGCAGGGAGTTGCTGGTGCCCGCTACGGTGGTCACGTTCACCTGCACGGTTCCGGCGCCCGGCGGGGCGAACGCGTTGACCTGGGTGTTCGATACGCCCACAAAGGACACCGCACTCGCTCCGAAGTGGACGGACGTGGTACTGGCGAGCCCGGTGCCCGTGACGACGACCTGGTTGCCGCCGCTGGTCGGACCGCTGGCGGGATTGAGGTTGGTGATGGTCGGCATGCATTCTCCTCCTACCCCCTGGTTGTTCCCGGGCCAGTACGGTCTTTGATCCGATGTGGCGCCGTGGGAGCGCGGCAAGGCGAGCGCGAACCGCGCCCCCACGGCTTTTTCACCCCCGGGATCGATGAGTACCGGGGAGGCGCGGGCCGGTCGCAGCCGGCCCGCGCGGACCACCTCCCCGGATCAGCCTCCCGGCGGGGTCTGGAAGGTGAAGGCGCCGGTCGCGGTCGCGCTGCCGCCGGTGGTCGTGACCACGACATCCACGGTGCCCGCCGCGTGAGCGGGTGTGAGCACCGCGACCGTGCTGTCGTCGATCACCCCGAACGCCGCGGGGGTGCCGCCGAAGGTGACTCCGGAGGTCGCGGTGAATCCGGTGCCGGTGATGGTCACCGTGTCACCACCGTTGGTGCTACCGGTGGTGGGCGCGACGCCCGTGACCGTCGGCGCGGCGACATAGGTGAAAGTCAGCCCGTCCGTGCTGCCACCGGGCGTGGTCACCACGACCGAGGCGTTGCCCGCGGTGCCGGCCGGAGTGGTCACCGTGATCGAGCCCGCGTTGTTGGCGGTGATGGTGCCCGCTGTGCCGCCGACGGTCACCGAGCTGGCGTTGGCCAGGTTGCTGCCGGTGATCGTGGTCGAGGTGCCGCCCGCGGTCGGCCCCGAGGTCACGCTCAAGCTGCTTTTGGTCGGCGGTGAGACGTAGAAGAAGTTCGACGGAGCGCTCGTGCCACCTGGCGTGGTGACCGTGACCCCGACCACCCCGCTGCCCGCCGGGCTGACCGCCTGCACATGTGTGCCGGAGATCTGCGTGAACGATGCGGCGTTCTTGGTACCGAACTTCACCGCGGTGGTATTGGCCAGGTTGCTGCCGTAAATGTCCACCGTGGTCCCGCCGGCCGTGGTCCCGCCGGTCGGCGCCAGGGTCAGGCCGGTGGTGTAGGTGTAGTCGATCGGCGCGCTGCTGCCGTCGGCGTTGGTCACCGTGACCGGGAATGGCCCGGCGGCATGAGCCGGTGCGGTCGCGGTGATCTGCGTGTCGGAGTTGATCGTGAACGTCGCCGTGTTGCCGTTGAAGTTGACCGTGGTGACGGCCGGGGTGTTGAAGTTGGTTCCGGTGATGATGACGGGGTTACCGCCTGCCGTCGTGCCGGAACTCGGGTTGAGGTTCGTCACAGTGGGGACAGCCATCGCTGTTTCTCCATTCGTACCGGTTTGCGCCTGCTGCGCGTGCCCCTTGCCCCTGCGCGAGAGATCGTCATTTGCCGGGACGAGGTGGTACTCCGGTCCGAGGAGTGCACCCTCAGGTCACGGTTCCCAACGTAATGAGCCGTTAACGGTTCCACATCGGCTGTCCCGGTTCACCCCTGCCGCTTTCCGGGTGTTTCGGGCCGATCCGGTACGCAGCAAGGAAAACCGCGAAGGCGGGTGATAACACACCGACCCAAAATGTGCCGAAGCCGCGCGCGCGACGGCCGTCCGGGTGACGGGTGCTCTCGTCCGCACTAGCCGGCTCCGTGAAACAGCCCGAGAAAGGAGTAGACGGGAGCACCAACCAGGGAACGGGTGAGTCCGCCGACAGCGAACGGTGCGGCGGAAAGCACGGCCCGTGACATACCTTGCCGCCATGGGCAAATTCCGCTTCGGCGTGAACCTCTGGTTCGTGGAAGGGCCCAGCCAGTGGGCCGCGAAATGCCACCGCGCCGAGGAACTCGGCTACGACGTGCTGAGCGTGCCCGATCACCTCGGCCGGCTCGCGCCGTTTCCCGCGCTGGTGACCGCCGCCGCGGTCACCGAGCGAACCCGCGTCGGGACACTGGTGCTCGACACGCCTTTCTACAACCCCGCGCTGCTGGCCCGTGACGTGGAAACCACGATCCAGATCACCGGCGGCCGGTTCGAACTCGGCCTGGGCGCGGGAATCGTGAAGGCGGAGTTCGACGATGCCGGCCTGCCGTGGCGCCCGGCCGGGGAACGCATCGCCTATCCGGAGAGCACGGTCACCGAACTCCGGCGCAGGCTCGGCGATCTGCCGCGGTTGCTGATCGCGGGCAACAGCGACGGCGTGCTCGAGTTGGCCGCCAGGCAGGCCGATATCGTGGGCTACGCCGGCCTGAAACACGTTTCCGGCAAGCCGCCCGGCACCTTCGCCCTGGCGTCGCCGGACGAGCTCGGCGACCGGGTTTCCTTCGTCCGCAAGCACGCCGGCGGCCGGGAACTCGAGCACAACATGCTCATCCAGCACGTGGTCGTTGCCGAAAATCCCCGCCCAGAACTGGAAAACTGGGCGGCGGACCTGCCGGTTCCCCACCGCACGGAGGAGTTGCTGGCGGCCCCGCAGATTCTCGCGGGAACCGTCGACGAGATCGCCGAACGCCTGCACGAGCACCGCGATCGTTTCGGCTTCGGCTACATCACTGTTTTCGAGCCCTTCCTGGAGACCTTCGCCCCGGTCATTTCCGCGCTGCGGGGCGAATAGTCAGCCGAGTTCCGTGGCCACTTCCCGCCGCAACCGGTCAATGTCCACAATGGCCACTGGTTCGGCGGTCACCGCCGGCTGGGCGATCACCCGGGTGTAGCCGGCCTTTCTCGGCAGCTCGAACCTGACCGCACAGACGATCGCGGCCGGCTCGTTCACCGCCACCACGACCTCCTGCACGCAGCTGCGCGTGCCGAGGTCGGCGGAGTTCACCGCCGCGGTCAGCACCAGCCGCACCCCGGTGTCGGAAGCGCCGCCGACGAGCTGGTGCCGGACCTGCACGGTGTCGGTGCACAACCCGTCCGGGTCACAGCTCAGCTCGTTGGCCGTGACGCTCGCGGCCACCACCGGACCGGCGACGAACGGCTGCCCGAGGCCCGAGATCGCGCCATCGAGGCTCGACCGCAAGTCGGCGAGCCCGCCGCCGGACAGACCGTCCACACTGATCACGCCCGCGCCGAAGGAGTCTTCGACCGGCTGCCCGAGCAGCTCGGGCGCGACGTCGGCGACCCGGTGCGGCGCCACCGCGGTCACCCGCAGACCGTTGACCTCGAAGACGGCCGTGCCGTCCGGCAGCGTCGCGCGCACCGGCCTGGCCTGGGCGGGCAGGCGTTCCCGGAGCGTGCGCGCCACGGCCGCGGGGTCCAACAGCCGCGGATCGAGGAGCGGCACGCCTCCGTCGACGCGGACCCAGCGTGCGCCGTACTCCCCGGCCCGCTCGGCGGGCATCCCCTGTTCCCGCCAGTAGTCCGCGTGCGCCCGCAGGAACACCGAGCCACCCACACGGACGATTCCCACCTGCTCGCCCCGGATCGGCAGCACTCCTTGTGCCAGCCCGTTCCTGGTCACGGTCAACCTGGCTAAGGGGGTCTGGGGGCCTGTTCCCAGACGGGGATCTGGGGGCAAGCCCCCGGAAGGCACCGCGGAAACCTGGTACGCGACGGCGGTCTGGTCGGCGAGCGCGTCCAGCGCCTGTTCGACGGCAGTTCGCGGATCGGGCGGCGGCGGAGAATCCGCCACACAGCCCGACAGCAAGAACATCACCATCACCAGTGGAACCCGGACACCCCCAGCCACACCAGCTTCCTACGCGCCTGGGCCACCCACCGCAACTCGCCGCGGCCATGGGACTGGGCCGGGGGTGCAACCCCCGGACGGCGAAGCTGTGAGCGGGTGCTTACACTGAACAGGTTGTCTCGGCGAGGCGGGCTCCACGCACCCTCAGGTGCCCCGCGTGATCGACGCGGCGGCTTGAGTGGCCCCGCGCTTTGCACGCTTGCGGAACTCGCCGCCGCCAGGCACCGCCGACCTGATTCGCAGTCGTCAGTCCTGAAGGAGAGCAAGACCGTGTCCGAGGTACGTCTGTCCGTCGAACCGCGCACCGAATTCGGCAAGGGCGCCGCGCGCCGCACCCGTCGTGCCGGAAAGATCCCGGCCGTGCTGTACGGCCACGGGACCGATCCGCGGCATCTGGCGCTGCCCGCGCTCGAGTTCGCCCGCGTCATCCGGGAGAACGGCAGCAACGCCGTGCTCACCCTGGACGTGGACAACACCAGCGAGCTCGCGCTCACCAAGACCATCACCGTGCACCCGTTGAAGAACTACATCGAGCACGTCGACCTGCTGGTCGTCAAACGTGGCGAGAAGGTCACCGTGGACGTGCCCGTGGTCCTCACCGGTGAGGCCGGCCCCGGCACCCTGGTCCGCCAGGATTTGGACACCATTTCCGTCGAGGTCGAGGCGCTGCACATCCCCGAGCAGTTCGGGGTTTCGATCGAGGGTGCCGAGCCCGGCACCCAGATCCTTGTCTCGCAGGTGAGCCTGCCCGCCGGGGCGAACCTGCTGACCGACCCGGGAGCCCTGGTCGCCGGCGTCAACGAGGCCCCGACCGCGGCCGAGGGCGAGGAGCCCGCCGGCGAGGCCGAGGAAGAAGCCGAGTAGTTCTCGGCATGACTGCGGATCTTCCCGGGGCCGGCGAGCAGGTGCTGCTCGTCGGCCTCGGCAATCCTGGACCGCGCTACGCCGGAAACCGGCACAACGTGGGTTTCATGGTCGTGGACGAGCTCGCCGCGCGCCTCGGCGGGAAATTCAAGGCGCACAAGGGCGGCGCGGAGGTGCTCGAGGGGCGACTGGCCGACCGGCGTGTGGTGCTGGCCAAGCCGCGTTCGTTCATGAACCTCTCCGGTGGCCCGGTCGCCGGAACCGCCAAGTTCTACAAGATCGAGCCAAGCGGGATCGTGGTCGTGCACGACGAGCTGGACCTGCCGTTCGGCGCGCTGAAGCTGAAGCTCGGCGGCGGCGACAACGGCCACAACGGGCTCCGCTCGATCACCAGGTCGCTGGGCACCAGGGAGTACTTCCGGGTGCGTTTCGGCATCGGGCGCCCGCCCGGCCGGCAGGACCCGGCCGACTTCGTGCTCAAGGACTTCTCGACCCCGGAGCGCAAGGAACTCGCCTTCGAGGTTGACCGGTGTGCCGATGCCGTCGAGGCACTCATCGGCAAAGGGCTGACGGCGGCCCAGAACATCTTCCACGCTCAGTGAGATTTTTGTCACTCACAGGCGTAACAAATTCCGCTCGTTCGAGTCGATACCCCCGCGCTCACCTTTCCCCCGAGATCGGCCGCGACTAGGACCAAGACATGTCCTACACCGCGAAAGACGTCTACGGCATCGAGTTCGCCAACGCCCCCATCGGCCGGCGGGGCTATGCCAAGAACGAGGTCGACCAGTTCGTCCTGCGTATCGCGAAGACCCTCGCCGACGAGGACGACCTCACGCCCGCCGAGGTTCACCACGTGATGTTCGGCAAGCCGCTCCTGGGTCGCCGCGGCTACGACGAGCGCGAGGTCGACGCCTTCCTCGACGCCGTCGAGGAGCAACTGGCCGCCCGCTTCGGTCAGCCGCAGCCGCTGCCGACGGCGCGGGAGGAGTTCCAGGCCATCGAACGCCTGTCCACCGTCGCCAAGCCCGATTCCGTCGAGCAGAGCTGAGCCTGGCGGGACTCACCCGACCCGAAACCCCGACTCACCCGACCCGAAACCCCGACTCACCCGACCCGGAAGCCCGACTCACCCGACCCGAAAGCCCGACTCACCCGACCCGAAAGCCCGACTCACCCGACCCGAAAGCCCGACTCACCCGACCCGGAAGCCCGACTCGCCCGACGCGAAAGCCCGACTCGGGTGTCGCGGGAGCCCGACTCGCGGGATCAGTGGGCGACGGCGTTGATGCGGTCGGCGAACTGGGTGGCCGTGGCGGCGCGCTTGACCTTGCCGGAGGGCGTCTTCGGCAGGCTTCCGGCGGGCAGCACCACGACGGCGAACGGCCGGAGATCGACGGCGTCCCGGACCCGGGCCGCGACCTCCTTCGTCAGCGCTCGCTCGGCCTCGGCATCCCCGGCCAGCTTCGACTCGAGTACCACGGCGAAGCGTTCGCGCCGGGTGCCCGCATCGATCCGGACCGCCACCGCGTTCCCCGCGCGCACCCCTTCGACCGAGGTGACGGCGCGCTCGATGTCGGTCGGGTAGATGTTGCGGCCGCCCATGATGATGACGTCCTTGCGGCGGCCGCAGATCACGATCTGCCCGTCGATCAGGTAGCCGAGGTCGCCGGTGGCGAGCCAGCCCTGCTCATCCTGGGTTTCCACCGGGCCGTCCACGGTCAGGTAGCCCGGCGTCACCGCCTCGCCGCGCAGGCGGATCTCGCCGACCCGGCGGTCGCCGAGCCGTTTTCCGTGCTCGTCGACGATTTCGGCTTCCAGCCCGTCGAGCGGGCGGCCGAGCACCGCGAAGGAACGGACCGCGTCCGTGCCTCGCCGTGGGTCGCCCTCGGGCACCGGGACGGCGCGGTTGCCGGCCTCGAGTGCCTCGGCCTCCACGAAGTCCAGGGTCAGCCCGGTGAACAGCGGTGCGAAGGACACTGCCAGTGTCGCCTCCGCCATGCCGTAGGCGGGAAAAACGCATTCCGGCCGCATCCTGAACCGGGCACCCGCCTCGGTGAACACCCTCACCGCGGCCTCGTCGATGGGTTCGGCGCCGTTGAGCGCGATCCGCAGCGTCGACAGGTCGAAGGCGCCGTCGTCGTCGACCCGTGCCATCCGCCGGCCGACCACCGCGTAGGCGAAGTTCGGCGCGGCGATCGTGGTCGCGCGGTACTTGCTGATCAGCCGCGGCCAGATCAGCGGCCCGGACAGGAACTCGACGGGGGTGATCTTGACCAGCTCCACACCGAAGGTCATCGGCACGGTGAGGAAACCGACCATGCCCATGTCGTGGAAGGTGGGCAGCCAGGAGACCATGACGTCGACCTCGGGCCGGAACTCCGCCCGGTCCACCATCGCCTTGATGTTGGAATACAGGTTTCCGTGCGTGATCCGGACGGCCTTGGGCTCGGCGGTCGACCCGCTGGTGAGCTGGAGCAGCGCGAGATCGTCCTCACCGGCGGGCACCGGCGCGTCGATCGGCTCGGCCGCCAGGAGTTCGTTGATCATGCGGAAGTCGATGCCGTGCTCGGTGAGCACCGGGGCCAGCGCGTCGAACGGCTCGCCGAGCAGGACCAGGCCCGAGCCGATCATGCGCAGCACCTTGACCGTGTCCGCGGCCCAGACGGCGAGATCGGTCCGCTGGGTCGGCTGGTGCAGCATGGTCACGCTGCCGCCGGCCAGCCACACCGCCTGCACGGTCGGCGCGATCAGCGCGGGCGCCGCGGCCAGCACGGCGACCGCGCCACCGGGAGCCAGGCCGCCCGCCACGAGAGCGCCCGCCATCCGCCTCGCCTGCTCGTGCACTTCCGCCCAGGTCCGGCGAACCGGCTCCGTCGTCTCCCCGGTGACCATCCCACGCAGTCGACCGCCCGCCCCCGCCGTCGCGACGAGCGTGTCCACGAACTTACTCACGTGGCTTACCTTAGCGACGAGTGCGGACACCGGCTCAGGCGCGCGCGGTGGCCCCGACCAGCAGAGCCCCAGCGGTCAGCGCCAGGACGGCCAGGACCGCCGCCGTCGCCACGGACTGGGCGAACAGCGCCACGCCGATGGCGGCGGGTGAGGCGCGGGCGACCTCGGTGAGCAGGTAGGGCACCAAGAAGTTCAGCGCCGCCACGCCCCTTCCTGCCAAATCGAGGGCCAGGAAGCGCGACCAGTGCGACGTCCAGCACGGTCGCGTCGCCGAGCAGCCGCGGTCCCGGCCCGTCCCGCGACCACAGCGGGCCGCCGTAGACACTCGCCGATCAGCGCGTGCCGGAAGGAATACCCATCACCGTCCACAATGAACACTTTGGCGTCCCCTCCGCCGGAATTTCATCCGCAGGGAACAGAAACGGATCCTCAGTGACTTCGGGAGACCGGTCTTCCCACTGTCCACAACAGCCTCGGCGGACATTCCCGGCTCAGCCGGCCCCCGCTCACTCGACCAGCTCTGACGTCTCCAGCCAGCGCGCCTCGACGTCTTCCTTCTCGGCCAGCACCGCCTTCAACTCGGCGCCGAGTTCCACGAGCTTGTCCGGGTTGGTGGCGTTGGCCGCAAGCTGGTCATGCAGCTCGGTCTCCCGCTTGTGCAGGACGTCCAAGCGCCGCTCCAGCCTCCCCAGCTCCTTCATCGCCGCCCGGTGCTCCGCCGCGATGGACTGCCGCGCAGGCTGCTTCGGCTGTTCCACGGTCGATTGCCGCGCTGCCAGGCGCCGTTCCAGATACTCGTCGATACCGCCGGGAAGGTGGGTGACGCGGCCGTCACCGAGGAGTGCGTAGACCGCGTCGCACACGCGCTCGACGAGATACCGGTCGTGCGAGACGACGACCATCGTGCCCGGCCAGGAGTCGAGCAGATCCTCCAGTTGCTGCAGGGTCTCGATGTCCAAGTCGTTGGTGGGCTCGTCTAGCAGCAGCACGTTGGGCTCGGCCATCAGCAGCCGCGCGAGCTGTAACCGGCGGCGCTCACCACCGGAAAGATCCTCCACCGGCGTCCACTGCCGGGCCGCGGGGAAGCCGAGCTTCTCGGCGAGTTGGGACGCGGAAAGCTCCTGCTTGCCCAGCACCACTCGCCCGGCGACCTGCTCGACCGCCTCCAACAGGCGCAACTGGCCAGTGTTTTGCGGGACGCTCGCACCCGGTCGGCGCACTTCGCGCGCGCTTCCTCCGAGTTCCTCCAGTTCCTGGGAAAGATGCGCCAGCCGCACGGTCTTGCCCTGAATTCGCTTGCCGGACAACGGTTCCCCTTCACCGGCCAGCAGCCGCAACAAGGTCGTCTTGCCCGAACCGTTGACGCCGACCAGACCGATCCGGTCCCCGGGGCCGATTCGCCAGGTGACCTTGTCCAGCACCGGCTTCTCGCCGGCCCGCAACGTCACGTCTTCCAGCTCCAGCACGGTCTTTCCGAGCCGGCGGCGGGCGAAGGCGGTCAGCTCTACGGAGTCGCGAGGCTCGGGCACGTCCGCGATGAGGGCTTCGGCGGCCTCGATCCGGTAGCGCGGCTTCGACGTGCGCGCCTTCGCTCCCCGTTGCAGCCAGGCGAGTTCCTTGCGGGCCAGGTTGCGCCGCTTCTCCTCGGCGCTTGCCGCGAGCCGGGCCCGTTCCGCGCGCGCGAAGATCCAGTCCGCGTAACCACCCTCATACTGCTCGACCCGACCCTCCGCGACCTCCCAGGTCCTCCCGCACACCGTGTCGAGGAACCACCGGTCGTGCGTGACCACCACGACCGCGGCCCGCCGCGCCAGCAGATGATCGGCCAGCCAGCGCACGCCCTCGACGTCGAGGTGGTTGGTGGGCTCGTCCAGCACGATCAGGTCGAGGTCGCCGACCAGCGCGGCGGCCAGCGCGACCCGGCGCCGCTCGCCGCCGGACAGTTCGGTGGTCCGGGATTCCAGGCCGAGCGCGGTGATGCCCAGACCATCCACAATGGACCGCACGCGCGGGTCGGCCGCCCACTCGTGCTCGGCCGAGTAGTGGGAGAGCACGGCGTCACGGACCGTGCCGGCGGGCAGGTCGGTGCGCTGGGTGACCACGGCGATCCGCAGATCCCGCACCCGGCTCACCCGCCCCGAGTCCGGTTCGGCGATCCCGGCCAGCACCTCCAGCAACGTCGTCTTGCCGCCACCGTTGAGACCCACCACGCCGATCCGCTCACCTTCGGCCACGCCGAGCGAGACCTCGTCGAGCAGTGGCTTCACGCCGTAGGACTTGCTGACCGCCTCGAGATTGATCAAGTTGGCCATTTATGCGTGCACCTGCGGAGGCGTCGGGCGGTGGCTGTCATCGGTGCCGACGATTCGCGCGCCGGGGACCGGGCCGTGGGCGACCCGGACCGTCCGGCACACCCCGGCACCCGCGAGTTCGGCCGCGACCTCCAGTGCCGACTCCGCGTCGGTACACAGGAACGCGCACGTCGGCCCGGAGCCGGAAACCGTGCCCGCGAGCGCACCGGCGTTCACGCCCGCACGCAAGGTCCTCCGCAGCCCTGGCCGCAGCGACACGGCCGCGGCCTGCAAGTCGTTGCCCAGGAGCAGAGCCAGCTGCCGTGGATCGCCGGAGGCGAGCGCTTCCACGACCGGCGCGTGCGAGGAGACCCGCGGCGGGTTCCCGGACTCGCGGAGCTGGTCCAGTTCCTTGAAGACGCGTGGTGTGGACAGGCCGCGCTCGTCGAAGGCGAGTACCCAGTGGAACGTGTGCCGGGACAGCACGGGCACCAGTTCCTCACCCCGCCCGGTGCCCAGCGCGGTGCCGCCGTAGAGCGCGAACGGCACGTCGCTGCCGAGCTTGGCGGCGATCTCCGCCAGTTCGTCCCGCCCGATGTCCAGCTTCCACAGCGCGGAAAGCGCGACCAGTGTCCCGGCCGCGTCCGCGCTGCCGCCCGCCATGCCCCCGGCAACCGGAATTCCCTTGCGCAGCACCACCCGCACCTTGGGATCGACCCGGCCGACATGGGCGGCAAGCGCCTCCACCGCGCGCCAGGCGAGGTTGTCCGGGCCGGTGGGCACGGCGTCTTCCCCCTCGCCGTGCACCTCGACGCCGGACTCGTCGGCGACCGCCACGGTGACCTCGTCGGTCAGCGACAGCGCCTGGAAGACGGTCGTCAGCTCGTGGAATCCGTCCTCCCGCAGGTCACCGACCGAAAGGTGCAAGTTGATCTTCGAGGGCACCCTGACCGTGACGGGCGGTGGTACGACGGCTAGCACGCCCCAAGCCTACGTGGCCCGATCAACCTTCCGCCCGCGAGGAGAAGCAAGTTCCAGCGCCACGTCCAGCGCGACCTCGCCCCGCCGCTCGTCCGCCAGCACCTCCGGATTGTTCCCGATGACCAGCGCCATG
This sequence comes from Amycolatopsis sp., assembly GCF_035276945.1. Lineage (GTDB taxonomy): Bacteria > Actinomycetota > Actinomycetes > Mycobacteriales > Pseudonocardiaceae > Amycolatopsis_E. The sequence goes on along the minus strand of NZ_DATELF010000125.1, from coordinate 67,596 downwards.
AGCGCCAACCGGGCCCTGAGCTGGGTCGATGGGTCCTGCTCGCCGGCGGAGATGACCTCGAGCACGGCCGTCATCCGCTCCGCGAGCGGGTTGCCGACGTGCAACTCCTTGAGCGTGGGCTGGTTCTCCTGGATGAACTGCCACAACCGGACGAAACTGCCCTCGACCAGCTTGGCGACGCGGCGGAGCAGTTTTTCGCGGATCCGCGCCGGATCGTCCTGTGCCCGCACCCACTCCAGGATTTCGTCCAGTGAGACGGCAAGATCCTCGAACAGGCTGGCGACGATGTCTTCCTTGGTCTTGAAGTGGTAGTACAGCGCCGCCTTGGTGACGTTCAGCTTTTCCGCTATCTCGCGCAGTGACGTCTTCTCGTAGCCCTGTTCGGCGAACAGGGCTAGCGCGACCTGCTGGATCCGCTCCCTGGTGTCGCTGCGCCGCCCCGCCATCACACGGACCTTCCTCCAGGACGTTCTCAAAACTTACTTGACGACCGGCTAGTTCCAGCTTACCTTACGGCTGGCCACTTAACTTGCCGGCCGACAGGCGTGACCCTCGCGTGAAAAGGCGCCGCCCGCGCTCGGGGGCGGCGCTTTTCGCGTGTCAGGCGGCGACAGACCTGGGAACGGCGGGAGTCGGGCTGACGTGAGCGCCGTGGTCTTCGATCCAGGAGAGTGCCCCGTCCGCCTCCTGCCCACGGACGCCGACGCGGAGGTGCGCGACCGGGGTGTCGCCGACCCGCGTCAGGCCGCCGCCGATGGTGGCCAGCTCGACGTCGAACCGGCTGGCCGCCTCCGGCAACAGGGCACCGACCGCGGCGAAACCGATCAACACCACATCGACCGTGCGGTCGTACCGTGCCGCGTACCCCCTCGGCGTCTCGATCGCCGGGAGCACCGTGCGCGCGGTCTGGCTCGCCGGGTCGGTCAGGAGATCGAGCACCGTGCCCTGCTCGACGAGCCGCCCCTCCTCCAGCACGCTGACCTCGTCGCAGACTCGCCGCACCACGCTGCCGTCCTGGGTGGCCAGCAGCACCGTCACGCCGAGCTCGGCCCGGGCCCGGTCCAGCACGGTCAGCACCGCGCCGGACTCCTCCCGCTCGAGGCCCGCGGTCGGGTCGTCGGCGAGGAGCACGGCGGGGCCGGCGGCCAGTGCCCGGCCCACCGCGACTTTGCGGCGCTGTCCCTCGGTCAGCTCGCTCAGCCGCTGCGTGGCCCGCCGGGTCAAGCCGGTGAGGTCGAGGATCCGGCCGACCCGGCTGCGCCGCTGCGGGCCGTCCACACCGAGCTGTTCCAGCGGTGCGGCCACGTTTCCGGCCACCGTGCGCTCGGCGTGCAACTGCGCCGGGTTCAGCACCGCCAGTTGCCTGCGCACCTCGCGCAGGCGCCGGCCGTCGAGGCCCGCGGTATTCAGTCCGTCCAGCCGGACGACGCCGCGATCGGGTTTCTCCTGCAGTGCGATGCACCGGGCAAGGGTGGACTTGCCCGCCCCGGCCGCGCCGAGCACGCCGTGCAGTGCGCCCGCGCTGACTTCGATGCTCACCTCACGCAGCGCCAGCACCGGCGCTTCCTTGCCGGGAAAGGATTTGGTCAGGTTTTCCACAGTGATCACGAGAAGGCTCCACAAAGACAGGCGCCGCCGCTTTCCGGGGGCGCCAACCGTCACCGAATAAATCTGTCCAGAATGGACAGTGCGAAACAGGCTCAGTCAGAAGAAGACGGTCAGCCGCGACACGCACAGACTGTGCGACGGCACTCGTCCACGACTCGGCGCCGGGTGAGCATCGTGCGGAACACAGGATCCTCCATCGATCCTGGCGTTAGCACCTGCCCCGAAGGGAGTGGTTGCTGCGACTTCGGCGAGCCAGGTCTCTCAGTCGCTCGGGATGGATACGTGAAGAGTAGAGCCGATTTCACATCCTGGGCGCAAGGTTTAAGGCGCAGATCACAGCCCAGGATCACACGGATGGCCGCAGGTCCGCACGCTGTGCGATTTGCGCAAATTCTTTTACGCCCAACTGCTCACCTCGCGCGCCCGGATCGACGCCGGCCGCCCGCAGTAGCTCACCCGCCCGGTCAGCCGAACCCGCCCACGAAGCCAGCGCGGCCCGTAGCGTCTTCCTACGTTGTGAGAAAGCCTTGTCGATCAAGGAGAACACCAGATCCCGGTCCACACCGGAGATCTCGGGCATGCGCTCGAAGGACACCAGCGCGGAATCCACGTTCGGCACCGGCCAGAACACCGAGCGTGGCACGGACGCCACCCGTCGCGCCTGCCCGTACCAGGCGAGCTTGACGCTCGGCACGCCGTAGACGCGGCTGCCCGGCCGCGCCGCCATCCGATCGGCGACCTCGGCCTGGACCATGACCAATCCGCGCCGTACCGACGGCAGTTCGGCGAGCAGATGCAACACCACCGGCACCGCCACGTTGTACGGCAGGTTCGCGACGAGGGTGAAGGGGGTCTGGGGGCTTGCCCCCAGCGGGGGCGTGGGAGCCGCGCCCCCACAGGACACAGCGGTCTGGGGACTCGCCCCCAGCGTGGGCGTGGGAGCCGCATCCCCACAGGACACAGCGGTCTGGGGACTCGCCCCCAGCGGGGGTCCGGGGGCCGCATCCCCAGAAGGCACAGGCGGCGCGAGCAGGTCGGCCGCGCGCAGGCGAAGTGCGTCCTGGGCCAGCACGGTCAGCCGGGACGCGGCCTCGGGGGCGCGATCGGCGACCGTCACGGGGAGCCGGTCGGCCAGCGCGGAGTCGATCTCCACGGCCGAAACTCGCGCTCCCGCGGCGAGCAGTCCCAGCGTCAGCGAACCGAGTCCCGGCCCGACCTCCAGCACATGATCATCGGGACCGACCCCGGCGAGTTCGACGATCCGGCGAACGGTGTTGGGATCGTGCACGAAGTTCTGGCCGAGTTTCTTCGTCGGCCGGACGTCCAGCTCGGCGGCCAGCCCACGGATCTCGGCGGGCCCGAGCAACTGTGTCACGCCCGCGACCCTACCTTCTGCGGAAGGGGCCCAGCACTCAGGAAAGGTCAAGGTTGCGGCTGCACGAGGGCCAGGCGCTGTAGCCGCCCCGGGCCGACTTGATCCTCTCGGCGACCGAGATCTGCTGCTCACGGCTCGCCTTGTCCGCGGTGGGTGCGTAGTCGGTGCCGCCGTAGGCGCTCCAGGTGCCCCGGTCGAACTGGAGGCCACCGTAGTAACGGCCGTTGTTCGCCGCCCAGTTCCCGCTCGCCTCGCACCGCGCGAGCTGGTCCCAAACGGAACCGCCCGCGGTGATCGACCGTTTGGTGCCGACCCGGATGACCTTCGGCGTGGCCGGGGTCAGCACCTGGACCGACAGCTGCACGCGGCCGGTCTCCCTGCCGTTCTTCTTGGTGACCCGGTAGGTGAGGAGTTGCTTACCCGGTGTGCCCTGATCGTCCACGACCTGCTGGCCCGAGGCCAGGTTCGGGTCGTTGGTCCGCTGCACGGGCGGGTCGACATCCTCCTGCTGGCTGATCACCGAGACACCGGTGCGGCTGATGTGTACCTCGGCGTTGTCGGTCAGCTTGACGTCCAGACCACCTTCCACGGCATCGTCCGGACCGAGGGAAACGTTTTGCTGGGTGAGAAAGTCCGCGACGCTGATCGCGGTCGTCGTCACCTGGCGTGGGGCGGTGTCCCCGTCGTAGATCGTGACGTGTTTGGGCGTGCGTACCTCGACGGTCGCGCCCTCGAGCCCCAGCTTCAGGTCCTGCGGCGCGGAGAACCATGTGCCCTGCCCGAACTTCCCGGCCAGGCCAAGCTGCGCCAGCGCGTCCCGCAGAGTCGCCGAGCGGACCCACGCCTCGCGTGCCACGCCGTCCACGACCAGATCGAGTTTGCGGCCGCGCTCCAGTTTGATGACCCCGCCGTCGCCGACCGGCGTCCGAGGCGAGGGGGACAGCGAGTCGTGCTCGCCCACCGTCACGCCGGCGTCCTTGAGCACCTCGCCCACCGTGCCGCCGAAACTGTGCAAGGTCTGCTGGCGCCCGTCGACATCGACGGTGACGCTCTTGTTCATGGCCAGCGCCGCCGCGCCGCCACCGGTGATGCTGATCAGCAGCGCCAGTACCGAACCCCGGAGGAACCGCCGCTTCCACGCCTTGACGGGCGATTCCTCGCGGACCGGCTCCCCGTCCACGGCGGGCGCGCGTGGTGGGACCAGCGCCGGGAGCACCGTGGTCTCGGCGTTGATGAGCCTGAGCAGTTCACCGACGCCGACCTCGGCCATCAACGCGTCGGCATCCGGGCCGAGTACGGCGCGCACGTCGTGCTCGGTGATCGCCAGATCGTCTGAGAAATCCCAGTCCGCAGGCGTCGGCCAGGCGATCACGGCCGGCGCCACGGGTCTCAAGCCACCCCGATCTTCTTGGAGCACACCGGCCACGCGCCCCAGCCCTGGCCCTGCTGAACCTTTGTCGCGATCGCGATCTGCTGTTCACGGCTGGCCTGGTAGGCGTGCTGCGCGTACTGGCCACCGCCGTAGGCGAGCCAGGTCTGGTTCGTGAACTGCACGCCGCCCTCGAAGCCGTTGCCGGTGTTGGCGGCCCAGTTCCCGCTGGACTCGCACTGCGCGAGCCTGTCCCAGAGCGCGCCGTTGGCGACGTCGGGCTGCTTGGTGCCGACCCGCACGATCTTCGGCTTGGGCGGGGTGAGCACCTGGACCGACAGCTGTACGCGGTCGGTCTCCTTGCCGTTCTTCTTGGTGATCCGGTAGGTCACCATCTGGGTGCCCGGCGTGCCCGGGTCCTGTACGACCGTCTTGCCCGCGTCCAGCGTGTCGTCCTCGACCTGCTGGACCGGCGGTGCGATGTCCTCCTGCTGGGTGATCACCGAAACGCCGGTGCGGCTGATGCGCACCTCGGCGTTGTCGGTCAGCTTGACGTCCAGACCACCCAGGAGCTCGTCGTCCGGGCCGAGGCTGAGGTTCTGGTCCTTGATGAAGTCGCCCGCGGTGACGGCGGTGCTGGTGACCTGGCGGGGCGCGGCGTCGCCGTCGAGGACGGTGACGTGCTTGAGGGTGTGGACCTCGACGGTGGCGCCATCGAGCGGCAGGGGCGCGTTCTCTGGCAGGGAGAACCAGCTGCCCTGCGGGAACTGCCCGGTGAGGCCGAGCTGGTCGATGGCCTCCTGCAGGCTCGTCGCGCGGACCCACGATTCACGCGCCACACCGTCGACGACGAGGTTGAGCTTGCGGCCGCGCTCGAGCTTGATGACGCCACCGTCACCGACCGCCGCCTGAGGCGACGGGGACAGCGCGTCGTGCTCGCCGACGGTCAGGCCGGCGTCCTTGAGCACCTCGCCGACGGTCTTGCCGAAGCTGTGCACGGTCTGCTCGTGCCCGTCGACGTCGACCGTGACGCTCTTGTTCATCGCCAGGGCCGCGGCGCCACCACCGGTGATGCTGATCAGCAGGGCCAGGACCGAGCCGCGGAGGAACCGCCGCTTCCAGGTCTTGACCGCGGAGACCAGCGCCCGCTCGGGCTGTTCCGCCGCCTCGCCGGATGCCGTGCGGTCCGCGGACGCCTCGTCCGGGATGACGATCGCCGGCAGCAGCGTGGTCTCGGCGTTGATCAGGCGGATCAGCTCGTCGACATCGACGTCGGCCTCGGTCATCAGGTCGTCGGCGTCCGGGCCCAGGACGGCACGGATGTCGTGCTCGGTGATCGCGAGGTCGTCCGAGAAGTCCCAGTCTTCTTCGGGGCTCGGCCAGTCAAGCGTGGCGACTCGGGCACTCGTGGTGGAGAACCAGTTCACGGTGTCGTCGAGGCGCGTGTGAGCCTGTCTACTACCAGTCACAGCAGGTCGATCCCTTTCGCACTAGCGGCATCCACGCCCATGTCATCCCCGATCCCGACCTGCACTGACACGGCTGTGGCCGTTCCGGCGTTCACTCCACTCCGAGTAACCCTCCGGCACGATCACGGGACAGTAACGGACCCGGCCGGGTTGCGCAAACACCCCCCGAAATCTAGTGGCCTTCGTCACTCATCCACCCGGAGCAATCCTCGTGGTACGCCCGTCACTCAGGGGAGCCGATACACGGTCTCGGCGTTCTGGCAAGCCGCCAACGCGACCTCTTCGACGCTCTGTCGGCGCAGCTCAGCCAGGTACCGCACGGTGTAGGCGGCGCAGTACGGCTCATTGGGCCTGCCACGGAACGGATGCGGGGTGAGGAAGGGAGCATCGGTTTCCACCAGAAACCGGTCCGAAGGGACCAATTTCGCGGCCTCGTGCAGCGCCCGCGCGTTCCGGAAGGTAACCGTGCCCGCGAAGGACAGCACATATCCGGCGTCGACGCACCGGCGCGCGATCTCGGCGTCGCCGGAGAAGCAGTGGAACACGACGCGGTCCGGTGCGCCCTCCTCGTCCAGGATGCGGAGGACGTCCTCGTGCGCGTCGCGGTCGTGGATCATCAGTGGCTTGCCGACCCGCTTGGCGAGGTCGATATGCCAGCGGAACGCCTCCTGCTGGGCCTCGTGCGGCGAGTAGTCCCAGTAGTAGTCCAGACCGGTCTCGCCGACCGCCACCACTCGCTCCTGGCGGGCCAGGCGCTCTACTTCGGATTGTTCCGTGGCCCCGAAGTCCTTGGTACGGGTGGGATGGATCGCGGTCGCGGCGAACACCCGCTCGTCCCAAGTGGACGCTTCGGCGGCCCAGCGGGCGGCGGCCAGATCGTCCGCGACCGTCACCACGCGAGTCACCCCGGCGGCCTCGGCGCGGTCGACCATGGCGGTCACGTCGGCCGCGGAGACCGCGCCACAGGCGTCCAGATGGGTATGCGCGTCGACCACCGGCACCGGCAGCCGGTCCGGCACCGGCGGCCTCGGCTTCTCACTCACCAACTCCCCTTCCGTTCGACCCGAACACAGAACTCGCACGCGTCCCACGCGGGACTCGCACGCGCCCGACGCGGGACTCGCGAGGCGTGCGCGAGTCCCACGTTGGCGTACCGCAAGTTCTGCGTTCGAGGTGCGGGGTCTGCCGGTGGGTCAGGCGATGGGGGCCCAGTCGGGGCCGGTTTCGCCGAGCTTCGGGTCCAGCTTGGCGAACAGCGGGGTCGGCTTCTCCAGGGGACGGCCGACCTCGATCGGCGTGGACTCCCATCGGGCCTGCTCCGCGGCGTAGTCGCCGGTCAGGATCGGGTTGATCCGGCCATCGATGTCCAGGTCCTCGACCTCGCTCAACTCGGGCTGCGCCGCCCACACGCCCGAGCCGCCGAGCGCCTCGTGCACCTTCTGGGCAGCGTGCGGCAGGAACGGCGTCAGCAGCGTGTTCGCGTCCGCGACCACCTGCAACGCGGTGTGCAGCACGCTGTCCCGGCGTGCGGTGGCCTCCGCGTCGTCCTTGAGCTTCCACGGCTCCTGATCCGACAGATACCTGTTCGCCGCCGTGACCACGCGCATGGCCTCGGCCGCCGCCAGCTTGAACCGGGACCGCCGAAGGTGGCCGCCCGCCGTCTCGAATGCCTTCCGGGACAGGGCCTTGAGCTCCTCGTCGGCCGGGTCCGGCCGGGCAGGAGCCGGGATCGCGCCGTTGTTCTTGTAGGCCATCGAAATGGACCGGTTGACCAGGTTGCCCCACTCGTTGGCCAGCTCGAAGTTGGTCCGCCGGACGAACTCGTCCCAGGTGAAGTCCGTGTCCTGGGTTTCCGGGCCGGCCACCGAAATGAAATAGCGCAGGGTGTCCGGGCCGAAGTCGCGCAGGAAGTCGTGGACGTAGATGACCGTGCCGCGCGAGGTGGAGAACTTCGAGCCGCTCATGGTGAGGAACTCGCTGGAGACGATCTCGTCCGGCAGGTTGAGCCGCCCGTACGGGCCGGGTTCGCCGCCGCGATCGCCCTCGCCGTTGTGGCCGAGCAGCAGTGCCGGCCAGATCTGGGCGTGGAAGGTGATGTTGTCCTTGCCCATGAAGTAGTAGGTACGGGCGTCGGGGTTGTTCCACCATTCCTGCCAGGCGTCCGGCCGCCCCGATCGCCGCGCCCACTCCACACTCGCCGAGAAGTACCCGATCACCGCGTCGAACCAGACGTAGAACCGCTTGAGCGGCTGGTCCCGCCAGCCGTCCAGGGGGATCTTCACGCCCCAGTCGAGGTCACGGGTGATCGGCCGGGGCCGCATGTCGTCGATCAGGTTCCGGGTGAAGTTGAGCACGTTGGGCCGCCAGTCGGTCTTCGTCGACAGCCACTTGCCCAGGGTTTCGGTGAACGCGGGCAGGTCGAGGAACAGGTGCTCGGTCTCGACGAACTTCGGCGTCTCGCCGTTGATCCGCGACCGCGGGTTGATCAACTCGGCGGCGTCGAGCTGGTTGCCGCAGTTGTCGCACTGGTCACCGCGGGCGCCTTCGTAGCCGCAGATCGGGCAGGTGCCCTCGATGTACCGGTCGGGCAGGGTACGGCCGGTGGACGGGCTGATCGCACCGGTGGTGGTCCTCGGGACCACATACCCGTTGCGGTGGAGGGCGAGGAAGATCTCCTGCACCACGTGGGCGTGGTTGCCGGTGGTGGTGCGGGTGAACAGGTCGTAGGACAGGCCGAGGCCCCGCAGGTCCTCGCCGATCTGGCGGGCGTACTTGTCGGCGGTCTGCTGCGCGGTCAGCCCCTCCTTGTCCGCCTGGACGGTGATCGGGGTGCCGTGCTCGTCGGTTCCGGACACCATGAGCACCCGGTTGCCGGCCATTCGCTGGTAGCGCGAGAAGACGTCCGACGGGACGCCGAAACCGGACACGTGGCCGATGTGGCGGGGGCCGTTGGCGTACGGCCAGGCCACCGCCGTCAACACGGGGATACTCATGCTTTATTAGCGTACGGACATCGCCACAACGGTTTTCAACCGCGCCCTGCCCGGGAGGTGCTCGTGTCGGCCACGCGGCTGCTGGTGCTCGGCGTCGTGCGTATGTACGGTAAGGCGCACGGCTACCAGGTGCGCCGCGAGCTGCTCACCTGGTCGGCGGACAAGTGGGCGAACATCCAGCCCGGCTCGGTCTATCACGCGCTGAAGAAGATGACCGCCGAAAAGCTGCTGGAGCAGGTCGAGGTCGAGCCCGGCGAGTCGGGTCCGGACCGGACCGCCTACCGGGTCACCGAGGCGGGTGAAACCGAGTTCCACGTGCTGCTCTCGCACGCGCTGTCCTCCGGCCGGCACACCACCGGCGCGGAAATGGGCGCGGCGATCACGCTCATGACGACCCTGCCTCGCAAGCAGGTGATCGGGCTCCTGCGGCACCGCGTCTTCCAGCTCGAGACCGATGTGCGCAGTGCGAGCCTGCTGGCCGGGCAGAGCGACAGCTGGGGTCAGCCGGCACACATCCGCGAGTTGTTCCGATCATGGGAAATGCACGCCGAGACCAGCCTGAGCTGGCTACGACAGCTGATCGAGCGGCTGGAGGCCGGCGAGTACGTCATGGCCGACGATCCCGGACGGTCATTCGGCCAACCACCTCAGTAATCAAGTTTGACCACGTGGTCCTCATGAGGGAGAGTGCTTCACCGCAGCTAGTCAAATTTGACTGAATCTGGGGGGATTTCATGATCAGGGCACGCGGCCTGGCGCGGAAGTTCACCGCGCGCGGCCGCACCGTCGAGGCCGTCAAGGGCGTCGACATCGACGTCGCCGAGGGGGAACTCGTCGGCTTCCTCGGCCCGAACGGCGCGGGGAAGACGACGACCCTGCGCATGCTCACCACACTGCTTCGACCCACGGCCGGGGAAGCCACGGTCGGCGGCTGCGACCTGCGCGAGGATCCGCTGGGGGTACGCAAGCGGATCGGCTACGTCGCCCAGGGCGGTGGCACCGCGGCCGAATGCCGGGTCGACGAGGAACTCGAACTACAGGGGCGCCTGTACAAGCTGTCCAAGGCCGACGCGCACCGGCGCGGCGCGGAGCTGACCGAGCAACTGGACCTGTCCGGGCTCGGCCAACGGCTCACCAAGACGCTTTCCGGGGGTCAGCGGCGGCGGCTGGACATCGCGCTGAGCCTGATCCACGACCCGAAGCTGATCTTCTTCGACGAGCCGACCACCGGTCTGGACCCGCAGAGCCGCGCCAACCTTTGGGAGCACATCCGGCGCCTGCGTGCGGAACACGGCGTCACGCTCTTCCTGACCACGCACTACCTGGACGAGGCCGACTCACTGTGCGACCGGATCCTCGTCATCGACAACGGAGAGATCGTCGCCGAGGGCTCGCCAGATGCGCTGAAAGCCAGGGTGTCGGGCGACGGCGTAACCATCGAAGTGCCCGCGGAGCACACCACGGAAGCGGCCGAGATCGCCGGCAAGCTCCCCGGCGCGCACGACGTGTCTACTGTGGACTCGTCCGTGCGGTTCCGGGTGCCGCGCGGCGACACGGTGATGCCGGAACTGCTGCGCACGCTGGATTCGGCCGGGATCGCGATGACCGCGATGCAGGTACACCGGCCCACGCTCGACGACGTGTTCCTCACGCTGACCGGACGTTCCCTGCGCGATGCCGAGCAGGCGACGGTCAAGGAGGGGGTGCCCGCACAGTTGTGACACGGCAATCACGGCGACCCGTGAGCGAAGGCCCCGCTGTCGCGGTGGGGCGCCCGACAGTGAACAAACCCGACAGTGAACAACATGGAACAGCGCCCCGTCGACGTGATCGTGGTCGCGCGCAGGTCGCAAAAGGAGACGAGCCCGAACATGTTGTTTGACACCTGGCTGATCTTCCGGCGGGATCTCGCGCTGTCGCTGCGCAACCCGGCGTGGATCATGATCGGCATCATGCAGCCGGTGCTGTACCTGGTGCTGTTCGGCCCGCTGATGGAAAAGGTGGTGGCGAGCACTCCGGGGTTCCCGCCGGGCAGCAGCTGGACCATCCTGACCCCGGCGCTGATCATCCAGCTCGCCCTGTTCAGCTCGTCGTTCGCCGGGTTCTCGCTACTCGTGGACTACCGCGGCGGCGTGCTCGAACGGCTGCGGGTGACCCCGGCCAGCCGGGTGGGGCTGCTGCTGGGCAAGGTGGCCAACAACGCGATCCAGGCGGTCGTCCAGGCCATTTTGATCACCGTGCTGGCGTACGTCGCGTTCGGCCTGGACGCGCCGTTCGGCGGGGTGCTGGTCAGCCTGGTGATCGTCGCGCTGACCGCGGTGACGCTGGCCTCGGCCTCCTACGCGGTGGCGCTGACGATCAAGAGCGAGCAGGCGTTCCCGGCGTTGCTCAACGCCGTGCTGATGCCGGTGCTGCTGCTGTCCGGAATCCTGTTGCCGATCACCAGCATGCTGGCACCGAACTGGCTGTACACCATCTCGCGGATCAATCCGTTCACCCATGTGGTGGATGCCGAGCGCGCCGGTTTCCGCGGTGACTTCACCTTCGACGGCCTGTTCACCGGTGCGGTGGTCCTGCTCGTGATGGCGATTCTCGCCGTCTGGTGGGGCGCCCGCACCTTCCAGAAGGAAAATTCCTAGCACGCCGGTTTTCGGAATTCAGTGCTCCCGCACGTAGGGTGTCGGCACGGCACTTGGGAGGGCTGTGACCGAAAACGGCATTGTGCGAGGGATGAATCTCGCGCTGCACGCAACCGTGGCCGACTGGGGCGCGGTCCGTGCCGGTGCTGTCTGTTTCGCGTCGATCACCGTGACGGAAAACGTCAACTGGAGCGACCCCGGCGCGGAGCGGCAGATCGCGGCGGCGCAACGGGCGGGCGTACGAGTCGGCATCCGGCACTACGCCCGCCCCGGCGCGGTGGGCGACCAGGCCAGACACTGCGTCGGCGCCGGCAGGCGGCTCGGCTTGTTCGGCCCCGGCTCGCTGGCGCCCACACTGGACGTCGAGGCCGAGGGCGTGGACGACCGGTTCGTGAAGTCGTGGATCAAGGCGGTGCGGCACGCCGCGGGGATCAGCCGGGTGCTCGTCTACGCCTCCTACGAGCACTGGCTGAACCGGCTGCACCCGACCCGCTGGGCGGACTCGGAGGTGGTGCTGTGGGTGCGGCGGCACAACGGCATTCCGGGCCGGCCCGGCTGGTTCCACAGCAGGCTCGGCATCCACGAGCACAGCACCGCGCCCCAGAAAAGCGGATTCCGCGGCCCGATCGGCTTCGACGCGATGGTCTATCCCTTCTCGCTCGAAGACGTGATTCTCTGACGTCATGAACGACTGGCGCTTCTGCCCGCGATGTGGCCCGCCCTGGCTCTCCTCGGCAGCGGAACGGAATCCCACGTCCGGTGTGGCCGGTGCGGCTTGACGAAGTATCACAATCCCCCGCCAACCACCACCGGTCTGATCCTTGATCCCGCGCGGGACAGGATCCTCCTGCCGCGCCGGAGCCACAACCCCGGCGAGGGCCGGTGGGACGCCGTGGGCGGATTTCTCGCCGGGGACGAGACGGCTGAGGAGAACCTCGTCCGGGAAAGCGCCGAGGAGATCGGCGCCGCCGTCCAGGGCTTGCGTTTCGCCGGAACCTACCCGTCGGTCTACGGCGACTCGGGGCTCAACACGGTCGGGGTGCCCTTCGTCTGCGACCTGCCACGTGAGCATCCATCGTGCTCTCCGCCGAGAACTCGGAGTACTCGTGGTTCGAGCGTGACGCACAGCTCCCGGAGTTGGCCTTCGCCGATGTCGCGGCGGCTGTGCACTGGGGGCGGGACAACCGGCGTCACCTCACACACCTTCCCCAGGGGTAGCGCGCCAGGAGTACTCGTGTTCCGGGCGGCCGGTGGCGCCGTAGCGCAGGCGCATGTCGACCACCCCCGACTCCGCGAGTGCCGTCAGGTACCGCTGGGCGGTGGCCCTGGCCACCCCGAGTTCACCGGCGACCTCGGCGGCGGACAGCGGGCATCCCGCCTCGCGGAGCCGTTCGGAGACCAGGCGGGCGGTGGCGCTGGACTGGCCCTTCGGTGTGACGGCGCGGTCCTGGTCGTGCGGCAGCCGGAACGCGCGGTCGATGTCCGCCTGGCCGAGGTTGCGTTCCTCGGCGAGGAACTGCCGGTACCGCGCATAGCTGGTCAGGCGGTCCGCGAACTGGCGCGTGGTGAACGGCTTGACCAGGTAGTTCAGGGCTCCGGCACGGATCGCGGTGCCGACGGACCTGGTGTCGGTGGCCGCGGACAGGATGATCGCGTCGATCTGCGACTCGGCGAGCAGGCTCAGCCCGGACTCGTCGGGCAGGTACACGTCCAGCAGCACGAGATCGGGTGAGAGTTCGCGGATGCGGGCCCGCGCCTCGGCGGCGGTGTGCGCGGTGCCGGCGACGGCGAATCCCGGCACCTCCTCGACGAAGCCCGCGTGCACCGCGGCGACCCGGAAGTCGTCGTCCACGATGAGCGTGCGGATCATTTTGCCTCCAACAGGTTCTCCAGGGCGGCGACGAACAAGGCGCCGCTGTCGCCGCCACCGGGATCGGCCAGCCAAACGTCACCGCCGCGCGCTCTGGCCGCCTGGCGCGCCAGCGCGAGCCCGAGTCCGTGCCCGGGTGCGATCTTGGTGGAGACTCCCTCGTCGAACAGGCTGTCCCGCAGTTCCGGCGCGACACCCGGTCCACTATCCACAGTGGACACGTGGAGCGTGGTGTCCTCGGCGAGCAGCGCGATCTCGACCGTCGGCGGCCTGCGCGGACCCATCCGGGCCGCACGCAGCGCGTTGTCCAGCAGGTTCCCCACGACGGTGTTCACGGCGATGGGATCGGTCACCGACGCCTGGACCCATGAGTCGTCCGACAGCCGCAGCTCGACACCCTTTTCCTTGGCCTCCTCGATTTTCGCGACCAGCAACGCCTGCAGGTACGGGTCGGTCACCGAGTCGCCGATCACGCTGGCGATCGCACCCGTGGTGTCCGTCAGCGTTTGCAGGTACTCGATCGCTTCACCGTTGTGTCCCAGCTGCAACAGGCCCGAGAGCGTGTGCAACCGGTTGCTGAACTCGTGCCGCTGCGCCCGCAGACCGTCCGAAAGCGACCGCACCGCGTCCAGCTCGCGGGTGAGCGCGTCGAGGTCCGTGCGGTCGCGGAAGGTAAGTACCGTGCCCAGATCGCGTTCGTCCCGGGTGACCGCGCGCGAGTTGACCACCAGCACCCGGTTTCCGGCCACCGCGAGAAGATTGTCCACCGGCTGCCGTTCCGAAACCGCCTTCTCCAGCCGGGGAGACAGGTCCAGTTCGGACACTTCAGTGCCCACCGGAAGCGGCTTGCCCAGCAACCGTTCGGCTTCGTCGTTGCGCGCCGAAACCCGGCCCGCCGCGTCCACCGCGAGCATGCCTTCGCTGATTCCGTGCAGCACCGCCTCGCGTTCGTACAGCAACTCGGTCAGCTCGCGTGGTTCGAGCCCATGCGTGAGCCGGTGCAACCGTCTTGTCAGCAAGGCCGAAGCACCAACGCCGAGGGCCAGCGCGCCCACGGCGAACGCGATGCTGGTCAGGATCAGGCGCACCAGCTCTTCGACCGGTTCCCCGATCTCGTAGCCGACGCTGACCTCCCCCACGACACGCCCGTCGGGCGCGCGGATGGGTGTCTTGCTGCGCACCGACAACCCGAGGGTGCCCGCCTGTACCGAGCTCACGACTTCGCGGCCGGCCAGCGCCTCCGACGCGGGGGTGCTGACCTTCTCGCCGACCCTGGCCGGGTCGGGGTGCGCGAGACGAATTCCCTGGTCGTCGGTGACGACGACGAACAGCGGGCCGTCCTTTGGGTCCGTCACGGCACGAACGCGGTCCTCCAGATCCCCGCCCGGGCGTTTGGCCGCGGCGCTCTGGACCACCACGGGGTCGACCGCCACTGTGCGCGCGATCGCGAGCGCGCGCTCGCCGTACTGGTCGCGCAGCGTGCTCCACAGTAGCCAGCTCACCAGCGCGAGCCCGACGACGAGCAGGAGCACCACGACCCCGATCTGCAGGATCAGGATCTGGCGGGAGAACCGCATCCGGCGGAAGACGCCTCTGTCTGCCATGCCGGGAACCGTACCTGCTGGTCACCGGACAGGGCAGTGACGCGAAGCGTCTCCGTTGAGGGCGGTGGTGGACTGGCGGGAGGGCTCGACGGACTGAGCGAAATGCGCTAAACGCGAAGAACGAACGGGACGCACGCAGAACGCGGACAAGCTTCCCCCTTGCCGAAGAGCGCTTTTACCTTCGTCACACCTGCCCCGAAACGCGAGTGACGAAGGAGTCACCCGGATGTCTTCACCACTGATCGAACTGATCGGTGCGACGAAAAGGTTCCCGAGCGGGACCGGCTCGGTGCACACCGCCGTTCGAGATCTCAACCTGACCGTCCAGCCGGGCGAGTTCGTCGCGGTCGTCGGTCCGACCGGCTGCGGCAAATCGACGACCCTGTCCCTGGTTTCCGGCCTGCAACCGGCTTCCGCCGGCGAGGTGTACGTGAACGGCGAGCGGGTGACGTCCATTCCGGACGGTGTCGGCTACATGTTCCAGAACGACGCCGTGATGCCGTGGCGTTCGGTACTGGACAACGTCGCGTCGGGACCGCGCTTCCGTGGCGTGCCGAAGGTTGAAGCCCGCGAGACGGCCGCCGACTGGGTCGAGCGGGTCGGCCTCGGCGGGTTCGAAAGGTACTACCCGCACCAGCTTTCCGGCGGTATGCGCAAGCGGGTCGCACTCGCCCAGACCCTGGTGAACAAGCCGCGGATCCTGTTGATGGACGAGCCGTTCTCCGCACTGGACGTCCAGACCCGTTCGCTGATGCAGGACGAACTGCTGCGGCTGTGGTCGGGCAGCGAAGCAGCGGTGATCTTCGTGACACACGACCTGGAAGAGGCCATCGCGCTCGCCGACAAGGTCGTCGTGCTGACCACCAGCCCCGCGACGGTCAAGGACGTCTTCGAGGTCGGCCTTCCCCGCCCGCGCAAGGTCGAGGAACTCCGGATCACCGAAGACTTCCTGCGCATTTACCGCGAGGTCTGGGAATCACTGCGCGTCGAGGTCGAGAAGGCTCGGATGAAGGGTGCCGCCAATGTCGCTTGACACCACCGCACCCATCCTGGTGCAGCCCGAGACGGAAGAAATGATCCTTGCCCGGCAGCGGAAGGCTGTCCACCGGCGCCGACGGAACACCTGGCTGCTGCGCCTGGCGATCGTCGTCGCGTGGCTGGGAAGCTGGGAACTCACCGCGACGTACTTCATCGACCCGTTCTTCTACTCCAAACCGTCTCTGATCTGGGCGCGGCTGGCACACTGGTTCACCGTCGGCACCGACTTCGGGTCGATCTGGTACCAGATGTGGACCACTGTCTCCGAAGCCGTGCTCGGTTTCCTGATCGGCGCGGCCGCCGGTGTGGTGCTGGGCGTCATCCTCGGTCGCAGCCAGTACCTCGCCGACGTGCTGGCGCCGTTCATCAAGGCCGCCAACGCGGTGCCACGCATCGTGCTCGCCTCACTGTTCGTGATCTGGTTCGGCCTCGGCCTCGGGTCGAAGGTCGCGACGGTCATCGTGCTGGTGTTCTTCGCGGTGTTCTTCAACGCCTTCACCGGCGCCCGCGAGGTCGACCGCAACCTGATCGACAACGCGCGCATCCTGGGCGCGCGCAGGTTGCAGGTGCTGAAGTCGATCGTGCTGCCCAGCGCCACGTCGTGGATCCTGTCCTCCCTGCACACGGCGTTCGGTTTCGCGCTGATCGGTGCGGTCGTCGGTGAATACGCCGGCTCCAAGGCCGGTGTCGGCTTTCTCATCTCCAACGCGCAGGGAACCTTCGACTCGGCGGGCATCTACGCCGCCATGATCATCATCACCGTTGTCGCGCTGGTCGCCGAATGGGGCATCGGACACCTCGAGAACCGCCTGCTGCGGTGGCGGCCGTCCATGTCCCACACCAGCGACCAGGCCGTCATCTGAAAGGACGGGATCAGTGAAGATTCGCACGATCAGCAAGATCACCGCTGCGATCGCCGCGCTCGCTTTGGTCGCGGCCGGCACGACCGCTTGCCGGGACTCCCGGGTCGCGGAGACCGGCGCGGGCGGCAAGCCGAAGGTCACCATCATCGTGGGCGGCCTGAACAAGATCATCTACCTGCCGGCCACGCTGACCAGGCAACTCGGCTACTTCGACGCCCAGGGCGTCGAAGTCGACCTGCAGGACGAGCAGTCGGGCGCCACCGCCGAGACCGCGCTCGTGGCGGGGCAGGTGCAGGGCGTGGTCGGGTTCTACGACCACACGGTGGACCTGCAGGCCAAGGGCCAGTGCATCCAAAGTGTCGTGCAGATGGCCAACATCCCGGGTGAGGCCGAGGTCGTCGCCACGAAGAACGCGGACGCCATCAAGAGCGCCGCGGACTTCGCGGGCAAGAAGCTGGGTGTGACCTCGCTCGGGTCCTCCACCGACTTCCTGACCAAGGCGCTGGCGGCCAAGGCGGGCGTGAGCGCCGATCAGTACACGCCGGTCAAGGTCGGGGCCGGACAGACCTTCGTCGCCAGCCTGGACCAGGGTGGCATCGACGCCGGCATGACCACCGACCCGACCATCGCGTCACTGACGAACACGGGCAAGGGCAAGGTGCTCTACGACATGCGCACGGTCGACGGCACGAAGTCCGCGCTGGGCGGCCTGTACCCGGCGAGTTCGCTCTACTTGAACTGCGACTTCGTGAAGCAGAACCACGACGTGGTGCAGAAGCTCGCGAACGCTTTCGTGGCAACGCTGAAGTGGATCAGCCAGCACAGCGTGGAGGAGATCGCGGCGAAGATGCCGCCGTCCTACTCCGGCGGTGACCAGGCGCTGTACGTGAAGTCCGTCAAGGACAGCATCGGGATGTTCAACGCGGACGGCCGGATGGACGCGGACGGCGCGAAGAACGTGCTCAACGTGCTTGCCTCGTTCTCGACGAACGTCAAGCCGAAAAAAGATTCGATCGACCTGTCGAAGACCTACACGACGGAATTCGTGGACGCGGCGGCCAAGCAGGGCTGACCGGAGGTCCCGCGGGGGCCGGGTTTCCCACCCGGCCCCCGTTTTTCCTTTCCTTGGATATCACTTGACCGGGATTTTCACGTCGAAAGTAGCTACCGGTGAAGCAGTTTCGGATCCAATAATTGCTGGCGGCGACTCCCCCATCCCTCCTGGTGAACGTATTGGAACAGCCATGAAACGGACCTTCGTCAGACACGCCGCCAACCTGCTTGCCGTCGTCGCCGCCTCGACCGCTTCCGTCGGAACTTCGGCCGTGGCCACTCCCGTTTTCGGTGCCCGCAGTTTCTCCGGCGGAAACTGGGGCGGCTATGTGAGTTTCGGCAGTTTCACCACCGCGACCGCCAGCTGGACCGAGCCGTCGGTGACCTGCACCTCCACCGACGACGTGCTCGCCCCGTGGGTGGGCATCGACGGCGACGGCTCGTCCACCGTCGAGCAGACCGGTGTCGTCACCGACTGCTCCAGCGGCTCACCGGTCTACCAGGCGTGGTACGAGATGTACCCCGCGGCGCCCGTCTACTACAGCAACGCGGTCGGCGCGGGCGACAAGATCTCCGCCACGGTGACCCGGACCGGTACGAACACCTACCAGTTGACCATCAGCGACACCACGAAGGGCTGGTCGAGGACGGTCATTAAGTCGCTGAACTCGCGGCACTCCTCGGCCGAGGCGATCATCGAATCACCCACCGACCGGTATCCGGGCATCAGCGGCGGCATGAGGTTCACCGGCGTCAGGTTCAACGGCACCAACCTGGCCGACACCAGCCCGTCCGGATTGGACGCCGACGACATGGGCTTGTACACGTGGAGCCCCAGCGCCATCGCCTCCGACGGCACGGACTTCACGATGACCCGCCACTGACAACTCATGCACATGCCGTAACCAGCCAGAATGTGCGTCATGCGGTTGGCGCGCAAAGCGGTTGGCTCGAACCGGGCACCGGGTGAGGTACTCCTGCTGCTCGACGCGAGGGCAGCCGCACTGGGCCTGCCCGGCCCGGCCGCCCTGACCGGAAGGTGGTTCTCGTCGGGGGCGGTGCTCGCCCCCACGGTGGGACTCGCACCGCCCGCGGATCCTTTTGAAAACCTGACCCGCCAGCCGGCCATCACGGGCGCGGCGGCCGGTGCGGTGGGCGGCGGCTGGTTCGGCTACCTCGCCTACGACCTCACGGACCCGTCCGGCCGTACCGGCGCCCTGCCGAAAACCCTGTGGGGCTGGGCCGATCACGTGCTGCGGCTCGACGATCGCGGGGTCTGGTGGTTCGAAGCCCTGGTCCCGGACGGCGAAGAACCGCCCGATGCCGCCGAATTCGAAGGGTTGCTGACCCTGGAGACGCCCAAGTTCTCCTGGACCCCGGCCAAGCTTGACCGCCCACTCGCCGCTGGGCACCGCGACGCCGTGAAGGCCTGCGTCCACGCGATCGAGGCCGGGGAACTGTTCCAGGCAAACATCTGCACCCGCTTCACCGGCGCGTTCGACGGTTCGCCCGCCGCCCTCTTCGCCGAAGGAACCCGGACCCTCCGACCGCGACGAGCCGCTTACCTCGCCGGCGACTGGGGCACTGTCGTCTCGCTGTCACCGGAGCTTTTCCTTGCCCGGCACGGCGATCGGGTGTTCTCGACTCCGATCAAGGGCACACTGCCCCGGCGTGGGCCGCAGGACGAACACCTGCGGCAAGCCCTTCGCGAGTCCATGAAGGACGTCGCGGAGAACGTGATGATCACCGACCTGGTGCGCAACGATCTGGGGCGGGTCTGCGCCGTGGGCAGCGTGAAGGTACCGGACCTGCTGCGCGTGCGGCCCGCACCAGGGGTGTGGCATCTGGAGTCCACAGTGGAGGGACGGCTCACCGGCACGGACGCGGATCTGCTGCGCGCCACGTTCCCGCCCGGGTCGGTGACCGGGGCGCCGAAGATCCGCGCGCTGGAGGAGATCGCGGAGCTGGAGCGGTGCGCACGTGGCGTCTACACCGGAGCGATCGGGCTGGCCTCACCGATCGCCGGGCTGGAACTCAACGTCGCCATCCGCACCTTCGAACTGTACGGCGGCCAGATCGCGCTCGGCGTCGGCGGCGGCATCACCGCCGACTCCGATCCCGACGCCGAGTACGCGGAATGCCTGCACAAGGCCGCTCCCCTGGAATCGCTCCTCAGGCAGGGGGCCTGGGGTCTGGGGGTTACACCCCCGGAAGGCGCCGAGGGTTGAGCACGAGTTTGCCGACCGTGGAACGGGAACGCAGCGCTTCATGGGCCGCGCGGACTTCGGACAACCCGTACTCGCCACCGGCGACGACCGCGATCTTGCCCGCGATCGCGAGTTCGAACAGCTCGGCCAGGGCTTTGCCATAAACGTTGCCGGGCAGGGAAAACGCATGCGGCAGCCACATGCCCGCGATCGTAAACGAATGGCCCAGGAGGATGGCGGGCTCGACGGGTTTGGGTGGCTGTCTGCTCGCCATCCCGTAGAACGCGAGCCGACCGAACGGCGCGAGCGCGGCGATGCTCTGGTCGGTGACCGAGCCGCCGGTCATGTCCAGCACGACGTCGACCCGCCTGCCGTTGTTGGCCTCGCGCAGGGCGGCGGTCATGTCCGGCGCCTTCGAGTCCACGGCGACGTCCGCGCCGAGTTCCAGTGCGAGGGCACGCTTCTCGGGGCTACTCGCCGTGGCGATCACACGGCCCGCGCCCCACGCCTTCGCCAGTTGCACGGCGATCGTACCGACCCCGCCTGCCGCCGCGTGCACGACCACCGACTCGCCCGGCTCGAGACGCACGCTCTTGCGCAGCAACAGCCAGGCCGTGGCGCCCTGGACGACGAAGGACAGCGCGGTCACGTCATCGACCCCGTCCGGCACCGCGAACACGGTCGCCTCGTCCGCGACCGCCTTTTCCGCGTACCCGCCGCCGTTCAGCAGCGCGACCACGCGCCGGCCGCCGGGCGTCCGCCCCACGACCTCACCTCCGGGCACCAACGGTAGTTTGGCGGACGCGAGGTAGGAGTTCTCGGCCTGATGAGTGTCGGCGTAGTTGATCCCGGCGCGGTCAACCTCGATCAGCACCTGCCCCTCGCCGGGCTCGGGGTCGGGCAGTTCGACGGGCCGCAGTACTTCGGGGCCGCCGAATTCGGTCACCTGCACAGCACGCATACGGGGGACAGTACTGCGGCGCCGAAGCGCCTCCGTTGAGAAGGTGACGGGGAGAGGGACCGTAACTACCCATCGGTAACACTGTGCGCACGAAGCAGCGTGTTCTAGCCTGGGACGATTCGGAGGACCTTGTCATTGGGGAACAAGGGGGACTTCATGGACACCAACACACAAAGGAGGCGCATGCGGCGCTGGCCGGTCGACGGGGTCAGCTACCCGATCGCGGGCGACATCGGGTACGTGCTGGTCAGCGGGGCCAGCAGACACCTCACCGTCGAGTTGAACGCCAAAGCGCTGCGGAACCTGCCCGCCCACGAGGTCAGCAGGCGGGTACTCATGGCCGCGCGGCTGGCCCTAGCCTCGGCGAGCTGCGAGGACGGCGTCGTAGAGCTCCTTCTTGGACACACCGGCCGCGGTCGCGACCGCGGCAGCAGCGGACTTGAGCCGCTCCCCGGCGGCAACCCGTGACGAAACCTCGCCCACGAGTTCGTCCACGCTGACCGCCCGTGGCCGCGCGCCCTCCAGCACCACGGTGATCTCGCCGCGCACGCCTTCGGCGGCCCAGGCCGCCAGCTCGGGAAGGGTGCCACGCCGGACTTCCTCGTAGGTCTTGGTCAGCTCCCGGCAGACGGCGGCACGACGGTCGCCGAGCGCCCGCGCGGCCTCGTCGAGCGTGGCGGCCAGGCGGTGCGGAGACTCGAAGAACACCACCGTGCGCACCTCACCGGCCAGTTGCGCGAACCATTTGGCCTTCTCCCCCGGCTTCCGCGGGGCGAACCCCTCGAAGCAGAACCGGTCACTGGGCAGGCCGGACAGCGCCAGCGCGGTGGTCACCGCGGACGGGCCGGGCAGGCAGGTCACCGGCAGATCCTCGGCGACACACGCGGCGACCAGCCGGTAGCCGGGATCGGACACGCTGGGCATCCCGGCGTCGGTAACCAGCAACACCGTCTCACCGCCCCGCAGCGCCTCCAGCAGTTTCGGCAGCCGGGCGGCTTCCACGTCCTCGTAGAAGCTGACCACCCGACCCACCGGGGTGACGTCGAGCGTGGCCGCCAGTGCGCGCAACCGGCGGGTGTCCTCGGCCGCGATCACGTCGGCGTCCGCGAGCGCCGAGACAAGGCGTGGCGAAGCGTCCCGCGAGTCACCCAATGGTGTCGCGGCGAGGACAAGTGGCATGTCGCCAGCGTATCGGCGCCATACCCGGTCAAGGGAATTCCACGCCGGGCTGCCACTCAGCTCGCGCGGCCGCCCTAGGATCGACACCCGTGACCGCCCTGCTCACCCGCGCGCACCGCTACCCGGTCGAGTCGCCGCCCCCGCCGACGGACCGGGTGGCGACCCTCCTGGGTCGCCCGATGCCGACGGACCGGCTGCGGGGCTGGGTCGTCACGCTCGTGCTCACCCTCATCGGCGGGATCACCCGGTTCCAGGACCTGGGCTTCCCCACCGACAAGGGCACGCCCGTCTTCGACGAGAAGCACTACGTGCCGCAGGCGTGGCAGATGCTGCGCAACGGCTGGTTCGAGGACAACGCCGGCTACGAGCTCGTCGTGCACCCACCGCTGGCCAAGCAACTGATCGCGCTCGGCGAGTGGCTGTTCGGCTACAACGGCTGGGGCTGGCGGTTCAGCTCGGCGGTGGCGGGCACGTTGATCGTCCTGCTGGTGGTTCGGGCGGGCCGGCGGCTCACCCGGTCGACCCTGCTCGGCGGCGTTGCCGGGATCCTGGTGATCTGCGACGGCGTGCTGTTCATCCAGTCCCGGATGGGCATGCTGGACATCTTCATCGCGCTGTTCTCCTTCGCCGCGTTCGCCTGCCTGCTGGTCGACCGCGACCAGGTGCGGGCGCGGATGGCGGTCGCGGTGCGCGAGGGCTGGGCCGACGAGTCGCGGTGGGGACCGAAGCTCGGCTTCCGGTGGTGGCGGTTCGCGGCCGCGCTCTGCGTCGGGCTGACCTTCGCGGTCAAGTGGTCCGGGCTGTATTACATGGCCTTCTTCGGCGTGCTCGCGGTGGGCTTCGACGTCGCCGCCCGCCGCGCGGCGGGCGTGCCGCGACCCTGGCTCGGCACGCTGCGCCGCGACGTCGCGCCCGCGCTGTGGGCGTTCGTCGGCATCCCGGTCGTGATCTACCTGTCCAGCTACTGGGCGTGGTTCGCCAGCGAGTCGGCGACCGACCGGCACTACGTCGAGATCAAACGAATCGCACCGGGCTTCTGGAGCTGGGTTCCGCCCGCGCTGCGCTCACTGGGCGACTACTCGATGAACGTGCTGCACTTCCACGAGACCCTGCTGACGCCCAAGAACGACCCGCACCCGTGGGAGTCGAAGCCGTGGACCTGGCCGATGGGCCTGCGGCCGATGCTCTACTACTACGAGTCGAACACCCCTGTGTGCGGCACCAGCGAGTGCGTGCAGGCGACCATGTTGATCGGCACGCCGGCGACCTGGTGGCTCGCGCTCCCCATGCTCGGCTGGGGCCTGTGGCGGTCGATCTTCCGCTTCGACTGGCGGTACGCGGCCGTGCTGACCGGTTACTTCGCCGGGTTCCTGCCCTGGTTCACCAACATCGACCGGCAGATGTACTTCTTCTACGCCACGCCGCTGGCACCGTTCCTGGCGCTCGGGCTCACGCTCGTGCTCGGCCAGATCCTCGGCAGCGCCGCTCGCGGCTTCGAACGGCGGGGCACCGGCCTGCTCGTGGTCGCACTCTACGTCGGGCTGGTGGTGGCCAACTTCGCCTGGCTGTGGCCGATCCTCAACGGCGACCCCATTTCCTACGACCACTGGCAGGCCGAACTCTGGCTCCCGTCCTGGCGCTGACCCTCAGCCGCCGTTGAGTGGCGAGACGTTGAAGCTGTAGTACTCCTTGGTCGACTCCGAGCGGTTCCCTCCCCCGAAGCCCCCGGCGGGAAAATGGCGTCGATGAAGATCCCGCCGCCACAGTCCGGCTCGGAGAACATGTTCAGCACCGAGTTTTCCGTCCTGTTCGCCGGTCGGCCTTTTCGCCGAGCAGCCCGTGCACGTGGTAAGAGGGGCCATGTGGAGAAACCCTTCACGTCACGCGAGTCCGGCTTCCAAGACAGGTGAGTCCGCCCTTCAAGACACGCGAGTCCGGCCTTCAGGACGATCGAGTCCGGCGTTTACGTCAGGTGAGTTCGGGATTCGCGCCAGCACTGTCAGCGGGGACTTCCCGCTGACAACGAGGAGCATCCGGTCACCAAAGCCCAACTCGCCCGACACCAAACCCCGACTCGCCCGACACGAAAGCCCAACTCGTCCGACACCAAAGCCCAACTCGCCCGTCACCAGACCCCGACTCGCCCGTCACGAAAGCCCGACTCGCGAGGCGCGGGAGGCCGACTCGCCTGTCGCGGGAGGCCGACTCGCGCGGCGCGGGAGCCGGACTCGGGTGACATGGGAGCCGGACTCGCGACGGGAGGGTTGGGACGGGAGGGTTGGGCGTCAGTGGCCGGGTGGGACGACCCGGGTGCGGACGGAGTCCGCGCGCGGGACGATGCGGGTGACCGGGCCGTCCGGGGTCTTGCCCGCCCTGGCCAGCCAGCTCTCGATCTCCCGGCGCACGGCTCCCAGCGTGGGACGCCGCCGGGGCTCGTTGTCCAGTGACGCGATGAGCAGGCGCGAGTGCGCGGACCGCTGCGGCAGCCGGGACGGCGGCTCGGCGCGGGCGGCCGCCATCAGCGCGGCCATCGGGGTCTCACGGGTGCCGCGGGGCGGGAAACCGGACAGGGCGTAGCTGACCGTCGCGGCGAGCTGCCAGGCGTCCGAAGCCGGGCTGGCCGGGGCGCCCGCCGCCTGTTCGGGGGCGACGAAGTCGGGCGTGCCGATCATCATCCCGGTCGCGGTCATCGACGCGTCGCCGCGGCTGCGCGCGATGCCGAAGTCGATCAGGTGCGGCAGGCCCTGCGGGTCCACGATGATGTTGGACGGCTTGATGTCGCGGTGCAGCACGCCCTTCTCGTGCGCCGCGAGCAGGGCGCCGGCGACGGTCGCCCACAGCCGTCCGGCGGCGACGTCGTCGAGCGGGCCCTGCCGGTCCACGGCCGTGGCGAGGGCCTGGCCGTCGAGGTACTCCATCACCAGCGCGAGCCCGTCGGGCTCCTCCACGAGGTCGTACACACGTACGCAGTTGGGATGGTTCACCATCGCCAGCGCCCGCGCCTCGCGCCGCATGCGCTCCTCGGTGTCCCGGTCGGGCGCATGCGCGATCTTGAGCGCGACGGTGCGGCCGAGCTGGTTGTCCACGGCCTGCCAGACGGTGCCGAACCCGCCGTGGCCGAGCCGTCGCAGCCGCCGGTAGCGCTCGCTGCCGTTGGCCGTCGAGCCCGGCGGCACCGGCATCGGCCCTGGCGTGGCCGCCAGTTCCTGCGCGGGTGCGACGGCGGTCGGGGTGTACTGCTTCTGCTGAGGCTGCTGAGGTGGCGGCGCCGGCCGAGGAGGCGGTTGCTTGGGCTCCCGATTCTCCGGCTCACGCCGCGGCGGCTCCTTGCGGTTGATGACCGCCCATGGGGGCGGCCCCACGATCGCGATCGGGATGATGCCGAGCACGCTCATCGGCAGGAACCCGAGCCACAGGAACACCGCCGCGTTGGCCTCGACGCTCAGGCTGGCCACCGCGAACAGCACGTAGCAGCCCCACAGCAAACGACCCGGCCACTTCTGCCCGCGACGCATGGCCGTACGGGCCTGGAGGATCATGAACAGCAGCGTCAACGCGGGCAGGCCCACCAGCCCGGCGAGGTAGTAGCCGTACGCGAGCTTGTCACCCGACGGGTAGAACAGCACCTCGAAGCCGTTGCGGCCGCCGCCCAGATAGGTGCTCTGCGTGCCGATGAAGTCGCAGTAGCTGCGCCGGAGCGTGGCGACCTCGCCCGCAGACAGGCCGGACCGCACCCCGGAACTGACCGCCCGGTAGGTGCCGGAAATGCCGTTGACCGTCAGCCACGGCAGCAGGAAGACCAGGACGACGCCGGCCGCGAGGATGATGCCCAGCGTGACCGTGTTGTACGTGTTGCCGGTGAACTTGCGCATCACCGCGACGATCAGCGCGCCCAGCACGGGGAACAGCGCGACCAGCGCGCCTGCCGCGATCGTCGCCCACACCCAGTCGCCCGGGCAGAACCCGGGCTGGAACAGGTCGTGTGCGAGCGAGAGAAGCCAGCTCGCGAATCCGTTCACCGCCGGTTTCCTCCTGCTCGACTCGCCCTTGCGGACTTCCACCATATTCGCGTCTTGGACGCCGCCGCCGCCTGGCGGGTTGCCCTACCGCATCGCTCGATTCCCCCGGACGGTCCCCAGATAATCTCAACTCCTCGTCAGAGGTAACACCGGCGAGCTGATCATGCTACTCTCAGCATCCGGTTCCGCACGAGCTGTTCTCTGGAGGGCCCCATGCCACCCGCTGGGGGACCGCCGCCAAGTTCCGTCCTAAGCGGAACGCAACAGTGGGTAATCCAAGACGACACCACCCGTTACCTCTGCGCCGCCGCGCATCTCGATTCGGCCTTCGCCGACGAAGCGATCAAAGAATTCCTCCTCGAATCTACGCGGCCCGTCCCGCTTTCGCCCGGATATCACCCGGCGAGTGTGCTCGTCGAGGCGATCGCGGCACGGACAAGACGCAAGGTCCGCGACGGCGCGCTCGCCGTGCTGGCGCTGCTGTTCCTAGGGTCGGCCTGGGGCTCGCCGCTGTTGCACGGCTGGCTGCTACTAGCAGTGCTCTTGTCACTGCCGACGATCTGGCGACGATCCTCGAGCCCGCAGGCCGCCGCGCTCAAGGTCACCGTGCTGGTCGGCGTTGTCGTCGTCGCGCCGTTCGCGCTGCTCGGCTTCTCCTGGGAGTCGTTGCGTCAGCTGGTCGCCGACGGCCTGCTCAGTGCCGAGTACAGCACCGGGTTCTGGAGCATCATCGCGCTCGTCCTGTGGTTCCTGATGCTGGCGATCCTGGTCGCCGACCGGCTGGTCGTGTGGCAACTGGTGTTCGGGCGGTTCGGCCGCCGGGCCCGGCACCTGCCGCCGAGCAACCCGTTCGACGCCAACCGCACCATCCTGAACCTGAGCCCGCCCGCGTTCGTCCGCCAGCTCGTTCGCTATGCCGCACCCGTGCCCGATCCCGGAACCGGGGCGCCGCTCGTGGTGCACCGCGGGTACGAACCGTTCGTCGGGGCGGGCCAGCGCCGCGGTTCCTGGTCGGTGGCGATCCCGCTGGAACGCTTGCCCGAACAGCGAAAACCGGACGGTTCCGAATTCGGCGAGCTGACCGCGGCCACGGTCTACGAGCGAATTCGCGCGGAGCTGATGGAACTGCAGCGAAGCACCCCCCTGTCCCCCGACCGCCGGTTGCGGGGCCTGAAGATCTCCGAAGCCGTGTATGCCGGCGCGGACAAGCTGGTCGACCGGCTCAACCAGCCGGACGCCACGATCTACCTGCCGAACCCGGAAAACAGGCCGAACCCGAGCCTGCCGGCGGAAGAGGTGGCCGCGCGCCGGGCACAGCCACGCGAATGGGCGCGCTACTACCTGTGCGTCGAGCTGGCGGTGTGGAATCGCGACCTGTTGCTTTCCGGTTTCCTGAACACCACAGTGGACGAAAGCACGCTCTATCTGGAATGGACGGACTGCGTGCTGCCGCCCATCCGTGACCGGTACCGGTCGGTCGACCGGCCGACGGGCACCCTGCTCACCCCGATCGGGCAGGCCGTTCTCCGCTGGCTCAAACTGCCGATGACCATCCTCGGCCGCATCACGCACACCCTGGCGGTGCTGCTGCCCGCCCACCGGGAACGCGGAGTGTTCAATCCGGATTCCTACGGCTGCCTGCGCACCCTCCGGGAAATGGCCGCGGCGGACGAGGTGAGCAACTATTTCCAACTGCTCGACGTGGCCCGCTACGAGAAGATCATGCACAGCCGGCTGGTCACCGCGGTCAGCCGGACCCTGCGCGACTGCGGCTACCGGCCGCAGCGATTCGAAGAGCAAGCGGCCGGTTTGCTCAAGGACAGGGTCACCGTCGCGTAGCTACAGTGAAGGAACGTCATTCACAACGCGAGATCAGCACTGTGGTGAGGCCGGACAACGGTGTGCGGGGTGGGGATGCGGGCCGCAGTCATCGTTGACCGGCGGCCGACGACGAGCGTCGCGGCCCGGCCACCCGCACACGTGCGTTGAATGACACAGCAACAGCTGGACGAGGAGGACCATCCCGATGGGCACCCACACCGACGAATACCAGCGCAGCCTGTCCGATCCGGAAGGTTTCTGGCTGGCCGCGGCCAAGGCCATCGACTGGACGAGAGCACCGGTGCGGGCGCTCGACTCGGCGAACCCGCCCTTCTACCGCTGGTTTCCCGGCGGCGAGTTGAACACGTCGTACAACGCGCTCGACCGGCACGTCGAACGCGGCCGCGCCGACCAGGCGGCGCTGATCTGGGACTCTCCGGTCACCTCGAGCAGGCGCACCTACACCTACGCCGAGCTGCGCGACGAGGTCGCCCGGTTCGCGGGCGGCCTGGCGTCCCTCGGCGTCGGCAAGGGCGACCGCGTGATCATCTACATGCCGATGGTGCCCGAAGCCGCGATCGCGATGCTCGCCTGCGCCCGGCTCGGAGCGGTGCACTCCGTGGTGTTCGGCGGGTTCGCGCCGAAGGAACTCGCGGTCCGCATCGACGACGCGAAGCCGAAGGTGATCCTCGCGGCGTCCTGCGGGATCGAACCGGCCAGAATCGTCGAGTACAAGCCGATCATCGACGCAGCGCTCGAGACGACCGAGCATCAGCCCGAAAAGATCGTTGTGCTGCAACGGGAAGCCGCGCGCGCCGAACCGGGACCGCGGGACGTCGACTGGTACGAGTTGCTGGACGGGGTCACCCCGGCCGACCCGGTGAGCCTCGCCGCGACCGATCCGCTTTACATCCTCTACACCTCCGGCACCACCGGGAAGCCGAAGGGCGTCGTGCGCGACACCGGTGGTCACGCCGTCGCGCTGGCGTGGTCGATGAACGCGGTGTACGGCATCCAGCCCGGCGACATCTGGTGGACGGCCTCCGACGTCGGCTGGGTCGTCGGCCACTCCTACATCGTGTACGCGCCACTGCTGATCGGCGCGACCACCGTGATGTACGAAGGCAAGCCCGTCGGCACGCCGGACGCGGGCGCCTTCTGGCGGGTGATCTCCGAGCACCGGGTCACGGCGTTGTTCACCGCGCCGACCGCGCTGCGGGCGATCAAACGGCTCGACCCGGACGCCAAGGAGCTGGCGAAACACGACATTTCGGCGTTCCGCACGCTGTTCATGGCCGGTGAGCGCCTCGACCCGGAGACCTACCACTGGGCGCTCGGCAAACTGGGCGTCCCGGTGATCGATCACTGGTGGCAGACCGAGACCGGCTGGCCGATCGCGGCCAATCCGCGTGGCCTGGAGCCGATGGCGGTCAAGCCCGGGTCGGCGACCGTCCCCGTACCCGGCTACGACGTGCGGATTCTCGACGCGGAAGGCAACGTGGTGCCGGCCGGCCGGGAGGGTGCGATCGCGATCAAGCTGCCGTTGCCGCCGGGCACACTGCCCACGCTGTGGGGTGATGACGAGCGGTACGTCGAGGCGTACCTGTCCCGGTACGAGGGCTACTACCTGACCGGAGACTCCGGATATTTCGACGAAGACGGCTACCTCTTCATCATGGGCCGCACCGACGACGTGATCAACGTGGCGGGGCACCGGTTGTCCACCGGTGCCATGGAGGCCGTGCTGGCCTCGCATCCGGCCGTCGCCGAGTGCGCGGTGATCGGTGTCCGCGACGAGCTGAAGGGACAACTGCCGCACGGCTTGGTGGTGCTCAAGGCGAACGCCGAGGTCTCCGAGGACGCCCTGCGTGATGAGCTGATCGCGGCCGTACGCCGGGAAATCGGCCCCGTCGCGGCCTTCCGCCATGTGTCTGTTGTGGACGCTCTGCCGAAGACGCGGTCCGGGAAGATCCTCCGGAAGACCATGCGCGGCATCGCCGAGGGCCGCGCCGAGCCGACCCCCTCGACCATCGAGGATCCGGCCGTGCTGGACAACCTGCGCGGCATCCTGCGTCCCTAGTCACCGAAGCCCGGTCGCCGGGCATTGCGCGGGGAGCGGATTTGGTCTATACCTTTTAGGGCCGGACCAGTTCCCTCTCCTCGCAGGAGTGCCCATGCGACCACGGTTGTCCTTGGCCGGCCTGCTCGGCGCGGCCCTGCTCGCCCTCACCACGGCCACCCTGCCCGCGGACGCGGTCCAGACCACTTCGCGCGTCGCCGAAGTGATTCCCGCGCCGGTGGAAGCCAGGGCCGATCCGGCGGCGGATTTCCGGATCACCGCCGCGACGGTGATCCGTGCCGACGGCGGCGCACGCGAGGTCGCCGAGTATCTGGCCGGCCTGCTGCGCCCGTCGACCGGATACCCGCTACCCGTTGTGACACAAGCGAAAACGCCCGCGATCTCCCTGAGCCTCGGCCCGACGGAAGGCGTCGGCGACCAGGGTTACCGGCTGGACGTGACCAGGTCCGGAACAACGATTCGCGCGAACACCGGCGACGGCCTGTTCGCGGGAGCGCAGACCCTGCGCCAGCTTCTCCCGCCCACGATCGAGGCGAAGGAACACCAGACGGGACCCTGGGTCGTCTCCGGTGGGCATATCGTGGATTATCCGCGCTTCTCCTACCGCGGCGCGATGCTCGACGTGGCGCGCCATTTCTTCACCGTCGACCAGGTCAAGCGTTATATCGACCAGCTCGCCCAGTACAAGATCAACCGGCTGCACCTGCACCTGACCGACGACCAGGGCTGGCGGATCGAGATCAGGAAATGGCCACGATTGGCGACCTACGGCGGCAGCACCGAGGTCGGCGGCGGTCGGGGCGGCTACTACACGCAGGAGCAGTACAAGGACCTCGTGCGGTACGCCGCCTCCCGGCACATCACCGTCATCCCCGAGATCGACATGCCCGGGCACACGAACGCGGCGCTCGCCTCCTATGCCGAACTGAACTGCGATGGTGTCGCGCCACCGCTGTACACCGGCACCGAAGTCGGTTTCAGCTCGCTCTGCGTGAGCAAGGACGTCACCTACCGGTTCCTCGACGACGTCATCGGCGAACTCGCCGCGCTCACCCCGGGCCGCTACCTGCACATCGGCGGCGACGAGGCACAGGCGACCCAGCCCGCGGACTACGAGAAGTTCATGCACGAGGTGCTTCCGCTGGTCGCCAGGCACGGCAAGGACGCCCAGGCCTGGCACGAGGTGGCGAAGGTGAACCCGCCGCTGAGCACGGTCCCGCAGTTCTGGGACACAGACGGTCAGGATGCCGCGACCGCGGCGGCCGCGGCGGCGGGCAACAGGATTCTGATGTCGCCGGCGAACAAGGCGTACCTGGACATGCAGTACAACCCGGACACCCCGCTGGGCCAGAACTGGGCCGGTTACGTCGAGGTCGCCGACGCCTACGACTGGGATCCGGCGACCGTGTTGCAGGGGGTCGGCGAGGAGTCCGTGGCGGGAGTCGAGGCGCCGCTGTGGTCGGAGACCCTGCGGACCGGCGACGACATCGAGTTCATGGCCTTCCCCCGCCTGCCCGGTGTCGCCGAACTCGGCTGGTCGCCCCGCGCCACGCACAACTGGACGGCCTACCGCCAGCGCCTCGCGGCGCAGGCACCGCGCTGGAACGTCGAAGGCGTCGACTTCTACCGGTCACCCCAGGTTCCCTGGCGATAGCGTTACCACAGCAACGTCCTTGCCGCCCAAGGGGCAGTAGACACTGTCTACGTGAGTTTGCTACAACGGATCTCCG
Source organism: Amycolatopsis sp. (assembly GCF_035276945.1). Classification (GTDB taxonomy): domain Bacteria; phylum Actinomycetota; class Actinomycetes; order Mycobacteriales; family Pseudonocardiaceae; genus Amycolatopsis_E. The sequence goes on along the minus strand of NZ_DATELF010000125.1, from coordinate 35,718 downwards.
AAGTGAACGGAACATGACGGAGATCTGAATGGGCTATCGACGGTTCGTCGCGCTGGGCGACAGCTGCACGGAAGGGCTGCACGACCGCTACCCCGGCAGCGAGCAGTATCGGGGTTGGGCCGACCTGACCGCGGCCGCACTCGCCGCGAACGAGCCGGAGTTCCGCTACGCCAACCTCGGCGTGCGCGGGCGGCGCCTCGACCAGATCATCGTCGAGCAGATCCCGACCGCGCTGGACCTCCAGCCCGACCTGGTGGCCCTCTTCGGCGGCGCCAACGACGTGATGACCCGGAACTTCCGCGCGGAGGTCGTGGCCAAGCGGGTGGACGCCGCGGTGCGCATGCTGACCAGGGCGATACCGACCGTCGTCGTGTTCACCCTCAGCGACATCTCCAACCGCGTACCCGGCGTGCTGAAGGTCCGCGGACGGCTGGAAGCGCTCAACGACGCCATCCGCGCGACGGCCGCGAAACACGGCGCGCTGCTCGTGGACCTGGCGGAGGAAGAGGCCGTTCACGACCTGCGGTACTTCGGTCCGGACCGGTTACACCTCTCCGAACCTGGCCACCGCAAGCTCGCCGCGCACCTGCTCACCCTCCTCGGCGTGGCGCCCGACCCGGCCTGGCTCGCACCCCTGCCCGGCGCACCGCTCAGCCCGGGACTGCGTGCGCACGCCGCCTGGATGTGGCGTGAGGTGCTGCCGGTCGCGGTCACCCGCACGCGCAACTGGTTCACCGGACGTTCCCCTGGTGACGGTTTTTCCGCGAAACGTCCGGAGTTGCTTCCCGTCCTCGCCGATGAAGTGACCCAGTGGACAGCGATCCCCGGCAACGTCTGATCTCCAGCGCGGTCACCCTGCTCAGCGAGGAGGGCGTCCAGGCGGTGACCCTGCGCCGCATCGCGCGGGCCGCGGGGGTCTCGCACGGCGCGCCGTTGCGCCACTTCACCGGCCGGGCCGAGTTGTTGTCGGCGGTGGCTACCGAAGGCTTCGCCGAACTGCGCAGGTGCGGCGACGGGCTGCCGGAGGGCGACCCGCGCGAGCGCCTGCTGGCCGCGTGCCGGATCTACCTGACGTTCGCCCTGGACAACCCGGCGATGTTCGAGCTGATGTTCCGGCACGACCTCATCGACGCGCGCGAACCGGACCTCGCCAAGGGAAACGACGCGATCCTCGCCCTGTTCACCGACCTGGTGGCCAGCGCGCAGACTCGTGGATGGCGTGCCGGGACCGATTCCCGCATGCTCGCCGCCTCGCTGTGGGCCGCGCTGCACGGCCTCGCCGAACTGTGGTTGTGGGGCGGCATAACCGAAACCGACGTCGAGACGACCCTGGACGTCACCCTGTCCGCTTACCTGCCGGGCGAAGGCGATCGGCCGCGGGATCAGCGCGGCGAACGCCAGGTCGATCGATAAGCCCGCCCGCAGCCGCACGAAAGCGGTCGATCGAGCTCATCGACCGCTGTCAGCCGCGATGCGAGCGACCCGATGACCTGTCGATGCCCTTCCGGGCAATTGTCCCAATTATCCCGTTGACGGCCCGAAATTGGTCCTTTCCGGGTGATCCGGGGGAACCGATACTTGGTTCTTCACGTCCATGACTGGAGACGTTGTCCGCGAACAGGGGGCGTTATGTCGGATTCGGGTGGCTACCAGGTTCGTACCGACGAATTGGCCAAGCACGCCAAAGCGGTGGAACAGGTCGCGGCGGAGTTGGGGCAGGCGCTGTCGGCGGCGGAGCAGGTGACGATGGGGGTCCAGGCGTACGGCTTGATCTGCGGACCGTTGTTCGTACCGATGGTGCTGGCGGTAAGCGCGCCCGGGCTGGTCACACTCGGCCTGTCCCGCGAGGCCGTCACGTCGATCTCGGACGCGATAACGAAAACCGTGCGGAGCTACCAGAATGCGGAACAGTCCCACTCGAGCACGTTGAAATCCCTCGGTAAGGAACTGGCATGAGTAGCTCCGTGTCAGGCCACGGCCGTCAAGGCGACCACAAGACGCGCGCTTTCCTCCCGCTATCGGGGGGCGCCCTTCCTCGGAAGGTGCGCCCTGTCGACACGGTCGCGCGCGGGCTCGCGGAGGAGGAGTCATGAGTAATCCGCTGGTCGCGCAGAAGCAGGACTCGACCACCTGGCACAGCGGGATCAACGTGCTCGACGATGCCGCCGGGGTCTACGAAGGAGTTCAGTCGGGTAGCTGGATCGAGGGCGGGATCGCCGCGTTCGGCACCGGGATGGATCTGCTGACCATGGCGATGAACCCGGTCGGCACCCTGATCTCCTATGGCCTGAACTGGCTGATCGAGCATGTCAAGCCGTTGCAGGAGGCGCTCAACAAACTGGCCGGCGACGCCGACCAGATCGCCGCCTACTCGGCTACCTGGAAGAACATCGCCACCGCGGTGCAGAAGGCGGCCAAGGATCTGACCGACACCGTCAACACCGACACCGCGAACTGGACCGGGACCGCCGCCGACACCTACCGCGCGAACATCAAGAACAAGATCGATCACCTGGGTGCCGCGGCGACCTGCGCCGAAACCATCTCGACGGTGGTGCAGATCGTCGGGGTGATCACCGGTGCGGTCCGGGGCATGGTCCGCGACATGGTCACCCAGGCCATCGGCGACATCATCCAGGACGCCCTCGAAGAGGTCTGCACCCTCGGCCTCGGCACACCCGTGGTGGTCGCCCAGGTCGTCGAGCAGGTGTCCGCCTGGATCGAAAAGATCGGCGCCCTGATCAAGAAGCTGATCAACTCGGTCGAGGCACTGCGCCCGTTGATGAGCAAGCTCGAAGAAATCTTCGGCGCCATCAAGAAGGTCATGTCGGCGCTGCACGGCCACACCGGTGAAGAACCCCACCTCAAGGCCGGCGACGACGGCACCCACATCTCCTCCGCCGACGACACCCCCACCACGCACGCCGGCGACCCGACCACCTCATCCAGCACCGACGGCCCGGCGGGCGATTCCAGCGCCACCTCCTCGGCCGGCGACCCGTCCGCCACATCGGGCGAAGGAGATGGTTCCCCCAACGGCGGCCCGAACCGGCCCGAAGATCCGGCCAAGGCGGACAAGCCGTCGCAGGATCTCAACACCTGCAACGATCCGGTGGACGTCGCTTCCGGCCAGGTGGTGATGGCCCAGACCGATCTGGCGCTGGACGGGGTGTTACCGCTGGTGCTGCGACGCGTTCACCTGTCGTCCTACCGCGCCGGACGGCGGTTCGGCCCGTCCTGGGCGTCCACATTGGACCAACGGCTCGAGTTCGACGGGCAGGGCGTGGTGTTCCTCGGCGAGGACGGCATCCGGCTGGTCTACCCCGATCCACCGGCCGATGGGCAGGTGGAGCCGGATTTCGGGCCGCGATGGCCACTGTTCCGCGTCGAGGACGGCGGTTTCGCGGTGGCGCAACGAGAATCCGGTCTCACCTTGCGCTTCGCCGCGGCCAGTGCCGGCGTGGCCGAACTCCAGGCGGTGGTGGATCGTAACGGCAATCGTTACGACCTGGAGCGAGACGACGCCGGTGTGGTGTCGGCCGTGCGGCACTCGGGCGGCTACACGGTTCTGGTGGGCACCGAGAACGGCCTGGTCACCGAATTGCGGCTGGCCAACCCGTCCGGCGAGGACGTCACGATCGTCCGATTCGGCTACAACGACGCCGGCCGGCTGGCGGAAGTCGTCAACTCCTCGGACCTGCCGCTGAAGTTCGAATACGACCACGTGGGACGGTTGATGCGGTGGACCGACCGCAACGGCATGTGGTACCGCTACCGCTACGACGGCCAGGGCCGGTGCGTGGCCAACCAGGGCGCCGGCGGGTATCTCGACGGCACGTTCACCTACGACCACGCGCCGGACGGCAGCGGCACCACCCGGTTCACCGACGCGCTGGGCGACACGACCGTCTACCACCTCAACCACCTGGGCCAGACCGTCGCCGAGACCGACCCGCTGGGTCACACCACGACCTTCGAGCGAGATGCCCGGGGCCGGGTCCTCACCCTGACCGACCCGATGGGCAGGGTCCGGCGCAACGAGTACGACGAGGACGGCAACCTCGTCCGGGTCACCATGCCGGACGGTACGCAGGCACTGGCCGAGTACAACGCTCTCGGGCTGCCGCTGACGCAGGTCGACCCGGACGGCGCGGTATGGCGCTACGCGTACGACGAACGAGGTAACACCGTCGCGACCACCGACCCGGCGGGCAACGTCACGCGCTACGCCCATGACGACACGGGCGCGGTGACGCGCCGGATCGACGCCCTGGGCGGAGCGACGGTCACGGTCAACAACGCCGCCGGCCTGCCCGTGGCGGTCACCGATCCGGTGGGCGCCACCGTCCGCCATTCCCGCGACCAGCTGGGGCGGCTGGCATCGGTGACCGATCCGCTCGGCAACACCACGGCGCTGACCTGGTCGGTCGAGGGGCGGCTGCTGTCCCGCACGCGGACCGGCGGCGGGACCGAGCGCTGGCTCTACGACGCCGAGGGCTGCATGACCGCCTACACCGACGCCGGCGGCAACGTCATCCGGCGGGAGATCATCGGTTTCGACCTGGTGGCGGCCGACATCGATGCGACCGGCGCCAGGACCGAGTACACCTACGACGCCGCGCTGAGGCTGACCGCCGTCACGAATGCCGAGGGGCTGGTGTGGCGCTACGGCTACGATCAGGCCGGCAACCTGGTGCGCGAGACCGATTTCAACGGCCGTGTCGTGACCTACGAACACGATGCCGCGGGCGAGGTGACCCGGCGCACCAACGGCGCGGGCCAAAGCGTTTGGCTGACCCGCGACGCGATGGGGCGAGTGATCGAGCGGCGCACGGAAGACGCGGTCACGACCTTCGAGTTCGACCCGGCCGGGCGGCTGCGGCGTGCCGTCAATCCCGACGCCGAACTGGTCGTCCGACGCGATGTTCTCGGCGATGTGGTCGCCGAGACCGTCAACGGCCGCACCGTGGCGTCCCGCTACGACGCGCTCGGCCGCCGCACCGAGCGGCTGACTCCGACCGGTGCTCGCTCGAGCTGGGAATACGACCCTGCCGGCCGCGCCGTCCGGCTGCACAGCGGCGGACGTACGGTCTCGTTCGGCTACGACCCCGTGGGCCGGGAGACCGAGCGGCTGCTCGACACCGGCGCGATGCTTGCCCAGACCTGGGACGGCAACGACCGCCTGGTGTCCCAGACCGTCAGCACCGTGGCCGGCCTTGGCCCGGCGGCGCAGGCCCGGCTGGTACAGCAGCGCACCTACCGCCACCGCCCTGGCGACCGCCTGACGGCGGTGGAGGACCGGCTCAGCGGCACGCGGCGGTTCACCCTGGACCCCCACGGCCGGATCACCGGTGTGGAAAGCGCCGGCCACGTCGAGCGCTACTCCTACGACCGCGCCGGCAACCTCACCGACGCCTACTGGCCGGGCGACCCGGAACCACAGGCCCAAGGACCCCGGCAGTACCAGGGCACGCTGCTCCGTGCCGCGGGCAACCGCACTTACCACTATGACGCCCAAGGCCGGGTCGTGGCCCGGACCAGGACCAGGCTCTCCCGCAAGCCCGACACCTGGCACTTCACCTGGGACGCCGAGGACCGGCTCACCGCCGTCCGGACCCCCGACGGCAGCGTGTGGCGCTACCGCTACGACCCGCTGGGCCGCCGCATCGCCAAGCAGCGCCTCGCGGCCGATGGATCGGTCGCCGAGCAGACCCTGTTCGCCTGGGACGGCGTGCAACTCGCCGAGCAGGTCCACTCCGGCGGTCACGCCACCACCTGGGACCTCGATCCGAAGGGCCTGCAGCCCCTCACCCAGATCGAGCGCATGCCGATGAAGGACGCGCCGCAGTCGTGGGTCGACGCCGCGTTCTACGCCATCGTCACCGACCTCGTCGGTGCCCCGGCGGAGCTGGTGGACCCGTACGGCAACGTCGCCTGGCACGCCCAGGCCACGGTCTGGGGCCAGGCCCTCGGACGCCTGACCCACCGGGCCGCGACCCCGTTGCGTTTCCCCGGCCAGTACCACGACCCCGAGACCGGGCTGCATTACAACCACTATCGCTACTACGACCCGGAAAACGCCCGGTACATCAGCAGCGACCCCCTCGGACTCGGCGCCGGGCCGAATCCCCGCGGCTATGTCGGCAACCCCCACCGGCTTGCCGACCCGCTCGGCCTGGTCATGTGCGACGAGCAGGCCAGGAGAGTTCTCCGGGAGACCGACCCCTACGACCCGGAGCAGGCGGCACGCCGTAGCGAGGCATGGCGACAGCTGTACGGGGAAGCTGAGCCCAGCATCGACGAGACCCGCCGGGGACTGGTCAACCAGGCCAGAAACGCCGTCCGGCGGGGAGCCGGGATACCCAACGAACTGGACGGCGCCCGGGTCGACATTCCCCGCGACGGCGGGAGCCAGATCCACGTGCAGGGACGCGGCAACGGCTCCGGGGGCCTCAACTACGACGGATCCTTCCGGCACAGCGACCCGGACTGGAACCGAAGGACGTACCAGTGGCTGTACGATCATGGATTCGCCTGGCCGACGGGAGGCCGTTTCGGCGGTCAGTCACCGGGCACCCACGAGTGGTAGCGCGACGCGGCGAGGAGCGCGAATGGCCGAGATCGACCCCCGGTTCCGTCAGCAGTTGCGGGAGGTCATGGAACTCAACGAGGTATGGGATCCGCGGGGGCTGATGGCGGTCCCCGCGGGCGGGGACACCTATGAGGAGCTGCCCCTGTTCGCGACGCTGCGCGAGGTCGAATTCCTCGGCGATCTCCCCGTTCCGGAACAGAACCGCGTCCTCATCCAGGCCGCGGCGGCACACCTGCGGGTGATACTCGACTATGCCGCGGAGCGCGAGTCCAACTATTTCTGCGCGGTCACCATCGATTTCTGGGACGACTTCGATGACGGCGGGCTGATCACGCCGAGGTTCTTGTACGCGAACCCGGCCCGGGAGTTCTTCGGCAACCTGACCGTCTTTCCCGCCAAGAGCGGGTACAGCGGCTTCACCTCGGAATGCCTCGACCACAGCCCGGAATACGTGCTGCACGAGCAGCTGGACCCCTTCGGCGTGACGGGCGGGCTACCCGAGTCGGCGGAGAGTATCCGCGTCGAGTCGGTATGGGTAGAGCACACCTCCTGCCAGGTGCCCGAGTCGGTGGTGGCACCCGATCCGCGTCCCTGAACCCGGCTCCCCTGTCGCGCCCGTTCGACCTGGGTCGCCAACGGGAGATGCCGTGGCTACCCCAGGTCAGTTCAGCGACCAGGACTGGTTGCTGCCACCATTGCACGGCCAGATGTCCACTTTGGACCCATTGCCGGTGGCCTGGCCGACGACATCCAGACACAGCCCCGATTGCGCGTTGGTGATCGTCCCGTTCGGATGCGGCTCCCAGCGCTGGTTCCGGCCGCCGTTGCAGGTGTAGATGTCGACGACGGTGCCCGCGCTCGTGCCCTGCTGGTAGGCGTCGAGACATTTGTTCCCGTACACCGTGATCGCGCCGCTCGCGGTGAGGGTGAACCGCTGGTTGCTCCCACCGTCGCAGTCGTGGATTTCCAACCGGGTGCCGTTGGTGGTGCTCGCGCCCGGGACGTCCAGGCAACGGCCTGAGCCGGCGCCGATCAGTTGACGGGCGGGGTAGCCGCCGCTGCCCGGCCGGCCGGAACTGCCGAGCAGGAAAGTGCTCACGCTCTGCGCCGGCAGCGTGGTGGACATCGTCGATCCGGCGATCGACGGTGCCGCGATGGGGCTGATGTTCTCAGTCGCGCTGGTCCGGTACGCGCCGGACGAGGTCAGCGTTCCGCTGCCCAGGTTCAGGGCGAACGCCGTCGCCGAAGTGTTGGTGTTGGTCACCACGACCTGCCACGAGTTGTCGCGCCAGAAGGTCATCGCCTGCACGCCGCCCGGCGTGCCGTTGATCGCGTAGCGGACCGCGCCCGGCCGGACGAACTTACTGTATTGCCCGAGCACGTAGAAACGTTTGACCGGATACAGTTTCTGGTTGCCGTTGGTGGCATATTTCGGGTCGTAGTAGATGAGCCCGTCGTTCCAGCCGGACGAGTTGACCGATGTGGCGCAGGACGGGTCGGCAACCGGATCGCAGCCCATCACCGGGGACAGCGCGGTCCACCACTGGAAGGCGGAATCGCCGGCCAGGGTGAAATCACGGTAGATGTAGTTCGCCAGCACCAGACCACCCGCGATGGTGGGATCGTATTGTTGTCCATACCCGCCGCCGGTGACCTGGCAACAGATTTCCGAGCCCCAGACCGGTTTGCCGTTCACCGCGCCCAGCGCGCCCACCCGCTGGAGGTTGGTGTCGCCGGGAAAGTCGTAGGTGTGGTGAGCGATCGCACTGACCGCGGACGCGGCGGCGGGGTTGGCCAGCCACGTCGGCGCTTCGCTCAGCAACTGGCTGGTCTGACTCGACTCGTCGGCGATCACCGTGGTGGGCAGGCCCGCCGCGGACAAGGCCGATCCGACGGCGCTGATCACCCCGGCCCGGTCGGCGGCCGGTACGGTCATGCCTTCCTGACCGCAGGAGCCGAACGTGTTGTCCGGCTCGTTCATCGGACTGATTTCGCTGATCCGCACGCCCTGCCCGGCGAAGTGCGACACGATCGTCGACAGGTAACCGGCATAAGCCGCGTTGTCACTCGTGACGAATCTCCCGCCGCAACTCTTTCCGTTGCTGGTCCACACACTCGGCGCGCTGTTCACGAAACCGATGAGATCGGGCACCCCGGCCGCGGAAGCCATTTTCAGAAACGCCTGCCCGCCCGGATCCTTCGTCCAGTCGTAGCTCCCGTCGGACGTCAAGAAGGTCTGCGGGGCACGCGGGCCACCGGCGACTCCCACTCCCCCGCCACCGATGTTGTACCGGTACTGGCTGAGCTGGATTCCCGAACTGTCGAACAGCAGATCACCGGCCTGCGTCCGCACGCCGGGCGAGAAGTGCGCCAGGTCGTTCACCCACCAGGCGCCGGACGCGCCGAACCCGGCGATGGTTTGCGCCGCGGCCGTCACCTGCGCCACCGTCGCGGCCTCGAGATCAACCCCGTGGCTCTGCCCAACGTCGGCCCCCGTGATCGCCAGCACCGCGATGGCGACCACGCCAGTCCACGTCCGTGCCCTCGGCCGCGAGGAAAGCATCATCGATCTCCGTTCGCCGGAACTTCGCGCTCCGAGTGTGGGCGCTAACACACGCACCGTCAAGCCCGGTGGCCGGTCAGGTCGCACGGAACACCGGACCCCGTGGACAGAACGGCAGCCCGAGCGAGCCCGCGAACTGACGCACCAGAGAACTCTTGCCGATCCCACGCGCGCCACCCGAACATCGGGCGCACCACCGCGACATGCGGCAGCAACTCAGGCAATGTAACTCAGGCAATGTAACTCAGGTAATGTGCCGGGGTGACGGAAACGGTCGACTGCAACGGGCGCCCTTTTGCCAAGGGAACGACACGGGAGCACGCGGGAACCGGCGCGAACGGACCACCGATTTGCCGGGTAGGTAGCCCCGGACATCATCATAACGTCGACGAGGCAGAACACCGCGGCGGTGTGATTGCCGTGCGCGGTAACGACGAACTCCCGGATCCCGTGCAACTCGTCCCGCAGATCACCCACCGCCAGACCACCGCCGAATGGAACGCCGCCCGCGTATCTCCCTCCCAAGGGACTCCAAATCCTTGACGATCTGATCGACATCGCCAAGCATCCGGTCGGTCGCGTCGATATGCACCGCCGGCGTGTCCATCAGCCGAGCACGGTGAAATCCACCGTCAACCGATCCACACGTCCCCCGCATAAGCGCATGTAGCAACACCGCGACAGCGAAACGGCGCCTTTGCTGAAATCCAAAAGGGCTTCCGGGAACCGCGAAATCGGTCGAGTGCGGGATTCAGGCCCTGCGCTTCGAACCCAAGCGCCGGACCTGGTCAGCCGTCGACGCTGGTGACGGTGCGTTCCCCGCAGCGGGACGGGTCGGGGTCATCGGTCCCGTCGACCAGGCAGACCTTGAGGCCGATGCGCTGGCCGCCGATGACTTTGCCGAACGGGGTCCAGGTCACCGCGGCCGCCGCTTCGCCATTGCCGTTGTACTCGGCGCCGAGGTAGGTGCCGTCGACCCAGGCGTAGGCCTTCACGCCGTGGCGGTCGGCGCAGTAGTCGTGAACGAGGACGTCGTCGTTGTTGCCGCCACGATCGACGAAGTCGACCGCACCACAGCCATCGGTCGTCGACACGGTGAAGCTGTCGTCGACGGGTGCGCGTGGCGAGTTCGCGGCCGGTGCGGTCTGGCCGACGGTGGTACGGCCGGGTTGGGTGACGGTTCCCGGTGCCGGCGACCCCGCTGGGCTCCTGGGCGCTGACGGCACCGGCGATTCCGTGCCGGGCACGGAGGACGCGATGGTCGTCGAAGGCACCGACGATCCGGCCGTCGCGGTTCCGGAGCCCGTTCCACTCCTTCCCGCGGAAAGGGCACCGGGCACGACGAAGGCGAGGGCCAACGCCGCCGCCCCCAGGGCGATGGCGGCAGGCCAGCCCAGTCGCGCCGGCAGAGAGCGCTGTGCCGGACCCGCTAGCGACGGCTGGCCGGGCATGTCCTGCACGACCGATGGCCGGGTCGCCGGCAGGGCCGGGAGGGGGCCGTTCGGACCGAATCCGTCCGGCAACGGCCCCAACCGGTCGACCACCTCGATCGCGCCGGGCCGGGCAGGGTCGACCGGACCCACCCCGGCCGACTCGATCGCCGCCTGCCAGTCCCGCCGCGCGGCCGCGGCCGAGTCCGGCCGGTCCGAGGGTGACTCCGCCAGCAATGCCTGTACGACCGCCTGAACCGGCCCCGGCAGGTCACGGGGAAGAACGGACGGCTGCCCGGTCAGCAGCCGGGCGGCGACCGCGCCCACCGCGTAGAGGTCCTGCCGCATGTCCGGAGCGGCACCGAGCGCGTACTCCGGTGCCAGGTATCCCGGAGTGCCGATCACCAGATGGGTTTGCGTCAGCCGTGGTTCCCCCTGCACCGCGGCGATACCGAAGTCGGCCAGCCGCAGGAACGGCCGGTCCCGCCCGGTCGGCTCCAGCAGCAGGTTCGACGGCTTGACGTCCCGGTGCACGACACCGTGCGAGTGCACCGCGGCCAGCGCCTCCAGTAACTGGCCGATCAGGACCGCGACATGCGGGAGAGGCAGGGCTCCGTAGCGGTCGAGCAGTTGGGCAACGCTACCGCCGCGGACCAGGTCCATGGTCAACAACACCTGGTCGTCCTCGGCCGCCCACCCCTGGGGCGCGGCCACGTGCGGATGCACCACCCGCAACGACTGCTCCCGCACGAACCGCAGCAGCGTGCCCGCGTCGGCCGGGCGCAGCAGCTTCGCCGCCACGTACTGACGTTGCCGCGCGTCCCAGACCCGCCAGACCGAACCCATACCGCCGGATCCGATCGGATCAACGAGTCGATAGCGGCCGACGAGGTAACGCCCCACCAGATGATTCATCGGGCTCCATTCTGCCGTGCGCGGGAAAATGGCGGCCCACCCGCTTGACGGTTCGGACCACCGGCGCGGTTTTCGACGTCTTGGACCAGCGGTAGCGCACCGATTCGGTCAGTGAGGTAGCGACAGAGGTCCGTGCCGTCGAGGCGATCTTGGACGGCCGCGAGCCGATCTGGACGGTGGTGGCTCCGGGAAACCACGCCGACCTTGCCATCCGGACGCCGGTACGCTTGACTGGAAATAGAACCTGTTCTACATCTGGCTGATGGTGCTGTCGGCGTACCTGGAGGTGGGCAAGGATGCGAACCCGTGCGGCCGCGCTGCTCGAGCAACCGGGCAAGTGGCACATCGTGGACATCGAACTGGACGAACCGGCCGCCAACGAGGTGCTGGTCAGGTTCGTCGCGGCCGGGCTGTGCCATTCCGATGACCACGCGACGACCGGGGACATGCCGACCCCGCACCTGCCACTGATCGGCGGGCACGAGGGCGCGGGTGTGGTGGAAGCCGTCGGTCCCGGGGTGCGCGACCTCGCGGTCGGCGACCACGTGGTCGCCCAGTTCGTGCCCTCCTGCGGACGGTGCGAGGCTTGCTCTTCCGGCCGGGGAAACCTCTGTGACCTGGGCATGTACGCCCTCAGCGGGTGCATGACCGACGGCACCTACCGGGCTCGGCTCGACGGCACGGACGTGGCCCAGATGACCATGGTCGGCACGTTCGCCCAGCACGCTGTCGTGCCCGAGTTCTCCCTCACGAAGGTCGACGCCGACTTGCCCTTCCACGTCGCGGCATTGCTGTCCTGCGGGGTCCCCACCGGGTGGGGCTCAGCGGAATACGGGGCGGAGGTTTCGGCGGGGCAGACGGTCATCGTGATGGGCGTCGGCGGCGTGGGCATGAACGCCGTGCAGGGCGCCCGCGCCCGCGGAGCGGCGCATGTCATCGCGGTCGACCCGGTCGCGTTCAAGCGGGAGAAAGCGTTGGAGTTCGGGGCCACGCATGCCTTCACCGGCATCGACGAAGCCGCCGACTTCGCCCGGTCGGTCACCAACGGTCAGGGTGCGCACTCCGCGATCGTCACGGTCGGGGTCACCACCGGCGAACACGTCGCACAGGCGGTCAACGCGATCGGGAAGTTCGGCACCGTCGTCGTCACCGGCATCGGCGACGTCAAGGACGAAGGCCTGCCGATCAACCTTTGGCTCCTGTCGATGATGCAGAAACGCATCCAGGGCGTCATCTTCGGCATGGGCACGCCCTCCTACGAGATCACCCGCCTCGCACGGATGTACAAGACGGGCGCGCTCAAACTGGACGAGCTGATCACGACGACCTACAAACTGGACGAGATCAACCAGGCCTACGCGGACATGCACGCGGGCCGCAACATCCGCGGCGTGATCCTGCACGGGACCTGACCGGCGTGGCACCGCGGTGCTGCCGGCGGTCGCAGCACCGCGGCGGGCCAAAAGTGCGGGCGCCGTCGGGGATGACGCGGAGATGTGGAAACGTTGAGTCGAGTGGGCATCCAGCAGACGAAGGAGCTGAGCAACGACATGGCCACCGCGACTGAGAAGGCTGTCCTCGCGGGCGGTTGTTTCTGGGGCATGCAAGACCTGTTCCGTCGCCATCCAGGCGTCATCTCCACCAGGGTGGGTTACACGGGAGGTGACGTCCCCAATGCGACCTACCGCAACCACGGTTCCCACGCCGAAGCCATCGAGATCGTCTTCGACCCGGCGAAGTTGAGCTACCGGCAGATCCTGGAGTTCTTCTTCCAGATCCACGATCCGACCACGCTCGACCGGCAGGGCAACGACATCGGCACCAGTTACCGGTCGGCGATCTTCTACAACAGCGACAAGCAGAAGGAAGTCGCGGAAGCGACCATCGCCGAGGTGGACGCGTCCGGCAAATGGCCGGGCAAGGTGGTCACCGAAGTGACCCAGGCCGGTGAGTTCTGGGAGGCCGAGCGGGAGCACCAGGACTACCTGGAGCGCTACCCGAACGGGTACACCTGCCACTACGTCAGGCCCGAGTGGCAACTCGGCGACCGCTGAGCACGGCTGGGCACGGCTGGGCACGGCGTTCCAGGCCGCCGTCTTGCCCGGCCGGGTGGTTCTCGATCAACCCAGCCGCTCCGCGAGGTGGTCGCCGACGCGTAGGGCGTTGGCGATGGCGGTCAGCGACGGATTGACCGCCCCGATGCTCGGGAAGAAGCTCGTGTCGACGACGTAGAGGTTGTCGAGGTCGTGGGCCTTGCAGTTGACGTCGAGGGCGGAGCTCGCCGGATCCCGGCCGAAGCGGACGGTGCCCGCCTGGTGCGCCGTGGCACCGATGGGCATGCCCTTGTGCAGGTAGATGCTGTGCGACAGGAGATGGTGCTCGTGCATGCCCAGGTGGCCGAGCATGCCTTGCAGTTTGTGCCGCAACCGGTTCAGCGCCGCGACGTTGTTCTTCTCGTCGAGGGCCAGGTGGACGGCGCCGGCCCGGTCGAGGGTGACCCGGTTGTCGGCGGCGGGCAGGTCCTCCCCGCACAGCCAGAAGTCGACGGCGTGGTGGGCGAGGACCTCGAAGGGCAGGTCGGGAGTGACGGCGCCGGCCCAGCGGGGCGCTTCGCCGTGGATCTGCTCGGAGTCGGATTTGCCGAGCATCTGGATGCCGCCGAGGGGATAGTCCCAGTCGTCGGAGCCCAGGTACCAGTCGTTCAGGGCCAGCGTCTTCTGGAATCTGGTGTCGTTCGGCTCCTTGGAGATGGCCATCAGGGCCAGGTTGTTGTGCCGCATGTAGTGCCTGCCCACCACGTCCGAACTGTTGGCCAAGCCGTTCGGATGCCGGTCGTTGGCCGAACGCAGCAGCAGGACTGCGGAGTTGACGGCCCCGCAGGCGACGACGACGATGTCCGCGCTGAACCGCTCGGTTGAGCCGTCCCCCGTCTCCGCGACGACCGAGGTGACGCTCCGGCCGGCCGGGTCGGTTTCGAGGCGCCGCACGTCGGCGGTGGTGACAAGCTCGACGCCCGCGTGTTCGAGGGCGGGGTCGACGCAGATGACCTGAGCGTCGGACTTGGCGTTGAGCAGGCATGGGAAGCCGTCGACGCGGTCGCAGCGGATGCAGGCGCTGCGGTGCGTGGCGCGGCCTTGGTCGTCCTGGCTGAGGTTCACCCCGATCGGCAGGTGGAAGGGGTGGAGCCCCTGCTTTTCCAGATCGTCGCTCAGCTGCTGGATGCGCGGCTCGTGCTGGACCGGCGGATAGGCGTACTGGGCGCCGGCCGGCCCTTCCGTGGGGTCCTCGCCGTGCCGGCCGTGGACCAGGTAGAGGTGCTCCGCCTGCGTGTAGTACGGCTCGAGGTCTTCGTAGGTCAGCGGCCACGCGGGTGAGACGCCGTCGTGGTGGCGGAGCTCGCCGAAGTCCTCGGGGCGCAGGCGGAAAAGTGCGGCACCATAGAACTTGGTGTTTCCGCCGACGTAGTAGTTGACCTCGGGCGGGAACTGGTTTCCGTGCTTGTCGTACCAGAATTCCGGGGCGCGGTATTTCCCTTTGACGAAGACCGCGGTCGAATTCCAGTTGTCGCGTTCACGGGGCAGGTAGTCTCCGCGTTCGAGAAGGAGGATCCGTTTGCCCGTCGGCGCCAGCCGATGAGCGAGCGTGCCACCGCCCGCACCAGTGCCGATAATGATGACGTCGTAGTGACGCGACATGCCGACCACCGTCCTTATTGGACACTCTCACCGAGGTGAACTGGATTTGCGCTCAATTCGCAAGGTAGCCCCGCGCGAGGTTTCCGGCGACTCGGGCCGTCACAGGATCGCAAGCGGATTGACGGGGGACCCGGTGGCGGTGGGCAGCCGCAGCGGCGCGATCACGCACAGAAACGACCAGCGTCCTTCCCGGGCGCAGAGTGATGCGAGGTCCTCGAACCGCAGGTAGTCGAGCAGGTGCAAGCCCATCGCGTGGATGGCGAGCACGTGCACGGGGAACGCGACATCCCGGGTCACGCTGGGGGCCGTGTCGTTGTTGCCGTCACCGCCGAGCACGGCCACCTGCCGGTCGGCCAGAAAAACAAGGGCGGCCGGATGGAGTCCGGCCCGCGCGCCGGCCACATCCCAGGGGCCGAGCTCGTCGCGACGCCGCCGGTGCCCGACCCGAACGAGGAGGATGTCGCCGCGGCCGATCCGCAGCCCCTGCCGTGCCTCGGCCGCGGCAAGGTCCTCGATGGTCACGTGGGCTCCCGGTTCGAGCCAGGGGACGCCGTGCAGTCGCGGGATGTCCAGGAGCACGCCGCGTCCGACGATGCCGTCGCGGGCCAGGTCGATGGACCCCTCGCTCGCCCCGTCCGGAGAGAGGGCGTCCGCCGCCGGCACCCCGCCGTGCAGGGTGCCGTCGTAGATGACGTGGCAGAGCGCGTCGATATGACTGTCGACGTCGCCGTGAATGTTCATGGCGATGCGGTCCCGGGCGAACCGCAGGCCGCTCGGCTCCGGGTCACCGCCGGTGGGAGCGATGAACCGGTGTTCGGCGGGTTCGGCGTCGTCCGGTGCGGTTCGGGTGTTCACGGGAGCGGCGAGTGAGACCGAACGGCCGGAGCGGATTTCGCGGACGGCTGCCAGCACCTGTTCGTGCGTGATGGTGTCCAGGGCTCCCCGAGGTGTGGTGCCGCCGGGAGCCGTACTACGCAGAGATCGGTAGAGCGACTGGAACTCCGCCCCGCTCATCTCGCCGGGTGTCCGCATGTCCCCACCATCCGGCAAACACACTCCTTCCGCATGCTGGAGCGAACCCGAGTTGCCGAGCCCCACCACCGTCGCGTTAATGAACGAGTGGCCGGGCAGGGCTGGACACGCCCGCACATCGCACCCCGCAGACGGAGGTTCGGATGGACATGATCCATGTCCGAGCGGTGAGCCCGCCGGACCTTACGGACCGCACCATGGCGCTGCTGGGCGCCGAGCCGTGCGTGCTGAACCTCGTCCTGCAGCCCGGCAGCGTGCGAAATCCCGATGGCGACGCCATCGAGTGCGACGTCCTGACCGGCGCGGCGAACGAGGTGCTGCGGGGCCTGCGGAATCTCGGGATCGACCGCCGTGGCTCCCTCGTCCTCGACCCGGTCGACATGGCGTTCTCGGAACGCGCGGCGAGGGCCGGGGCCGAGGAACTCGGCCCCCGGGCACGGGCTCCGGTGTGGGAACAGGTCGAGGCCCGGCTCCGCTCCGAAGGGAGATATCCCCCGAGTTTCTACCTCTTCCTGGTCATCGCCGGGCTCATCGCCGCGGCCGGCATCATCACCAACTCGCAGATCCTCATCGTCGCGGCCATGGTGGTCGGACCCGAGTACGGGGCCGTCACCAGCGTCGCGCTCGGGATCGACCGCCGTTCCTGGACGAGGGTCCGGCGTGGCCTGATGGCCCTGCTCGTGGGCTTCCTGCTGGCCATCGCCGCCACGTTCCTCTTCGGCGTCGTCGTCCGCGGCTTCGACCTGCAGCCGAAGGTCTTCGAGCTGGGGATCAGGCCGGTGTCGAACCTGATCGACACACCGAACTTCTTCTCGGTCGTCGTGGCGGTGCTGGCCGGGATCGTCGGCATCGTGTCACTGACCGAGGCCAGGACAAGCGCGTTGCTCGGCGTCTTCATCTCGGTCACCACCATTCCGGCGGGGGCCGACATCGGTGTTTCGTGCGCGTTCGGCGCTCGGGAAGAAGCCTGGGGTTCCTTGCTCCAACTGCTGCTCAACATCGTCATACTGATCCTGGTCGGGACCGGCACGCTCAAGTGCCAGCGGGCGATCTGGCGGCGGGTCGGCGAGCGGCGGCACCAGCGCGCAGGCCGGGGATCGGCTCAGGACTGAGGTCTCCAGGACCTGGTCACGCACCAAGGTGCGACGGTCGTCGTCCGGTGGTGCAATGGCAGGAGCCTCGAATACCAGGGGCGAAGCAGGGACCAGTCGGTTGAGAATTCCGGATTTCCTGTCCGGCTGTGCCGAATGGTGGCATCGCGGTGACGAGTGATCAGGTCTTCGTGGGCCTCGGCCTGATTGTCGTACTGGCCGTGGGCTCACAGGTGGTGGCGAGCCGTCTGGGTATACCCGCGCTGATCGTCCTGCTGCCGGCCGGATGCATCGCCGGCGCGCTGACCTCCGATGTCAACCCCGGGCTACTGCTGGGCGACACCTTCTCCCCCCTGGTGTCGCTGGCCGTCGCGGTGATTCTCTACGACGCCGGGCTCGGCCTGGACCTGAAGCGTTTTCGCGCCCACACACGCCGGGTCGTGGCCCGGCTGATCTGGTTGGGTGTGCCGCTCACCGGGATATCGGCGGCACTGGCGGGTCTGCCGCTCCTCGGGATCTCCCGGAGCGCCGCCATAATGCTCGGAGCGATCGTGGTCGTGTCGGGACCGACGGTCGTCGGCCCGTTGCTCGACTTCGTGCGTCCCACGGAACGGTTGCGGCGAATCCTCCTTTGGGAGGGATCGCTGATCGACCCGCTGGGCGGCATCCTGGGGGCGCTCGTCTTTCACGGCATCGTGGCCGGTGAGCGCGGAGCTTTCGCAAGCCAGGCCGGATACTTCGCCGTCAGCGTGGGGGTGGGCGTGGCGGGTGGCGTCGCGGGATCGGCCCTGCTGATACTGGCGTTGCGCACGCTCCGGCCCGGGGAGGTGCTCGGCACCACCGTCCAGCTTGCCGCGGTGGTTGGTGTGGCGGCGGCCTGCGATGTGGCCAGGGACGACACGGGACTCATCGCCGCGGTCCTGATGGGGCTCGCGGTGGCGAACCTCCGTGGCGCCGACGTCCCCGCTCGCAGGCCCTTCTTCGAGACACTCGTGAATCTGGTCATCGGACTGCTGTTCATCTCCGTCTCGGCCACCGTCAGTCCCGGCTCCCTGCGGCATGTGGTACTGCCGACGCTCGGTCTCGTGGCGGTTCTCGTCCTGGTGACCCGGCCCCTCGTGGCCGCCACGGCATCGCTGAGAACGGATCTCACGTTCGGGGAGCGGGGTTTCCTCGGGTGGATGGCGCCGCGCGGCATCGTGGCCGCGGCTACCGCTTCGACGTTCTCGGCCACGCTGGTCGAGAAGGGGATCGGCGGCGCTTCGACGATCCTGCCGGCCACGTTCGTTGTCATCGTGGCCACCGTCACGCTGTACGGGCTGACCGCGAAACCCGCGGCGAGACGGTTGGGCGTGATGCGCTCGGCACGTTCCAGGCCGCTGCTCGTCGGCGGCGATCCGTGGGTGATCGATCTGGGCCGCGCCCTGCGCGAGGCGGGACTGGACGTGGTCATGTGGGCAGGCCACGAGGTGCAGCGCGAAAGGATCAGAGCCACCGGGCTCGAACTCGCCCCCGGCAGGCTGTTCGCCGCGGCAACCGGCGCGGGCGCGGAACTCGAAGGCCTCACCGGGGTCCTGCTCCTCACCGACGAAAACGACTTCAACGCACTGGCCTCCACGAACCTCGAAGCCACCATCGAAGGCTCGGTCTATCGCCTCGGGCCGTCGACGGACAGCCCGGGCGTCATCGCTCCTTACACGGCAGGCCAGATTCTCTTCGACACTGTCCTAACCGGACCCGAACTCGCGCGCCGCTACGACCGCGGCGCTCGCGTCGTTACGCATCGCATCGACGGACCGATCCCGGCCGGACACCAGATGCTGTTCCTGGTGCGTGGGGATGGCGCGCTGCTACCGGTCACACGCACAACCATTCCGACGCCGCGATCCGGAGACGTCGCCGTACTCCTGAGTGCCTGATCCCTCAGGACGGCGGAGAGCTGTCCGACGCTTGATCGGCGGGCGGCTGGCGCAGATCCGCGTCGGTGAGGGGCTGGAGGGCGCCGCGGGTGTCCAGGCGATAAAGCAGGACGAGGAGCGGCCCTACCAGCACCACCGCGATGAGCGTGACCAGGACCAGCCAGCGCAGCGTCGTCGCCGCGCCGGCCGCCTGGTCCACGGTCAGTGAGGTGGGGATGAGATACGGCCGCTGGGCCAGCCCCCACGCGACGACGACGAGGGCGACGCCGGCGACCGCGGTGATTCTCGCCAAGCCCGTCGCCATGCGGTACAGCAGCACGGCGGTGGCCACGGCGGCCACGACGGCCAGCAGGACGAGGATCAGGCCGATTCCGCTGGTGAGGCCGTTGTGGACATAGCGGGCGTCGTCCCGGGTGACGGCGAGGCCGATGATCGCCAGCACGGCGATGGCGCCGAGGCTGTACCAGGCCCGCAGCCGGAAGTAGCCGGCGAGATCGGCGGCGTCGAAGCGACGGGCGTCGGCGGTGAGGAACACCGCACCGAGGAAGGCTGTCGCGGCGACGGTGAGCAGCCCGGTGATCACCGACGTCCCGTTCGACCACGCATCGGCCGACGCCGTCGTTCCTGGCGCCACCCGGCCCGTGGCCAAACCCCCGACGGCCGCTCCCAGGAAGAAGGGAGTCAGGAGCGAGGACACGGCGAAGACCGCGCCGTAGACCCGGCGCCCGGCCAACAGCCGCGTTTGCTTGCGCAGGGCGAAGCCGGCGCCACGCAGGACGAGCCCCACGGCCGCGAGTGCCAGGGGCAGCCACATGGCCGAGAAGACCGTCTGGAACAGGACGGGAAAGCCGGTCCACATGATCACCAGAACGAAGATCAGCCAGACGTTGTTGGTCTCCCAGACCGGTTCCATCGCGTGGTCGATCAGCCACCTGGGGCGCTCGCCACGCTCGCTGCCACCCGCGACGAGGTCCCAGAATCCGGCCCCGTAGTCGGTGCCCCCACCGCACGCGTAGGCCGTCACGGCGGCGAGCAGCACCCCGGCGATGACGTCGGAGATCCCGGAAATCACCGCTCTCCCCCGTCCGCGCGTCCCGTACCGTGGTCCGGCGCGGCGGCGACCTCGGTGGCCTCGGTGGCCTCGGTGGATCCGGCGGCCGTCGTCAGCCGGGGCCCGTAGGGGACGTCGCCTTCCGGCGGCCCGGCCGCCGAGACGTCGAGCAGCTGTTCGTCGGCGATCCGCCAGCGGGTGCGCATCTTGAGCAGGATGGTCAGGAAGGCGCCGAAGACCAGCACGTAGACCACGACGACGATGCCGAACATCGCCCACAGCGACGAGGCACGGGTGCCCGTCACGGCCTCGGCGACCCGCATGTTCTGGTAGACGATCCAGGGCTGGCGGCCTACTTCGGTGGTGATCCAGCCGCATTCCACGGTCAGCAGGCAAGCGGCACCGGCGATGGCGGCACACCGGAAGAACCATCGCGACCTCGGCAGGTCACGGCGGCGCAGCCAGCACCAGCCGTACCAGAGGGCGAGCAGGACGAGCAGGCTGCCGATGATCACCATGATGTCGAACGCCCAGTGCGCGATGGTGGCCTCGGTCGCCGTCGGGCGGTTGCCCGCGGGGACCGTCGTCAGGCCCGTCACCTCGGTGTCCGGGCTGAATCCGGCGAGGATCGAGTCCAGTTGGGGAATCCTGAGTCCGCCGGAGATCGTCCCGTCGGGGTTCAGGCGTCCGAATATGTACTCGGCTACGTGCGTGTCGGTGTTCCAGACGATTTCGACGGCCGCGAACTTCACCGGCTGGTCGTGGAAGACGGAGCGGGCGATGGAGTCCCCCAGGATGAACTGCACCGGGGTGAGGATCGCGGCGACAGTGAACGGCACGGTGAAACCGAGCCGGTGGTAACGGTCCCGGCGGCCGCGCAGCCAGCCGACCGCGTACACCCCGGCCACCACATACCCCGCGGTCAGGATCACGCCGGCAACGAAGTGCCAGTACTCGGGGCCGAACATCGGCGTGAAGACCGCCTGCCGCACATTGACGTCAACCGGGTTACCGCCCGCGTCGAGTGTGAAGCCGCCCGGGGTGTTCATCCAGGAATTCGCGGCGATGATTCCGAATGCCCCCATCAGGGCCGCCAGTGGCAGGGGCAGGCCGAGCCAGAAGTGCGTCCACGGTTTGAGCCTGCGCCAGCCGTAGAGGTATATGGCGATGAGGATCGCTTCGAGGAAGAACGCCCATGCTTCGACGCCGAAGCCGAGGCCGAAGACATCGCCCCACCGGCCCATCATGCCCGGCCACAGCAGACCGAATTCGAAGGAGAGCACGGTGCCGGTCACGATGCCGATGGCGAATTGGACGGCCATCACCACCGACCAGCGCCGCGCGAGTTGCAGGGCTACGGCGTCGCCCTTGCGGAGCCCGCGATGGTGCATCAGGAGGGTGATGGCGGGCAGGGCGACACCGAAGGGCACGAGCAGGATGTGGGAGGCCAGGGTGAAGGCCATGAGCTCGCGGGCCGGCAGAAGCTGCGGCGGCGCCTCCGTCAGAAAGCCGATCGCGCTGTTCAAAAGTTCTCCCTGATTCGTTCCGGGCGACGCGAGGACCGTCGACCTCAGCCACCGGTGGCGAAACCGGGGAACAGCGTCATGCCGCCGTCGACGTAGACGGTGGTCCCCACGACGTAGTCGAGAAGGTCGGACGCCAGCACGGCAACCGCGTTCGCGATGTCGTCCGGGTCGCCCACGCGCCGGTACGGGATGAGCCGGAGCAGGTCCGTTTCGGCCTCGGGGGTGTCCCACGCGCTGCGGTTGATGGGCGTGCGGATCGCTCCCGGAGCGACCGCGTTCACCCGGATCCCGTGCGGCGCGAGCTCCTGCGCGAGGGTCGCCATGAGCATCTGCACGCCGCCCTTGGACGCCGCGTAGTTCACATGCCCCGACCAGGGGATGATCTGATGGACCGAGCTCATGCAGATGATCTTGCCGGCGGAGCGGGACACCTCCGGGACGACGCCGCGTCGCAGGAACTCCTTGGCCGCTTCACGGGCGCACAGGAACTGGCCGGCGAGGTTGACGTTCAGCACCTTGTTCCACTGGTCCAGTGTCATTTCGCTGATCGGAGCATCACGCTGGAGGCCGGCGTTCGCCACCATGACGTCGATGGTCCCGAACTCCTTGACCATCCGGGCGACCATGTCGACGACCTGGTCCTCCTGCGACACGTCCGCCTCGTGTGCGTAGGCGCGGACACCCAGGCCTCTGATTTCGCGCACCACCTCTTCGGCGGCGTCCTTCCCGGCGACGTAGTTCACCACGACGTCGGCGCCCACCCTCCCCAGGCCGATCGCGGTGGCTTTGCCGATACCGGAGTTCGCGCCCGTCACCAACGCCTTCTGGCCGTTGAGCAGCGGGGCGGCAGGGGGTTGGTTACGGTCACTGCGGCTGGTTTCCACTGATTTCTCCCGGAAGGTGCGGACGAGGAATACCGAAATATCCGCGGTATCCGCCGCAACCGAAGCACCCGACCGTCACAGCTCCGTAGCAAGATCACGCTACGACGGGCGCTCACGCCCCGCGGGCGCCACTGTGCGCGACACCGGTCGCGCGGAGTAGGCGTCACGGTCCGTCTCGATCTGACGCATCGTGAATATTCGTTCACGCCGGATGTCACGGGTGAACGCGAGAAACCAGGTCAGAATCGCGCCGACGCGGTTGCGGAACCCTGTCAGGAAGGCGATGTGGACGAAGAGCCAGGCCACCCAGCCGGGAAAGCCCCCGAACCGCAGCGGCCCAACCGATATCACGGCTCGGCCGCGCGAAATGTAGGCGGCGGAACCCAGGTCGTGGTAGCGGAACGGTTTTCTCAGCGGATGGCCCGTCAGCCGACGCTTGATACGCCGCGCGGCGTAGAGGCCGGACTGCATGGCGACTTCAGCGACGCCTGGTAACCGGTCGAGGCTCATCAAATCCCCGACCACGCAAATATTTGGATGGCCGGGGACGGTGAGGTCCGGGGCGACGAGAATACGGCCCGCACGGTCACACTTGGCGCCGGTGGCCGACGCGAGAGCTGCGGCTACCGGAGGAGCCTGTACGCCGGCGGTCCACAAAACGGTACCCACGTCGTGTCTGGTCTCCTCCCCCGAAGCATCGACCGCCACGAGCCCGTCCTGGTCGACTTCTGTGACGCGGGCTCCCATGTGGAGCTCGACACCCAGGTGTTCGAGGGACCGGGCCGCTCGCGCCGAAAGCTTGGGGCCGAAGGAAGCAAGCGGAGCATCGCCGCCGTCGAAAAGCAGAACCCGGGCATCCTCCGACCTGACGGTGCGGAACTCGGCTTCGAGCGTCTTGGCGGCGAGTTCTCGCAGCTGACCTGCCAGCTCCACTCCGGTCGGCCCGGCGCCGACCAACGCGAAGGTGAGCCACCTGCGACGCCCGGCGACCGTGGTGGCGGTCTCGGCGAGCTCGAACGCGCCGAAGACCCGGCGACGGATCGCCAGCGCGTCGGCCACCGTCTTCATGCCCGGCGCCCACCGCGCGAACTCGTCGTGCCCGAAGTAGGACTGGCCGACGCCGGTGGCCACGATGAGATCGTCATAGCCGAACTCGATGCGCTCCCCGCCCGGCCGCCGGGCCAGCACCCGGTGCTGCGACGGGTCGAAGCCGGTCACTTCGGCCAGCACGCACCGGACATTCCGCTGCCGCTTGAAGATGTCCCGCAACGGAACGGCGATCTGCCCCTCGGACAGGATCCCGGTGGCGCACTGATACAGGAGAGGCTGGAACAGGTGGTGGCCGGCACGGTCGACAAGCGTGATCGCGACCGGGTGGTTGCGCAGCGACCGGACGGCGAACAGCCCGGCGAACCCGCCGCCCACGATGACCACGCGGCGTGGCGTGATGTGGTCCTCCATGGCCTGACTCCCAACTCCGGGTCGAGCGCCGTGCTCCGTCGCGGCCGCCGTTCCTGGGCGCGTCAGCCGGTCCGATGTGGTCACCGGCCGGCAAAGATCTGCATTTCCAAGCTAAAGGTCGGGCGAGACGAGCGCGACCGGGCGGGATGTCGCCGGCACAGCGGTCCCACAGTTCACGCGCCTCGGGTGATGCACCACGCGGGGAGCGGCGATGAGCATGGCCGGACGCGCGCCAATGTTGTCTTGGAGGTAGTCATGACTGAGGCCGCAATCGCCGACCACGGCTTGATCGGGGATCTGCAGACGGCCGCGCTGGTCAGCACCACGGGCTCGATCGACTGGTTCTGCTGCCCGCGATTCGACTCCCCGAGCGTGTTCGGCGCGCTGCTGGATGACCAGCGCGGCGGGCACTTCCGGGTTCGGCCCGCGCAGCGGACGTACGAAACCAAACAGATGTACTTCCCGGACACCGCCGTCCTCATCACCCGGTTCATCAGCGAGGCCGGTGTGGGAGAGGTCGTCGACTGCATGCCCCCGGCCGGGCGGGAACCCACCGACAGGCACCGGATCGTCCGGATGCTGCGCTGCACTCGCGGTGAGATGAGCTTCGAGATCGACATCGCTCCGCGGTTCGACTACGGGCGCCAGACCCACCAGTTGCATATCGATGAGCGCGGTGCGGTCTTCAGCACCGACGGGCGGAGTTTGACCCTTTGCCCCGTGCGCGAGCCTGACGACGCACGGCTGGGCCACGTGCGGGTGAACGCAGGCGACGTGCACGCGTCGATCAGCCTGATGGCCGGCCAGGTCCGCGGGCTGGTGCTGGAGTCGGCCGCCACCGGCCCGCCGCGGGAGATCCGGCTCGCCGAGTTCCAGGAGTTGTTCGACGACACCGTCACCTTCTGGCGCTCGTGGGTCTCCCGATCGACGTACACCGGACGGTGGCGGGAGGCACTGCAACGCTCCGCGATCACGCTGAAGCTGATGACCTACGCCCCTACCGGGGGCCTGGTCGCGGCACCCACCACCGGCCTGCCGGAGCAGGTGGGGGGCGAGCGCAACTGGGACTACCGCTACACCTGGATCCGGGACGCGTCGTTCTCGATCTACGCGCTGTTGCGGCTGGGGTTCACGGAGGAGTCGGCCCAGTTCAACGCCTGGCTGACAGACCGGATCAACGAGCGCACCGGCGGTGAGGGTGGGCCGTTGAACATCATGTACCGGGTCGACGGCAGCTCGGATCTGAAGGAAGAGTCCCTGGGGCACTGGGGCGGCTACCGCGGCTCCCGTCCGGTCCGGATCGGCAACGGGGCCTCCGACCAGCTCCAGCTCGACATCTACGGCGAGGCGCTGGACAGCCTGTTGTTCGCCGAACAACAGGGGTTGCAGCTCGGGCACCGGGACTGGCTGTCGATCCGCGAGGTGCTGGACTGGCTCGCCGAGCACTGGGACCAGCCCGAGGAGGGTATCTGGGAGACCCGCGGCGGGCGGGAGGCCTTCACCTACGGCCGCTTGATGAGCTGGGTGGCCTTCGACCGCGGTCTCCGGCTCGCGGCGGCACGCGGGATTCCAGCGGCCGTCACCGACTGGACCCGCGCCCGAGACGCCATCTACGACCAGATCATGGACTCCGGCTGGAACCCGCACCGGCGGGCGTTCGTCCAGCACTACGGCAGCGAGGTCCTGGACTCGGCGCTGCTGCGGATGGCCACGGTCGGTTTCATCGCCCCGCAGGATCCGATGTGGACCGCCACGCTGCGCGCGATGGACGACGAACTGGTCACCGACAGCCTGGTCTACCGCTACAACCCGAGCGCCTCACCCGACGGGCTGCGGGGCGCCGAGGGCACGTTCTCCCTGTGCACGTTCATGTACGTCGACGCGCTCGCCCGCGCCGGCCGGCTCGAGGACGCCCGGCTGACCTTCGAGAAAATGCTCACCTACGCCAACCACCTCGGGCTCTACTCCGAGGAGATCGCTTTGACCGGGGAGCAGATCGGCAACTTCCCGCAGGCCTTCACCCACCTGGCCCTCATCGACGCCGCGATCACCCTGGACGAGGCGTTGAACCGGCGCGAGGCCATTTTCCGCTCGGCGAACTCCCGGAGGTAGTTGGGCCTGGCAGCGGGCGCATGACGCTCGCTACGCGCGGCGGCGAGGCTTTCCGCGCTGGGCGCTCTTATGCCCGGCGCCGGAACCCTGTCGCCGGTTCCCACCGGCCGGCTTGCCGGAGCCGTGCTTCCGCCCGTCGACCCCGCGCTTCGGCTGCGGTGGAGCAGGCGGCAGGCCGCGCGTGCTGTTCACGGTCCGCCCGCGGACGATCCCGATGAACTGCTCCATCAGGTCGGTGGTCTCGTCCTCCAGCCACGACAACGCGACGCGCGACTGCGGGGTGTCCGAGATCGGCCGGTAGGTGAGGTCCCGGCGGTGGTGCAGCCGGGCGAGTGACTGCGGGACGACGAGTAACCCCGCCCCCGCCGCCACCAGCTGGATGGCATCCGCCGTCGTCGCGGGGCGTTCGATCGCCGGACGTCCCGGCGGGCACTCCCAGTCGAGGGTGTCGTCAAGAGGATGCAGCACGACCTCGTCGGCGAGGTCCTCGGGTGTCACCTCTTCGGCGGCGGCGGCGAAGTGCTCTTTCGGAGTCACGGCCACCGTCGTCTCGGTGTAGAGAGGGATCGCGTGCAGGCCCGTCCGGTCGGTCGGCAACCGCAGGAGGACCGCGTCGACCGCGCGCTCCCGCACCAGGTCGGCGGCTTCGGCGGCAAGCACCCGGGTGAGGATCAACGGGACCTGGGGCAACCGCTCGTGCCAGGTCCGCACCCATTTGCCGGGCGTCACGCCAGGGACGTACGCGAGCCTGAAAGACAGTGGTACGGCCGAACCGGTCACCGGCCCAGATTACCGGGCGTGGTCGGAGGTGGGGCGCACACTCGATACCCTTGGAGCCATGACCTCGCGCAAGACCGCCCAGACGATGAAGCCCGCGACCGCGGCGAAGAAGCTGGGTGTGTTCCTCGAAGCCACCCCCGCGGAGTTCCGGAAGGGTGTCGTCTCGCGCGACGAACTCAACGCCCTGCAGACCGATCCGCCCGAGTGGCTGCGGGAACTGCGCCGCGACGGCCCCCATCCACGGCCGGTTGTCGCGGCGAAGCTGGGCATCTCCATCGGCGGTCTCGCGCGTGGCGGAATCACCGACCCCCTCACCACCGAGCAGATCAACGCATTGAAGGCCGACAATCCCGACTGGCTACGGCGTGAACGCGCAATCCAGGCCGAGGTTCGGCAGGAAGCGATGCGCACCAAGGAAAAGAGCGCGGAGCCCCGCCGTTCGCGGTCCTGACACGGTTGCTCCTCGTAAGACGACCTAGACCGACCTAGACCCGCTGACCGTCGAGGTACGTCCACCGACCGTCCTCGCGAACGAACCGGCTGATTTCGTGCAGCACTCCCCGGCCGCCCTCGGCCGTCCGCCAGTGCGCCCGAAACTCCACCATGCCGTCGGCATGCAGCAGGCCGCCGCCGGAGGTCGTCACAATCTCCAAGCGTTCCCAGCGCTGCCCGGGGTCCAGGACAAGCGCCGCCGGACGGGTGCTCGAGTGCCAACTCCGCAGCAGGTAGTCCGTGTCGCCCAAGGCGAAGGCACTGTAACGGGAGCGCATGAGCGCCTCCGCGGTGGCCGCTGGTGCGATGCCCGCGTGCGCACGGCCACAGCACTCGTCGAACGGGAGCCCGCCACCGCACGGGCACGTCAAGGGGCGAACGGGTCCTGGATGGCACGCCTGCCATTGTCACCGCCTGCCCACGCCCATGCTCGGCCGGCATCCGGCGGCTCGCCGACAGCTCGTCGCGGAGGGGACCGGCTCGACCATCACGTGGTGTCGGCATGTCGCCGACACCACACGAACAGCCCACCATGAGCGTTTGACGCGCTCACTGATCTGGCCGTGCGCGAGGTACGGCTTGCAGTAGTGAACGCAGCAGTTGTGCGGCGGTGTCGACGGTCACTTCGCCGGGGGTGTTCATGATCTGGGCGGCGAGTCCGTCGACGAACGTGTGCAGGAGCGCCGCCCAGAGTTCGACCTCGGCATCAGAATGCGGGAGCGTGGCCTGGCTCGGTTCGCGGGTTGGCTCGTATCCGCGTAGGGAGGCGATGCATTGGCGGTACAGCGCCCGCTGGTCCTTCCACGTCACAGAGCCTCCCTCGGGAGGGTGTTGACGTTCCCATTCCACGACCGCCGACCACAATGCGTATTCCTCGCGCCGCTCGGCATCGAACGGCAGCATCTCCTCCACGATCGTGGCGATCCGTTCGACCACCGAACCATGAGCGCGGGGCCGCTGGACACGTGGAAGGACCCGTCGACGGAGGGTGTCGGTGGTGGCCTGTACGACGTAGGTCTGCAATTCGTGCTGATTGCTGAAGTAGTGCCGCAGGGACCCGGTGGACCAGCCCGCTTCGGCGGCGACACCGCGGACGGTCACGCCGGCAAGGCCGTCGCGCAGGATCACCCGGATGGCGGCCTCGCCGAGCTCGACCCGTCGCCGATCGTGATCAACGAGTCGCGGCACCTCCACATTCTAACACGCCCGTGCTACGATAATTGACACGGGCGTGTTATTACGAATCGTCAGCTTCGGGCAGCAGGAGGCAGGGTTGTCGATCGCGACGATTGGGGCGGTGCTCGGACTGGCCCTGCTCGATACGCTGAGTCCCACCGTGATCGGGGTGACCCTCTATCTGCTGCTGGCCAGGCCGCACCGCGTGGGGACTCTGCTTGGCGCGTACCTCGGATCGGTCGCGATCGCGTACTTCGCCTTGGGCGTACTGCTCATGCTCGGCCTGGGCGCTGTCGTGCCACACGTCGATGACAGCGTGTGGACCTGGGGACAGGCCGCCCTCGGCGCAGCGCTCATAGTGGGGAGTTACTTCATCCCCGACAAGAACCCCGAACGGGCATCCATCCAGGCTCGGCCCTTCACCATGCGCTCGATGCTGCTGATGGGACTGGGGACCTGGCTGTTCGAGTTCGCCACCGCCGTGCCGTACTTCGCCGCGATCGGCATCATGACTACGGCCCACCTGACCGCCATCCAATGGTCGCCGCTTCTCGGCGTGTATGTGACCATCATGGTGCTCCCCGGCATCCTGCTCTTTGTCGCCTGGGCCGCCCTGCGCGAAAGGATGCGTGAACGGTTCGAACGGTGGCAGAGCAAACTCTCCTCCGGATCCCGCTCGGCACTGCGCTGGATTGTCGGAACAGCGGGGTTCCTGATCCTGCTGGACGCGGCACCGGACCAGATCACCATCACGATGAGTCCGTAAACCGCGCGCGGCGGGGCAGTCAGCCGTTGGTCACGACATCGTGAGACTCCGGCTCTGCGAAATCCACCGAGAATGAACACGTCGCCGGAATCAATCTCGCCACGATGTCGGAGACAACATCCGTGCGACATCCCCACCGAGCACAGCGAGTTGACCCACCGCTGCCACCCGCTTTCCATACAGCCTTAAGGAACATGACGCTACCGACATGATCGAGTTCGCTGGTGGCCAGGCGTTACCGCGATTTCCGCGCCGTCAGTGTGGCGCAGCGGCTTTCGGGGCGCATCCGCTCAGGTTCGTGAGCCGCGTACCACGAGGGGGCCTGCACGCCGACCACGAGGCTGCGGCTCTGACCTGGGGTGGGCGTCTTCGCCCTGATGAACCGAGCGTGGTCTCCGGGGTCGACGTAGGGTGTCGATGTCGCGAAAATCCTGTTCTCGACGGCGTCGCCATCCGCGGGGGTGGTGCGCCGTGGCCGGGTTTGGCGAGGTGGTGCCCATGCCGGCGTGGCGACTGCGGGACTTCCATGACGATGACTTGGACCAGGCGATCCGGGTCTGGGACCAGAGCCGGCACGAGGACGAACCCGCGCCGGTCTTCCCGATCTCAGAGGTAATGGCGGCGGCCCGGGCCAAGCAACCGGCGGTGGTGGCGGTTGTCGGTCATGAGCTGGTGGGCATGGCGGTAGCGCACGCACAGGGCGAGCGGGCCTGGGTGTTGTTGGTGGCCCTGGCGGCGCACTGGCGCCACCAGGGCATCGGTAGCTCTTTGCTCGCCGAACTGGAACGGCGGTTGCGCGCGGCCGGGGTACGCCGGATCAGCGCCCTGCTCCCCGACTCCGCCACTGGAGCGACGGCCCTGCAGAACTCCGGGTTCCAGGCCCGGACCGGATTGACCTACTACGAGAAACCCGAACAAACCGGAGCGGACGCGGGCCTGCTCGCCGCGGTGGGCGGCCGGGTGATGCCGAGCGGCTTGTGGGATGCGGTCGCCGGGATGGAGCGGGAAAAGCAGATCATCGAACGGGACATCGTGTTGCCGCTGAGCGAGCCGGAACTGGCCGGCCGGTACGGGGTTACGCCGCCCAAGGGCGTCATCCTGTTCGGCCCGCCGGGCACCGGCAAGACCAGCTTCGCGAAAGCCGTGGCCTCCCGTCTGGCCTGGCCCTTCGTTGAACTGTTCCCATCCCGGCTGGCGTCCGACACCAGCGGCGGGCCGGCAGCCGCGCTCCGGGAGGCGTTCACCGAACTCGCCGAGCTGGTGGCGGTCCTGCTGTTCATCGACGAGGTCGAAGAGATCGCCGCCGCCCGCGGCGATTTGGCGATCACCACCGGGCATGGCGTGACCAACGAGCTGCTCAAGCTCATTCCAGGGTTTCGCGAGCACGACGACAGGCTGCTGATCTGCGCCACCAACTCCGTGCGGTCGCTCGACCCCGCGTTCCTGCGCCCCGGCCGCTTCGACTACGTGATCCCGATCGGGCCCCCGGACACGGCCGCGCGGACCGCGATCTGGCAGCGCTACCTCGGCCCCGCCGCTGGCTCGGTCGACCTGCCGCGGCTCGTTCGCGCCAGCGACATGTTCACCCCGGCCGACATCGAGTTCGCCGCACGCAAAGGTGCGCAAGCGGCATTCGAGCGCGAACTGATCCATCGCGATGGCAAGCCGGCCACGACCGAGGACTATCTCACCGCGATCGCCGGCACCCGGCCCACCCTCACTGAACGAACCATCCGCGACTTTCACGAAGATATCGGCGCGTTCAGCCGAATGTAACCAGCGAACCCAGGGCCAGGGCCCTCCAGCTCTTCGCTTGTTTCGCCGGCTGGGTTCGCTTCTCGACCGGGCTCAACGACATCGGGCCGTATCGGCGGGTTGACGGCGGGCCGGCGTCAGCGCGCCCGCCGTAAGAACCCGCCACGGCGAAGGCCGTCGCGTCTGCCGCGGCAAGTGCGACAGTTACGGTCATGTCCCGCGCGGTGTGGATGTCCTCGGGTCGTTGCGGGCCCACCAGCCGGTCCGGGTCCTCGGTCACGGTCACCTTGCCTCCGGGGTTCAGACCACTGTCCCCGTCGTCGCCGCGGAGTTCGCCGTAGACGAGGCTGTTGTTGTCGAGTCGCAGGACGAACCGGTACGTGATGGTCGCGCCGTCTACCGCGGCGCCGAATACTCCGTCGACTTCGTGCCCAAGCTCCGCGTGGAGATTTTGCTCGACGATTCCATTGTGGAAAAGGCGCTGGCAGCCGTCGTGACCGCGTGCCGCACCGGCCGGATCGGCGACGGCGAGGTCTGGTCAGCCCGGTCGACACCGTGGTGGAGCGGGACGCCCTCTGACTTCTTTCCCGGCCAACGTGGTCACACCCGCTGAGCCCCGTCGCCCGCAGGACTTTCCTTACCGCGCAAGAACTTTTCCAGTTTGGCGCGGACAGCGGGCTCTTCCGGCGCTAACATCTGCTCAAGTGTCGTCAGGGCGACCTGCCAGGTTTCGCATGCTTCTCGTTCCCTGCCCAGCGCCAGATACGTGTCACCAAGGCGGTCTCGGGCGACGGCGCCCGTGTACGGATCGCCAAGCTCCTGACACAGCGCGATACTCCGTTGCAGATGGCGCACGGCACGGTCGTAGCGGCCCAGTTGGTGGTTGATGTAACCGAGACTGTCCTCGCAGTCGGCCTGACCCGGCCGGTGGCCGAGCTCGATGAGCAGCTCCAGCGCCCGTTCGCAGTTGACCAGTCCCTGCTCACAGTCACCGGACAAGGCCTGCTCCCACCCGAGCTGGTCGAGCGCACGCGCCTCTCCCGCCCGGTTCCCCACCGACCGGAACAGCTCAAGCGACCGGGCCGCGTGTTCGATGGCTTCGGGAAAGCGCTGCTGCAGCTCGCGTACCCAGCTGAACGAGATGTGGGTTCGGGCCAAGCCGAGGGAGTTGTCGAACTCCTCGTACAACGAGAGCGCCTGCTGAAGGTGGGCCGCCGCGTCATCGAGCTGGGCGAGCCTGATGGCGGCGCGGCTGGCGAGAAGGTGTGCCCGGGCCTGCGCCGACACCTCACCCAGGCACATCGCCGCGGAGACCGCCGTCCGCTGCGTGCTCATCCAGTCGCGCCAGTGCCCCTTCCGCTCAAGATACGTGCTGAAACTCCAGGCCAGCCGCCACGCATACGCGTCGACACTGTGGTGGCGGGCGGTGTTGATCGCGCCGAGCAGCGTCGCGTGTTCGGTGACGAACCAGTCGAGCGCCTGCCGTTCGTCGGCGATCGCGGTGAGCGGCAGGCCAGCGGGTGGTTCGGGGACGGTGATCCGGGCGCGGTGCGGCGCGAGGCGGTGGTCCGCGGCCAGAGCCGTGTGGAGGTAGAACTCCAGCATCCGCCGGACCGCGCCCAGTCGCCACGGCTCGGACTCCTCACCGCCGACCAGTTCCGCGGCATAGCTGCGGAGCAGGTCATGGAACCCGTACCGCCGAGGCTGGGCCTCCTCGATCAGGTGCGCCTTGGCCAACTCGGCCAGCAACGGCCGTACGTCCCTCACGGACAAACCAGCCAGTGCCGCGGCGGCGGCCAGGCTGATCGTGGGACCCAAATGCAGCCCCAACAACCGGAACAGACCGGCGGCCTCGGGACTCAGCGAACGGTAGGACCAGGAGAAGACGGCGCGGACACCGAGGTAACCATCGCCTGCGTCAAGGAGATCCAGCCGGTCCCGCTCGTGCCGAAGCTCCTCCACCAGCGCCTCGATCGGGAAGTCCGGATTGACGAGGGCGCGCGCCGCGACGATCACCAGCGCCAGCGGCAGGCGGACGCACCGGTCGATCAGTTCCTGAGTGACCTGCGGCGCCTTCGCCACGCGGGCGGCACCCAGCCGGGAGGCCAGCAGTTCCTTCGCCTCGCCGTTTGTCATCGCCGTCAACCCGACCGGCTGCGCACCTTCCAGCACGATCAGACTCTGCAGCCGGTCCCTGCTGGTCACCAGCACCAGGCAGGTGCCCGCGCCGGGCAGCAGCGGCCGCACCTGCTTGGCGTCATGCGCGTTGTCCAGCACCACCAGGACGCGCCGCTCGGCGAGCAGGCTCCGGTACATCGCCGCCTGGGCGTCCAAGGCGACCGGAATCCGCTCCGACGGCACCCCGAACGCGTCGAGAAACTCGCGGACTGCCTCGGCGGGCGCCACCGGCGCGCCGGTGGGATCGAAACCGCGCAGGTTGACGTAAAGCTGCCCGTCCGGGAACTTTTCGGACACCTGGTGCGCCCACCGAACCGCGAGCGTGGTCTTGCCGACACCGGCGGTCCCGCTGATCACGTGGATCAGCGAGGTCGGCGCATCCGAACCGTTCAGGGATGCGTCCAGTTGGGCGATTTTCTCGTCTCGCCCCACGAACCGCGGAACCACCGCAGGCAACTGGTGCGGCACCAGCGGGGCCGGCACCGGCAGGTGGAACGTGACACCGCCGATGGAATTCGCCTGCACGACCGGCGCGCCAACGCCGCCGGTGACGTTGTTATGAGTGCCAGGTGCGCCGCTCATTGGAAAAAACCACCAACAAAGCGGCATCCGGACAATTCCTCACCGAGAACCCCCACATCACTCCTTATTAGCGCTGGGACACGGCCACCGGCGTTTCACCTGATTCGGCGAATCATCTCCTCAAGATGCCCTTCCTGTGCCGCGCTCGCATAGTAGCCCCGGTAAAGATCCGTGAGCACCCGGGTCAGTTCCGGCGCGCCGAGCTCGTCGCCATCCACAATTCCCCGCCACAGGATGATCATCGGAACCTGATCGCCGGGACTAACCAGATCGGGCATGGAATAATCGTTCAGGATTCCGACCGGCTTGGCCCCCCACCTGCCGTAAAACCCAATTCTCCGGGCAAGCAGCGGGTCGTTTCCAGGCGTTCGGACCGGGTCTTCCACTTCGACCACGATCCCGCGAACAGACCCCGCCGCGCGTAGATCGCCCAGCATCGCCGACAGCATCGCGGCACCGATCCCACGGCCGCGCTCGGCCGAATCCACCGCGAGATACTCGAGGTATGCCACACGCGCGGTGGCGAGCAGCAGTGCTGAGGCGAACCCGAGTATCTGGTCCCCGTCCGCACGGGCGGTCCACAGCCAGGTACTGTTGCGCAGCGCGACCGTGTCCTCGTCGAAGCGCTCGGCCGGTGGGAACGCTTCTTCCCGTATCGCCATGATCCGGTCGTAGTGGTTGGAGGAGAGGGCCTCCCAGCTCTCTCGCTGGACGGACAACTGGTCGACTCGCGCGGGTCGGTCTGTCATCGCTTCGAAGGCTCCTTGCCAGGCTCGGTGTAACCGCTCGACTTTTGCGGTTGTGCGGCGGCTTGTGTCCAGGCGTGCTGGAATTCCATGATTTCCTGGGTTGTGTCTGGTCGGGGTGTGGTGGGCACAAAACGGACGGCGATGATCTGTCGGCTGAACCTGGTGAGTATGTCCAGGGTGGAGGGTTCGGTTTTGGTCCGGAACCACGGCGTGGAGGCGCGACGCTGGGTGGCGCCGTCCTGGTCGTGGCCGTGGAGGGCGTATCAGGCGATGAGGATGTCGCAGAACAATCCGAACGGGGCGGTTCGTTTCACGGCTTTCGGGACACGGTTGCGTGCTTGCCCGGCGCCGAGGAGGTTGTTGACATCGACGAACATCACCTCGATAGAATAGCGGGCCGGGTAGCGGGCGATGATGTCCTCGGTTGTGGCGGCGAGGTCGGTGGTGATCAGTGCGATGTCATACCCGCCGGTGGTGCTGGTTTTGGTGGTTTTCCGGTGTTACCGACCGGGAGGACGTGCACGGTGCGCCAGGTACCGAACCAGAGTCACACTCGCTCGGTGGTCTTCACGGTGCCGGTAGTGCTGTAACGCGATATTGTCGCGGTTTTCCAGGTCGCCGAGCTGGCGAGTTGGGCTGGGGTACCGATTCGCCGGCGCTTTCAGCGTCGGCCGGCCGCGTTTCCCGGTCCGGGCCCAATGCCGCGTAGCTTAAGTTGATCATGCTGCGGGTGGGTTGAGTGTGTGGAGCCGGATGGTGGGCGGGCTGTGGTGGTGGGTGCTGGCTGGTTCGCCGTGTTTCTTGACGCGGTAGGTGTTGTGGCGGGCGCGTTTGACGGCGCGGGGGCAGGTACGTTCGCGGCGGGGCGGGATCAACAACGCTGCGATGGTGGTGAGTATGTGCGGGAGGCGGTCAGTCCAGTCTGGAGGGGGGAATGTCCGCCGTCCCGGTGGCGGTGCGGCGGATCAG
>NZ_DATELF010000124.1:0-4452 GCF_035276945.1 Amycolatopsis sp. | reverse complement strand
GCGGCGCGAGTTCAACGTCGAGGCGAACATCGGTAAGCCGCAGGTGGCGTACCGCGAGACGATCCGCCGCGCGGTGGAGAAGATCGACTACGTGCACAAGAAGCAGACCGGTGGCTCGGGTCAGTACGCGAAGGTCATCGTCTCGGTCGAGCCGCTGCCGCTCGCGGCGGACGGCCCGACGTACGAGTTCGTCAACGCCGTCACCGGTGGGCGCGTCCCCAAGGAGTTCATCCCCTCGGTGGACGCGGGTGCGCAGGACGCCATGCAGTACGGCGTGCTCGCCGGCTACCCGCTGGTCGGCGTCAAGCTGACCCTGCTGGACGGCCAGTACCACGAGGTCGACTCGTCCGAGATGGCGTTCAAGATCGCCGGCTCGATGGTGATGAAGGAGGCGGCCCGCAAGGCCGACCCGGCACTGCTCGAGCCGATGATGGCCGTGGAGGTCACCACGCCGGAGGACAACATGGGCGACGTCATCGGCGACCTCAACTCGCGGCGTGGCATCATCCAGTCCATGGAGGAGCGCTCCGGAGCCCGGGTCGTCAAGGCGCTGGTGCCGCTGTCCGAGATGTTCGGCTACGTCGGCGACCTGCGGTCGAAGACGCAGGGCCGGGCGAGTTACAGCATGCAGTTCGACTCCTACGCGGAGGTTCCGCAGAACGTCGCGAAGGAGATCATCGCGAAAGCGACGGGTGCCTGAGCATCGCGCGAGGTACGAAGCGCGGAGCGGAGGGTACCCGGAGGTGAGCCAGAGCAGCACTGCTAAGGCCACCGGCGTCTCAAGCGTTGAGGCGCGTGCGGTCCGTCGTGGATCGCACGCGCACAAGCAGTCGACAGAGTCCGTATCGCCTTATCGGGCGTGCCGGGCGAAAGAAAAGACACAGTCCACAGGAGGACACCAGTGGCGAAGGCGAAGTTCGAGCGGACTAAGCCGCACGTCAACATCGGCACCATTGGTCACATCGACCACGGTAAGACGACGCTGACCGCGGCCATCACCAAGGTCCTGCACGACGAGTTCCCGGACCTGAACCCGTACACCCCGTTCGACGAGATCGACAAGGCGCCGGAGGAGAAGGCCCGCGGCATCACGATCTCGATCGCGCACGTCGAGTACCAGACCGCGGCGCGCCACTACGCGCACGTGGACTGCCCCGGCCACGCCGACTACATCAAGAACATGATCACCGGTGCCGCCCAGATGGACGGCGCGATCCTGGTGGTCGCCGCGACCGACGGCCCGATGCCGCAGACCAAGGAGCACGTGCTCCTGGCCCGCCAGGTCGGCGTTCCGTACATCGTCGTCGCCCTGAACAAGAGCGACATGGTCGAGGACGAGGAGCTCCTGGAGCTCGTCGAGCTCGAGGTCCGCGAGCTGCTCAGCACCTACGAGTTCCCGGGCGACGACGTGCCGGTCGTGCGCGTCTCCGCCCTCCGGGCGCTCGAGGGTGACAAGGAGTGGACCGGCAAGCTCATGGAGCTGATGAACGCGGTCGACACCGCGATCCCGCAGCCCGAGCGCGAGACCGACAAGCCGTTCCTGATGCCGATCGAGGACGTGTTCACGATCACCGGTCGTGGCACGGTCGTCACCGGTCGCGCCGAGCGCGGCATCCTCAAGCCGAACGAGGAGGTGGAGATCGTCGGCATCCGCGAGAAGTCGCAGAAGACGGTCTGCACCGGTATCGAGATGTTCCGCAAGCTGCTCGACGAGGCCCGCGCGGGTGAGAACGTCGGTCTGCTGCTGCGCGGCATCAAGCGTGAGGACGTCGAGCGCGGCATGGTCGTCATCAAGCCGGGCACCACGACCCCGCACACGGAGTTCGAGGGCCAGGTCTACATCCTCTCCAAGGAGGAGGGCGGCCGGCACACCCCGTTCTTCCAGAACTACCGTCCGCAGTTCTACTTCCGTACCACGGACGTCACCGGCGTCGTCACGCTGCCCGAGGGCACCGAGATGGTCATGCCGGGCGACTCCACCACCATGACGGTCAAGCTGATCCAGCCGATCGCTATGGAGCAGGGCCTGAAGTTCGCTATCCGCGAGGGCGGCCGCACGGTCGGCGCCGGAACGGTCACGAAGATCATCAAGTGACATGTCACGTGACCCCGATTAGCATCGCCGCGATCGATACGGCATACTAGTCAGGTTGCGTCCGAGCAGGGTGGTTAGCTGCCTTGGTGGCTAGCCACCCTCGCCGGGTGTCCGGGTGTGTTTTCTGGCCGCCCGACACTCCAGATCCCCGCGATCAGTTCGCTGCCGTGCGCGGCATTACGGGACGCGGCGCGACACGCCCGACCGCGGGGGTCGGACAACGCAGGATCGACCAGATTCTGGCCGGTAGAGCCTGCGGGCATGCGAGAGCCGCCGCTTTCGCACCACTAGCGGCATCGAGAGAAGGAAACAGAAGCCATCATGGCGGGACAGAAGATCCGCATCCGGCTCAAGGCCTATGACCACGAGGTCGTCGACTCCTCGGCGCGAAAGATCGTCGAGACGGTGACCCGTACCGGGGCGCAGGTCGCGGGCCCGGTGCCGCTGCCCACGGAGATCAACCGTTTCTGCGTGATCCGTTCGCCGCACAAGTACAAGGACTCGCGCGAGCACTTCGAGATGCGCACGCACAAGCGGCTGATCGACATCATCGACCCGACTCCCAAGACGGTCGACTCGCTCATGCGCCTCGACCTGCCGGCTGGCGTCGACATCGAGATCAAGCTGTAGGGATCTGCGACTAATGGACAGGCAAGTAAAGGGGATCCTGGGCGCCAAGCTCGGCATGACCCAGGTCTGGGACAACAACAAGGTCGTCCCGGTCACCGTGGTGCAGGCCGGCCCGTGCGTCGTGACCCAGGTCCGCACCGGCGAGAAGGACGGCTACTCCGCGGTCCAGCTCGCGTACGGTGCGATCGACCCGCGCAAGGTGAACAAGCCCAAGGGCGGCCAGTTCGCCAAGGCCGGTGTGTCGCCGCGGCGCCACATCGTGGAGCTGCGCACCACCGACGCCGGCGAGTACGAGCTCGGCCAGGAGGTCACCGTCGAGACGTTCGCGCCGGGTACCCCGGTCGACGTCACCGGTAAGACCAAGGGCAAGGGCTACGCCGGCGTCATGAAGCGGCACGGCTTCCACGGCCTGAAGGGCAGCCACGGCGTCGAGCGCAAGCACCGCTCGCCCGGCTCGATCGGCGCCTGCGCCACTCCCGGCCGCGTCTTCAAGGGCGTCCGGATGGCCGGCCGGATGGGTAGCCAGCGCTACACCGTGCAGAACCTGACCGTGCAGGCGGTGGACACCGAGAACAACCTGCTGCTCGTCAAGGGGGCCGTGCCCGGTCCCAAGGGCGCGCTGATCCTGGTCCGCACCGCCGCGAAGAAGAAGGACGGTGCCCAGTGAGCTCGGTTGACGTGATCAACGCGGAGGGTAACAAGGCCGGCTCGGTCGAGCTGCCCGACGACGTCTTCGACGTGCAGGCCAACATCGCGCTGATGCACCAGGTCGTCGTCGCCCAGCTCGCGGCGGCCCGGCAGGGCACGCACAAGGCGAAGACCCGCGGCGACGTCGCCGGTGGCGGCAAGAAGCCGTACAAGCAGAAGGGCACCGGTCGCGCCCGGCAGGGCTCGATCCGCGCGCCGCAGTTCACCGGCGGCGGTGTGGTGCACGGCCCGGTGCCGCGCGACTACAGCCAGCGGACCCCGAAGAAGATGAAGGCCGCCGCCCTGCGTGGCGCCCTCTCCGACCGGGCTCGC
This sequence comes from Amycolatopsis sp., assembly GCF_035276945.1. GTDB lineage: Bacteria > Actinomycetota > Actinomycetes > Mycobacteriales > Pseudonocardiaceae > Amycolatopsis_E. The sequence goes on along the minus strand of NZ_DATELF010000124.1, from coordinate 707 downwards.
GACGGCCGGGTGCACGTGGTCGAGGCGTTCGTCAGCGGCGAGAAGCCGTCGACCAAGGCCGCCATCGCGACCCTGCGTAAGGCGACCGAGTCCCGCAAGGTGCTGGTCGTGCTGAGCAGCACCGACGAGCTGAACTGGGTGTCGCTGCGCAACGAGGCGACCGTGCACCTCATCGAGGCCGGTCAGCTGAACACGTACGACGTGCTGGTCGCTGACGAGGTGGTCTTCACCAAGGACGCACTCGATGAGTTCTGCGAGCTTGCGAGCCGGACCGGCGGCAAGGGTCTGGGCGTGCCGGCCGAGGCCTCCGAGGAGGAGAGCAAGTGACCACTATCGCCGACCCGCGCGACATCATCGTCGCCCCGGTGGTCTCCGAGAAGAGCTACAGCGTTCTCGACCAGAACTGGTACACGTTCCTCGTCCACCCGGACGCGAACAAGACCCAGATCAAGATCGCGATCCAGCAGATCTTCAACGTCCGCGTGCTGACGGTGAACACCGCGAACCGCGAGGGCAAGCGCAAGCGCACCCGCACCGGCTGGGGCCAGCGCAAGGCCACCAAGCGGGCGATGGTCAAGCTGGCTGACGGTGACCGTATCGAGGCCTTCGGCGGCCCGGTCAGCTAAGGGGTTGTAAATCAATGGCTATCCGTAAGTACAAGCCGACCACGCCGGGCCGTCGCGGCTCCAGCGTCGCCGACTTCGCCG
>NZ_DATELF010000123.1:0-27954 GCF_035276945.1 Amycolatopsis sp. | reverse complement strand
CGGCTGGTCGAGCGGTGGGTGCCGGGCGCGCTCACGCGCAGCCCGCGCCGCCGCAGGCTGACCGCGGTCTGCGCCAGCCTGCTCGCGGTGATCGTGCTCGTCTGCGGCTCGATCCTGCTGCTCGGTGGTGGTCCTCCCACGGAGCGGCCACCGCTGCTGCCCGCCGCCCGGGACAGTCCGCCGCCCGTCCTGGCTTCCGCCAGCAAGATCGCGGAGAGCTCGCTGGTGATCAGCGTGGTCGGAAAGGTGGTTTCGCCAGGATTGGTGACGGTTCCGAGCGGAGCCCGTGTCGCCGACGCGTTGCTGGCCGCGGGCGGTGCCCTTCCCGGTATCGACGTCAGCGCGCTCAACCTGGCGCGAAAACTGTCCGACGGCGAACAGCTCTACGTGGGGGTTCCCGTGCCCCCGGCCGCCCAGCAGGAACCGGCGAGCGCGCCGCCGGGAAAGCTCGACCTGAACACCGCGACCGCGGACCAGCTCGACGCCTTACCGGGCGTCGGCGCGGTCACCGCGAAGCGGATCGTCGACTGGCGCGGTCGGCACGGCCGTTTCACCAACGTCGAACAGCTCCAGGACGTCGAGGGGATCGGGACCACCAAGCTGGCCCGGCTCCGTGATCAGGTGACGGTCTCGTGAACGGCTTTCAGGCCGCTACCGCCCGGCACGATCTCCGGCTCGTTCCGGCCGCGGTCGCGCTTTGGCTCGGCGTGCTGCTCGGCCTGCTCTGGGGATGGTGGGCCGCGCCGGCCTGCGGCGCGGCCGCCGCGATGGCCGCGTCGTTTCTTCTCTGGTGGCTGTCCCCCCGGCGCCCGGCCCGCCCCGACGGCTCGGCGCGGTTTCGGTGGCGCGCCGGTGGCGCGGCCTTGCTGGCGACGGGGCTGATGCTCGCGGGACCGCTGACCATGCGGCTGTTCAGGGCCGAGCACGATCCGCTGCGCGAGCTGTCCGCCAGGGGAACGAACGCCACGCTCCGGGTGACGGTGACCGAACGGCCGAAACCGGTGCACTCGGCCGGATACGCCAACCAGCAGGCGGGCAGCCGTTCGGTCGTGATCACGGCCGAGGTGCTCCAGGCCGAGACCCCGGGTTCCCGGACTCCTGTGCGGTCCAGCGGGCGAGTCGTGCTCATCGCGCCGTTCCAGCAGTGGGCTGGTCTGCTGCCAGGCCAGGACGTCACCGTTACCGGCACGCTGGCTCCGCCAAGGGGAAGCGACCTGACGGTGGCCGCGGTGTACGTGCGCGGACCGCCGGTCGAGCCGGGTGCGGCCTCCTGGTGGCAACGAGCGGCCGAATCGCTCCGGGCCGCGCTCAGGCAGGCGAGTTCGGTCCTCTCCGATGAGGCGGCCGGCTTGCTGCCGGGGCTTGTGGTCGGTGATACCGGCGGATTGTCCCCGCAGGTGGAGCGCGAGTTCACCGAGGCGGGCCTGTCGCATCTGATGGCGGTAAGCGGAAGCAACCTGGCCGTCGTGGCCGGCGCGGTTCTCCTGCTCCTGCGTGTCCTGCGGCTGGGGCCGAGGGTCTCCGCGTGTCTGGCCGGACTGGCCCTCGTCGGGTTCGTGGTGCTCGCCGGGGCCGAGCCGAGCGTGCTACGGGCCGGGGTCATGGGCGCGGTCGGGCTGCTCGCCCTGGCGCTCGGGCGGGAACGTTCGGCACTGCCGGCTCTGGCGGCCGCCGTGCTGGTCCTAATCGCCGTCGACCCGGCGATGGCGGTCAGCTTCGGCTTCGCGCTCTCGGTGCTCGCCACGGCCGGGCTGGTGCTCCTCGCTCCGCGCTGGGCCGAGGCCCTGGCGAGGCGCGGGGTGCCCGCCGGTTTCGCCGAAGGTCTCGCGGTTCCGATGGCGGCGTTCGTGGTCACGGCACCGGTGATCGCGGGCATGGCCGGACAGGTCAGCGTGGTGTCGATCGCGGCCAACATCCTCGCGGCGCCGGCGGTTCCGCCTGCCACCGTGCTCGGCGTGGTGACCGCGGTTCTGGCGACGTTCTGGCCGGCCGCGGCCAGGCTGTCGGCGTTGCCGTCGGGGCCCGAAGCCGAGTGGCTGATCCTCGTCGCACGCCACGCGTCCCGGGTGCCGGGGGCGGTCCTGCCGTGGCCCGGGGGCTGGTGGGGCGGCACCCTCGCACTGGTCGCCGTGGTCGCGGTGGCGCTCGCGCTACGCCGGCCGCGGCTGCGGATCGGGCTGGCGCTCGGACTGGTCTGCGTGCTGCTTGTCGTGGTGCCGGTCCAGGTGATCGCGCCGGGCTGGCCGCCGGCGAGGTGGTCGATGGTGGCCTGCGACGTCGGGCAGGGCGACACGATCGTCCTGGCCACGGCCGAGCCGGGGCGTGCCGTCGTGGTGGATACCGGCCCGGAGCCGGGTCCCGCCGACGATTGTCTCGCGCGGCTGGGGATCGACCGGGTGCCCTTGCTGGTGCTGAGTCACCTGCACGCCGATCACATCGGCGGGCTGGACTCGGTGCTCGCCGCCCGCGCGGTGGGTGCGGTCGCGGTGGGGCCGGGGCGGATGCCCGGCTGGGCGTGGCGGCAGGTCGCCCAGGTCACCGCACGCCGGGGTGTGCCGTTGCTGGAGTTGGACGTCGGGCAACAACTCGACTGGCCGGGGCTGAGCATGCGGGTGCTGGGCCCGCGCTATGTGAGTGCGCGACAGGAGGAGGACAACGACGGAACCGATATCAACAACGCGTCGGTCGTGCTCCGGGCGATCACTCCGGCCGGAGGGGTGCTGCTCACCGGGGACATGGAGTTCGCGGCCCAGGACGATCTACTCGCCGCGGGCACGGATCTGCACGCCGACGTGCTGAAAGTGCCGCATCACGGGAGCCGGTTCTCCCTGCCGCTCTTCCTCGCCGCGGTGGCCCCGAGGCTCGCGATCATCAGTGTGGGCGCGGGTAATTCGTACGGTCACCCCAACAAGTCCACAGTAGACACACTCGTGGCCGCGGGTGCGCTGGTCGCCCGGACCGACACCGGCGGCGACACCGCGGTCGTCCCCGACGAGACGGGACCGGCCGTCGTAAGGCGGGGGAGGTAGCGATGGCCTGAATCCGAGTCCGGATCACGCCGCCCAGTCGAGGGCGATCCGAGGACTGGGCGACGGGTACAGCCCGCCCGTGCTCACGTCGAGCCAGAACTCGGCCTTGCGTTGTGCGGCTTCCACATCCATGTCGCCGATGTACTGTTTGGCGCCTTGGTTGTTCCGCAGAAGCCAGGGGTACCCGCAGCCCTCCGGCGCCCGATCGAGCCTCCAGGCGACGCTGTGCCAAAACAGGCGGTACGACTCGTCACCGAGTGGAGTCCACCTTTTCCTCGGCTTCATGATTCCTCCCTGCGTCCCACTGGACGCCACGCAGGGTTGTCTATCCTGATCGGAGCGTTCGTAAACCTCCGTGCCGGAACCAGTGGTGAACTCGGGCGGCCTGTGGTGCGGTCAGAGGGCGAGTGCCCTCGTGGTGGTGTAGGCGAGCAAGGTCGCCCCGACGCCCGCGATGATGCTGACGACGACATTCATCGTCGCGTAGAAGTAGGCCCGTTGCTCCGCAAGGCGCAACGTTTCATAACTGAACGTGCTGTAGGTGGTCAGCGCACCGCAGAAACCGGTGCCGGCGAAGGAGAGCGCCTGGGCGGGAAGCGCGCTGCTTGCGCCGGTGAGCGCGCCCAGGATCAGGCAGCCTGCCAGGTTGACGGTGAAGGTTCCCCAGGGGAACAGACTGTCGTGACGAGCTTGGACGGCCCGGTCCGTCAGGTAGCGTAACGGCGCGCCGATGGCGGCACCGACGAAGATCAGGACAAGGGTCACGTGACCTGCTCTCCCGTATAGCGAAGGGCCTCGACCTCGTCGAGCACGACCATGGTCGCGCCCAGGTCGTCGAGTTGGGGCAGAAACCCGCGGACCCGTTCCTCGGCGTCGACGATGATCACCACGACAGGCAGCTCTTCGGACAGACTGAGCAGGCGGGTGGTGTGGACGAGCCCGGTCCCGCCGAAGCCCTCGCAGCCGCGCAGCACGGTCGCGCCGGCCAGGCCGGCTTCGTGGGCACGCTGGACGATCTCGTGGTGGAGCGGTTTGTGCTGCCAGCGATCGTCCTCGCCGAGGAAGATCGTCAGCCGCAGGGCCCGCTCGGTGGTGTGCATGTCAGGCAGTCCCTCCCCGTCCGGGCAGGTCGACGCGGAGGACGGCTCTGGTCGCCCACACGCCCGCCACAACGGCGAGCATGGCGCCGGCGAACGTGCCCGCGAGGTAGGCGAAAGCAAGGCCGACGGTCTCAGCCTCCAACAGCGCGCGGATCTCGGCCGCGTAGGTGGAAAAGGTGGTGAAACCGCCGAGAACGCCGACGCCGATGAACGGCCGGACGAGCCGGTGGACCGTCCACATCTCGGTGATCAACACCATGAGCACGCCGATGAGCAGGCAGCCGAGCACATTGGTGAAAAAGGTCGCCCACGGAAAGTGGCCGGGCCGGGTGGGCAGCAACACGGCGAGCCCGTAGCGGCCGAGCGCACCCAGCCCGCCCCCGACCGCGATCACCGCGAGCACGGGCCCGTGGTGGCGCGCGAGCTCACGACGCTGCGACGGGACCCGGAGGTCGACGTCGGAATCGACCGGTTCTTCCAGCTCAACCTCGCCGTCCATGGGGATATCCTCCTCCGCCCGCCGGCGCGCCCCCTGCCGCGGCCACTACCTCACTCGATGCCGGCCGAGGACGACATCCACCTCGTCGAGGGCCGCCATCCCGGTGATGCGCGATTCGTCGAGCTGCGGAAGGAACGCCCGGATCCGCTCCTCGTCGTCCACCAGGACGATCAGCAACGGCACGTGGTCGCTGAGCCGGAACAGGTGGCTGGTATGGATACTCCGGGTCCCGCCGTAGCCCTCGATGCCACGGATCACGGTCGCGCCGGCCAGGCCCGCCTTTCGTGCGCGGTGCACGATTTCGGCGTAGAGCGGCTTGTGCTCCCAGGTGTCGCCTTCGTCCACGAAGATCGACAACCGCAGCGCGCGCCCGGACCGTGCCACCTCACTTCACCACCGAACCGAGTAGACCTCGGGCCGGCGGGCCGGTCAAGTGTGCGTTGGGGCCGGGGAGCGGGCCGGTCAGTCGCCGAGTGCCTCGCGGACGGCGTCGGCCGACGGTGCGACCGTAACGCGCGGGCCGATCCGGCCTTCCACGGCGTCCAGGGTCTTCAAGCCGTCCCCGGTGATGATCAGCACCGTCTCGGCGTCCGGGTCGATCTTGCCGGCCTCGATGAGCTTCTTGGCGGTCGCGACGGTGACCCCGCCCGCGGTCTCGGCGAAGACGCCCTCGGTGCGGGCCAGCAACCGGATACCCTCGACGATCTCTTCGTCGTTGACGTCTTCCACGGCGCCGCCGGTGCGGTTGACCACGTCGAGCACATAGGGGCCGTCGGCCGGGTTGCCGATGGCCAGCGACCGGGCGATGGTGTCCGGCCTGACCGGCTGCACCACGTCGTGGCCGTGGCGGAACGCGGTCGACACCGGCGAGCAACCGGTGGCCTGCGCGCCGAACACCTTGTACGGGGTGTCGTCGACCAGCCCCACCTGCGCGAGCTCACGGAAACCCCTGTCGACCTTGGTCAGCTGGGACCCGGACGCGACCGGCACGACGATCTGCTCGGGCCGCCGCCAGCCGAGCTGCTCGGCGATCTCGAAGGCGAGGGTCTTGGAGCCCTCGGAGTAGTACGGCCGCACGTTGACGTTGACGAACGCCCAGGTCTCGTGCTCGGCGGCGAGCTGGGTGGCCAGCCGGTTGACGTCGTCGTAGTTGCCGTCCACCGCGATGAGGTTGCCGTCGTAGACCGCGGTGGTCAGCACCTTGGCGCGCTCGAGCGAGGCGGGGATCAGCACCACCGATCGCCAGCCGGCGCGGGCGGCCGCGGCGGCGACGGCGTTGGCCAGGTTGCCGGTGGAGGGGCAGGCCAGCGTGTCGAACCCGAACTCGCGGGCCGCGGCCAGCGCCACGGCGACCACGCGGTCCTTGAACGAGTGGGTCGGGTTCCCGGTGTCGTCCTTGATCCAGACCCGCTTCACGCCGAGTGCCCTGGCGAGCCGGTCGGCGCGGATCAGCCTGGTACAGCCGGGCTCGGTGTTCGGCGTCTCCTCGACGGTCGACGGCACCGGAAGCAGTTTCTTGTACCGCCAGATGTTCTTGGGGCCCGCTTCGATGTCCTCGCGGCGCACCCGGCCGAAGTCGTAGGCGACCTCGAGGGGCGAGAAGTCCTCCGCGGAGACGAACTCCGGGGCGAGCGGCTGGCGGTGACCCTCTTCCTTCGACACCAGTTCCACGGCGGGGCCCAGATCCAGGGCGCGCCGGGTGCCGGTCGAGCTAAGGGCTGCAGTCATCGCGAGGTTCCTTTCCTCATCTGTCCCACTGGCGTGGGCCGGAATTGGCACCGTGGTCGTCAGCTACCTCGCGGAATCGAGATGACAGGCTGACGCCGGTTGCCGGGGCTTCGTCGGGCCGTTCCCTCTGCCCCTCTGGATGAGCGGTATTCGGTTGTCGACGCTCACTTCACGCAATGCGTCCGTAACAACATACGACATCGGCTTCGCGTCCCGCCATGCCCTGCGGCCTTCGTCACCATGGCAGGATCGGTGTTGTGCCAGCCGCCGTGACCCTCTCATCCCTCCATCTCGTCCTCGGCGAGGAGGAACTTCTCGTCGAACGCGCTGTTCGCGCCGCTGTCCGGGCGGCCAGGCAGACCGACCCGGCCGCGGACTCCACGCGCGCGAAAGTGTCGGAACTCACAGTTGCCGAGCTCGCCGAACTGGTCAGCCCGTCGCTGTTCAGCGAAGGCAGGGTGATCGTGCTCGAATCGGCGCAGGACATCGCGCAGGAGCTGGCGGACTCGCTGCTGGGTTACCTCGCCCAGCCCGCGGACGGCGTCGTGCTGGTCGTCGTGCACTCCGGGGGCGGGCGGAGCAAGGCGGCCAAGGCGTTGCCGGCGGCCCTGCGCAAGGCGGGCGCCGAGATCACCGAATGCCCCAAGATCACCAAGCCCGCCGAGCGTGAGGCGTTCGTGCGCAACGAGGTCCGCCAGGCCGGCGGCCGGATCGACCCGGCCGGGGTGGTGGCGCTCATCGACTCGGTGGGTTCGGACCTGCGGGAGCTCGCGTCGGCGGCCGCCCAGTTGGTGGCCGACACCGGCGGCAAGGTGGACGAGCAGGCGGTCCGCCGGTACCACCGCGGCCGTGCCGACGTCACCGGGTTCGCGGTGGCGGAGAAGGCGGTCGCCGGCGATCGTGCGGCCGCGCTCGAGTCGATGCGCTGGGCGATGCAGATCGGCGTGCCGCACGTACTGGTCGCCGACGCGCTCGCGGACGCGGTGCGGACGATCGCGCGGGTGTCGGCCGCGGGCCGCGGCAACCCGAACCAGCTGGCGGGCGAACTGGGCATGCCCCCGTGGAAGGTCCGCAAGGCACAGGGTCAGGCGCGCGGCTGGGCCGAGGCTGGGCTGGCGGAGGCGATGGCGGTCGTGGCCAGGGTCAACGCGGAGGTCAAGGGCGCCGCGGCAGACTCGTCCTACGCGCTGGAGCGCGCCGTGCTCGACCTGGTCGCGGCACGCGAGAAGCGCTGACCGCGTGCCCGGCCGGTGCGAGTCCCGCGTTCGGGCTGTGCGTGTTCGGCGTTGCCGGTGTGCGAGTCCCACGTCCGGGCACGCCGCCCGGCGGTCACGCAAAAGCCCGCAAGATGGTGACAACTTGCGGGCTTCGTGGCGCGGAATCAGAGCTGGTGGGCGCGCCTGGCCATGGCCGACTTCTTGTTCGCGGCCTGGTTGGGGTGGATGACGCCCTTGCTGGCGGCCTTGTCCAGCTTCTTCGCCGCCTCGCGCTGCAGTTCGATGGCCTTGTCCTTGTCACCGGACTCGGCGGCCTCGCGGAACTTGCGGATCGCGGTCTTCACCGAGGACTTGATCGACTGGTTGCGCTGGCGCGCCTTCTCGTTGGTCTTGATGCGCTTGATCTGGGACTTGATGTTGGCCATGAAGGCGCTCCTTGATCTTTCGGCGGGTTTCGCTGCCGCGTTGTGGTGGCCCCGGTGACCGGGCTTCCTCCCTGGCGGAATGCCACACGGCAACGGTCGACAAGACTACCAGCAGCGGTAAGGTGGTCGGGGTGGTGCCCAGGGTTCCGCCACCGCCCCGCCGCGGATCGACAATCAGGGGTGGCGGGGCTGGTCCGAGCGGCACCGGCCGCCGGGCTGGACCCCCGCCGGTACACCTGAGGTGGACAAAAGCCAAGAGGGCCTCGACCTTCCGTGCCCGCGGAAGGCGGAAAGGCCTCCGTGAACGGCTCAGCTCTCGCTCTTGTGCTCACCGCGGCGATCGTGCACCCCGGGTGGAATCTGGCCGCCAAGCGCGTCCGCGACGGCGGTGCGGCCTTTGTGTTCCTGTACCACGCGGCCGGCGCGGTGTGTCGCGCGCCGATCGCGGTGGCCGTCGCGATCGGTGGCCATGAGCGTCCACAATGGACGTGGCTGCTCGCCGCCACGCTCACCGCGATCTTCCATGTCCTGTACGGCATCGTGCTACAGCGCGGTTACGCCGTCGGTGACCTTTCGGTGGTCTACCCGCTCGCCCGGGGTAGTGGGCCGCTGCTGGCCGTGTTCGCCGCCGTGCTGCTGTTCGGCGAGCGGCCGGGGATCCTGGGGCTGATGGGTGCGCTGCTGGTCGTCGCGGGCGTGCTCCTGATCGGGACCGGTTCCGATGTGGTCGTGTCCGATGGCCGTGCCCGCCGGGCCGGAGCGGGGTACGGCCTGCTCACCGGCGTCACCATCGCCGCCTACCGGCTTTGGGACGACCACGCCGTCAACGCGCTCGGCGTGCCGCCCGTGATCTACTTCGGCACCGGGATCCTGCTGCGGAGCGTGTTGCTGGCGCCGGTCGCGTTCGGCCGGGGAGAGGTGCTTCGGCTCTGGCGGGCGTACTGGCGGGAAGTGCTCGTCGTCGGCGGGCTTTCGCCGGTGGCCTACGTGCTCGTGCTGTTCGCGATGCGGCTGGCACCGGTGAGCCTGGTCGCGCCCGCGTGTGAGGTCAGCATCGTGCTCGGGGGCCTCGCCGGGTGACTCGTGCTGGGCGAGGCCAACCCGGTGCGGCGGCTGGCGGGCTCGATCGTGGTACTCGCCGGGATTGCCGCGATTGCCGCCTCCTGAACACCTGCGGTAGGGAGGTGTTATGCACGTTTTGAGCAGCAGGGTGCTGGTCCGGCCTCGCGACCTGGAGGCGTTGACCGCGTTCTATGCCGACGTGCTCGGTCTGGCGATCTACCGGACCTTCCCAGGTGGCACGGTGTTCTTCCTGGGCCAGGGCTTCCTGGAGGTCTCCGGGCGGGGCGAGCCGGGGAGGACCGGCAACCTGGAACTGTGGCTGCAGGTGCCGGACCTGCCCTCCACCCTGGACGAACTGGCCGCGAAGGGGGTGACACCGGACCGGGACGCCCGGCGGGAACCGTGGGGCCTGGACGAGGCCTGGATCTCCGATCCAGACGGCACCCGGATCGTCCTGGTCGAGATCCCCGCCGATCATCCACTGCGGACGGACATGCGGGCGGCGTCACTGTCGTAGCGCGCGAAGCTGGGCCGCCAGGCCGCCCGGGCCGGGTGGCTCCCACACCCAGGTCTGCAGGTCGGTGAACCCGGCCGCGCCGGCTTCGTCGGCCAGTTCGTGCCGGGACACCGGCAGCCGCCGTTCGAGCGCCGACAGGACGAGCCGCCCGCCGGGCCGCAGTACCCGGAACAGTTCGGCGAACGCGGCCCGCCGGTCGGCCCAGTTCCGCACGTCGTTGACGCTGAGCACGACGTCGACCGACGCGTCGTCGAGCCCGGTGTGTTCGGGTGAGCCGGTGTGCCGCCCGAGGGCGGGTCTCTCGCCGACGACCAGCACCGCCTCGCCGGGAGTGATCTTTGCCACGTGCAGGACATGCCGCTCGATCGCCGCGTTCGCGGGTGCCAGCACGACCTCCGCGACACGGTCCAGCAAGCGGCCGAACGAAGTGCTCATACCTCCAGGTCAGCACGCGCACGGCGACCCGGCATCGGGGATGACCCGGAAATCCCGCCGGACACTCATGGGAGCATGGACAGCGAACCTACGACAAGCCGAGGACCCGAGTGACCTTCGCCGACCAGACCTTCACGCCCCCGGACCTGATCCGGAACTTCTGCATCATCGCGCACATCGACCACGGCAAGTCCACCCTGGCCGACCGGATGCTGCAGCTCACCGGCGTGGTCGAGGAGCGGGCCATGCGCGCCCAGTACCTCGACCGGATGGACATCGAGCGTGAGCGCGGGATCACGATCAAGGCCCAGAACGTGCGCCTGCCGTGGCGGGTGGACGGCCAGGATCACGTGCTGCACCTCATCGACACTCCGGGGCACGTGGACTTCACCTACGAGGTCTCACGGGCGCTGGAGGCCTGCGAGGGCGCGATCCTGCTGGTCGACGCCGCGCAGGGGATCGAGGCGCAGACCCTGGCCAACCTCTACCTCGCGCTCGAGGGGGACCTGCACGTCATCCCGGTCCTGAACAAGATCGACCTGCCCGCCGCCGACCCGGACAAGTACGCCGCCGAACTCGCCCACATCATCGGCTGCGACCCCGGCGACGTGCTGCGCGTGTCGGCCAAGACCGGCCAGGGTGTCAAGGAACTGCTCGACGAGACGGTTCGCCAGGTGCCGCCGCCGCAGGGCGACGAGCACGCGCCCGCCCGTGCCATGATCTTCGACTCCGTGTACGACACCTATCGCGGTGTGGTCACCTACATCCGGGTGGTGGACGGCAGGATCACCCCGCGCGAGCGGATCCGGATGATGTCCACCGGCGCCACGCACGAACTGCTCGAGGTCGGCATCATCTCGCCGGAACCCAAGCCCAGCGCGGGCCTCGGCGTCGGCGAGGTCGGCTACCTGATCACCGGGGTGAAGGACGTCCGCCAGTCCCGCGTCGGCGACACCGTCACCAGAGAGCGCAAGGGTGCGACCGAACCGCTGGCCGGATACCGCGACCCGAAGCCGATGGTCTATTCCGGGCTGTATCCGGTGGACGGTTCGGACTACCCGGAACTGCGTGAGGCGCTGGAGAAGCTCCAGCTGAACGACGCCGCGCTGACCTTCGAGCCGGAGACGTCCGTGGCGCTGGGCTTCGGTTTCCGGTGCGGCTTCCTCGGCCTGCTGCACCTGGAGATCACGCGCGACCGGCTCGAGCGCGAGTTCGGCCTCGACCTGATCTCCACCGCGCCGAACGTCGTCTACCGTGTGCTGCTGGAGGACGGCAGCGAGCACGTGGTGACCAATCCGTCGGACTGGCCGAGCGGCTTCAAGATCGTCGAGGTGCACGAGCCGCTGTCGAAGGTCACCGTGATCGCGCCCGCGGAGTTCATCGGCGCGATCATGGAGCTGTGCCAGAGCAAGCGCGGGAAGCTGCTGGGCATGGACTACCTGTCGGAGGACCGTGTCGAGCTGCGCTACCACCTGCCGCTCGCGGAGATCATCTTCGACTTCTTCGACTCGCTGAAGTCCCGGACCCGTGGTTACGCGTCGCTGGACTACGAGGAGGCGGGCACCCAGGTGGCCGACCTGGTCAAGGTCGACATCCTGCTGCAGGGCGAGCCGGTGGACGCGTTCTCCGCGATCGTGCACAAGGACGCCGCCTACGGTTACGGCAACAAGATGGCGGCGCGGCTGCGTGAACTCATTCCGCGCCAGCAGTTCGAAGTGCCCATCCAGGCGGCGGTCGGCTCCCGGATCATCGCCCGCGAGACCATTCGCGCGATCCGGAAGGACGTGCTCGCCAAATGCTACGGCGGTGACATCTCGCGGAAGCGCAAGCTGCTGGAGAAGCAGAAGGAAGGCAAGAAGCGGATGAAGACCGTCGGCCGGGTCGAGGTTCCGCAGGAGGCCTTCGTCGCCGCGCTGTCGACCGAGGAGCCGAAGGGCAAGGGCAAGTAGCCTGTTGTTGCTACCAGTGACGAGCCGTTCGACGCGGTGAAGCCGTACCCGGTGCGGATCGTGCTGACGGAACTGCTGGGCAGGCTCGTGCCCTGAGTTCGCCCTGAAACAAGGGGTGCTCAGCCGTTGCCGATGATGCGCTCGGCCTGGATGAACACGGCGCAGCGGCGTTCGGCGGCCATCACGCGGTCGTATTCGTCCCAGTCGTCGTGGGTGCCGGTGGCGGCGAGGAAGACTTCGCGGAGCAGGCGCGGCAGTTCGCCGGGGGCGAAGCCCGGATCGGGATCGTCAGGACCGACCAGCCGGGCGGAGCCCTGCACGGAGACCCATTGCCAGCCGCGGCGGAAGACGATGGTGGCGTGGTGACGGTAGCGGAGCAGTTCGAGCTTGCGGGCGCCGCCGCGGGCCACGAACCCGATCGACGCCAGGCCGGTCACCGGGTCGTCGATGATCCCGGCGTTGACGACCGAGGCGTGCACCGTGCCGTCGGCGCGGGCGACGGCGACCGTCGCCAGGCCGTGCTCGTCGAGCGACAGGGTGCGGACGAGTTCGAGATCAGCCACGAAACGACTCTAACGTAGTGTGGAGCCATGCTCGAAGGACTGCGCTTTCCCTTGCTCGTCGCGCCGATGGCCGGTGGCCCTTCGACGCCGGAGCTCGTCGCCGCGGTCGTGGAGGCCGGCGGATCGGGGTTCCTCGCGGCCGGCTACCTCAAGGCCGAAGACCTCGCCGCCCGGATCGCCAGGACCCGTGAGCTGACGGCCGGCTCCTTCGGGGTGAACCTGTTCGTGCCCGGCAGTGAGTCCACTGTGGACATATCCGGTTATGTGTCGCGGATCGTGGCCGAGGGGCGGCGGTACGGGGCCGAGCCCGGCGAGGCGCGCTGGGACGACGACGAGTACCCGGCGAAGCTGGATCTCGTTGTCGCGCAACGGATCCCGCTGGTCTCGTTCACCTTCGGCCTGCCCTCGCCCGAGGACGTCGGCCGCCTGCACGAGGCCGGGAGCAAGGTCGTGGTGACCGTGACCGGTCCCGGTGAGGCGGTGCGGGCCGCCGAGGTCGGGGCGGACGCGTTGTGCGTGCAGGGTTTCGAGGCCGGTGCCCACCGCGGGCTGTTCGCCGACGATCCGTCCGATCCGGCCGGGGGACCGGTCTACGGTCTGCTCGCCGCGCTGCGGCTGGTTTCGTCCGAAGTGGACCTTCCGCTGATCGCCACCGGTGGTCTGGTGCATGGCGCCGATGTCGCCGCGGTGCTCGTCGCCGGGGCCGCGGCGGCTCAGCTGGGCACCGCCTTCCTGCGGGCCGACGAGGCGGGCACTCAGCCCGCGCATCGGCGCGCGCTCGCCGAAGCGGGCCGGCCGACGGCGTTCACCCGCGCGTTCAGCGGGCGGCCGGCACGCGGCATCGTGAACCGGTTTCTCACCGAGCATTCCGCGCACGCCCCCGCCGCCTACCCGCAGGTGCACCATCTCACGCGGCCGGTCAGGGCAGCCGCGGGAAAGGCCGGCGATTCGGACGGGCTGAACCTGTGGGCGGGTCAGACCTATCCCGTGGCTTCGGCGGGTCCCGCCGCGGAGATCTTCGCGCGGCTGCACGGCGAGGCCGTCGCCGCGCTGAAGCAGGCCCAGCGGTGGCTCGGGTGAGCTACCCGGCCGCCGCGTTGGGGATCGAGACCGGCTTGGTGCCACGGCGCTTGGGCTTCGCGGTGGGTTGCGGGCAGGTCTGCCGGAAGACCCCGGTGGCGAAGTAGGTGAGCATCTCGGCGAGCCCGGCCGGATCGTCCAGCTGCGGGCAGTGCCCCCACTCGGCGCGGACAAGCAGCCGACTGTGCGGGACCAGCGCGTGCAGCCGCTCGCCGGAGGCCTGGCTCACCAGGCGGTCCCGGCCGCAGACGACCACGAGCAGCGGTACCTGGATCTCCTCGATACCCTGGTAGGCCTCGTCGAGCTCCGAGACCAGCTGGCGCGTCTGCTCCAGCCGGGTGGTCGCCGAGCGGTAGTCCGGGAAGAGGCTGGTGAACCGCCGCACCTGCTCGGCCTCGGCGACCACGTGGTCGGCGTAGAGCAGCCTCGGGACCACGTACTCGGCGATGGTGCGTACCAGGAAGCCGGGTACCGGCAGCGGCAGCGAGGCGGCCAGCCGCAGGGGTAGCGGATACCGGCCGACCGTGCGCACCAGCCATGAGTCGACGAGACCGGGCGCCGCGATGGACACCACCCCGGCGATCGGGAGCCGGGGTGACTGCGCGGCGCGCAGGCTCATGGTGCCACCGAGCGAGTTGCCGGCGAGCACGATCCTGCCGTAACGGCGCTGTTCGGTCAGGACCGCGTCGACGAACAGGTCGAACTGCGGCAGCATCGCGCCGGGCCGCAGCGGGTCGGCTTCCCCGAACCCGGGCAGGTCGACCGCAAGGACAGAGACACCGGCGGCGGCGAGTTCGGCCAAGGCGGGGCGCCAGGTGTCGGCACTGTCGCAATAGCCGTGCAGCAGGACCAGCCTGGTCGAGCCCCGCTCGCGGGGACCGGCTTCCAGCACCCTCGTCCGGTAGCCGGCAAAACTCTGGTACCCGACCCGCACCGCGGCCGGGTCGGCGTGTGGAGAGCCCGGCTTGGCCGTCTTCTCCCGCTCCATTGCGGTCATATACCCAGATTAGCGAGGAACTCTTGCCTTCCCCGCCTTCCCCGTTGATCACAAACCGGAGTCAGCATGATATCAACAAGACGTCTTCGCTGGTCAGAGTACATTTTTGCGGCTTAGCGAGTGAAAACGATTTTTCCGGCGGTCTCGCCGTCCAGCATGTTTCGGAAGCCCTGGGCGGCGTCGGTGAAAGGCAGTTCGGCGCCGATCTGGGGCCTGATGCCCGCCAGGTCGACGTAGGACAAAAGGTTCGCCAGCTCGTCACGGGTCCCCATGGTCGATCCTGTCACGCGAAGCTGAAGGAAGAACACGCGCTGTAGTTCCGCGCTCGGGTCCGGACCACTGGTCGCTCCGGACACCACGATGATCCCGCCCGGCTTGAGCGACTTCACCGAATGCGACCAGGTCGCCTTGCCGACGGTCTCGAACACCGCGTCCACCCGCTCGGACAGCCGCGCGCCGGACTCGAAGGTCTGGTGCGCGCCCAGCCGCTCGGCCAGCGCGCGCTTCTCCTCGGTGCGCCCGGTCACCCACACCCGGAACCCGGCCGCCCGGCCGAGCTGGATCAGCGCGGTCGAAACACCGCCGGAGGCACCCTGCACGAGCAGGGTCTCACCCGGTCTCAGCCCCGACTTCACGAACAGCATCCGGTACGCGGTCAGCCATGCCGTGCCCATGGTGGCGGCTTCCGCGAAGGACAGGCCGGCCGGCTTGGGCAGTACGTTGCGGGCCGGGACGACCACGAAGTCCGCGAAGGTGCCCTGGAGCTTCTCGGTGAGCAACGTGCGTTTCGGGTCCAGGGTCTCGTCGCCCTGCCAGCCCGGCGCGTTGATCACGGAGTGCAGCGCGACCTCCGTGCCGTCGTCGAGCACCCCGGCACCGTCACAGCCGAGGATCATCGGGAACTGGTCGGGTTTGATGCCGACCCCGCGCAGCGTCCAGATGTCGTGCATGTTGAGACTCGCCGCCTTGACCGCGACCCGGACCCAGCCTTCCGGCACTTCGGGCTCCGGGCGCTCACCGACGACGAGCGAGTCGAGCGGCTTGTCCTGGTTCGGTTCTCGGGCATACACGGCGAACATGCCTGCAAACTACCGCCTCCCGGGTGCGCGTACCCTGTGATCCGTGTTCGACGGGCTGGCCAACTGGTGGGACAACGCGGAGCTGTGGCTGGCGCAGCTGTGGTTCCCCGTACAGTTCGTGCTGGTCGTCGCCGTGCTCGGGCCGCTGTGCCTCGGCGGCGCGTGGCTGATCGACCGGATCGTCGACCGGGTGGCCGCCTGGTTCCGGCCGGGCCGCGACGACGCGCGGTCCCGGGGGCCGGCCGGCGAGGTCCGCCCCGAGCACGAGGACCTGACGAACCGGTGAAGCAAGCGACAAGCAGAAGGCGGATCACCGCCGCCCTGGTCGGGCTCATCGTGCTCGTCCTCGGCGGGTGGCTGGTCAGGGACGTCATCGAGACGCGCGTTTCAGCGCCGCAGACCCAGGCATTATCCACGTTGCCGCCCGAAACAGCCACAACCTATCGTCTGATCCAGGCCGGGGGGCCCTTTCCGTACCCTGGCAGTGACGGGACCGTGTTCGAGAACAGAGAGAAACGCCTGCCTCAAAAGCCCTCCGGTTACTACCATGAATACACAGTGCCAACGCCGGGCAGCGCCGACCGGGGACCACGACGACTGATCACTGGTGACGGGCGGGAGCTGTACTACACCGGTGACCACTACCAGAGCTTTGTCGTCGTTGACCCCGCGAAGTAGAAGGCCAATGGAGCACACGAACTCGAAAACCCTTGCGGAGCAGGCGTATGCCCGCGGCGCGTACGCGCACCTGGTGGCCGGTCACCCGATGGACAAGCTGTCCACAATGGAGGCGATCGCCACCGCGCTGTCCTTCCCCGCCTACTTCGGCCGCAACCTGGACGCGTTGTACGACTGCCTGACCGATCTGTCCTGGTTGCCTTCCGGTGAGCACGTGCTGATCTGGGGTGGCTCGGAACTGCTCAAGCAGGCCGACCCGAAGGCCTACCTCGCCATCCGCGGCGTTCTCTCCGACGCGGAGCGCGCGCTGGCCCCCGGCGGCGACCGTGCCGACAGCCGCCGCCTCACCGTGGCCCTCTCGGACGACTGACCTTCAGTCCCCGGGCACCCAGCGCGGCTTGCGTTTCTGGGCGAACGCCGTGATGCCTTCCTGACCTTCCTCGGAGGCGAAGAACCGCGCCGACAGCGCGTTCATCGCCGCGAAACCCGCCGACGGGGTGGCCGGTTTGGGGCCGGCCAGCAGTTCCTTCGTGGCCGCGAGCGCGCGCGGGCCGCCCATGGCGAGCGCGCGGACGTACCGGTCGACTTCGTCGTCCAGTTTCTCCGCGTCCACGGCGGCGGTGATCAGACCGATTCCGGCGGCGCGTTCGGCGTCGAACACCTCGCCGGTGAGGAACAATTCCTGCGCGGCGCGCGGCGCGATGCGGGGCAGCACGGTCAGTGAGATGACGGCCGGGACCACGCCGATCCGGACCTCGGAGAAGGCGAAGGTGACCTGCCTGGCGGCGACGACGATGTCGGCGGCCGCGACCATGCCGACCCCGCCGGCCCTGGCCGTTCCGGCGAGCCGCACCACCACGGGCTTCGGGCTGGTCCAGATCTGGTCCAGGATTTCGGGGAACTCGTTGACCCCCTGATCCACCGCGCCCGCGCCGCAGGCCTCCTTGAGGTCCATCCCGGCGCAGAAGACCGAACCGGTGTGCGTCAGGACGATCACGCGCACCTGCTCGTCGTCGCGCGCCTCCGCCAGGCAGGCGCGCAGCTCGCGCCGGAGCTGGCCGGACAGCGCGTTGCGGTTGTGCGGCGAGTCCAGCGTGATCGTCGCGGTTCCCCTCGCCAGTGAGTAGTGCACCAGTTCGTCGGTCATGACCACTACCCTGCCACGACCGTCGGCGCCGGAAATGTGTGACCTGAGTCGAGTTGACCGCGACGAGCCCATCAGTCGCGAGGCCGGTCCGGGCGCAGCTCGACGGGGAACGGCTCGCGGGTGACCGCGGGCGCGTCCTGGTAACCGAACTCGCCCGCCAGGTGACAGGCGGCCGGCGACAGTGGTTCGTCGAGGTCGACGATCCAGGAGCACGGGATTCCGGCGTCGGCGTATTCGCCGTGCTTGACCACGTTGTCCCTCCGTCGCGAGGGGACACGATCT
This sequence comes from Amycolatopsis sp., assembly GCF_035276945.1. Lineage (GTDB taxonomy): Bacteria > Actinomycetota > Actinomycetes > Mycobacteriales > Pseudonocardiaceae > Amycolatopsis_E. The sequence goes on along the minus strand of NZ_DATELF010000123.1, from coordinate 10,167 downwards.
CGATCACGATCAGCACCTCGGCCGCGCGCGGCATCTCGCCGCCCTCTTCGACACGCCGGACCTCCTTGCGGTCGACACCGACAAGGGCCGGGCGCCGGGAGAATCCCGGGCCGCCCGGTGGCGCCGGCTCCAGGTCGACGTCGATGTCCTGAATGACCTCGAACAAGTCCGGGACCTGTGTCCGAAGCTGGACCAGCAATTCACCGGAAACGATATTGTGAATTGGCCTGGGGCTTGGCGACATCAACAGGCGGCCTTCTTGGTGCTCTGGGTAACCGAAACGCGGGTGCCGGCCCCGGCCGGGCGCGCGAGCAGCACCGGAGCCGACGACCAGGGGGAGATCGTGCTCAGCGAGATCGTCCGCCCGGCCAGGTGCGGCACGGCCGTGATCGGGGAATCGGCATAACCAGGCTCCGTTTCACGAAGTGCCGCGTACTCCGCGACCGTCAACAGGTGGGGCTCGCCATCTACGTGGGGTTGTGCAAGTGCAGTCACTGTCTCTCACGTCGCCGTGAGTCTCGCGGACCCGCCAGGGAGAACCGCTACTCTCCGCGTTCGTTGTTGCCAGAATACGAGGTGAGAGGCCCGCCAGGCTCAGTTCTGGCGAGGGAGGAGTTCGGCGGCGAAGCGGTCCAGGAACTCGTCGAAGGGTGGCCGGCCGCGGTGGTGGACGACGAACTTGGTCAGGCCCGCGGCGAGGTAGCCGTCGAGCAGGCGGTGCAGATCGGGCCAACTGCCCGCGACGAGCTTGGCCGGGACGATGCCGGGGCGGCGCCGGCGGGCGACTTCGGCCAGTTCCGGGGTGATACCACCGTCGGCGAGGAGCAGGCTGATGCCGTAGTGGTCCGGCTCGATCTCACGGCCCGCCTCGGCCGCGGCGGCCTCGATCGTCTCGCGGGCGTCACGGGCGTCTTCGGCCGGCAGGAAGCTGCCGAGCCAGCCGTCGGCGAGCCTGCCGACGCGGCGGAGGGCGGCCGGTGCGCTGCCGCCGAGCCAGATGTCCAGCGGGACGGGGGGGAGCGGGCGGATGCTCGCCGCGTCGAGCTTGAAGAACTCGCCGGCGAAGTCCACGGTTTCCTGGGTCAGCAGGGCGCGCAGGAGACGAAGCGACTCGTCGAAGACGTCGGCGCGGCGCCCGTCCGGTACCTCGAACAGGTCTCGCTCGGCGCGGCGCGCGGGGCGCAGGCCGAACACGGGCAGCACCCGTTTGGGCGCCAGCGCCGCGAGCGAGGCGAGTTGCTTGGCCACCAGGACCGGATGCCGGCCCGGCAGCACCGCGACCGACGTGCCGACCTTCAACCGTTCCGTGCGGGACAGCGCGTGCGCCATGCCGACGAACGGCTCGACGGTGTCGGCGTAGACGTGTTCGGACAGCCAGAGCGAATCGATTCCGGCCGCTTCCAGCCGGTCCACGATATCCGGGAATTCGGAAGGTGTGTCACCCGCGCCGATTCCCACGCCGATCCGGATCTTCACCCGGTCAAGGCTACGCCGGGCAACCCGGCCGGTGCAGGAATCGGGCAACGGGCGGCCATCAGGGCTTCGCCGTAACGGCGGAGGACGAGGCCGGCGATCCGGGGATCGGGGGCCAGGGGTGTGGCCACCCGTGCGTCCGGCGCGAGGGCGGCGACCCGGTCGGGAAGCAGTCCGGGGGCCAGGAACCACGAAGCGACGGCGATTCGCCGGGCGCCCCGGGCTCGCAGCCGCGCCACGGCCGTGGGAACGTCTTGTGCCGCGAGGGTTCCGCCGACGAAGGCCGGGGTGGCCAGGAAACCGTGCCGTGCCTGCCATCGCCGGGCCGTCCTGGTGACCGCCGCGTTCGCCGGCGCGTGCGAGGACCCGACCGCGGCGACGACCACGCCGAGCGCCGGATCCGAAAGGTCCGCGCCCGTCTCGGCGAGCCGGTCGAGCGCGACCTCCTCGAGTACCGGATCGCCGCCGAGGACGTCCGAAATGGACACTCGAAGGGGTGCCCGGTCCGTCAGCGCGGGCAGGTCGACGCGGGCGTGGTAAGCACTGCCGAGGAGCAGCGGCACCACCACGGCTGCGCGGTGCCCGTCGTCGTGCAGGGATCGCAGGACATCCCCGGTCAGCGGGGTCGAGAGGTCCAGAAAGGACACCCGGGCGCCCGGGATCCGGCGCGCCAGCGCGCGGATCGTGGCGGCGGACCGGGGGTCCCGGCTCCCGTGCGCGACGGTGACGAGCGGGATCACGTCGTTTTCCCGTGATCTTGCGCGCCGCGCGCTCGGTCTTCGGCGTGGCGGTCGCGGGTCGACCCGGGGGATGTCACGTTCCCCCGCTCAGGCCGCGGGTTCGCAGGACCGCGCGTTCGATCGGCCGGAACACCAGCAGTTCGATGCCCACGCCCACCAGCAGGATCAGCACGATCGCGGCGATCACCGTCGGCATGTCCGCCAGTGCCCGCCCGTCGTCGAGGTAGGCACCGAGTCCCTTGCCCAGCAACGGCGACACCGCGATGATCTCCGCGGCCATCAGTGACCGCCACGAGAACGCCCAGCCCTGCTTCAGCCCGGCCAGGTACCCGGGCAGTGCCGCGGGCAGCAGGATGTGCCACGACGCGGCGAGCCGCCCCGCGCCCAGCACCTTGCCGACGCGCGGCAGGATCGGTGGGATCTGGTCGATCCCGGCGACCAGGCCGTTCGCGATCGACGGCACGCTGCCCAGCAGCAGCACGGTGTACAGTGCGGTCGGCTTGACACCGAACCACAGCACCGCGGCGGGGACCCAGGCCACCGACGGCAGGCTTTGCAGCCCGGACAGGAACGGCCCGATCGCGGACCGCACCACGCGCACCTTCGCCACCAGCAGGCCCAGCGGCGTCGCGACCACGATCGCGATGAGGAACCCGAACACGGCGCGGGACACCGAAGTCCAGATGATGCTCAGCGCCGCGCCGGTAGCGAACTGCTCCGACAGTTCGTCCCAGACCTTCAGCGGCGCGGGCAACTGGTACTCGGGCCAGATCGCCGCCGCCCACAACGCCTGCCAGACCGTGACCACCAGCACCAGGAACGCCACCGGCGGCAGGACCGCCCACGCGATCCGCCGGGCCAGGCTCGGCCGTTGAGCGGTGTCCGGCGGCGTGTCGAGCGCGTCGAGGCCGGCACCGACCGCATCCGCGTCGACAAGCTCGGGGTCAAGCTGCGGCATGGCTCGAGATCACCTCGCGCAGCCGCCTGTTGATCATGTCCACCACGTCCAGCTCTTCGGCACTGTAAAGCCCGTCGACGGACCATTCCTGCACGACGCGGCCCGGCCGCGAGGACAGCAGCACGACGCGTTGGCCGAGTCGCACCGCCTCCCGCACGTCGTGGGTCACGAACACGACCGCGGCGTTGGTGGCCCGCCACACCCGCAACAGCTCGCCCTGCAGGACGTCCCGGGTGATCGCGTCGAGTGCCGAGAAAGGCTCGTCCATCAGCAGCAGCGACGACCGGGAACCGTTCGAAGTGTGCAGTGCGGAGGCCAGCGCGCGGGCGAGCGCGACGCGCTGGCGCATCCCACCGGAGAGCTCGTGCGGCCGCTTCCCGCCCGCGCCGCCGAGCCGGACGAGGTCGAGCAGCTCGCCGGTGCGGGCCTTGCGCGCCGCCCGTCCCACACCGTTGAGCTTCAGCGGCAACTCGACGTTGGCGGCCGCGGTCAGCCACGGCATCAGCGCGGCCTCCTGGAACATCACCGCCGGGCGGCCGCTGTTCAGCTCGATCTCGCCCGCCGACGGCGCATCGAGGCCCGCGATCAGGTTCAGCAGGGTGGTCTTGCCACAGCCGGACGCGCCCAGCAGGCAGACGAACTCGCCGGGCGCGACGTCGAGGTCGACGCCGCCGAGCGCCGTCACGGCCCGCTCGCCATGGCCGAAGCTCTTGTGCACCCCTGCCAGCCGCACGGCGTGCCCGGTCGACGGCTTCACCTCGGAATTCTCCAGTATCGCGGTCATGTGGCCTCTCCCTCAGGTTCTTATTTCTTGTCCAGGCCGTCGGCGGAAACGGCGGGCTTGCCCGCCTGGGACAGCACGGCGTTGAGCGCGGCGAGGTCGAAGAATCCGTTCAGCGAGGGCGCGGACTTGGCGACCCCGGCGGTCACCTGGTCCTGGGCCAGTTGCGGGAACCGCGAGGCGAGCGGGTCGACGGTCAGCTCGATGTTCGCAAATGCCCGGTCGATCACCGGCTGCGAAAGGCTCGACCCGGTCAGAGCCTTGAGCTGCCGGTTGACCGCGGCCTTCGCCTCGGTCGCGTTCGTGGTGGCCAGGCCGTTGGCCTGCTGGACGGCGCGCAGGATCGCCTGCACGGTCTGCGGGTGCTCGTTGAGGAACTGGGTGCGCACGACGAGCACCGTGGTCGGGAACTTGCCGTCCGGCCACAGGTTCTTCTCGTCGACGAGGACCTTCGCGCCCGCGTCGACCACCAGCCGCGACGACCAGGGCTCGGGCAGCCAACCGCCGACGACCTGGCCCTTGCGGAACAGGTCGAGCGTGGTCGCGTTGTCCGAGTTCTGCACGTTGACGCCGGTCAGCTTCTGGCCGCTGATCCACTTCTTGAGCGAGACGTCCTGGGTGTTGCCTGCCTGCGGGTCGGCGACCGTCTTGCCCTGGAGGTCCTGCGGGGTGTTGATCTCCGGCTTGACCACCAGCTGGGCGCCGCCCGAGGTGGCGCCGGAGATGAGCCGGACCTGCTGGCCGTCGGACTTGGCGAAGGCGTTGATCGCCGGGCCGGAGCCGATGAAGCCGATGTCGAGCGACCCGCCCAGCAGCGCGGCAACCTCGTCCGGCCCCGCGTTGAACTTGGTGGGGGTGAGCTTGGTGCTGCCCAGCTCCTTCGTGAAGTAGCCCTCCTCCAGCCCGATCAGGGCCGAGGCGTGCGTGACGTTGGGGAAGTAGCCCAGCCGCACCTCGGTCGCCGGGGTGCCGGTCCCGGCGACGCTCGCTGTGTCACCACCGCTGCTCGCCCGTGAGCATCCCGCCACGGTGGCGACAAGCGACAGGACGGTGGCTGTCACAGCCAGGGTTCTGCGTCGAACGATGTTCACGGGTGGGCCTTTCCTGGGGTGGGTGGGTTCTACGGGCCGGGGGAGACGACATCTCGATCTGAGCGCAGCATCGAAAGCGGGGCGCCGACGAGTCCGGCGGCCAGCGTGGTGCCGTCGGCGTTGTCGATCACCAGAAACGCTCCGGTGCGGCGGTTGACCGCGTAGTCGTCCACGGGGAGGGGCTCGGCGGTGCGGATCCGCACGCGGCCGATCTCGTTGAGCGCGAGGGCCTCCGGTGTGTCCACACTGGACAGTTTCTGCTCGTCGAAGCGGGAGGTCAGTTCCTCGACGAACGCCTGCACGGTGCGGGCGCCGTGCTTGACGAGCACCCGTGCGCCGGGGCGCAGCGGTTTCTCCGACAGCCAGGCCACGGTGGCGTCCAGCTCGTCGGTGGGCACCGGCGCCTCGGCGGACGCGGCGATCAGGTCGCCCCGGCCGATGTCCAGGTCGTCGGTCAGCAGCAGGGTCACCGAACGCCCCGCGGCGGCCTCCTCCAGTTCGCCGTCGGCGGTGTCGATGCGTGCGACCGTGCTGCGCAGGCCGGCGGGCAGCACGACCACCTCGTCGCCACGGCGCACAGTGCCGGCCGCGACCTGTCCCGCATAACCGCGGTAGTCGGGGTACTCGGCAGTGCGGGGGCGGATCACGTACTGCACCGGGAAGCGGAAGGGCGCGTCGTGCGGATCCGGCGCGGCGGGCACGGACTCCAGGTGCGCCAGCAGCGTCGGGCCGCCGTACCAGGGAGTGCGCCCGGAGGGGTCCACCACGTTGTCGCCCGCCAGCGCGGAAACCGGGATGGCCAGCACCGCACCCTCGGGATAGCCCAGCGAGGTGGCGTGTGCGGTGAACTCCTTGGCGATCACGCGGAAGGTCTCCTCGTCGAAGTCGACGAGGTCGATCTTGTTCACCGCGAGCACGAGCCGGGGCACGCCCAGCAGCGCGAGCACGGCCGCGTGCCGCCGGGTCTGCTCGACCACGCCCTTGCGCGCGTCGACCAGCAGGATCGCCAGCTGCGCGGTGGACGCGCCGGTGACCGTGTTGCGGGTGTACTGGACGTGGCCGGGGGTGTCGGCGAGCACGAAGGACCGTTTGGGCGTGGCGAAGTAGCGGTACGCCACGTCGATGGTGATGCCCTGCTCACGCTCCGAGCGCAGGCCGTCCACCAGCAGCGAAAGGTCGGGAGTGGACAGTCCGCGGTCGACGCTGGCACGGGTCACCGCGTCGAGCTGGTCGGCCAGCACCGACTTGGTGTCGTAGAGCAGCCGTCCGACCAAAGTGGACTTACCGTCGTCCACGCTGCCCGCGGTCGCCAGTCTCAGCAACGAACTCATCAGAAGTAGCCCTCCCGCTTCCGGTCCTCCATGGCGGCCTCGGACAGCCGGTCGTCGGCGCGGGTCGCGCCTCGCTCGGTGAGCCTGCTCGCCATCACCTCGGCGATGACCTCCTCGACCGTGACAGCGGTGGACTCGACCGCGCCGGTGCAGGAACCGTCGCCGACCGTGCGGTAGCGCACGCTCAACTCCTTGGCCTCTTCGCCCTCGCGCGGGCCGCCCCACGGACCTTCGGTGAGCCACATCCCGTCGCGGCGGTAGACCTCGCGGCGGTGCGCGAAGTAGATCGAGGGCAGCTCGACCTTTTCGCGCGCGATGTAGTTCCACACATCGGCTTCGGTCCAGTTGGACAGCGGGAACACGCGCACATGTTCCCCTGGACGGTGCCGTCCGTTGTACAGGTTCCACAATTCGGGACGCTGGCGGCGTGGGTCCCATTGACCGAACGCGTCGCGTAGACTGAAAATTCTTTCCTTCGCGCGCGCCCGCTCCTCGTCGCGGCGCCCGCCGCCGAACACCGCGTCGAACCGGTGCTCGGCGATGGTGTCCAGCAGTGGCTGGGTCTGCAGGGGGTTGCGGGTCCCGTCCGGGCGCTCGGTGAGCCTGCCGTCGTCGATCCAGTCCTGCACCTTCGCCACGATCAGCCGCAGCCCGTAGTTGTCCACGACGTGGTCGCGGAAGGCGATCACCTCGTCGAAGTTGTGCCCGGTGTCCACGTGCAGCAGCGGGAACGGCACGGGCGCCGGCCAGAACGCCTTGATCGCCAGGTGCAGCAGCAGGGTCGAGTCCTTGCCGCCGGAGAACAGGATCACCGGCCGGTCGAACTCGCCCGCCACCTCACGGAAGATGTGGACGGCTTCGGACTCCAGCGCGGCCAGGTTGTCTGTCGCGGCATCGGTTCCCGGTGCTTCCAGTGTGGTCACGTTTCCTCCTAGCCGTGCAGGCCGCACTCGGTCTTGCCCTTGCCCGCCCAGCGGCCGCTGCGCGGGTCGGCGCCCGCGGCGACCTTGGCGGTGCAGGGCGCGCACCCGATGGAGAGGTATCCCGCGGAAACCAGCGGGTTCTCCAGGATTCCGTGTTCGTCGACATAGGTCCGGAACTCTTCGTCCGTCCACGGCGCGATCGGGTTGATCTTCACGAGGCCGTTGCGGTCGTCCCAGCCGATGATCGGGGTGTCCGCCCGGGTCGGCGCGTCAACCCGGCGCACACCGGTCACCCAGGCCGAGTAGTTCGACAGCGTCCTGCGCAGCGGGATCACCTTGCGCAGGTGGCAGCACAGGTTGGGGTCCCGGTCGTGCAGCTTCGGGCCGTATCCGGCGTCCTGCTCGGCGACGCTCTGCTCGGGGAGCGCGTTGACGATCCTCACCTGGGGGTAGACCGTGGCGACCGCGTCACGGGTGCCGATGGTCTCCGCGAAGTGGTAACCGGTCTCCAGGAACAAAACGTCCACATCGGACTTGATCTGGGTGGCCAGGTCGATCAGCACCGCGTCCTGCATGTTGGAGGCAACGATGAAGTCGTCGCCGAAAGTTCCCACGGTCCAGCGCAGGGCCTCCAGCGCGCTCGCGCCGGCAAGCTCCTCAGATGCCTTGTCCGCCAACGCTTTCAGTTCTTCCTTGCCCGTCATTTCGCTCCCTCTGGCAGCTTCAGCCCGACGAACTTCACCGTGAAGACACGCCTACAGCCAGAACACAGCCAGGCCCCGTTCTCTTCCGGCCGCAGGTCTTCGTCACCGCAGTACGGGCAGTAGAACGGCGTGGCGCGTTCAGTCATCGGAGATCGTTCTCCTCGGCGCGCGCCACCCACTGCGGGAAACGCTCACCTTCTTCGCGCTGGGTAAGATAGTTACGCACCACGCGCTCGACGTAGTCGATCAGTTCCGGTCCGGTCACCTTGTGGCCACGCAGCTTGCGCCCGAACCCGGCGTCGAGGCCGAGGCCGCCGCCGAGGTGCACCTGGAAGCCCTCGACCTGGTTGCCGTCGGCGTCGGTGACGATCTGGCCCTTGAGCCCGATGTCCGCGGTCTGGATGCGGGCGCAGGAGTTGGGGCAGCCGTTCAGGTGCACCGTCACCGGATTGTCCACTGCGGACTGAACGTCGGCGAGCCGCTGCTCGAGGGCGGTCACCAGCTCCCGGGCGCGCGCCTTGGTCTCCACGATCGCCAGCTTGCAGAACTCGATGCCGGTGCACGCCATCACGCCACGCCGCCACGGGCTCGGCTCGGTCGGCAGGCCGATCTCGGCCAGTTCCGCCCGCAGCCCAGCCAGTTCCGGTTCCGGCACGTCGAGCACCACGAGCTTCTGCAGCGGGGTGAGCCGCACCCGTGCCGAGCCGGCCCGTTCGGCCGCCTTGGCCACCGCGATCAGCGTCGACCCGGAGACCCGGCCCGCGACCGGAGCGGCGCCGACGTAGAACTTGCCGTCCTTCTGCCGGTGCACGCCGATGTGGTCGTGCTGCTGCTCCGGCACCTCGGGCGCGGGGCCGTCGATCAGCTTCCGGCGCAGGTACTCCGATTCGAGAACCTGGCGGAATTTTTCCGGGCCCCAGTCCTTGACCAGAAACTTGATCCGGGCGCGCGAGCGCAGCCGCCGGTAGCCGTAGTCACGGAAGACGCTGATCACACCGGCCCACACCTCGGGCACCTCGTCCAGCGGCACCCAGGCGCCCAGGCGCTGGCCGATCATCGGGTTGGTGGACAGGCCGCCGCCCACCCACAGGTCGAAGCCGGGACCGTGCTCGGGGTGGCGCACGCCGACGAACGCGATGTCGTGGATCTCGTGCGCCACGTCCGGCAGGCCGGACACCGCGCTCTTGAACTTGCGCGGCAGGTTGGCGTACTCGGGCTTGCCGAGGTAGCGGCGCTTGATCTCGTCGATCGCCGGGGTGCCGTCGATGATCTCGTCCTCGGCGATGCCGGCCAGCGGCGAACCGAGGATCACGCGCGGGCTGTCGCCGCAGGCGGTCATCGTGGTGAGACCGGCGCTTTCGAGTTTCTGCCAGATGGTCGGCATGTCCTCGATGCGGATCCAGTGGTACTGGACGTTCTGCCGGTCGGTGATGTCCGCGGTGTCGCGGGCGTAGGTCTGCGAGATCTCGCCGATCACGGCCAGCTGCTCGGTGGTCAGCGCGCCGCCGTCGATCCGCACGCGGAGCATGAAGAACTCGTCGTCGAGCTCCTCCGGCTCCAGCGTGGCGGTGCGGCCGCCGTCGATGCCCGGTTTGCGCTGGGTGTACAGGCCGTACCAGCGGAACCGGCCGCGAAGGTCGGCCGGGTCGATCGAGGCGAACCCGCCGTGCGCGTAGATGCCCTCGATGCGGGCGCGCACGTTGAGCGGGTTGTCGTCCTTCTTGGTGCGCTCGTTGGGGTTGAGCGGCTCGCGGTGCCCGAGAGCCCACTGGCCTTCGCCGCGGGCGCGCCGGGCCGGACGGGCGGGCGGGGTGGGCCGGGTACTCGGGGGTTCGGCGGTAACCGTCATGGTTGGCGTCCTTCTGGAGCGGGGACACGCCATTACGCGCCAGTGGCCACGGCTAGCGGATGAGCCGAGGTGACGTCGATGTCAGGAAGCGGCGCGGTGGGCGCGCCCGGATCAAATCAACGGGCGGCGGTCACACGGCCGGACAAATGGCGCTACGCACGCGACACAAGTCGACGTGACGACGGCTGATGAGCCGCAAGGGAAACGCCATACACCGATCGTGCCATGGCGCACGGCAGACGGCCAGCGCGACGTGATCCCCGTCTCACCCGTTGGGCGCACGCACGACCCGCCCGCAATACCCTACCTTTTCGATA
>NZ_DATELF010000122.1:0-11314 GCF_035276945.1 Amycolatopsis sp. | reverse complement strand
CCGACTCTGCTCATGCGATACCTTCTTCACCACAAGGGCCTTTCTGACTGGGCTGCGTTGGCGCGCAAAACCCAGGCAGCATAAGGCCCTTGACCTATCTACGGGCAGATCTACCGCACGACACGCTTACTGAAGGCCTAGAGCAGGCGCTTGACGATCTTGAGCTAGCCGCATCCACGCATACCACCGCTGACGTGCTCGACAGCGTCGGCCGCCTGGCTGGGTTGCACGGCCCGGAGTACGTCGCAAACGAGATCCGTCAGATCGCTGATCTGGCCACAACCGCCGATACCAGCACCGACCCAACGGTCCTCGCGGCCCTCGACGCTCTCGTCACCGCGATTGATCTTGCTGGCAGTGACCCAGAGCGTGCCACCGATCTGGTCCGCATCGTGCAGGCCGGGCTGCCGTCTGCGGCTGTGCTCGTCATGCTCGCCAGCGCCCCCGGCGCGCTTACTCTTCACTCCGTCAGGCCACCGGCTGACGGGGTGACACCCGATGCGATCGACGGCGACGCCTTGTCCGTAGATGCGAAGCCCGCCCCTGACCTCAATGCGACGACCGACTCAGGCTATGGGATACCCGACACCGTCGGCGACGAGAGGTCGTCTGCAGGAAAATCCAAGGCCAAAGTTTCCGCTGAGCTGGACTCCGAACGCGAGACCGAGTCCGACACGGCGGGATGGACAGACGATATCGCCCAGGCAAGGCCGGTCATCTCCGAGGGCGAGATAAGCCGGAAGCCCACAGACGGCGCTCTCGTCGACGAGCCGAGCATCGACGAAGTGCTGGCCGAGCTCGACCTGACCGTACCGACTGGCGACGGCACGCTAGCGCCCAAGACGCCGATCCGGGGAGCCTCGGCCGGCGTAGGCTCCTTGGCGTCGAAGCACCCGGTCGAATTGGACGATCCAGGCTTGGTCAACACCGAGTCGGTCTGCACGGACGATCTGTACGTGACACTGATGAACACCCGGCAGTACGCCCTGGCTGGCTGGCTCCGCGAAAGCGCAGGAGCTCCGGCCGTTGTCACCTTTGCGCACCGGCTGGCCGCCCACGCGACGGCGATGCGCACCTCTACGGGCCCGAATGCAGCAGCCTTCAAGGACCTCGTCGCGGACCTCGACGCCGAAGCTCTGCGCGACTTGCCCGGCTCGCAGATGCTCGTGTACGCCGCGTCGGTCCGAGCCGGCCTGCTGTCGCCGACCGCGGGTGCCACCGGCCCGCTGCGCGACCTGTGCCCGGCCATCATCAAGTCTGGCCCGGCCATCGAGAAGATGACCGACGCGCTGCTCACATGTATTTACAGCGGCGCGTACCTGACCCCCCGCAGCAGCGACGTGGTAGCCGAGGTCGCCAACCTCGAAAGCGAATATGAGGCTCTGGTTGACACCGCCCGCACCATGCTCGACGCTGCGTCCTCGCGCAACATCCGTTACGCGGCCGCGACCGCGCTGTACAAGATGTGGATGGAGCCGACCGGCTACCTCGGTGCCGCCCTCTCGCTCGTCGCGTCCGGCTCCCGCCGTCCTGAAGATCTCAAGTTCGTCCGCAAGCGAGTCACCGAGTTGCGTTCACGAAGTGAGCTTGAATCGGCCCTCGACCGAGACACAGTCGCCTCGCCGCACTCGAAGCGGCCTCGCCGCATAGAGGCGCGCGCCCGAGACAAGCTTATCGCCGGGGCTGGCGACGTCGCCGCCGTCCTCGCCCAATGGGTGGAGACGACCGAAAGTATCACTCAGACGGCCAACACCGGCTGGATGTCCGGACAAATCACCGAACTCCGCAGTCGCGTCACCGCGCTGCGCGCGGATGCCATCGCTGAACTGACCCGCCTGGCTGAGTCTGACCAGCGCACCCGCAACGCGGCCATTGACGCTGGCCTTGTGCTTTTGGAGGACTCTCTGGACATGCTTAGCTCGGGCGTCCAGCTCGTCACCGAAGTCGAACTGACTGCCGACCGGGTCAGCAATGGCCTGCTTGCCCTCGCCGCCGATCTGCCGCTGGACGTTGCGCCGACGCTCGTGCCTCGGCGCACAGTCACCGTCACTGACATTGATGCTGCGGCGACCGCCCTCCGCGCGGACACCGCTGGTTGGACGGCAGCGTTCAACCGTCGTACCGAACGGTTTGACCACGTCGGCACCCAGGTGATCATCGACATGCTTCGCGGCACGGACCCACAGCTTGCGCGCCGCCTGTCAGCGATCCGAGAGCGTGACGTAGCCGCGGCCGCTGAGCGGCTCGACACACGTGTCGCTGAGCTCGCTACTCGCATCGACTCCGACCGCCGATTTGGGCGCCTGTCTGGCGACACCTGGTCGGCACTGTCCGTCCGCGCCCGTGCGTTCGAGATCGACAGCAGTGGGCCCCGCCGCGACTTCGATGTGATGGAAGGAGAACTAATCGTCGTCGAGGAGCTGCGGGAGAAGCAGGTTGCGGCCACCATTGAGGCCAAATGGCAGCAACTGGCTGAACTGCAGGACAAGCTGGCGCTGACCGATGAGCAGGCGGGGCGCATTTCGGAATGCATCGTCGCTGAGGACATCACCACGGCCGACGAGTACATCGAAACGATCCGCTTTCTTGGCGAGCTGCCCGCGCCACGTGTCGACGTCGATCACCTCGCGCGGTTCTTCCCGGCGTTCCCTGCCATGTTCGCCAACGCCACTGGCGTGCGCGCCCCGTCTGTTCTTGGCGAGGTCAAGCGCGCCATCGACGCCGGCCGCAACCCGCAGTCTGGGCCGCTCGCTGACCTCCTCGCTGGTGCGCAGATCGACCTCGCGCGCATCAACCGCCGCCCGACCGCGTCCAGTCGTCTCGAACAGTGGACGAACCTCACAGGCGCCCGCGCGCTTGATGGCAAGTTGTCCCAGGTCAAGCCTGTTCTTGAACAGCTCGGGTTCTTCGCAGCCAAGGCGGATACGTCGAACCGGCGAAAGGGGCGCGGCCCAGGGGTCAGCTCATGGATGCATTTGACCGGTGTGCGCGGCACTGAGGGTGAGGCGCTCATCCCTGCCTTCGGCAGCAAGATCAGCCCGTCCGGCGACACGCTCCGTGTACTTGCCGTGTGGGGCGCCCCGACACCGGGCAGACTCGTCGAACTGCTTCGCGACGAGCCAACCGACCACGCAGTGCTGGTCTTGTACTTCGGGATCCTGTCAGTCGACGCGCGCCGCGAGCTCGCTACCCTGATGCGGTCGGGGCCGAAGTTGCCGACCACTGCGGTCGTCGACGATGCCGCATTTGCCTACCTGTCCGCGCAGCCGACCCCGCGGCGCGACACCACTATGGCGATCACGCTGCCGTTTGCGTCCTCGGCTCCATTTACTCCGGACGTTGCCGGGCTGGTGCCGGTCGAGATGTTCTACGGCCGCACTGACGAGCTCGACCAGGTCATCGACATGATGGGCTCCTGCATCGTCTACGGCGGCCGACAACTTGGTAAGTCAGCGCTGCTGCGCGCAGCAGCGCGGAAGTTCGACGCTGGCGAGAACCGCGAGGCGATCTATCAATCGATCTACAAGGTTGGGCAGGGTGCGATCCCGGCTGAAAAGGTGTGGACCACCTTGTGGCCGCGGTTGGCCGAGAAGAAGATCGTTCCGAGCGAAGACCTGCCCACGGGCGACATCGCTGCCGCTGCGATAGAGCACATCATCACGTGGGTCAAGGCGGTACCCGGCCGCCAACTGCTCCTGTTGTTGGACGAGTCGGATTTTTTCCTCGACGCCGACGCTAAGGAAGGCAAGTTCACCCACGTAGCTGCTTTCCGGGAACTGATGGAGCACACAGACCGCGCTGTCAAGGTTGTGTTCGCTGGCTTGCACCAAACCGCGCGGTTCGAACGGCTCTCCAACCATCCTCTCGCACACTTTGGTAACCCGGTGTGCGTCGGGCCGCTTCCCCCACAACAAGCTTACGACCTACTCACGGATCCGCTGCGCGCACTAGGGTATCGGTTCACTGACGACAACGTCGCCGCGCGCGTGCTCGCGCTAGCAAACAACCAGCCATCGCTGATTCAGCTCTTCGGAGCGAAGCTGCTCACCCACCTGCAGCGCTCCGGTAGCCCGGCGACCTTGCCGCAGAGGGTTAACGCCGACCACATCGAAGCAGTGTGGTCCGATGCGTCTCTGCGTGAGGCTTTCCGCAAGCGGTTTGACTGGACACTCAACCTCGACCCCCGCTACAAGATCATCGCCTACACCGTCGCCTATCACGCGTACGCGCACGGCGTTGGGTCAGCGCTTACGCCGACCGAGCTGCGCAGCCAGTGCGAGCAGTGGTGGCCGCAGGGCTTCGCGGCTGAGGACGTCCGTACCGGCGAATTCCGCGCCCTGCTTGATGAGTGCGTCGCGCTCGGCGTCCTGTCATATTCGCCCGCAGAGGGCGCATACCGGCTTCGGACCCCGAATGTGCTCGCGCTTCTTGGTTCCCGCGACGAGGTCGACGACGTTCTCGACGCGGCCGAATCCACACCGTTACCCGATAGTTTCGACGGGTCGCTGCTGCGGCCTGCGTTCGCAGGCGGTATCACCCGCAGCCCGCTCACGTCCGCGCAGATCGCCGACCTGCTCGCCGCTCGCAGTCAGGTACGGGTCATCGCAGGTTCAGACGCACTGACCGTCTCCCGCTGTGCCCGCGTGCTGCGTGACGAGAACGAGCACGCCGTCTACGGCACCCGGTCCATCCCGATCAAGGAAACGACGGTCACCAATTTCGAAACGGCGTGCCAGACAGCAGCAATGACCGCTCTCAAGGGGCATGCGGTCGTCACCGTCGACCTCCGCACCGTAGGCCATGCCGCAGCGCTCGACGCGTGGTCCCGTGCCCGCGCCGCGATCGCGGGAAGCCATGGTGGCACTCTCGGTATAGTGCTCATCACCGGACCCGAGCAGGCGCCACTATGGGTGCGTGCTACCGCCGAAGCTGACGCGTCCTCGTCTTTGACCGCGCTGCACCGCTACGACAACACCGGGCTTCGGCAGTGGTTCAACGAGATCGCCGTCCCATTCCAGGACGACGCGTCGCGCGCCGAGTTGCTGGCCGTGTCCGGTGGTTGGCCGATGCTCGTCAACCGGGTTGCCGAAGCCTCAAGCGCCGACGCGCTTGATAACCTGCGCACCTGGTTGGCGAACCCGGTCCACGCTGACGAGTTCGTCGACGCACTCGGCGTCCGCGCTGACGACGTCCTGGGGGCTGCATGGGAATTCCTGCTCACCGCCCTGTCCGGTGACGTTGCCGACGCCCACACGCTTGCCGAGCTCATGGCGATCGCCGCCGCCGAGGACGCTTTCGCTGCGCTGCGGCCGGAACGGCTCGAAGCCGCTGGGTATGAGAGCACCCACGCAGTCGTCGATCTGTTCCGCAACCTCGGGGTACTCGTTGTCAGCGCCGACGATGGACAGCTTCGATTGGACCAGGTCGCCGTCGCTGCGGCCGAGACGGCTGGCTCGGCACGCGAATGACCCACAGTCCCGGAAAACTGCTGGTCGCCCTCGTCGGCGAAGCGGCCGACGCTGCCCTGGCCAGCCCCACCCTACGAGGCCGCACTATCGACAGGGGCGAGTTCATCGGCCAAAACCGAGCGGCGTTGCTGTCACTCATCGCGCGGCAATCGAGCCTGCGCACTCGACTAGCCGCGCAGTATGCCGAGCAGCTGCGCTCCGACGGGTGCCGTCATCCGTTGCTCGACGATCTGCTCGATGCTGACGCGGGCACCTCCGCGGCTGCGGCGAAACGGCTTGGAACCGATCCGACCGCGCTCGTCGCCATTTCGGTCGCGATACCGACGGCGTCCGCGAAAACCGCCTCCCAACCGACAAGTGCTCCAGCCGGTGCGACGCTCGTCGATGAGCGTCGCTTCTCGCGCCTGCAACGCGATCTGAAGCATGTACGTGAGCGTCGCGACCAGGCTCGCGGCCAGCTCCAATACACCCGTTCCGAGCTACTCACGGCCCGGCAACAGCTCCAAGCTGCTTTGTCCGACCGCGACGAGGCGCTCACCGCCGCCGAAGCATTGCGCGCCCAGCTCGCTGGCGAACGCTCCCGCATCGCCCACCTTGACAGCGACGTCGTGCACGCCGCGGAGGTCCTGGCCCGCGCGCTGCGGCCCGCCCCAGCACCGGCAATCGAACGCGATCCGCGTGAGCTGGACCGGCAGGACAATTCCGCGATCGATAGTGCTGACGTCGTGTTGACGCCCGCGCTCGCACCGCCGGATTCGCTCGTCACCGACGCGCTGGCTCGCGCCGACCTAGTTATGGATGCGTTTCTCGCCGCTCTGGACGCGATTGCCGCACCGCCCGCCGAGGAACCGGCTTCTCCGCTGTTCACCCGTAGCCGCGAGATCTGCGTGACACCATTGGGCGGCGGCACTGACATTGGCGGGTCATGCATCCTTGTCGAGGCTGGCGATGCGCGCATTCTGGTCGACTGCGGCACGCGACCCAAGCAGCGGCTATCGTGCCTCGGGCCACCAGACCTGGATGTCGCCCTCGCCGGGAACATCGACGCAGTCGTCATTACGCACGCCCATAATGACCACGCAGGGTTCATACCGGCGCTGGTCGCCCGCTACCCATTTATGGACGTGCTATGTACCGCCGACACCGCGGCACTGCTGCCGACCATGTGGAACGACTCGGTGAAGGTATTCGAACGCACCGGGCACGAGCGCGTCGAACCTGGTGAACCTGCCGACGAGCCGCCCTACCGCAGCCTGCAGGTGTTTGCTGCGCAGGACCGCATCCGTCCGGTCGCCTTCGGGCGCGTTGTCGAGGTCGCCGACGGTGTCACCATCGAACTGTTTCCCGCCGGGCACATCCTCGGCGCTGCGGGCGTCGTTGTCACAGCCGGCACTGCCCGTGTCACGATCACCGGCGATGTGTCGCATCCAGCGCAGGGGCAGGCATCGGTGTCCGGGCTGATCCTTCCAGCTGCCGCCCACGGAAGCGACCTTCTTGTCATCGAGTCCACCTACTGCAAAGCGGACTCGAACCGGGCACGCGAGGTCGAACGGTTCACCGACACAGTCTCTGACACCGTCAACAACGGCGGGCGGGTACTTGTACCTGCGTTCGCGCTCGGGCGCGCCCAGGAGGTGTTGCTCACGCTTCGCAACGAGTTGCCGGGTGTGCCAGTGCTTGTCGACGGACTCGCCAAGACGATCTCGCACCTGTACGAGCAGCAGACAGCTAACTGCGAGAACCCGCTCAAGATCTTCGGTGAAGACGTCCGTGAGGTCACCCCGGGCACTCGCCGCGAGCAGTACATCGCGCTGCGACGCGGCGTGATCGTTACGACCTCCGGGATGCTCACAGGCGGCCCAGCGATCACGTGGGCGCGGTGGTTGCTGCCTGACCCAAAGGCAGCGCTGCTGGTCTCTGGTTATCAGGACGAGGAGTCGGCCGGGCACGACCTGCTGCAGCTAGCAAAGCAACAGTCGCCGACGTTCATGCTTGAGGGCGAGCCAATCGAAGTGCAGGCGAGGGTCGCGAGCTTCGCGCTATCCGCGCACGCCGACCGGTCCGGCCTGACGTCGATCATTGCTGACGTCGCCCCTAAGCACATGATGCTTGTGCACGGGCTCGCTAGCGCGCAGCGTGAGTTCGCCCAGCACCTGCGCCGACGTGGACACTCAGTCGCCGCTACCGACCGGTGGCAGCGCTGACCCGCACACCCGCACCGGTGAGCGCGAGCTGGATACAAGGCCACCGCGGTCGCGCAGGACGAGATGGTCGGATCTCGGCCGGGGCGACCGCGTGCCGACAGCCTGGGTGGTGGCCAGCGTCGTGCAACGGTCGGATCTGCAGGGTGCCCACTGGAGATTCCACCAGATCGAGCGAATTTCTCCTTCGGGATAGTGCGCCGAATGTCGCGTGGCTAAGGGGCTCGGCAGCCCCGAAGGGGTCTTTCGTCGCGCGGCGAAGTCTGTCAGGAATAGGCCGTCTGGCTGATTTTCGACGAGGTCGCTACCCGTTTCGTGGCCCCGGATCCTCTGAGCTCCTGACAGCGCGACGCGAACGAGAACGAATGAAGAAGTTAGCGCGGCTGGCAGTAACCGTGCTCCAAAACAGGGCCCGGATCAGGCTCGCGCGGGAACGCCGCGCCCTGATCACGGAGGTCTCCAAAGTCCTGGTCATGCATCAGCACCAGGCGTCATTCCGGAGTGCGGACGGCAACGTCGACCGGTGGTCGCTGTCAGTTGGGCAGATCGATGGCTGGCGCCGGGTCAACCGCCGCGGTGTCGAGGCTTCCCATGCTGTTGTCCTGCCTGCGGGCGTGGTGCACGTCGGCGCCGGTCTCGGCCGCGCTTCGGTCGTCAGCCGTGGCCGCGGTGCCGAGTGCCCGCTAGCGTGTAGCAACTACCCCCGGGGGTGGGTGTCGATGACCATGGTGCGCCGGTATTGCTCGGTCCAGGTCAGGATCAGTTCCGACATCGCGTCTGGCTCGAGTTGCTTGGGTTCGAGGGTGCGGGAGCCGGGCACCAAGTCTGGCCGGCCCTTGGACCGGTACAGCTGCGGAGCCCCGCCCTGCCACGGCAACGATCCGCTCTAGCCGGAGTACCTGACCAAACTCGTCTGAACGCTCACCACCCGTCGGCCGTGTGCCGCCGATCCGGCCGTACGACGTTCGCCACGGCGAATTGTCATGCGACCCACCTGGCATATGGCCATGTTTGTCTGTTCTGCCCAAATCGCATCGCGTTGTTGAGTGCGGATGTGAATCGAAGCGGTCCCGCACAGGCCACGGTTGTGGATACGCTCGCTCTGTCGGAGAGTAGGCATCGGTTTACCGAGGGGTGTGCGTGGATCAGTTGACGGTGGACTTCTCCGCGCTGGACGAAGCCGCCAACGCGCTGGACAAACACGTCGACGAGGCCACGGCCCTGCTCGATGAGGTGGAGGGGCACGTCAGACAGTTGGAATCCTCGTGGTCCGGTGCCGCGCAAGCGGCATTCCGCGCCGCGTTCGACGAGTGGCGATCGGCTGTGCGGGATCTGCACGATGAGGCTCGGACGATCCGGGACTTCGTGGTCACCGCGCACGGGAACCACGCCGGCGCGGTACACACGAACGTCCGTATCTGGCGGGTGTGATCATGGGACACGGACCCGACGGCGGCCCACTGGTACCGGTGAAGATCACGCCCGAGGATTTCCACGTCGTGGCCCAGCACTTCGTCGACGCACAAAACGCGCTCGACCGCATCCGCGCTGACATGCTCACCGCCCTGGATGCCGCCAATGGTGCGGCCGGCGCGTGCGATGGCGCGCACCAGTACGAGGACGGCTGGGCAGCCGCCATGGACAGCATCCTCAACGACGGCTTCCACACCGCCTTCGACCTGCTCGGCTCCATCGGCCAAGGCATCGACGTGTCTGCGGTCAACCACGTCACTGCCGACCACGACAGCGCCCCCGGCCAACCCGGCGGCCCAGCACCCTGGACACCCCTGACCCCTAACCCGTGGCCGGCCAACACGGATTTCGCGGTGCTGACCGGTCCCTCACCCTGGTGGATGCCCGCCTTCCTGGAGAAATACATCCCCACCGCGGACACCGGCCGGCTCGACGACGCCGCCACCGCGTGCCGCGCCGCGGCGGAAGCGATCCGGGAACTCGCCGCCAACCTGCACACCGAACTCCAGGAACTCCTCGGCAACAACACCTCGGCCGACCTCGACGAACTGGACCAGTTCTGGCAACGCGCCGCCGGGTCCCAGTCGATCCTCACCGGTCTGCCGCAGGCACTCGATGATGTAACGAACAGCCTGATCGACTTCCGCGTCTGGAACGACGACACCCAAGAGGCGATCAAAAACAAAATCAAGGCCGTCATCGAGAGCTTCGGTGCCGTCGCGGTCGTCATCGGCATTGGCAGCGTGCTCACCGACGGCGGCCTGGACGCAATCATCGTCGCCGTCATCAAGGCACTCGACTTCGTCGGCGTCGACGCCAGCGGCGCCCTCGTCGCACCGATCGCCGAGGTCGCCGCCACCGCGGTCACCGGGCTGGTCGCGGCCGGCGGCGCGGTCGCCATCACCCAGGGCGTCGGACCCGCCATCCGGGCCGCGATGAGCAGCACACCGAACCCCAACGTCGAAGGCATCGACGCCACCAAGATCAGCGACGAACTTGCCACCGGAAAGATCGACGAGTCCGCGAGCGAATTCGATCCGGCTGAGCGCACGGTCGCTGACCGACTGGCCAAGGAGGGGCACGATGTCACGGCGCTGAAGCCGTCGACGGAACCCCGTGTTCGAACACCGGACGCGCTCGTCGACGGCACGCCCACCGAATTCAAAACGATCACCACCCAGACGCCCAGTAGCACCAAAATCATGCGCGTGCTCGACGAGTCCGCACGCAACGGCGGACAAGCCCGTGAGATCGTCATCAACGCCGAGAACACGCCCCTGACCAGGGAGGAAGCACTGCAAGGGATTCAGAGGTTCAAGGGGTTAGGCAAAAATGCCTACGATAAGATCGTTATCTGGGGCAACGGCTGGACCGTCACCGGCCCGTAGACCCGGAGGAGGGAGGCGCTCGATGGCGACCTACGTTCAGATCTTCTTGCGGCCCCTACGGGAGCGGTCTACCCAAGCAGTAATCGATGACGTCAGTCGTGCCGCCGGAACCCAGCTCCTGGACGATCCGGTACACCACGAAAACTCCTACGTGGGAATGCGCGAAGACACTGCCGTTGAGCTGTTCGTAGACCACGGGTTCGACGATGACGACGACATGCCCTTTTCGAGCCATCCCTACATGCTTCGATTCAGAACACTGACGAGAGACGTCGAGCACGCACGCGCCTACATGGAAAGGTCGTACACGGGCTTGAAGAACACCGGGAACTATTCAATGTTCTCGACCTACGACCTTCAAGATCTACTTGCATCTGACGTCGTGGTACAATAGGAATCCTGGCATACCAGCGGGCTTGCATTTGCTCAGCTAAAGTTAACCAACGGCAGGAGCGCCACCTCTACGACGCACACAACCTGGTGTAAACATTCAGCTGGTGTGTAATGTGTGACGGTCGGGGCTTTGGTGTAGCGGGCTGTGACTGCTGGGGCGGGTGTGGTTTCTGAGTTTTTCGGCGTGTCGGTGCTGATCTTTCGGCTCGGACCTGCTGTGATCTTGGGGTGCCCGCGACCGGGGAGTTGTCTCGCGATGAGCTGATCGGGCTCGTGGTTGAGCGGGATGCGCGGGTCGCGGCGCAGGACGAGCAGATCGTGGCCCGGGATCGTCAGATCGCGTTGATGGCGTCTCAGATCTCGGAGTTGGTCGAGGTCAACGAGTCGCTGG
>NZ_DATELF010000121.1:0-27596 GCF_035276945.1 Amycolatopsis sp. | reverse complement strand
CCGACTCTGCTCATGCGATACCTTCTTCACCACAAGGGCCTTTCTGACTGGGCTGCGTTGGCGCGCAAAACCCAGGCAGCATAAGGCCCTTGACCTATCTACGGGCAGATCTACCGCACGACACGCTTACTGAAGGCCTAGCCGCGACCCGTTGTTGTGGCCTGCCCCAGTTGTTGGGGCAGGCCGCCGAGGGCGAGCCGGAGACCCAGCGGAGGAAGTCCGCGGAGTCGCCCTGCCAGTACGTCCAGACGTGGGCGCCTGGACCGGAGCAGTACCGGTTGACTACTCCCGACACCGCGAGTTGCAGATGCATCCCGTCGGCCTGAGCCTTCGCGAGTGTTTCGAAGAAGTCGAACCCGGTCTGGTCGAAGCCGGTTCCCGCGTACAACGCGATCCTGATACCACGCTGGCGGTACACGTTCACCAGGGTGACGGGGTTTCGGGTCGGCCAGGTCAGGTAGGGGCCGAAAACACTCTCGGGGCCTCGCGCCAGGAAACCGGGCACGGACTTCTGGTCGTTGGTGATGGCGGTGCCGTACACCAGGGACACGAACGCACCGACGACGTTCATCGTCGAGGACCGCATGATGTCGAGGTCGCCGGAAAAATTGCCCGTGGCGGAGAAGAGCTCGGGGTGCCGCGCGGTGTCGCTGAGCGCGCCGCACGCGCCCATCAAAATCCCGGCGATCGTCCGGTCGTCCCGATCAGCCAGGATGCGGAAGTTCTCGTCGATCCACGGCAGCAACTGTCCGATGTGGAACGTCTCCCAACCCGGGCGGCGCCCGCCGTCGTCCGGCAAGGCCCAGCCGGCGAAAAAAGCCGGCCTTCCGCCTCGGGCATCACCACGATCCCCGAATACCCGCTCTGGTCGACGATATCGGCGACGTCACCTTCCTCCAGCCACGATCCGGCGTTGTCGACGACACTGCCGCCGCCATGCATCAGGTACAGCGTCGGATAGCGTCGCGTGGAATTGCGGTAGCCCGCCGAAAGGTAGATCTTGAGGTGCATGGGCTGGAAGATCTCTTCGGTCGAGACCACCACGTCGAGCAGTCGTTCGTTGACCTCGGTCATTCCGACCAAGGTCAGTCCGTGGGAGTTCGGCGTGGGAGGACTCGTCGCCAGCGTCGCCACCGGCATCGCCCCGCAATCCACAAGTATCACCGTCGCCGCCACCATGGCCCGGAACATCGTCGCTCCCCCTTGAGCTGTGAGCTCGGTGATTACCGCTCACGCTACGGCCGCCGCCGGGATCGGCCATTGCTACGTTCGGGCGAATCCCTGCCCACTGTCCGGCAGAGGAAACCGCGGGGCATTTTGCGCGCGAAAAGCGGTTGAGTGTTCCTTTTCCGGCATCTGCGCGGCGGCAGCGGAATCACGATTTCCCGACCGGGAAGGTGGACTGCCGGTGTCGCACCGGGGCGGCAATCGGCGCACGACCGCAGCCACGACCGAGACCGGCGCGGCCGGGGGGTGGCGACAGGGGTGGGGCCGGGCGGGCCCTCATTGTCGGACCCCACCCCTATGCTCGAACCCATGTTCGAGATTTCGGCCGAAGCCCCCGCCTCAGTCCGGACGTGGCAGCGGGTCGTTCCCGTAGAGGCGCCTGCTTTCGATCGAGCCGTCCCTCCGGCGGATCTTCAGCACGCTGGGCCGGTCGACCCTGGCCAGCCGCGCGGCCGCGGCGACCGCGTCGCGCTTCCGCGCATGATGGGAGACCACCAGGTCGCCGTTCAGCACGTCCCAGCTGCCCAGCATGGGAGAGACCCAGTACACCTTGCGCGCCATGGTCACGCCCCCTTCCTGTTGCCACGGTGTTGCAGTTGCGCAACATGTATCAGTAATGATACACCGGTGTGGCAGGGCTGGCACGTCTCGGCGAGGGTGAAACGATGAGTGGGCGGCTGGACACCGGGAAGCTCTACGCCACATTGGACGCGGAGCGGGCCGCGAACGGACTGTCGTGGCGGCAACTCGCCGCCGAAGCAGGGGTGAGCAATTCACTGCTCAGCCGGATGGGCAACGGGCACCGGCCCGACCTCGACGGCTTCATCGCCCTGGTGCAATGGCTCGGCATGCCCGCCGAGACGTTCATGGTGTGGCCGGAGGACTGCCCGGGCAGGCGGCGCAAGCTGTCCCTGGAGGCACAGATCGCGCCACTGTTGCGAGCGCAGGACGAACTCGCCGAAGACGATCGGCAACATCTCATCGACGTGGTCAACATGACGATCCGTCACTTCAGAGCCAAGAAAAGGGGAGGTTGAGGTGGCCCTGCGACGCGGCTTCCGCAAGGAGGCGCGGGAGATCACTCGTGAAGTACGCGCGGAACTGGGGATCGACGCCTTCGCGGCGATGGACCCGTACGCGCTGGCCAAGCTCTACGGCATCGAGGTCGTGGACCTGTCGAATCCGTGCCTGCCGGCGGAGTCGGTGCGGCACTTCACCGAGGAACGGCCGCACGTGTTCTCGGGTGCGCTCGTCCCGTTGCAGCCCAGTGGCGCGCTCATCATCGAAAATCACGTACACCATCCGGTGCGGCGCCGCTCCACCATCGCGCACGAGATGGCGCACGTGCTGCTGGAACACCCGTTCGGTCTCACCCTGACCGACGAGAACGGATGCCGGGCGGGCGTGGCCGAGATCGAGGAGGAGGCCGCGGAACTGTCCGGCGAACTGTTGATTCCCAGCGACGCGGCCCGGGCCGCCGCCTTCAAGGGCTGGTCGGATCGTTCGGTGGCCGGTTATTTCCGTGTCAGCCTGCCAATGGCGCGATGGCGGATGAACGTGACGGGGGCACGGAAGATCGCCGCCCGCAGCTGGCACCGGTGGGCAAGGGAGCATGCCGTTTCGGCGCTGACGGCGGGTTGAGAGTGGTTCGCCGCTTGGGGAACCGGCCCGCCGAGTCGGCCGAGGCCGGTCCCCCAAGACGAGCCCTGACATCGCGCGGGGCCCGTGCGCGCGGCAGGCGAGTATGGCGCGAGCTGGGCGGGCTGACGGACGGCCTATTGCGCGGCGTTCGCTGAACCGGGACCCACGGGACCCATAAAACGGGCTGGCGAATGCCACCCGACGACCGATTCTCAGGTAGGTGACGCAACGCGAGCGAAGGCCTACGCGGGCCAGCCACCTTCCGACCGACCAGGGAGGCGACAGGCAGTCAACTGGGAGCGCACCGGCAGTCGGCCAGCGCGCCACACCAGCAGCCAACCGGGGAACCACACCGGCACGCCGCAGCCGCACCACCAACCGGCGAACCACACCGGCACGCCGCAGCCGCGCCACCAACCGGCGAACCACACCGCCACGCCCCAGCCGGGCAGTCGACGGGCGAGCCGCACCGGCAGTTAGCTGGCGATCCCAGGCATGCAGGTGGTCAGGCGAGCGGGGCCTCGCCGCCGAACAGTTCGGTCGCCGCACGGACACGGAGGCGTTCGTACCGGGTGATCTGCCCGCGGCCGCGGGCGATCAAGTCGTCCAGCGAGCTCTTGTCGAGCCTCGGGTCGAGGATGGCCCGCGCGCGGAGCGTGCGCCATCCCGCGACCTTTCCCTCGACGGCGAGCCGCATCGCCTCGAGTTCCATGACGCGGCTCAGGGGCGAGCGCGCGACGACGCGCCCGTTGAGTTTGAAACGAGCGAGCTTTTCGGCCCCCCGGCCCAGCAGGACTCCGATCGGCCGGACGGGCTCCCCCAGGGTCGCCATGATCTTGCGCAGCTCTTCCCGGTCGGCTTCGATCTCCTCCGCGAGCCGCTCGAGCTTGCCGTTACCCGCCCACTCGCCTTCGTTCCGGGCCAGCCGTCTGGCCAGCTCGACGCCCGCCATCGCCCCAGTCAGATGGTCGTTCAGGTAGATCCCGAGGAGAGTGCGACGCATACCTCAGTCAATACCCGTCGCACCCGAAAATCAATCGCTCCCGGCCAGCGCGACGGCCTTGGCGAGCGGCTTACCGAGCCGCTCGGCTTCCGCCAAGGTGAGGACGAACCGGCCACCCTCCTGGGCCGCTTCGAGCTGAACTCGCGGTTCCCGCGCGCGATAGCCTTGTTCGAGACGAACGTCCAGTGCGCACGGTTCATAGTGCACGCCGCCGGCCTCGCTTCCGAACCCGGCACGACAGGGATCCATTGTGGACAATTTTGTTCGCGCCAACTGTTCCTATTGTCACGTAATCGTTTGAGCTTTACCGCGCAGACAGTCGATCATGGTGTGACCAGCGGAAGCTTGCCTGCGACGGTGTAAACCCGCTTCCATTACACGACACTATGTCACCGGTCGTCGATGAAGTCATCGTCCTCATGCACGCCGTCGCACCAGGACGGAACACGGCTCGAGCAGCCAGAACGGGGTGGGATGGTTTCCCGGGAACTACGCGCCATGGTGAATCGACTTTCGTGTGCTAAACGGTTGGTTTCGGCGGTAATCACGCTCTCGCGTCCATGCCCGGCTCGGCCCCACGCAGCACAGCCGGTAGTTCACCTGTTCGATAGGCTACCAGCCACCCGCCCACGAGGCAAGGCCCCCGCGCCTGGCCGAATTCGGTCAGGATGCCGCCGCAGTTGCAGCCCGATCAGCAGGAGTGAGGACGGCGGTTGACTGGTCCATACCACAGATTCTACCGAAGACACGGTCACCAGGTCGAGCGGCCCGGGTACCGACCTCCGCCAAGGGCTTTGTGAACCAGGTTGCTCAGCCCCACAGGCCGGCGAAGCCTCGGTCGGCGAGCGCCCAGCGCGTTCGCTTGACCAGTTCAGGTCTCACCGCACCGGCATCGAGCAGCCGGAAGAAGACCGTGGCGCTGGACAGGACGCCCCCGGCCAGGTCCAGGAGATCCAGCTCGACGAGCCTCGTCCACGACTCGAGTGCCGTCGTCGGCTCCGCCCTGGCGAAGTCGGCGTCGATCAGGGAATCCAGCTTCACGACAAGGTTGCGGTCGCGGTGCGGATCCTTGCCGAGCGCGGTGAGGACGCACCGCGCGATTTCGGCCCGGACACCGCGCAGCGGGAGCAGGGTGCTCGACACGTCGTCGATCACCGCGGCCGACGCGTTTTCGTCCACCGCCAGCCGCTCGAGCAGGAGTTTGGCGTACCTGTTCCGCTTCTCTTCCTGCCACGGCAAGCGGTCCAGGGCCGCGACGTCGGCACATCGCCGGTAGGCCTCCGCCGCCTGCTCGGTCCGGCCGCCCTCGAGCGGCAGGAAAACGGTCCGCATCAACAGGTTCGCCGCCGAGTGCAACTGGACGTCCGGCCAGCGCAGCAGGGAGTTCACCGAGTCCGGCAGGGCCGAGGTGAGGGGCTCGAGCAGATGCTGGACCAGTGCGTCGACCTTGGCCACGGAGAAATGTGCCCGCCTGGCGAGGCTGTTCGGGTGCTGATCCGGTTGCACGAGAACGGCCGGCTCACCGGAAAGGTCCTTCCGGCTGACATCGAAGATCCAGTCAAGGTCCACGTCCGGGGTGACGAAGGAGCCGTCGTCCAGGGTCAGCACCAGGTCCTGACCATGCTCGTCCCCGACCAGCCGCAGCGCTACCGACTCGACCAGGCCCACGAACTCCATGCGGCTCATCTGCGACCGCCACAGCAGCACGTGCCGGTACCAGGGCGTGATCGGATCCCACGCACCGAACAGTTCGCTCGCCCGGACCTCACCCTTCGCGATGACCGCCAGGACCAGCAGGTTCGCGCTGTAGGTGGAATGCCTGGTCGGCGTCGGCATCGGCCGCGGCTCATAGTCGAGGCGTCCGCGATCTCCCCGCCCGTCCCAGGCCAGCGGACACAGCCGGACCAGCAAGGTGGCGAGCGACAGCCGTTCGCTTTCGGTCGCGAGATCGCTCAATTCGGCGAGAAAACCGATGATCGACGGGTGTGAGGACAGCGGCGTGAACGACAACAACGCGAACAACAAGGCGTCATCCCGGGCGCCGGCACCCAGCATGCTCAGCTCCGTGGCCGACTGGCGCGCGACCATGCCGGCGAGCACCTGCCAGGACAACCGTGCCACCAGGAACTCACCGAAGGTCGCATGCAGGAATTCGTAGGTATGGAGCCGGCGATCTCCCCACACCGTCCGCGACTCCTGGATGAAGAAGAACTGGCCGATGACCAGTTCCGCCGCCCCGAGCGGAGCGTAGAAGTCCTGTCCCTCGCTCCTCTTCCACCGGCTGCCCAGCAGCGCGCTCAGGTCGCGTTCGAGGTCCGACTCGGTCACCCACTGGCTGTTCCGGTTGAACATCGCGAAGGCGACCACGGAGAGACGGCGAAGTTCCTCCTCCACCGCACGATCCATGCCATCGGCCGAGTAGCCCTCGCCGACCTTGGCCACTTCGCGCCGGGCGAACCGCACCAGCAGCCGCTCGTACAGGTCGGCGCGGCTGAACCCGGTCGCGCCGTCACGGCCGTTGGAGAGAACATTGCTGTCCGCGTCATACAGCGCCAACATGAGTAGCAGCAACGGCTGTTCGGCCAGTTCACGGTAAAGCAGCGCGACATCGGGGCGCAGCGCGGTCAAGCCCCGTTCACGGAAGTAGCGCGCATTGGTGTCCCGCCACACCTCCAGCCAGGCGGTCACCTGCTCGGTATGGAACGGTTCCAGCCGGACCGCCACCGTGTCGTCCGGAATGCGCGCCCGATCCGCGACCGTGATCCGGCTGGTCACCATGGCGGACACCGGGCGCCCCTGATCCGCTTCGCGATGCTGGAAGGCGCGCACCCGCATCAGGTAGTCGGTCTGGCTCACCCCGGTGGCCTGCAACATTTCGTCGAAACCGTCCAGCAGCACGACGGGCAACGCGTCTCCGGCGGACCTCGCCAGCGCAGGCCACTCGAGCCGCTCTCCGGTGGTCCGGCGAATGGCCTGCTCGATCTGGTCCTGCACATCCATGTCCGCCTGGGTTTCGCGGAGGACCACCCGCACCACGAGAAAGTCGCTGGGCGGCAGGCGCGCGGCGAGGACACGGGTGAGGACGGACTTTCCCGAACCTGGTTGCCCCAGGACGAGCAGCGGCGCCTGGGTGGCCTGCGGCGAGGTCAGGTAGCCCGCGAGGAAGTTGTTCAGATCGTCGCGCACGGGCACGTCCCGCCACCATGACTCACGGCTCGGTGCCGCACCGGGCGGCACGTCCGCCACCCGGAAGAACGGATCGAGATAGGCCTCGCGAAGCGTCGGTATCCGGATGTTTTCGGGCACGTCCCCCGGCTCGATGACCGGGCGGTCCAAGGCGGCCTGGTAGGCACGGGTCAACCCGGCGCGGCGTTCGTTGGGAACGGTACCGATCGAGGCCTCGCGGAGCAGGTGCTCCAACTCGGCCAGGGCGATGCGCAGCCGGCGAACCTCGTACCGGGTCGCCTGATGCTCCTTCAGGTTCGCCCAGTGCCCCACTTCCGGAAAGTCGGCGGCCAGGCTACGCAGAAGCCGCTCGTAACCCTCGGTCGCGGACGCGGGCACCGAGGCAACCGCCCGCTCGAACCGGTACCGCTGGGTGTCGTCCAGCCGGTCCCACGCCGCAAGCCCCCTGATGAACTGGATCAGGCGAGCCGACAACTCCTCGTAGAACGACCGGAGAGCGCGCACCGTCACCTCGTGCGGGCTCTGCGGCGTCGGCAAGGGCATGGGCGTGCCCAGCAACTCCCGGATCAGTTCGGCGGCCCGCGCGCCCGGCGGCGCCCGGTCGGTCACCAGCGCCACCTGCTCGGCCTTCGTCAAGGCGAGATCCCCGAAGGGCAGCGGCAACTCGGCAGCTTCGATCGCTTCGAAGTACGACGTGATCACGATGACGGAATGCGCGGCGTGCAGCCGCTGGGTCCGGTCGAAGCGGCTCAGGCCGTTCCGGCGTTCGCTCAGGGTGGCCACCAGGGCCTGACCCAGCTGGACGAACTTGGCGCTGAGCCCGAAACAGCCGAGGATGTTGGGCACACCGACGGTGGCGCCGAGCAGCGCTCCCCCGGTCGAGTTGTCCAGCGTTTCCAACAGCTTTCCACCGGTTCCACCGAGCAGGCGAACCGCGTCCGCGTAGCTGAAGGTCTTCGTCATGAGCTTTCCGTCACCCGGGAAACGCGCTCAATCTCCGGTCGACGGCGTCGAGGAACCGCCTACCGAACTCGGTGAGCTCGTCCGCCGAACGGGCGGTCAGCACGGCCTCGCGCACCTGTTCCAGGTGATCGGCGAATTCGCGTTCAGCCGTCCGGCGGAGGCCGGTCCGGGAGCGCTGTTCCGCCGCCCAGAACTCGACCACCGCCGTGAAGGCGTAGATTCCGTGCAGCAGACCGGCCAACGGCCTCGGATCCCGGCGCCACGGCGCACGGTAGCGCCGGCCGGACTCGTCGTGTTCCAACGGCACCAGGTTGAGCAGGGCATTGAGTTTCGAATGCTGTACCTCGTGGATCAGCGTTTCGGCGAGAGAAACCGCGGACTGATGGGGCGCCACCATCATGGCGCCGAAAGCCGAGAACGAGGACGACGCGACGATGCCGCGTCCCGGCGGAACCGGCACGATGACCGGGCGGATCGCCGCCAGCTCGGCCGCGTAGGCCCGATGCCGGGAAACGAGAATTCGCCAAGCCTCGTCAAGCAGTCCGCACCAGTCCGCGAATTCACCGGAGTCCAGCCTCGCCGGCGGCCGGACATCGCCGAATTCGCGGTACGGATCCAGATCGTCGATCGTCCACAGCACCGAGTGTTCACCTTCGGTGCTCCGATGCCTGCGCAAGGGCCACCACTTCTCGCCCGAGTCGAAACACAACTCACCCAACGGAACGAACTCCCGCGACCCGTCGCCCACCGGCCCGGCCTGCCCGATCGTCGGCAAGGTCACGCGGCCGTGCCACGCCGGCACATCGAGGGTGGCGTCGAGGCCGGTACGGATCGAGGCCGCCGCGGCGACAGAACTCAGGTACGAGTTGGTCGGCACCTCTTCCCTCAGCGCGCTCCGCGCCGCACGCAACGCCCTGACCAGCCAAGTCCCGACGCTCGGGTACATCAAGATGGCGCGCACCGCACACCGGTCGCGCTGCTGGGCCGCCACCAGCGTGCGCCAGGCCCCCCGGTAGTCGGCGTCCCCCGATTCGAGCACCGCCTTCAGGAGGAGCAAACGCCTACTGTGCTGGGCGGCCTCGAGTTCCGCCAGGCTCACGACGTCGACCGGACCCGCGAAGATCTGGTCGATAACCGCCAAGGGCACCTCATGCCCGGGCACGCCGGAGCACGGGAAACACCGTCGCGGGCCCGCCACCGTGGCGTCTCCGCTGGTCCTAGTCACGCTGCTCTTGGTTTTGGTCATCCGAATGGTCGAGCACCTGTTCCAGGACCACATCCACCCGCGGTCCGTCCAGTGCGGGAAGTTCCGCCAGCGAGACGCCGGTGAGATCGGGTAGATCGGACACGACGCGACCGTTGGACATCCTGAACTTCAACCCGGCCTCCTCGAACTGAAACCCCTTCCATGGTGCCTGACGGGCGCCGCGAAAGCGAGACCGACGAACGGGAAACACCACACGGGCCCGTCCGTGGAGAACAGAAGTATTCCGTCCCGGACGAAGATCCGGCATCATGGAATGTATCCGCCGGGTTACACCGAAGGCAGGGGAGGGCGTACCGAAGTGAGCGTCAACGCAATGGATCTGGAGTCCGAGCTGATCGATCTCAGCGACGTACCACTATGCGACTTGGTTCGGCTTTCCGCCCCGGAATTGACAGAAGCCATCCACTGCGTTCTCACCGCCATCGTGCGCGACGGAGGTGACCTGCAGGAACAGCGCGATCGGACACTACGACCACGGTAGGGAGGCAACGCGTTCATGCCTGCCGGGACCGACGAGCGGCCGAACCCACTGCAACGCCATACGGTCACTTTCGACGTCTTCGCACAGACCTGCCGCGGTCCCATGCCGGCCGATTCCCTGTCGATCGTCCGCGCCACGCAGTACAGCAGACGCAAGTTGGTGTTCCGGACACTGCTCGACCTGGTGAGCACGACGCCGGCCGCGGCCGGGCCGTTGAGCGATCCAGGTGACGCCTGGCGGGTGCTGGCGTCGAGCGAAGAGCGTGACCAGTCCATTGCCACCGAAGTCCTCATGTACCCCACCGTCGGAGCCTGGGCGACCAGGATCGTTCGGCGTCTGCTCGGCACCATCTCCGAAACTGTTCCATTGTGGACCGAGCTGGGTTACCTGCACTCACTGGCCGCGGCCGCGGCCATTCGGTCCCGTGTCCCGTTCACCCTGCGGGTTCCGGTCATGCACGGCGCGGTCAACCTGCCCACGCTGGGACAGGTTCGGCTCCCCTGCCGTTTTCCCACGGGCGTGGTGACGCTTGACCACGACCGCCACGGACTGCACGTGCGAGCGGGATCAAACCGGTTCGTCTTGCAACCGGAGGAGCCGACGCCACTCTTTCTCCCGGCAAGGTCGCATATCAGCGTTTCCCGGGGCAGCACGCTCCGGCTGCGTTTCGAGGACACCGATCCCTACCGCGAGTTCTCCTCGCCTCTGCCGCCCGACCGCCTGGACGACGTCGCATTCGGGGAATGGGCCAAGTTGCTCGCCGAAGCATGGGATCTGCTGACCAGTTCGCATCCCCGCTATGCCGTCGAGCTGGCGAACGCACTGACCATGTTGACCCCCGCGAAGGCGGAACGGCGGATATCGGCGGCTTCGTCCTCCGCGGCCTTCGGCGGCATGCTGGTTTCCGCCAAGACCTCGGCCGCGCTGCTCGCCGAAGCGATGGTGCACGAAGTGCAACATTCGAAGCTGAATGCGTTGCTCGACCTCGTTCCCCTGCTGACCGAGCCGGGAGACGAGACACTGTACGCGCCGTGGCGCGACGACCCGCGTTCGGCGACCGGCCTGCTTCACGGCATTTATGCCTTCACCAGCACAGTCGAGTTCAACCGGGTGCAACGAACGCGGGCCGACGAGGAGGGCGGCCGGGCGGCGGATTTCCTTTTCGCCCAGCGACGTGCCCAGGTCCGGGAAGCGATCGGCATCGCCCGGCGGCTACCCGGGCTCACCCCGCTCGGCCACACGTTCATCGAGGCGTCGGCCGAGCGGCTCGCGGTGTGCGAACGAGATCAGGTCGAACCCGACCTCGCGGAGGTGATCGGTTGGCTCAACCGCGAACACCGTGCCACCTGGAAGGTCCGGCATCATCGTGTCGACCCGAGTTGTGTGGACCGGCTGACGCGCGAATTTCTCCGAGGCTCGCGCGCGTCGCGCGAAGAGTTCTCCGCACCGGAAGTACGGGCGAATCACCGGAAAATCGATGCTTCGTGGCGCGATTACCTGCTCAAACTGAGGATTCTCGACCCGGCGGCCTTCGCGCGGGTGCTCGCCGACCGGGACGCGGCCATCCCCCCGGTGGATCGCGCGTTCGTCGAGCGAAACTACCTCACCGCCGCTGTTGTCTGTGTGGACCGGATCGAAAGGAATCCGCGCGACGGGCTGGCCTGGATTGGTCTGGGCCTGTCGCTCCGAGCGCAGGGTGACGACGAGGGCGCGACCGGCATCCTGGACTTTCCCGAACTCACCATGGCGATTCACGAACAGGTACACCGGGAGACCGGCATGGCGACCGACCCGGTGACCCTCGCCGGGTGGGTCGGGCGCGCCGCCGGTCCTACAACTGCATAGTGTCGCTGTCGCAGTCCGCCCGGACCATGCGCGCCGCCGCGAGTGTGGCCGGGTGGTCGGCGCCGAGCACCTGCCGGAACGAGTTGGTGGTCTTGGTGTGCAGGATCGCGGCCTCATCGCCCTGACCGAGTTGGTTGAGATCCAACGACAGGTTCAGCGCCACGGCCAACGTGGACGGGTGTTCGGAACCGAGCACGCGATCCGAGCGGGCGAGCGAGTCCCGGTCCAGCTCGCAGGCTTCGGCGACCCGCCCCAGCGCGGCGAGATCGCTCGCCAGATTCGTCATGGCGGTCAACGTGTACGGGTGGTCCCCGCCCAGATTGTCCAGGAGTTCCTTGGCGACGAACTCGTTGAGCTCGTGGGCGGCATCGAGTTCGGTGGCCAGCCGCAAGGTGATCGCCAGGTTCGTCCCGGAGATCAGGGTGAACGGGTGCCGCCCGCCACGGATTTCGCCGAATGCCCGGTAACTCCGCTCCGCCAGTTCCTTCGAACGCGCCAGGGCATTGGCATGGCGATAGTCGATCGACAAACCCATTGTCGCCGTCACGGTATCGATGTGATCTTCGCCGGATCGGCGGCGGTAACGGTCGAGACAATCCTCGGAAAGAAGTTGTGCCTCGTCGTGCCCTCCGGCTTTCCGCGTCGCGACGGCGAGGTTCCGGAGCGCACCGAGGGTGCCGGGATGGTTGTCGCCGAGGATTTCCCGCTGCTTGGCGAGCGTGTCCCGTTGCAGTACCGCCGCCTCCACGTAGTGGCCGCATTCGCGTTGGTCGATCGCGAGGGCGTTGAAGGAACGGAGCGTGGCCGCATGGTTCTCGCCCAGCGTATAGGTTCGTCGCCGGGCGGTTTCCTCGTCGAGGTCACGGGCATCGAAGAAGCGGCCCATCAGGCGGAGCGAACTCGCCAGGTTGGTGGCGAGCCTGAGCGTTTCCGGGTCGTCCTCGCCGAGAATGCGCACGGCTCGGTCATAGACTTCCTGCTGGGCACGTACCTCCTCGGCGAACAGGCCCTGCGAACGGAAGTCACCGGCGATCGCGTCACCTATGCGCAGCAGGCTTTCATCATCTTCGTCGACCGTCTGCCGAAGCCGCTCGTAAATCTGCGCGTTCAGGGCCTGAGCTTCCTTGGTGTGCCCGAGCGTCTGGAGGGCGACCGCGTAAAGCCTTGCCATGTTGAGTGTCTCGGGGGAATCCTCGCCCAGGTTTTCCCGCCACGCGTTGAGCACCTGCTGGGCCTGGTCCCCGGCGCCATGGAAGTCGCCACTGTTGATCAGGTACCGGACGAGGTTGGTGACCAGTTGTTTCACCCAGGGATTGCCGCACCACATGGCACGCGAGGCGTTCGTGTGGGGCAACAGTTCCGCGTAGCGGCGCCAGGTCGTGGTGTTTTCCGGGTCCCCCGGGTCGCCATTGGTGAGCAGCAGGTGCACGGAATGCCGCATTTCCCCGTGTTCCGGTTCGTGCAACTGGTTCTTCAGCACCGCCTGCACCAGCCGGTGCAGTTGCAGGGTGTTGTCGCGGTAGTCGATTTTCGCGAGGCTGTACCGGCTGATTTCCCGGATGGCCCGGTTCAGCTTGATCGGGTCGCCGAACGCTTCCCGGAGCGCGTCGGGAACGGGTGCGTCGCGGGCGCCCGTGAAAACCGTCCGGGAAATGGGTTCCGGGCCGAAGAACGCGCACAGCTGCAACAGTTGCAGCGCGGCGGGGTGCTCGGTGCGCAACCGGGCCAGCGGAACATTCCAGGCGGCGGCGACCGGAAGCTGGTAGTCCGGGGGCGCGCCCGTTTCCAGCAGCTCGGTCCGGTTTTCTTCGAGCAGCGCGACGTACTCCGACGCCTGCATACCCGTCTGGGCGCGCCATGACGCGGCCTGTTCGATGGCAAGCGGAAGATCACCCAGGGCCTCCGCCAACTGGTCGGCTTCGTCGTCGCTCAGCTCGCCACCGCGGCGGCGCAGAAGTTCCTTGCTTTCCTCACGGGTGAACAGGTCGACCTCGACCGTACGGGCCACGCCGGCCCACTGGGAGTTGCGGGACGTGACGACGATATGTCCCGCTCCCGCGGGGAAAAACGGGCTTACCACATCGGGCCGGTCCGCGTTGTCGAAGACCAGCAGCCAACGCGAGTACGGTTCTCCCTTGCGCAGCGCTTCGAGCACGGCGGGCACCGCCGTGTCCGCCGAGCCCGACGCGGGCAGGTCCAGCTGTTTCGCCAGGTCGACGAAACTCGTTCGGATCTGCGCGGAATGCTCGGCGGGTATCCACCAGACCACGTCGTATTCGCCGACGTGCTGGTAGATGTATTCCACGACCGTCTGCGACTTCCCGACCCCGCCCATGCCGTGCAGCGCCTCGGGCAGGACCGCCGTGGCGCCCGGTGTCATCAGCCGTTTCCGCAACTGCTCCAGCAGTTCCCCCCGGCCGACGAAGTCGGGGTTCCGGAGCGGGATCTGGCCCCAGATACGCGGCTGGTTCGTCACCCGCCGTCCCTCGGTCCTGGTCGAGATGTCGGAAGTGGTCACATCTCCTCCTTGCTGACCGGGGCTGTCGTCATCGACGGGTACGGGCGGAAGGTCGGTGGTGGTCAACGGTCCCTCTTCATGGATCGATCCAGAATGATCAGGTACCCTAGCGCCTGGCACTTCTGGTCCCCCAGCGACAGGTTCGGATCGGCTTTTGAGCTTATGTCTGAGCCGTCGGCCACGTTGGGAGTACCGGCCCGAAAGGGCACGAAAGACTGCCTCCTGTACACGCAGATGGGGGACGTTCTCCTCGGAGGGTTCCGGCAGTTCCGTGCCGTCGGGATCGCTCAGCGCCTCACGGAAGTTCCGCAGGACCGCCGACCCCTTGCCATAGTCGCCGATGATCCGCGCGACCCGGACGGTGTTGTCACGGCGTTCACCGGAGAGCAGTTCCTCCCTCACCCCGTCGTGGAATTCGTAGGCCACGGCCACCGGATCGGTCGCGGAAGTGTCCGACGCCCTGCGCAGCAGGCCGCCCAGCAGGATTTCGGCCAGCGCGGACAGCCCCGCGCTGGGCAGCAGCAGGCGCTGGACGAGTTTCATCGTGGGGATGTTCAGCGGTGCCGCGGCGAGCAGGCCGGCCAGTTGGAAGGCCGGAACCGAGGCGATGGTGCGGAATCGCGTGACCTTGTCGCGTGCGGTCGGCTCGGCCGGCTCGGACTCCCCGGCGGTCTCGACCGTCCCGTCCGGCTGGGCCACCACGGCCGTGGTCTCGATCCAGCCGATCTTCCTGCCCGTGACCAGCGCGGACCAGCTCGCGAACCATTCCGGCTCGAGCGCGAGGACAGGCACCGCGACCGCGTTGGCCGGCATCCGGTTCGGTGTTTCGACCCGCAACTCGGCGTTGGCCGAGGCTGGCCTGGGCGAGCGCAGTTTCATGCGATGCGGTGACAGGCCGCTCCAGTGCCACAACCGTTGCGGCAAGGTCTGCACCACCGCGACCGGCATCGCCCCGGCCCATTTCGCCACCATCCGGGCCGCGGCTCCGCTGCGCCACGCGTCGCCGATGGCGTCGGTGAGCACGAGGACCACGCGCCGACCCGTCGTGTCGACGAGGTCTCGCCAGTGACGTGCGGTGCCGGCCGGGCCTTCGCTGCGCAGGGTGAGCTTGTCCTCGTCGGGCTGACTGCAGTCCAGGAAACAGGTACGGACGCCGCGGAACGCGCCCTGCTGCTCCAGCACGGCCCGGAACTGGGAAACCGTGTGGGACCAGATTTCCATCGACGCACTCGTGTCGATGACGAGCATCAATTCGAAACGGTGCCAGGCCGCCGGCCGCCATTGCGGGATCCACATCTTGTCCCGTGCGGCCCGGTCCGCCGTGGCTTCCTCGTCCAGTTCCCGCCGCCAGGGCGACGGCGACGACTTGTTGAACGGCCGCAGCGCCCGCGCGATCAGCCGGGCCTCCGGCAACGCGGGTGCCGACGGCCAGGCCAGCGGAGCCGTTTCCTGGGTCGTACCCGCCTCGACGGTCGTGGTGTGGGCGCGCTGGGCCGGACCTAACGGCCACTTCTCCGCTTCCTTGAACTGGCCAGGCTGAGGCGGTTGGAGGTCGGTCGCCGGTTCCGGCTCCGGTTCGTCGGCGGGGACCGCGTTTTCGTCCGGGCGAGCGGTCACGGGGGTGGTGGCGGGGTCGGCGGCCGGCGGACGCGGAGAAGAATCCGGTGCCAGGGATTTCGCCAGCCAGAGCGCGTCGCGGACCTCGCGCCAGTTCAGGTCCCGCGTCGACAACGGTTCCGCGGACGGCTCCGGGGATTCGTAGTACTGGCCCACCACGGCATCGACGGCAGCGGCGGCCGGCCGCTGACGCCGGCTCATGGCGCACCCTCCGACAGCGGATGCCAGATGGCCTTGAGCAGTTCCTGCCACTCCTCGTCCGTCTGGTAGGCGCCGGAGGTGGCCAGCTCGGTGGCCAGGTGCACCGCGTTGAGCAACTGGTCCGAGGCCAGCCCGCCCAGTTCGTCGCTGCGCTCGGTGAACTCGGTGATCAACCGGGCGATGTCCACCTTGTCGGTGGCGCCGAACTGAGCGGCCACCATCGCGCCGAGCTGCTGCGCGGTCGGCGGCTCGATGCGCAGGTTCAGACAGCGGCGCAGGAACGCGGGCGGGAAATCACGCTCGCCATTGCTGGTGATGATCACCACGGGGAAACAGCGGCAGCACACGACCCCGCCGGAGATCACCGCCGAGCCGTCGCGGTCCGCGGTCAGTACCCTGACCTCGGGCGCTCGCTTGGCGATCCGGATCAGCTCCGGAATCTCGTACTCGCCCTCCTCGAAGACGTTGAGCAGGTCGTTCGGCAGATCGATATCACTCTTGTCCAGTTCGTCGATCAGCAGCACCCGGGGCCGCTCGAACGGCAGCAACGCCGTCCCCAGCGGCCCGAGATGCACATAGTTGCCGATATCCGGCGCGGCACCGGACTGGCCGTCCCGCCCGGTCGAAGTCCCGGCGTCCTGCACCCGCCCGATCGCGTCATAGCCGTAGAGCCCGTCCCTCAACGTGGTCCGCGAGGTGATCGGCCAGCGCAGCACCGGACCCAGCCCCAGCTCACGCGCGATCTGATACGCCAGGCTCGACTTCCCCGTGCCCGGCCGCCCGGTCACCAGGAGCGGGCGCCGCAGATACAGCGCCGCGTTGACCATCGAGATCTCGTTGCGATGCGGGACCCGGTGCCCCTTCGCCTTGCCCAGCCGCCGGTCGAACTCGCCGTGATCGTCCTCGGGCAACTCGGCGACACCTTCGCCGTCGAACTCCCGCCACGGCGGCGCCTTCGGCAACGAGGGCGGGGAACCCGACGGCCAGCCGGTACCGTGGTAGACGCGCCATTCCGGCGGGGTGTCGCTGCCCGGGTTCATCGGCCCACCCGCTCCGGTGGAGCCGCGTCCCGCGGCACGACAAGACGATCCGGATCATCCCAGAGGATGGTCAGCTGACTGCCCACGTGATCGGCGCCCTCCGCAAGCGCGCTCGCCCGCACGAACCGCGCCCGCTCCAGCAGGTGGCTCGGACCGTCGGCGTGCAGCAGTTTCTCGACAGTTTCGATGAATTCTCGTGAACCACAGTCCCGGCGGTGCCAGACCATCACCGGAATTCCCGCGCGCAGACCGACCAGAACCTGCCCCTGACCCGGCAGGCCCGCCTCGGGCGGAGCGCCCAGAATCAGCGACACCAAACGCGGATCCTGCTCGAAAACCGCGGTCAGCTTCCGCAGGTCGTCGTTCGCGGGCTGATGGCACGACCCAACGGGAATGGTTCCGTCCCCTTCCAGTTGCTGCTGGAGTTCCCGCCACCGAGTGCGCCAGGAGCCGTGCCACTTGCCGGCCGTCATCCGGTCCAGGCTGCGGACCACCACCGGAAATCTACAGCCGACGGGTTCCGGCACGGCCGTGTCAGTCTCCCATTGCCACTGATCGACGGCCAGATTCAACAGCTCACTCGACAGAATGAACTCGACTCGGATTTCCGGCTCGTATTGGGCCCAGTCCTCGGCGGTGTTTTCCGCCAGCTCCGCCACCCTGCGCCGCACCTCGGGAAGACGGCCGACGAAATCGGGGCCACGGTCCGGATGCCAGCCGTCGGAAACGTCGAGCTGGAACCAGTGACTGATCCGGTACACCTCGCCCGAGGGACCCTCCGGCTGGAGCAGCAGCACGAGGTAGGCGTGCGACTTGGGCGGCGGCGCGGGCAGCGACTCGTGCGCGAACCGTCGCCGCACCGCCTGGAGTTCGGTGATCACGCCGAACCTACTCGCTTGCTGGTCGGCCCACCGGCGCAGCTCCGACGCCAGCTCGAAGCGCACCCGGGTGGCCAGGTATTCGACGAAGACCAGCGGCTTGGGCAAGCCGTCCGGATTCGCGTTCAACATCTCCAGCGCGAGAAAGACCTCCGGAAACGTGGTCTGCCTGACCAGCGCCCTGGCGTCGGGGCCGGCCACGAACTGGTAGATGTCCCCGATGTCCGGAATGACCACGCCGCGCAGGAGGTCGAACAGCCTGTCGCGCTCCTCCTGCGGCCAGATCTCCAGCGCCGTCATACCCTGCACGACCTGCCGGACCCGCAGCACCGGATTCGAACCCTGCTCGACCCGGTCCAGCACCTCGACCAGGGTGGGCAGCCCGTCGAACCGCTGGCGGCAGGCGTCCACGATCGAGTAGATGTGAAACACCGGGTTCGGGTGCTCCTCCACCGGCAGGTGGGCGTGGAGCTCGTCGCTCAGCATCCGCACGATCAGGTTACGGCCGGACAACTCGGTCAGGCAGGACACGTTCTGGAGCGCCTCGACCAGCGGCCAGAGCAGGTCCTGACCAGGGTTCGGGCCCTCCGCGGTCCCCATGCGCGGCTCCCTTTCTTGCGACAGCCACAAAATAGTAGCGATCAACCACCCATCCGGGGGAGGACTTCACAAAAAGTTTCAACCAATCGTCGCAGCGGAAGCGAGTCCCCCTCCAGCTCGGCGAGGATGGTCAGTAATTCCTGAACCCCTCCCTGGTGGTCGAGGCACGCGCGCAGAATCTCGATAACCTGCAGCCGCCGCTGCGCATGGTAACGAATCGCGCCCGAAATGGCCGGCCGCAACTGGCCGATCACCAGGTCACGGGAGCTTTGTCCGGCGATGCACGGTACGGCGTCCAGCGCGTTCACCAGCCGGAAAAACGGCGAATCCATCCCTTCCCCCTTCCCCCTTCCCCGTCAAGTATGCCCGCGAGCGCGTGTGCCGTGCGGTGGCGAACAGCCCAACCCAAGCAACACGGAGGCATCATGAAGGAGCATGAGATCGTGGCCGCGGTCCGGAAGACCGCCGGACTGAACCGATCCGGAGCACGCCGCGTCCGCCACTCGCGCCACCTTGTCGGTGCTGGGGCTCGGTGCTGAGACGATGCCTTGCCGGTGACGAGCCTCGCGGGCCAGTTGCCGCCGGGCATCGCGGAAGCACTCCGGGCGAGCGGCGGGGCCGAGCGCTTGGGCGTCGAGGAGTTCTACCGGCGGGTGAAGGACGCGGAAGGCCGCGGATGCACCCAGGACGGTGTCCGTGAGCAAGCGCGAGCCGTCTTCGCCTCGCTGAAGAGCAGAGTGAGTAAGGGCGAGTTCGACGACCTCGTCGAGTAACCGCCTGCCGGCTACCGGCAGGACCTCCTCTCCACCGCTCCCGCGGACGAACATCGTTGAGCGCCGTTCCCCCACTCGGCCTACTCGGCGATACCGCTCTCGGCGTATTCCGCCGCGTGTGTTCCGGCGGGCGTTTGAGAGCGCGCGGCACGGGCATTTCAAGCGAGTCCGGTCGAAGAGCGCGAACAGTCGAAAGAGGGATAAATGATACTGCTCGGAGCCATTCTTCTGATCGTCGGGCTACTCACCAATATCTCGATTCTGGACACGATCGGAGCCGTGGTGCTGATCGTCGGCCTGGTGCTCATGATCATGGGCACGACGGGCCGCGGAGTCGGTGGCCGTGCCCACTGGTACTGACCCGGCCACCGAGGAATCAGCCCGCACCGGCCGGGGAGAACACCTCGGCCAGTACCCGCTGCCGCGCGCTCGGTTCGTGATCGAATAGCCTGGTGCACGAAGAAGCAGTGCTGGTGCTGGGCGCGACGGGCAGGACGGGACAGTTGTCGCCACCGGGTTGCGGGCGCGAGGAGTGCCGGGCCGGGCCGCCCACCGACAGGGAAGGGGCTTGAGTGACGGTCACCCTGGACGACGTCCGCGAAGCCGCCGAGCGGATCAAAGGCGTCGCACACCGGACTCCTGTGCTGCGCTCGCGCACCCTGGACGAACTCGTCGGCGCGACGGTCTTCCTCAAGTGCGAGAACTTCCAACGCGTGGGGGCGTTCAAGTTCCGTGGCGCCTACAACGCGGCTTCGCGCCTGTCCCCAGAGCAGGTGGCCAAGGGAATCGCCGCGTACTCCTCCGGCAACCACGCTCAGGCCATCGCACTGGCGGCACGGGAACTGGGCACCACCGCGGTGATCCTCATGCCCGAGGACACCCCGAAGTCCAAAATGGATGCGGTCGCCGGTTACGGTGCGGAGATCGTCACCTACGACCGCTACACCGGAGACCGGACCGCCATCGGCGAGGCCTTGGCGGCCGAGCGTGGCATGGCACTGATCCCGCCCTACGATCACCCGCACGTCATTGCCGGGCAGGGCACCGCGGCGCTCGAACTCATCGAGGAGGTGGGTGAACTCGACGCCCTGCTGGGCCCGGTCGGCGGCGGTGGGCTCATCGCCGGCAGCGCCACCGCCGCCAAGGGCCTGCGGACCGGAATTTGCATGATCGGAGTCGAACCCGAGGCCGGCGACGACACCAAGCGCTCCCTGGAAGCGGGCAGGCGCGTCAGCATCCCGGTGCCGCGGACGATCGCCGACGGTCAAGCCGCCGACATCCCCGGCGAACTGACGTTCTCCATCAACCAGCGGCTGCTCGACGGGATCGCCCTGGTCACCGACGACGAAATCCGCGATGCGATGCGGTTTGCCTTCGAACGGCTCAAAATCGTCGTCGAGCCCAGCGGCGCCACCGCTCTGGCCGCGCTGCTCGCCGGCCGCCTCGACCGCGTCCCACCCCGCGTCGGCCTGATCATCTCCGGCGGAAACATCGGCGCCGAGCGTTTCGCCGAACTGTTGAACCCGTGACACCACTCCCGTGACCAGTGCGACGGCCGGGCGAGCCTTCATGTCCCCGCGGTGAAGCGGCCTGAGGTGCACGCAAGCATTTGACGCTGTGCGCGACCGGACTGCCGGTGGGCTCCGGCCTACCATGGGAAAGGTGCGTTCTTCGCAGGCGGTCCCGGGACGTTACCGCTGGTGAGCGCCTGGCGCGAGGTGCTCGGCAGGCGCGGGCGGCAGGCCGCGCACTGGGTGGTCGTCGGGGCCGCGCTCGGCTATCTCGCGTGGAAGGTGCCGGGGTTCGTCGAGGACGTCACCCGGTCCGGGCGGACGTCGCTGGACGTGCGCTGGGAGTGGGTGGCGGTCGCGGCCGTGTCCAGCCTGGCGGCGTTGGCCT
Organism: Amycolatopsis sp.; assembly: GCF_035276945.1. GTDB lineage: Bacteria > Actinomycetota > Actinomycetes > Mycobacteriales > Pseudonocardiaceae > Amycolatopsis_E. The sequence goes on along the minus strand of NZ_DATELF010000121.1, from coordinate 6,457 downwards.
TGTACGGAGAGATGCACCGGCAACTGCTCCTGGTCGGCAGCGCGCACCTGGCGGTGCGCACCGTGCAGGGGATCAATATCGTCGAAAACGCGGTGTCCAGCACGATTCCCGTGGTCGGCGGTGCGGGCGCACTGGCCTACGCGATCGATCAGTTGCGCCGCCGTGGCGTGGACACCGCACTGGCCTCCTGGTCGGTGCTGGTCGCCGGGCTGGTCGACACGCTGACGCTGGCGGCGCTGGGCGCCCTCGGCCTGGGTTGGGCAGGCCGGGTCAGCCCGGTCGTCGCCGTGCTGATCACGCTGGGGGTGGTGCTGGTCGCGGTCGGCGGGTGGGCCGTGCTGACCCACCCGGCCGTCCTGCGGCGTGGGCTGCACGGGCTGCTGACGCTGGCCAGCCGGATCCCGGGGTTTTGCCCCCCGTGCCGGGACGCCTGGCGGATCCGGACCGAGCAGGCCGCGGGGCGCCTGTCCACGCGCATCGCGCTACTTCGGCCAGGCGCTCCACGATGGCTGCTGGTGACCCTGCTCGCGGTCGTCAGCTGGACACTCGACTACCTGGCCCTGACCGCCACTGTCGCGTCCGTGGGGATGCCGGTGCCCTGGGCGTTGCTCGCGGTGGGTTTCCTGATCGTGCAGGGCAGCATCGCGTTGCAGATCTTCCCGGGCGGGGCCGGCCTCGCCGAGACCGGGCTGCTTGGCGTCCTGCTCGCGGGCGGCCTCGCCGCCGCGCCCGCGGCGGTCAGCGTGCTGATCTACCGCGCGATCAGCTGGCTGGGCCTTTCCCTGCTGGGCTGGGCCGTCTACGCGGCGTGGATCCACACAAGCCCGATTCACATCCACCGGCACGCACCCGAACTCAGCCAGGTTTGACCCGGCTGCCGGCTCACGCCTGCCCCAGGGCCTGGACAGCGACGCAGACCTGGGAAGTCGTAGCGCGCTACTGGACTGTTACAGGGTTATCTTGGGGCAGGGAATGCGGGTACTTTCGGGCAACCCCGGAAGCGGTTGGGCGCGTCTTCTGGGACGAGGGCAGGAGCCAATTCCTCGATTACTTGCCAGAATTCCGCCGAGAATGGAGTGTTTCGTCAGGCGCGTCCGCCGGATTGTGTTCGCCGGCTCGCACTCTGGCCCTGTCGGCCGCGCTGACCGCCCGCGGCGGCACGATCGCGGCCCTTGGCACCCCCGGCTTCCAGTACCTCGACCGTGGCTCCCAGTGCGAAAGAGGTCCTACCGGCCCGCGTCGGCAAGGCCGTCACCCAGAGCACCGCGTCGTCGTTCAAGGTCAACATGACCACACAGCGACAGGGCCTGGGTCTGTTGACCCTGACCAACACCGGCGGCGACACGGTCACGTTCGGTGGGTGGCCGACGCGACGTTCCTGAACGAGGCCAACGAAAGGGTGCCGGTACCGGTGCGGGAGGTCACGGTGCCGGGGCCGGGCGGCACCATCAACCTCGAGCCGGGCCAGAGCGCATTCGCCGGGATGAAATGGACGGACGGCGACAAGTGCAGCGCGTCCACCTACGTGGCCACCACGCTGAAGGTCACCGTCTCCGGCGCCACCAACCCGATTCCGGTGAGCGTCACCGGCCAAAATGGACAGCCGGCGGGCTACTAAGAATTCGATGTCACCTCGGTCGAGGTCGGTACTCCACAGGCCGCCCGGCAAGGCGTGCCGGCGTTCTGACCGCGCCGGCAGGAAAGGCATACCGCGGCGTCTCCGGTGCGGGCGGCTCGAACTCGCCCGACCACAGCAGTCGCCTCGGTGGCTGCAGGAACTGCTTCCACGACTGCGGTCCGGCCGAATGGGCGAACATCGCCCGGTCCTCCCGGCGCCGCAACGCACAGCGCCCAGGCGCCACGTCGACCCCCCAGCCGGCGGGCAGGCATGCCACCGAATCCACCTCGGCCAACACGATCGCGTCATCCCGCACGGTCGGGCCAACCACCCGGTAGCCGTGTTCGGTCAGCAACCGGATCAGGCGAACCAGCCCGTCCTCGCCGATCACCACCGGTCCGCTCGTCGTCGCCATATCAGCATCACCCTGCCTCCGGCCGAGCGTCTCTCGCACCGCCGGCGCCAAGCCAGTACCGGAAGCCCCCGTGCGCGGGGACCTAATGCCCTTACCCCCGGTTCCAGCCGCGATCAGCCTTGAAGCATGCCATCACAGGCCACACACGACGTGGCATGGGCCGCTGTTCACGAAACCCACATCGGGGCCGTATTCCTGGTCGGAGACCGCGCCTACAAACTGAAGAAACCGGTGGACTTCGGTTTCCTGAACTTCACCGACCGCGCGACGCGGGAGCAGGTGTGCCACCGGGAAGTCGAACTCAACCGGCGCCTGGCACCCGACGTCTACCTCGGCGTCGCCGACGTCACCGGGCCCGATCACCACGTCTGCGACCACCTCGTGGTCATGCGCCGGATGCCCGAGAACCGCCGCCTCACCAGCCTGGTTCGCGAGGCGGCGCCGCTGACCGGGACGATCCGCGACCTGGCGCGGATACTCGTCACGTTCCACGCCAAGGCGGAGCGGAGTCCGGACATCGCCGCGCAGGGGTCACGGGACGCGATCCTCGCCCGCTGGGACGACAGCTTCAAGCAAGTACGCCCGTTCCACGAGGCGGTGCTCCCCCACGAGGTCGCGTGCGAGATCGAAAGGCTCACCCACGAGTTCCTCGCCGGACGCGAGCCCCTGTTCCACCGCAGGCAAACCACCGGACGCATCGTCGACGGCCACGGCGATCTCCTCGCCGACGACATCTTCTGCCTCGACGACGGGCCCCGCGTGCTGGACTGCCTGGAGTTCGACGACCGGTTGCGCTGGGTCGACGGGCTGGACGACGTCGCGTTCCTCGCGATGGACCTGGAACGGCTCGGAGCGACCGAACTCGGCGAACTCCTGCTCGGCTACTACGCCGAATTCTCCGGCGACCCCGCACCCCCCGCGCTGCGCCACCACTACATCGCCTACCGCGCCTTCGTCCGCGCCAAGGTCGCCTGCCTGCGGTACGCCCAAGACGACGACACCGCAGCCGAACTGGCCCGCACCTACGCCGATATCGCGCTACGGCACCTGCGCCAGGGCCGGCCACGCATGATCCTCGTCGGCGGCCTCCCCGCCAGTGGAAAGTCAACACTGGCCGACACCATCGCCGACCGGCTCGGCGCCACCGTCCTGTGCAGCGACCGCATCCGCAAGGAACTCGCCGGGATCGCGCCCGAGACACCCGCCGCGGCGGGCTACCGGGAAGGGCTCTACGACAGCACCCACACCCGCCGCACCTACACCGAACTCCTGCGCCGCGCCAGCGAGTTGCTCGGCCTTGGCGAAACGGTCGTGCTCGACGCGTCCTGGACCGACGCGGCACACCGTCAAGCCGCCATCGACACGGCCGGGCAGGCCTACGCCCCCGCCATCCCGCTGCGCTGCTGGGCACCCGCAACCGTCACGTCCGAACGACTCGCCAGCAGGACGGCGTCGATCTCCGACGCCACGCCGGAGATCGCCCACCACATGACCGCCGACACGCACCGGTGGCCCGAAGCACACACCATCCTCACCGCCGGCCAACCCGAAGACTCGCTCACCCAAGCCCTGGGATACCTCGAGTAAGCGGGTTCGTGGCTGCTCCATTTCGGCCGGTACGCCACGAAGGGCGCGAGGAGGTCCCTGTCGCTCCACGTGGTCTTCCCGACGAATACAGCTGGCACTAGCCCGTACGGGGCCCCATCAGCGCACAACTCACAGCCGTGGCAATAGCGGGCGACCGGACAGTCCACCCCTACCCCGGCCGGGGACGGCGCCCACCAGGAACCGGCCCCGACGGCCGCGACCTGCTACTCAGCTGCGGCGCCGCCCTGCAATCGACTTCGCCGCACGCGGCAGGAACACACGCTGACGCCCCTCGCGGTCAACGCAGGGCGACTGTGAGCAGGACGACCGCGTCGCTGCACGCGTCGAGGCCGTGGCGTTGCGGTGGCAACGGCAACAGTTCGCTTTCGTCGAGGAACCACTCCTGGTCGGCGGTGTGCAGGCGCACCCGGCCGGTGAGCACGTGGAGGGTGGCGGCCGCGGGCGCGTCGTGGTCGGCGAGAATGGTGCCATCGGTCAGGGCGATGAGGGTGCCGCGCAGAGACGTGCTGGAGGCGATGGTGCGGGCGGCGCGGCCGGACGGCTGCGCGTGCGCCTGTTCCAGCAGTTCCGCGGCGAGTGCACGCAGGCGGACCACCGCGTGGTGGCCCCGGGCGAGGTCGGTCATGGCACGTTCTCCCATCCGCGGCGTGGCGCGCGGGCGCCGAGCCGCTGTTCCCGGCTGCGGTAAACGATGTAGGGGCGGGTCAGGTAGCCCAGGGGCATCGAGAAGACGTGCACCAGGCGACTGAACGGCCAGAACGCGAACAGCACCCACGCGGCCAGCACGTGCGCCTGGAAACCCCAGGGCGCGGCTTTGATCAGGGCGGTGTGCGGCTGGAGGGAGAAGATGGACCGGAACCACGGAGCGACGGTTTCCCGGTAGTCGTGGGGGTGACCGGTGAGGTTGCCGAGCACGGTGGTGCCGAGGCCGAGCGCGATGGTGCCGATCAACAGCACGTACATGATCTTGTCGTTGCGGGTGGTGGCCGAGAAGACCGGCCCGACGGTGCGGCGGCGGTAGATCAGGATCGCGGCTCCGCCGAGGGTGCACACGCCGGCGATGGTGCCCAGCACGACCGCGCCGATGTGGTAGGCGGTCTCGCTGATGCCGACGGCTTCGGTCCACGACTTGGGAATCAGCAGCCCGCCGATGTGGCCGAGCGCCACGACCAGGATGCCGAAGTGGAACAGCGGGCTGCCCAGCCGCAGCAGTCGCCGCTCATAGAGCTGGGAGGAGCGGGTGGTCCAGCCGAACTTGTCGTAGCGGTAACGCCAGTAGTGCCCGACGATGAAGATCGCGATCGAGACGTAGGGGACGGCGACCCACAGCAGCGCGTCGAGAACGCTCACCGGGCACCTCCTCGGGGCATGTATTCGGGTGGCGCGAACGGGTCGAGCCCGACTTCTTCCTCGGGCGGGCCCTGGGCGATCAGCCGGGCGATGGCGTCGTGGTCGCGGCCGCGCAACGGGGGCAGGGTCGCCGAGACCGAGTCGAGGACGGGCGCCCAGGCCGAGCCGCCGTCGCGCAGACCGAGCCGGAGCAGTTCCAGTCCGGCGCGATGTTCGCCCAGCAACCGCGATCCCGCGTCCGGGTCGGTGATGGCGGCGAATTCGAGGACCACCGCGAGGTGGTCGGGTAGTTCCCCTTCGGCAAGGTGGAGTCCGGCGGCTCGGTAGGCGTGGGTGAACCGTAGCAGCGCCATGCCGCGTTTGCGCGTGTCACCGTAGGTGTAGTAGGTCAGGTAGAGGCTCCCGCGCTTGCGGTGGTCGAACGTGGCGACGTAGTCGGCGGCCACGTCCGGCAGCGGGGTGTGTTCGAGATGGTCGAGGAACCCGGACAGCGGTGCGCCGACCGGGCCGGGGAGCACACGTGTCACCTCGCGCAACAACGGGAGCCGATCGAGCAGGTTCGGGTCCGGGTAGTCGAGCAGCAGCGACTGCGTCTGCCACGCCATCGCGTGCGGGGTCATGACCGGCGCTCCGTCTCGTCGTCTTCGTTCTCGCGGGGCGGGAACAGGCCCTCGGGGCGGCCTTTGCCATCCCAGTTGAGCAGATTCACCCGACGTTCCTTGTTGACCGGCGCGGCAGGGCCGTCCACGACGTCGGCGGTCTGCCGGTCGGCGAGCATGCGGAAGTTCTCCACGGCGATCGGGGATGCGCCGCCGGACGTTTCGCCGAAGGGCCCCGAACCGCCCATGCCGGGCCCGCCCTCGTAGTCCAGGCTGCACTCGGTGGCCAGTTCCTCCAGGCCGTGCGCCTGCTCGGCGTGCGCGGGCGGGATGACGTAGCGCTCGTCGTATTTCGCCAGCGCCAGCAGCCGGTACATGTCGTAGACCTGCTCGCCGGTCATGCCGACCTTCGCCGGGATCTCCTCGCGGGGTTCGCGGCCGAGATTGATGTCGCGCAGGTAGGAACGCATCGCGGCCAGCCGCCGCAGCACCCCCTCGACCGGCGCGGGGTCGCCCGCGGTGAACAGTTGCGCCAGGTAGTCGACCGGGATGCGCAGGGCGTCGATCGCGGCGAACAGGTTGCCGTGATCTTCGCCGTCGTGGCCGGTGTCGCGGACCACGTCGACCACCGGGGACAGCGGCGGGATGTACCAGACCATCGGCAGGGTGCGGTATTCGGGATGGAGGGGCAGCGCAACCTGATACCGGCTGATCAGCGCCCATACCGGCGAACGCGTCGCCGCATCGATCCAGTCGCGCGGGATGCCGGCCCGTTCGGCGGCGGCGATCACGGCCGGATCGTTCGGGTCGAGGAACACCTTCCGCTGGGCCTCGTACAAGTCATGTTCGTCCACAGTGGACGCGGCC
>NZ_DATELF010000120.1:0-58180 GCF_035276945.1 Amycolatopsis sp. | reverse complement strand
GCGGGCCGCGCGGATGTCATCGGCATCTTCCAAGGCGTCGAGCGCACCGGCTCCGGCCGCGGCAACGTCCTTCGGCACGATGGCCGCGATCACCTCGCCGTTGCGGGTGAGGTACACCACCTGCCCATCAGCGGCAGCGTCTACCGCCTCCGCAGGCGCACCCGCGTGCGGAGGAAGCTCGAAGTCGTGGGCCGTGCTCATACCACTCAGGATACGGCCTGCGAGCGGCACCGGACAGGCCCTGTGACGGGTGGGGCGGCAACCCGTCTCGCCCGTCACCGCGACGTTTGCCCAGCTGTGGAGCCGAATCGACCTGTCACAAGTCCTGTGACGGGTTGGGACGGCTGGAACAGGTGGGGGGAGACCGTCCGTGGTCTCTTGACTGCCTGCGTCGCGCTGAGAGCCAGCAACAGGCCGAAAAACGCGCCCTCAGATGGTCGTAGAGGGGCTTTCAGGGATGCTTGGGTGTGATCGGACGCTGGAAACGGGCAGGCGGCAGCTCAGCGACCCGTCGCCGATGCTTCGTACCTGCGCGGGCAGGGGCTCAAATCGGGGCTCAGTTCAACCCCGTACGGACCGCCCCACCTGTTTCAGCAATGGCTCCGACCAGGGAAAACGTACTCGTTCACACGACCCTGAACGTGATCTCCGGGTCTTTGGGAGCGGAGGGTCGCAGGTTCAAATCCTGTCATCCCGACCAGATGGTGTACGTCGGAACCCAGTTCCACCGCAGGCGGAGTGGGGGCTATCCACGGGTAGGCTGCCGTGCGGTCGTTCGACCCACAGCCGCCGTGCCAGGTCGGCAACGTCAGACTCAGTGGTGTCGTCGTCGTTCAGCCCGGTTCGTATCACGGCATCAACCGTCAAGTCATGGGCTATGCCCGCACGATCTGGCCGGTCAGCGATCGTGTACCACTCGGCAGCGCGGCGCACGCCAACTCAGGAACTCGTCCTCGCGCTCCTTCGCTGCGGTCTTTGGCATAGGAGCATCATGCACGCCGGGGCAAGCAGGTTACGGATCGCCCAGATTGGTCAGCGGCAGCGGACACCTCTGCGCCGCAGACCAGCCTCCCACCGAATATCGCCCCATCACCACCCGTTCCGCCCCGCGCACACAGGCGTCGGCCTGCGTGAGCAGGCCACCTCCACCCCGCCATCTCCTCTCCCCAATGAGGGCGGTATCAGCAGCAATGACTCCTTCGCTTGCTCCTCCACGTCGTGCAGGGCGTGAAACACCGGCTCGAACAGCTCCATGAGCTCCGCACCTGGTCGATTTGCAACCCCAGCTGAGCAGGCGACGGGTCCGGCAAGCCGGATCGCTGGTCGGTGGTCACCGCTCGAACTCCCACGTCTCGCGGGACTCTTCACCTTCCGAGATGCGCCGGGCATCGTCCTCGGAGGCCACCCGGACCACGAACGTCCCCTTGCCCCTGAGCGTCACCACCAAGCCGAAGTCGTGAAGCAGTTTGCTGGCATGCCGCGCCGTCCCGAGGGACACGCCGTACTCCCGCGCCAGCCGCACCTCTGCGGGCAAGACCTGGTTCACCGCCAGCTCCCCGGCAGCGACCGCCGCCGTCCGCTCGCGGAGCCGACACAGCACCTGAACCTCCAGTAAGATGAAGACAGTTGATTGAGGTGCGCACCCTTCGGGGCGGGTTTCTTCGCAAGGGCACGGGGATGTGCCTTGAGAACTCGACGTCGGCGCCTGCCCCGAAATGCCGGCGTCGATCGAGGACGAATGCCGTCGGCGTGTCTGACGCGGGCCAGTCAGGTCGCTCCCGACGCGACAGTCGCAGATGGACTTGGCGGACGTGGCGTCGGCGGCGCAGTTACAAGTACAAGGCTGCGGCGAGTCGGGATCGGAGGAAGTGCACGATGGCTCGCGCTGTTGGTATCGACTTGGGTACAACGAATTCGGTGGTGGCGACCCTCGAGGGTGGCGACCCCACAGTGATCCCCAATTCGGAGGGCTCGCGCACGACACCGTCGGTGGTGGCCTTCACCAAGACCGGCGAGCTGCTGGTGGGGCAGCCCGCCAAGAACCAGGCCGTGACGAACGTCGACCGCACTATCCGCTCGGTCAAGCGCCACATGGGCAGCGACTGGAGGAGCCCGGAAATCGACGGGCGCCACTACACTCCGCAGGAGATCAGCGCTCGGGTGCTGATGAAGCTGAAGCGGGACGCCGAGACCTACCTCGGTGAGAAGATCAGCGACGCCGTCATCACGGTGCCCGCCTACTTCGAGGACGCGCAGCGGCAGGCCACCAAGGAGGCCGGGCAGATCGCGGGCCTCGATGTGCTCCGGATCGTCAACGAGCCCACCGCGGCGGCGCTGGCCTACGGCCTGGACAAGGGCGAGAAAGAGCACACCATCCTGGTCTTCGACCTGGGCGGGGGGACCTTCGACGTCTCCTTGCTCGACGTCAGCCAGGGGCTGGTCGAGGTCCGCGCGACCAGCGGTGACAACCACCTGGGTGGTGACGACTGGGACCAGCGCATCGTCGACTGGCTGATCGACAGGTTCAGGGCGTCCCACGGCATCGACCTGACCAAGGACCGGATGGCACTGCAACGGGTCAACGAGGCCGCGGAAAAAGCGAAGATCGAGCTGTCCGCCGCCTCCCAGACCAACATCAACCTGCCCTACATCACCGTCGATGCCGACAAGAACCCCCTGTTCCTCGACGAGACGCTGTCGCGGGCGGAGTTCCAGCGGGTCACCTCCGACCTGCTCGACCGCTGCCGTAAGCCGTTCGAGGCCGTGCTCCGCGACGCCGACCTGCGTGTGGGCGACATCAATCACGTGGTGCTCGTGGGCGGCGCCACCCGGATGCCGGCCGTGACCGACCTGGTGAAGGAACTGACCGGCAAGGACCCGCACAGGGGGGTCAACCCGGACGAAGTGGTTGCCGTAGGAGCGGCGCTGCAGGCCGGGGTACTCAAGGGTGAGGTCAAGGACGTTCTGCTGCTCGACGTGACCCCGCTGTCACTGGGCATCGAGACCAAGGGCGGCGTGTTCACCAAGCTCATCGAGCGCAACACCACCATCCCCACCAAACGATCGGAGATCTTCACCACCGCGGACGACAACCAGCCGTCGGTGCAGATCCAGGTGTTCCAGGGCGAGCGTGAAATCGCCGCGCACAACAAGAAACTCGGCAGCTTCGAACTGACCGGCATCCCCCCGGCCCCACGCGGCATCCCCCAGATCGAGGTCACCTTCGACATCGACGCCAACGGCATCGTGCACGTCTCGGCCAAAGACCTCGGCACCGGCAAGGAACAGTCCATCCGCATCACCGGCGGCTCCGCGCTGCCCCAGCAAGACATCGACCGGATGATCAAGGACGCCGAAGCACACGCCGAAGAGGACCGCAAACGCCGCGAGGAGGCCGAAATTCGCAACCAGGCCGAGACACTCGTCTACCAGACCCAGAAGCAACTGGCCGAGCACGGCGAGAAGGTCGGCGCCGACATCCGGCGGAAAGTGGAGACCGAAATCACCAACGTCGACAACGCGCTCAAAGGCAGCGACGTCGCGGCCATCAAATCCGCGGCCGACAAACTCGCAGCCCAGGCACAAGCCCTGGGGGAGGCCCTCTACGCCCAGTCCGCGTCCGCCCGGACGACCCCGGGCGACAGTGGCCCCGCCGGGGCCGGCCCGTCCGGCCAATCGCAGGGCGAGAACGTGGTCGACGCCGAAATCGTCGACGAGGACACCGACCACACCTGAGCCCGGCCGGTGGACCACGACCCATCCACACCGCTGGGGTTTTCGTGATCGTCGCGCCGACGAGGGGTCAAGATCTGGGGCCCGGAGTGCCCGCGAGCATCGGCGGGACACCGGCGATACGGTTGGGGATGCGGCGAGGAGATGACCGACATGGCGAAGCGGTCCGAGGCCTGCGCCGGTGTCGATGTCGGCGGCACGTTCACCGATGTCGTCGTGCACGCCGGGGGACACTCACCGCGCGCGGTGAAGGTGCCGACCACCCCGGGCGACCAGGCCGAGGGGGTCGCGCACGGCGTCCACGAGGGGTGGCCGGGCGGCCCACCCCGGCTCCTGCCGCATGGCACCACCACCACCACCAACGCGGTGCTGGAACGCAAGATCGCCCGCACCGTGCTGGTCACCACCGAGGGTTTCGCGGACGTGCTGCAGATCGCCCGGACCGGCCGGCGCTGTACGACCTGTCCGTGGCCCGCCCGGAGCCGCTGGTGCCGCACGACCAGGTCGTTACGGTTGCCGAGCGAACCGGCCCTGACGGGCGCGCGGTGGTCGAGCTCACCGACGAGGAGATCGGGCGCGTGGTCGGCGAGGTCGAGCGAGCCGATCCCGAATCCATCGCGATCAGCCTGCTGTTCTCCTACGCCGGCACGGAGCACGAGCGGCGGCTCACCGCCGCGCTGGAGCGGCTGGGCGTGCCGATCAGCCGGTCCAGTGCCCTGCTTCCGCGGTTCCGCGAGTTCGAGCGGGCGTCCACCTGCGTGCTCAAACGCCGCGATGGAGCCGGTGATGCGCCGCTACCTGTCCAACCTCTCGTCCCGCCTGCCCGAACCGAAGATCACCGTGATGACCTCCAGCGGTGGCACCGCCGGTGCCGCTGGGGCGTACCCGAATAGATATCTCGTCAAGCAACGTTGTCGAGTGAAAGACGCCCCGGTAGAACGGCGTCGATGGAGCAGGGAGTCATCGGAGAGCGACGACGCGCGGTTGATGGCAATCACGTTGACGGAGCTGTCGGTTTCGGGCCGTGCGCGGCCACCGTCAAAGGGCGGCGTCGCGCAGGCCGCCCTCTCGGCGTGATTTCTTGCGCGGTCCGGCTCGGTCTCAGATGTCGTGGTAGAAGTCCGCGCCGAACCCAGCGAAGAAGATTTCCGACTGTCTGTCGCTCGCCTCGAACTTGAGCGTCAGTCCGATTCCCCACGCTATGCCGTCCCGGTTCACCTCGATGCCGTTGAACGCGTCGAGGCCGCCGGAGTGATTGCCCGTTATGTTCATTTGCGTGTGAGACGTGCCTATCTCCGAAGGGCCGTCGAATACGTGCACCTCGGTCAGCCTGGCCGTGCCTCGGGTATCGAACAGATAGTGCACGGCATGCAGGGTCGCCCGCCGGTCCTCAACGATGACCGGCGTCGGTATCGCGACGTGGAAGTAGTTGCTGAACGGGCACTGCCGGTCCCGGTGCCCCCCACGGAGCTGGTGACCCCGTTACCTTTGCGGACGAAGGAGTCGGGTGGATGCTCGACCGAGATACCGTGTGCCGCGATCCACGACGAGAACATTTTCGCCACGTCCATCACTCCTCCGATCGGCTCAGGTGTGCTCGTACCGCACCTGAGCGTGGTGCCCTACCTCGTAGGACTGCTTCCGGGCGTACCGCCGCACTGACTGGTAGAATATTCTTCTGGCGATAAGGTGCGCCTCTTGGTGCAGCGAATCGAGGCGATTCGCGAAGACCACGAGCGCGGGACCATGGATGCGCTCCAACGCAGTTTTGGGAATGTAATGCCGGAAACAAGTGCAAAGCACGACGTCTAGCGAGTCGTCAGGCGGAAGGTTTGTCACGCACGTCACTGTTGTGTGGCTGGGTTCGTTGTCAGATCAGAGGCTCGGCGCGTGTCTGATGAACAGGGCAAGCCGGGGGTTCGGGTCGCCCGGCAACCCGCCCAGCGTCACCCCCGCATCACCAAACCATGACGCGCAACATCCGTACTTGACGCGCGGTTCGGCCGAATACGTCCGGCCGTACTGGGACGAGTCTTGCTCCGGGTCGAAGATCCTGCGTGTGGCGGGAGGACAGGATTCGAACCTCTCTCGGTGAGCCTTCCGCGTCGCGAAAAGCCGAACTCGCCGGTGACGATGCGGATCGGTGACGAATCCGGATTCCCGCCCCAGTTGCTTCCGTGTTGTTTCCGTCACCCTTTTCGCCGGTAGTGTTTCCCAGTGAAAACACAGGCATTTCCTTATCTTGCTCTCAGCCGGATCGGCGACCATTTGTTGACCCGGACCAGAAGGATTGCCATGCAAAAAGCAGCACACCACAGGTCACGCTGGGAACCCTTCCGTACCGACGGTGGGAGGCGCGTGTGACCGCCATACCGGACCGCCGCGCCGTCGCGGTACCCGTGATCGCCGCTCCGGCCGATGGGCGCGCGAAGTTCGACGGCGGGGTGCGCCTGGTCGCGGGCTCCGCGCTCTGGCTGAGCCTCCTGCTGGTCGCGTACTGGTGGGCGGCCGGCGGCGGCTTCCAGGCGATGACCGGGTGGGAGACCGGGCTGACCTCGGCCGGCCGGCTCACCGGCCTGCTGGCGTCGGACCTGCTCCTCGCGCAGGTGCTCCTGATGGCGCGGGTGCCGGTGCTCGAGCGGGCCTTCGGCCAGGACCAGTTGATCCGGCACCACCGTCTCGTCGGGTTCACCTCGTTCAACCTGATGATCGCGCACATCGTGCTGATCACCTGGGGCTACGCCGCGGGTGAGCTCGGCGCGACACCGGCCACGATCTGGGACCTCACCACCGACTACCCGGGCATGTTGCTCGCGCTGGCCGGCACCGTGGCCCTCACGATGGTCGTGGTCACCAGCGTCAAGGCGGCCCGGCGCAAGATTCGGTACGAGTCCTGGCACCTGCTGCACCTGTACGCCTATCTCGGTGTCGGGCTGGCGTTGCCGCACCAGCTGTGGACCGGTCAGGAATTCCTCGCCTCGCCCGGCGCGACGGTGTTCTGGTGGACCGTCTGGGCCGCGGCCGCGGGGGCGGTCCTGTTCTGGCGCGTCGCCGTGCCGCTGGGGCGGAACCTTTGGCACCGGCTCCGGGTCGCCGCGGTGGCGCCCGAGGGCGACGGGGTGTTCTCCGTCTACCTGACCGGCCGTCACCTCGGCCGCCTGCGGGCGGAGGCCGGGCAGTTCTTCACCTGGCGGTTCCTGAACCGGAAGGGCTGGACGCGCGGCAATCCGTACTCGCTGTCGGCCGCCCCGGACGGGCGGAGCCTGCGCATCACGGTCAAGGAGCTCGGGGACAACAGCGCCCGGGTCGCGGCGCTGGGCCCCGGCACGCGGGTCTTCTTCGAGGGGCCCTACGGCCGGCTCACCGGGCGTGCGCGGAACAGCCCCAAGGTCGCCCTGATCGGCGCCGGTGTCGGCATCACTCCGTTGCGCGCCTTGGCCGAGGGCCTCGGTTACGCGCCCGGCGAAGCCGTCCTGCTGCACCGGTTCACCGATCGCCCCCTGTTCGAACGCGAGTTCCTGGTGCTGGCCCGTGAGCGGGGGCTGAAGCTCCTCCGGTTGCCCGGCAGGCGCCGCCATCCGGACTCCTGGCTCGGCGACGGCGTGAACGTGAACGGTGTCGATGATCTGACGGCGCTCACCTTCTGGGTCCCCGACATCGCCGAACGCGACGTCTATGTGTGCGGACCCGAGCAGTGGACGGCCGCGGTGCGCCGCTCCGCCGAGGCCGCCGGTGTTCCCGCCGAGCGGCTCCACATCGAGAACTTCAAGTGGTGAATCATGAAACGCATTGTCATGTGGGTCCTCAGCACCATCACCGTGCTGGTGCTGCTCTTCGGCTATCACACCTCGACCTCGGGCGCGCTCGCGACAAGTTCGGATGTGGTCGCGCCCTCGCCGGGCCTCCCGGGTCCGGGAAGCGCCGCTCCCAGCGCCACCACGGGTGATTCCGGCGGCTCCGGTTCCCAGGACGTCAAGACGGTGACGGGACCGGTGGCGCAGACCCGCTGGGGGCCGGTTCAGGTCCAGCTGACCGTGCAGAACGGCAAGATCACCAACGTTTCCGTGGTGCAGTGTCCCAGCGGGAACTCCCGGGACCGGGAGATCAACGCCACCGCGTTGCCGATCCTGGTGCAGGACACGCTGAACACGCAGAGCGCGAACGTCGACATGGTCAGCGGGGCCACGGTGACCAGCGAGGGCTACGTCCAGTCCTTGCAGGGCGCGCTGGACAAGGCGGGGTTGTGAGGCAGGCGGTCACGGGCCCGGCCCGCTACGTCGAACACGTGATGGGCATGCCGATCAGCCTGGCCCTGCGTGGCCGCCACACCACCGATGACGCCGCACGCACGGCATGGGCCGGAGCCATGGCCACGCTGGCCGAGGTCGATGACGTGTTCAGCACCTATCGGCCGGATTCGGTCGTTTCCCGCCTGGGCCGGGGCGAGATCGACCTCGCGGACTGCCCGCCCGAGGTCGCGGAGGTGCTGGCGCTGGGGGAGCGGGCCGAGCACGCCTCGGGTGGTGCGTTCCGGATCGAACGCGCGGGTCCCGGGGGAGTGACGGTGTTCGATCCCAGCGGGGTGGTGAAAGGCTGGGCCGCCGAACGCGCGGCCGATCACCTGCGCGCCCTGCCGGCCACCGATTTCTGCCTCTCGGCCGGCGGTGACCTCCTCTGCCGGACGCTCGATCCGGGTGCCGGCCCCTGGCGGATCGGCGTGGAGCACCCGCACGACCCGGAACGGGTCATCGCGGTGGTACCGGTGTTCACCGGCGCGGTGGCCACTTCGGGCACCGCGCACCGGGGCGACCACCTCGTCGACGCCCGTACCGGGCTGCCGCCGTCCGGCGTGGCGTCGGTGACGGTGGTGGCGGGCTCACTGACCTGGGCCGACATCGACGCCACCGCCGCCTACGCCCAGGGCGAGGACGCCGCCCGCTGGCTTCGGACCCGCTCCGGGCGCAGCGGCCTGGTCGTCTGGGCCGACGGCTCGACCACCGTGATCGAGGGCCGGCGGAGTGTGTAGCCGCGCGCCCAACTCGGCGATCTCGGCGTTGCGACCGGAGCGCCGCGAGGAGGGCGACTTGTTGGTGACCGCTGTCGACGAACGAGCCGATGTGGATCGGTTCTCCACCGCGTTGTACACGGTGCGCGAGGCCGCTCGTCATCTCGACGTTCGCGAGAGCACCCCTGGGCACAGGGATACCGCAACCACCCGCCCGGCCGCCGTGAGGTCGTGGGCTCGCCGATCCTCACGACGCTTCCGCGGGGGCCCGTGATCCCGTTCATCGGGTTGGCGGAACGCGCGGTCTTGACAACGGCATACCGCGCGATCATCTTGAGGATGCCGTCCGCATCGCTACGCGGACCGCGGCCTGACTTGCCCGGGAGGCACCCCGCGGGTTTGCCTGGGCTGTTCGTCGACCGCGGCCTCGGACGGCGCCAGGTCCCGGACTTGTTAGGGGCCGCGGGACCGCGGCTGCGCACCTTGGCCGAGGTCTACGGCATTCCGAAGGACGGGACGGTCGCGGATGTCGACTGGCTCGCCCGCGCTGGTGGCGAAGGATGGTGGTGCTCACGAAAGATGAGCGCATCCGCTTGCCGACGCCTTTTGTGGTGGTACGGCGGCAACAGAGCGGATTCCGGCTACCATCCCGAGTTCATGCGGCACCGTACGCCCGCTCACCCGGCGGGGAACCTGCCTGCCGCCGTGACCAGTTTCGTGGGGCGGCGGCGGGAGATCAGCGAGGTCCGCCGGCTGCTCTCGGTAGCCCGTCTGGTCACGCTGACGGGCGTCGAGGGGGTGGGCAAGACGCGCCTGGCGGAAGAGGTGGCGGCCGCCTCGGGCCGGTCGTTCGCCGATGGGGTGTGGCTGGTCGATCTGGCCTCCGTGCGGGATCCGGGCCTGGTGGCGCGGGCGGTGGTGAGCAGCCTGGGCATGCTGGACCAGTCCACGCGGGCGGCCGAGGAGCAGCTGGTCGATCACCTCGCCGGCCGGCAGGTCCTGGTCGTGCTGGACAACTGCGAGCACCTGCTCGACGCGTGCGCGGCGTTGTGCGACCGCCTGCTGCGGACCTGCGCGCGGCTGAAGATCGTGACCACCAGCCGTGAGCTGCTGGGTGGTCCCGGCGAGCACGTCTACCCGGTCATGCCGCTATCCCTGCCCAGCTCGGCCGAGGCGCCTTCGTCAGCCGAGCACGACGCCCCGGCCCTTCTGATCGAGCGCGCGCGTGCGGTAGGGGTGGATCGCCCCTTGACGGAGGAAACCCGGGAAGCCGTGGTGAAGCTGTGCGAACGGCTGGACGGGATTCCCCTCGCGATCGAACTCGCCGCCTCACACCTGCGGTCGCTGTCCCTCGAAGAGATCCTCGAACGGCTGGAAGACCGGTCGACCGGCGGGGCCAGGACAAGCCTTCCGCGCGAGCGCACCCTTCGTACGCTGATCGACTGGAGTTACGAGCTGTGCTCGGCGGAGGAAAGGCTGCTGTGGGCCCGGCTGTCGGTGTTCGCGGGCGGGTTCACGCTCGAGGCCGCGGAGGGGGTCTGTGGTGGGCCCGACCTGCTGGAAATATCCATAATGGACTCGATCGACCGCCTGGTCGCCCAGTCCGTCGTGCTGCCGGCCCCGGCCGAGGGCCCGCCGCGGTACCGGATGTTGGAGATCATCCGCGAATACGGGTGGCGAAGACTGGCCGAACACGGCGAAGCCACGCGCCTGAAGGACCGGCATCGCGACTACCACGTCGAGCTGGCCGAACGGATCGCGAGCGGCTGGAACGGGCCGGGGCAGGAGGCGGCACTGGCGAGGCTCCGCACCGATCACGGCAACCTCCAGGTCGCGCTGGAATGGTCCACCAGCAGGCGGGATGGCGCCCGGAAGGCGCTGGCGCTGGTCGCCGCGCTGCGCTACCACTGGTGTGCCGACGGCTTCGTCAGCGAAGGACGGCGCTGGATCGACCGCGCGCTGAAGGTGGCCGAGGGCCGGAGTGACTGCACGACCGAGCGGATCCGCGCGTTGTGGGTGTCGGCGTGGGTGATGCTGTTGCAGGGTGACCAGGAGCCGGCGGGTGTGGCACTCCAGGTTTGCGGGCTCCTCGCGAGGCTGGTGGGGGACCAACGCTCGCGTGGCTGGGCGACCGGCTTTCACGCCACTTCGGCCATGCTCCGGGGACAGCTGGCCGAGGCGATCGAAACCTCTCTGCGGGCCATCGAAAACCATCCCGGCGAGGACGATCTGGTCGGGATGGCACTGTGCCAGCTCGCGATCGCGCAGGCCCACGCGGGCGACGAATGGGCGAGCACGACGGCGCGGCGGGCGATCGCGCTCGCGGACCAGCACGGCGAGCGATGGAGCAAGTCCTACGCGCTGTGGGCGCTCGGGTTCGACGCCAGGGTGCACGGCGAGCTTCCCACCGCGGCCGCCTATGCCCGTTCCGGCCTGGAAATCCAGCGCGGGTTCAACGACCACGTCGGCACGGCGCTGATGATCGAACTGTTGACGTGGATCGCGGCCGCCGGGGGCGAGCACCGCAACGCCGCGGTGCTGCTCGGCGCGATCCGGTCGATCTGGCGCCGGATCGGCACCTCGATCGGCGCGTTCGGCCCGCACCTCGCCGAGCAGCACACCGCCTGCGAGGAGACGGTCGCGGCCGCCCTGCCGCCGCGGGTGCTCAACGCCGAGCTGGCCAGGGGAGAGCGCCTGGAGTACGACCAGGCCATCGCCTACGCGCTCGACGGGCAGGAGCCGTCGGCACAGCCTGCGAACAAGACGCACGCGGTGCTGACGGCGCGAGAGTGGCAGGTCGCCGAACTGGTGGCGCAGGGACTCAGCAACCGGCAGATCGCCGAGAAACTGGTGGTGTCCCGGCGCACCGTGGATAGCCATCTCGAGAACATGCTGGCCAAGCTCGGCTTCACCTCACGGACGCAGGTAGCCGCCTGGACCACCCGGACAAGTTGACCCGCCAACGCGCGAGTCCCCCTTTCCCGTCGCGCGAGTTCCACGTTCGCGCTCAAGCCTCGTCCACCACGTAGTCGAAGTAGGTGACGTCCGCAGGAAGACCGCCACTGACCGATTGCGTGGCAACTCAGACATGCTCGGCGAACCTTCGCGCCATCAGGGAAAGCACCTCGTCGGGGTCGCGGCGCCACAGGTCGGCGTTGAAGATCTCCACTTCGATGTCGCCGGTGTAGCCCGCCTTTTCCACCAGCGCCCGGATGTGCCGGAAGTCGATGTGGCCGTCGCCCATCATGCCCCGCGCGAGCAGCGTGTCGGCGGGCAGTGGCGTGATCCAGTCGCACACCTGGAAGCCGGCGATCCGCCCGGCCGCCCGTGCGATCTGTGCCTCCAGTTCCGGGTCCCACCACACATGGAAGGTGTCCACGACCACGCCCACCACGGCCGGGTCGAACGGCTCCGCGAGGTCGAGCGCCTGACGCAGGGTGGACAGCACCCCGCGGTCCGCGCAGTAGACCGGATGCATCGGTTCGAGCGACAGCCGCACCGATCGCTCGCGCGCGTAGGGCGCCAGCTCGCCGATGGACTCGGCGACGCGACGGCGTGCCGCGGCCAGGTCACGCGAACCGGGGGGCAGGCCGCCGACCACGAGCACGAGACAGTCCGCGTTCAGCGTGGCCGCTTCGTCGATCGCCCGGCGGTTGTCGTCGAGATCGTCGGCCGTGGTGAAGAACCCGCCACGGCACAGCGAAGAAACCCGCAACCCGGCTTCCGCGATCAGTTCCGCGCCACGGGCCACCCCGACCTCGTGGAGAGGCTCCCGCCACACGCCGATGGAGCCGATTCCGGCCCGCACACAACCCCGCACGGCCTCCGGCAGCGACCACGAGTCGACGGTCTTCTGGTTCAGCGAAAGCATCAGCCCACCCCGTAGACCTTGAGCAGGGCGGCCATCCGGTCCGCGGCGAGTTCCGGATCGGGTAGCAGGCGCGCCCGGTCGGCCAGCACGAAGGTCTGGACCAAATGGGGCAGGCCGCGGGCGCTCTGCAGGCCGCCGACCATCGCGAACCCCGGCTGCAGGCCGGAAAGCCAGGCGAGGAACGCGATCCCGGTCTTGTAGTAGAAGGTCGGGGCGCCGAACACGTGCCGGGCCAACGGCAGCGTCGGCGCGAAGGCGGCGTCGTACCTGTCGTAGGCGGCTTCGTCACCGGTCTCCAGCGCCTGCAGCGCCTGGGACGCCGCCGGGGCGATCGCGGCGAAGATGCCCAGCAGGGCGTCACTGTGGTAGGTGCCGTCGCCCTTGATCAGCTCGGGGTAGTTGAAATCGTCCCCGGTGTAGAGCCGGACGCCCGGAGGCAGTTCGGTGCGCAGCTTCTTTTCGTGGTCGGCGTCCAGCAGCGACACCTTGACGCCGTCGATCTTTTTCGCGTGGTCGTGCAGCAACTGGAGGAAGTGCGTGGTCGCCTCCGCCGTGTCGCCCGAACCCCAGTAGCCGGCCAGTGCCGGGTCGAACATGGGGCCGAGCCAGTGCAGGATCACCGGTTCGTCCGCCTGCGGCAGCAACCGGTCGTAGACCCGGCGATAATCCGCGACACCCCGGGCGAGACCGGCGAGTTGCCGGCTGGCCATGACGATCACCTGGGCACCGGCCGACTGGACGAATTCGAGCTGCTCGGTATAGGCGGCCAGCACTTCGTCCAGTCTGGACGCTTCCGGCACGTGGTCGGTGCCGGCGCCCGCCGCGATCCGGAAGTCGTCCTCCTTCGCCGCCGCGCAGCTGTGCAGGATCAGCTCCCGCGTCGCCTTCCAGTCCAGGCCCATACCGCGCTGCGCGGTGTCCATCGCCTCGGCGACACCGAGCCCGTAGGACCAGAGATGCCGCCGGAAGGCCAGGGTGTGGTCCCAGTCGACGGCGGCAGGCGCTCCGGGACGGTTGTCGCCCAGCGGGTCGGCCACCACGTGCGCGGCGGCGAAGGCGACCCGTGCGCGCAGCGGCCCGGCAGGACGTGACCAGGCCCGCGGCTCACCCAGCTCGTGGCGGCGTAGCGTCCCGTCCGCCTCGGGCAGCGTCACGGCGGTCACGGCTGTTCCTCCGCGAGTCCGCGCGCGACCGCGATCGTGTCGGCGGGGGGCGGGCGAAGGCGCGCCCGGTCTTCGGCTTGGCGGCCGCGGGTCGACTTGGTCGTCATGGCCGCAACTCCGCCAGTTCGACGCGGCGCTGCGTCCGCGACGATTCGAGACCGGCTTCGGCGAGCCGGATTCCCCGGGCACCGGACATGAAGTCGAAGGGATGCGGCCCGTCTTCCACGACGTGGCGGATGAACTGTTCCCACTGGGCTCGGAAGCCGTTCTCGAACTCCGCGTTGTCCGGCACTTCCTGCCACTGCGCGCGATAGGACTCGGTCTCCCGCAGATCGGGATTCCACACCGGACGCGGGGTGGTTTCGCGCGGTTGGATGACGCACTTGTGCAGCCCGGCGACGGCGCTGCCCTTCGTTCCGTCCACTTGGAACTCGACCAGCTCGTCGCGGTGTACCCGGACGCACCACGAGGAATTGAGCTGCGCTATCACACCGCCTTCGAGTTCGAAGATGGCGTAGGCGGCGTCGTCGGCCGTGGCCTGGTAACGGTTGCCGTGTTCGTCGACGCGGCTGGGAACATGTGTCACGGCCTTCGCCGTCACCGCCTCGACCGCGCCGAACAGGTTCTCCAGCACGTAGTTCCAGTGGCAGAACATGTCGACGGTGATACCGCCGCCGTCCTCGCTGCGGTAGTTCCAGCTCGGCCGCTGGGCCCGCTGCCAGTCGCCCTCGAACACCCAGTACCCGAACTCGCCCCGAACCGACAGGATGCGGCCGAAGAACCCGCTGTCGACCAGGCGTTTGAGTTTGCGCAACCCCGGCAGGTACAGCTTGTCGTGCACCACGCCGTTCTTGACGCCCTTCTCGCGCGCCTTCCGCGCCAGCGTCAACGCGGCTTCCACCGATTCGGCGACCGGCTTTTCGGTGTAGATGTGCTTCCCCGCGTCGATCGCCCGGATGAGGGACTTTTCGCGAACCGCGGTGAGCAGTGAATCGAAGTAGATGGGGCAGTCCTCGTCGCCGAGGGCCGCGTCCAGGTCGGTGGTCCACCGGGTGATTCCGTGCCGCTCGGCGATTTCGGCCAGCTTGCCGCTGTCGCGCCCGACCAGCACGGGGTCGAGCCGGACCCTGGAGCCGTCGGAGAGTTCGACGCCGTCGTCGGCGTTGATGGCGAGCACCGAGCGAACCAGATGCTGCCGGTATCCCATCCGCCCGGTGACACCGTTCATGATCACGCCCAGAGCCCGTGGCGCCATTGCATGCCTCCTTGGAAAGCGCTTCCCGAGAAGGGTATGGCTCGTTTACCGCTCCTGGCAACTCTGCTTGCCCGGTGATCCGCGCCTGCTCTAGGCTCGCCTGGTAAGCGCTTACCAGCGAAAGGCCGGGAATGGACCGGATCGGCTTGTGCTCGGTCACCCTTCGCGCCCTCGCCGCCGGCGAGGTGGCCGAACTCGCCGCGGCGGCCGGCCTGCGGGTGATCGAATGGGGCGGCGACGTCCACGCGCCGCCCGGCGGTGCGCTGGAGGAGGTGCGTGAGCAAACCGCTACCGCCGGTTTGCGAACGTGCTCCTACGGCTCCTACTGGCGTGCGGACAGTGATTTCACCGAAGTGGCCCGGGCCGCCGTCGTGCTGGGCGCGCCCCGGATCAGGGTGTGGGCGGGCACCGAAGGCTCGGCGGACGCGTCCGCGCGAACCCGCTCGCGGGTGGTCGGCGCGCTGCGGGAGGCCACCGAAATCGCCGTCGAAAACGGACTTTCGGTGGCACTGGAATTCCATTCCCGGACCCTGGCCGACACTCCCGCGGCGGCGCTGCGGTTGCTCGACGAGGTCGGGATGGAGGCACTTTCCACTTACTGGCAGCCGCCGGCCGGCGAGCCGGCCGGGAGCGCGGTCGAGGGCCTGCGCG
Source organism: Amycolatopsis sp. (assembly GCF_035276945.1). Lineage (GTDB taxonomy): Bacteria > Actinomycetota > Actinomycetes > Mycobacteriales > Pseudonocardiaceae > Amycolatopsis_E. The sequence continues at coordinate 42,503 of NZ_DATELF010000120.1, read as the reverse complement.
CGATCGCCGACCGGGTCAGCGCGGTCCACGTCTTCTCATGGTGGCCGGACGAGAACCGGATTCCGCTCGCCGATCGTGCACGACTGTGGCTTTCCGCGCTCGAAGTGGTCGCGGGGCGGCCGGTCGACCTGCTGCTGGAGTTCGTGCCGGACGACGATCCCGGTGCGCTGGCACGGGAAGCGAAGACGCTGCTCCGGTGGGTGAAGGAAGTGGGCTGAGGGGTCAGCGGGCCGGGGTGCTGGCCCGCAGGACGGCGCTGCCCTTGACCCGGCGGATGCGGGGCTTCGCGCCGGGCTCCGCCGTGATCACCAGGTCCAGGGCCGTCGCGCCGATCTGGTCCAGCGGCAGCCGGACCGTGGTCAGCGACGGCGTCACGTCCCGCAGCGTGGTGATGTCGTCGAACCCGGCGATGGCCAGATCACCCGGGAGGGCGATGCCGTGGTCGCGACAGGCCGCCATCGCGCCGACCGCCATCACGTCGTTGACCGCGAACACACAGTCCACCTTGGACTTGGTGGCGAGCAGTTCGGTCATGGCCGCGTAGCCACCGTCGCGGGTGAACGCGCCATCGATCGACGCGACCAGCCGCGCCGGGGACTCGGCCAGGCCGTCCTTGAAGCCCTGCACGCGATCCCGCGCGGTCAGCAGTTCCGGCGCGCCCGCCAGCACGGCGAACCGGCGATAGCCCAGCTTGGCCAGCTCGCGGGCGAGCAACCGTGCCGACGCGCGGTTTTCCACCACGACCGTGTCGACCGGAAGCCGGGCCTGGCTGATCGCCACGACGTGCCCGCCCGCTTCCTGGAACGCCACGACCTCACGGCGCAGTGCGTCGGTGAGCTCCTTGTCGCCGACCCGGCTGCCGGCGAGAATGGCCGCACGGCTGCGCTGCCTGCGCAACATCGTGAGGTAGTCGAGCTCCCGTTCCGGATTGCGCGCCGTGCTGCCCAGGGTGACCAGCAGGTCGTGCCCCTCCGCGGCGTGCGTCACGCCCGCGGCGATCGACGAGAAATAGGGATCGGCGATGTCGTGCACGACCAGCCCGACCACGTTCGTGAAACCCCTGGCCATCGCCTGCGCCTGCGCGTTCGCCGAATAGTCCAGCCGTTTCGCGGCGTCCAGCACGCGCTCTTTCAGGTCCTCGCGGACCCGCCGCACGCTGCCGTTGAGCGCGCGGGAAGCCGTGGCCAGCGAGACCCCGGCCGCCGCGGCGACCTCGGACAGCGTGACCGTTGCACTGTGCTTCATCGCGTCTCCCGAATCGAAGAGGAGGCCAGCCTATACGCCGCCGCACGGACCATGGGGGAAAGCGCCCAGCCCGGAGATTCCGGCGCGTTTCACCGGCGAACCTTTCCCGGCGCCTCGGCCGACCACGAGGATGCGCTGCGCTCGAGGTCGCCGAGCCTTGTCCACGAACCGGACACGCCACCGCGGCCGCTCGCGGTCCCCGGGAGACGGCGAGTCCCCCGGGGACCTGGCGGGGTTGTGCCGGTCCGCCCTTCCGGTTGTCGAGATCGCGCCGAGCGATGAGGGAAGGCTGACAACGCGGGCGAGCGACATGTCGACGGCGTTTCCCAGCGGATGCGCCCGGCCGGACGTCAGTCCGAAATGGACCCCGCGTACACCGGCGGTGGCTCGGTGTCGACGAGCCTCACTGATCGGCGACATACTCGCGCGTGCGTCTCGGCGGGCACGGGGACGCTTCGGACTCCGCGCGGTGTCGCCGCGTGCGCGAGGCGCTTGGCGTGCACCAGCAGCGGCGGGCCTGCGACCCCGTACTGGGACGAGGCCGACCCGGATCTCCACGGCGGTGGCGATCCGATCGAGCCGCTGGGCGCGCGGGGGTGATCCAGCGAACTTCCGGCAGATCGTCGGAACCGGCCACGCTGACCTCCGTGGGCACCCGAACTTCGCCTTCGCCTGGCGCCCGGCACGCGCCAAGCGCCAGGCGGCCCCGGGCGGACGAAGACCGCGCTCGGCGGGGACGGCAGGTCGGGCAGGTCGCTTCCCGGTAGGCGTCCGCTCCCGCGAAGCCGCCGCGCACGTGGGAACTGGGCACGGGGAGACACCCTCGGCGGGGCGGCGGCTTCGCGGCCACTATCGAGTGGTGTCGTGATCCGGCCCAGCGGGGTTTCGGTACGATGCTGGGCTGATTGTCGGGTTGACGGTTAAGGGGGATACACATGGCCGCGCAGGCGGAGACTCTCCAGTTCCAGTCCGAGGCACGTCAGCTGCTGCAGCTGGTCATCCACTCGATCTACTCGAACAAGGACACCTTCCTGCGGGAGCTGGTGTCGAACGCCTCGGACGCGCTCGACAAGCTGCGGCTGGAGGCGTTCCGGGACAAGGACCTGAAGGTCGACACCTCGGACCTGCACATCGCGATCGAGGTCGGCGAGGACGAGCGCGCGCTCACCATCCGGGACAACGGCATCGGCATGACCAGGGACGAGGTGGTCGGCCTGATCGGCACGATCGCCAAGTCGGGCACCGCGGAGTTCCTGCGCAGGCTCAAGGAGTCCCAGGACGCGGCCGGCTCGCAGGAGCTCATCGGCCGCTTCGGTATCGGCTTCTACTCCAGCTTCATGGTGGCCGACAAGGTCACTCTCGTGACCCGCCGCGCGGGCACGGACGAAGGGGTCCGGTGGGAGTCCACCGGGGAGAGCACCTACACGATCGAACCGGTCGCCGACGCCCCGCAGGGCACCTCGGTCACGTTGCACCTCAAGCCCGCCGACGAAGAGGAGCACCTGCACGACTACACGTCGCGGGCGAAGCTCACCGAGGTCATCAAGCGGTACTCGGACTTCATCACCTGGCCGGTCCGGATGGCGGGCGAGGACGGGGGCGAACCCGAGACGATCAACTCGCGGAAGGCGCTGTGGGCCCGCCCGGCCAGCGAGGTCACCGAGGACGAGTACACCGAGTTCTACCGGCACCTCAGCCACGACTGGAGCCCGCCGCTGGAAACCATCCGCATGCAGGCGGAGGGCACCTTCGAGTACCAGGCGCTGCTGTTCCTCCCGTCCCGCGCGCCGCTGGACCTGTTCATGCGGGAGCGCAAGCGCGGGGTGCAACTCTACGTCAAGCGCGTGTTCGTGATGGACGACTGCGAAGAGCTGATGCCGGAGTACCTCCGGTTCGTCAAGGGCGTGGTCGACGCGCAGGACCTGTCGCTCAACGTCTCGCGCGAAATCCTCCAGCAGGACCGGCACATCCAGCTGATGCGCCGCCGGCTGGTGAAGCGGGTGCTGTCCACGGTCAAGACGATGATGACCGAAAAGCCCGACGACTACGCGACGTTCTGGCGCGAGTTCGGCCGTGCGGTCAAGGAGGGGCTGCTCGACGACTTCGAAAACCGCGACGCCATTCTCGAGATCGCCTCGTTCGACTCGACCCATGACGCGGAGAAGCCGGCCACGCTCGCGCAGTACGTCGAGCGGATGAAGGACGGCCAGGAACACATCTACTACTCCACCGGCGAGTCGCGGGCCGTCATCGAGAACTCGCCGCACCTGGAAGCCTTCCGGGCCAAGGGGTTCGAGGTCCTCATCCTCACCGATCCGGTCGACGAGATGTGGGTCGACGCGGTGCCTTCCTTCGGTGGGAAGCAGTTCCAGTCGATCGCCAAGGGACAGGTCGACCTCGACACCGAGGAGGAGAAGAAGGCGGCGCAGGAACGTCGGAAGGACTTCGCCGACCTGCTGGGGTGGATGACGAAGACACTGGAGGAGCAGGTCAAGGAGGTGCGGCTGTCCTCGCGGCTGACCACCTCGCCCGCCTGCATCGTCGGCGAAACCAACGACCTCAGCCCGACGCTGGAGAAGATGTACCGGGCGATGGGCCAGCAGTTGCCGCCGATCAAGCGGATCCTCGAGCTCAACCCGGCCCATCCACTGGTGACCAAGCTGCACAGCGCGTACGGGGAGCGGTCCGAACACGCCGACCTGGCCGAGACCGTCGAACTGCTCTACGGCATGGCACTGCTGGCCGAGGGCGGCGAGCTGCCCGACCCGGCGCGCTTCACCCGCCTGCTCACCGATCACCTCGCCCGGACGATCTGACACACGGCCGTTCAGCACCGGCGGCCTCGCGGCCGGCGCCGCCGAGCACGGTGTATCGCGGGCCTTCGAGGCGGTGCGGAGCGGCGCTGAGGACTCGGCCCGCGACAGGTCGTGGACCGGCGAGCCCATTCCGCTGCTGACGTTGACGATGACCGGGTCTGATGATCGGCGCGGCGGTGGCCGGATCCGGTGGTCGTTCGGACCACCGGGTCACCGGCCGATACCTGGTGGGCACCGGCGGCGCGCACAGCCGGATCCGCGACAGTGGTCGGACCACCCCTTGAAACGACAGTGCCGACCATCGATCGGCTACTCCTGATCGGCCGGCCGGACATCGCCGGAGCCAGCCGGAAATGCCGCCGGTTCCCGCGTGAACCATGCGGAATCGCCTGGCCGGGGGAAAGTGCCGCAAACGGAACAAGGCCCGAGGGGGCTTGACAAGCAATGGACAATAAAAAATCGGCGTGCCTTCCATAAACCTATGGATAAGCCGCCGAACCTAGTGTCAGTCTATTTGCTGTGAGGGGCATGTGTCAAGCCAGGGGTACGAAGACGAATTGCGGTCCGAGCGGAGTTACGTGGCCGGGCTCTACGCGCGGCTCGACGCCGAGCGCGCGCGAGTGAAGGGTGAGTACAACGCGGCGTCGCGGGGAAACGGCGGGACGCCCATGGAACGGGATGTCGAGCTGCGCGCGCTGGCCAAGGAGGTGAAGCGGCTGGACGCGGTGGACAACGGGCTGTGTTTCGGTCGGTTGGACACGCTGTCGGGCGAGCATTCGTATATCGGCCGGATCGGCCTCTTCGACGAAGAGAACGAGTACGAACCGGTGTTGCTCGATTGGCGGGCGCCCGCGTCGCGCGCGTTCTACGTGGCCACCGCGGCGAGCCCGGAAAACATGCGTCGGCGCCGCCAGTTCCACACACGCGGGCGTCAAGTGGTCGATTTCACCGACGAGGTGCTCGGCCGCCCCGGCGGTGCGGAGCGAGGTGGCCGAGGAGATTCGGCCCTGCTCGCGGCGGTCAACGCGCCGCGAGGTGACGGGATGCGCGACATCGTGGCGACGATCCAGGCCGAGCAGGACGAGATCATCCGGCTCGATCATCCGGGGGTGCTGGTGATCGAGGGTGGCCCGGGCACCGGGAAGACCGTCGTGGCGCTGCACCGCGTCGCGTACCTGCTCTACACCCAGCGGGCGCGGATGGAACGCCACGGTGTGCTCGTGGTCGGGCCGAATCCGGCGTTTTTGAACCATATCGGCCGCGTTCTACCGTCGCTGGGCGAGTCCGACGTGGTGTTCATGACCACCGGCGACCTCGTGCCCGGCCTGCGCGTCACCGCCGAGGACACCCCGGAAGCCGCGCGGCTCAAGGGGTCGCTGAAGATCCTGGACGTGCTCGCGGCGGCGGTCGCCGACCGGCAGCGGCTGCCGGAGCATCCGCTGCCGATCGAACTGGCGGACGTCACGGTGCGGATCGACGCCGAGACCGCGGAGTGGGCCATCCAGGAGGCGCGCGCGAGCGGGCTGCCGCACAACGAGGCCCGCGCGGTGTTCACCGAGATCGTCACGTACGTGCTGACCGAACGGGCGATCGCCCGGATCGGCCGGGGCTGGCTGACGCGGGAGGACCGCGAAGCATGGGAGCAGATGCGGGCGGACCTGCTGAAGGAGCTCGCGGGTGACGACAGGTTCACCGCCGCGCTCGACGAACTCTGGCCGATCCTGACGCCCGAAACACTGTTGGCACAGCTGTACACCTCCCCCGAACGGCTGCGAGCGGCAGGCGCCGACCAAGCGCTCTTGCGTCCCGCCGACGGCATCGACGGCCATGCCTGGACGGTGTCGGACGTGCCGCTGCTCGACGAACTGGTCGACCTCCTGGGCAGTGACAAGGCGGCTGACCGCTCGGCCGCCCGGGCCGCCGAGCGGGAACGGAAGGACGAGGCGGAGTACGCCGCCGGCGTGCTGGAGATCCTCGAGACCGAACGCCAGGACCTGATGGACGACGAGGACCACCTGCTCGCCCAGGACCTGCTCTACGCCGAGGACCTGGCCGGCCGCTTCGTCGAACGCGACACCCGTGAACTCGTCGAACGCGCCGCCGCGGACCGGGACTGGACCTACCGGCACGTCGTGGTCGACGAGGCCCAAGAACTGTCCGAAATGGACTGGCGGGTGCTGGTACGGCGCTGCCCGAACCGATCCTTCACGGTGGTCGGCGACCTCGCCCAGCGCCGGTCGGTGGCCGGCGCGACATCGTGGGAGGAGGTGCTGGAGCCGTACGTGCCCGGCCGCTGGGTCCACCGGTCGCTGTCGGTGAACTACCGCACCCCGGCGGAGATCATGACCGTCGCCGCCGCGCTGCTCGCCGAGTTCGCACCCGGCGTCCAGCCGCCGGAGTCGGTCCGCGCGTGTGGCGTCCGGCCATGGTCCAGGCAGGTCACCAAGGACGAACTTCCCGCTGCCATCGAGGAATTCGTACGGGACGAAGCCAGTCGTGAAGGCACCAGCGTCGTGATCGGGCCACCGGGTGTGCCGGGCGCGGCGATGGCGTCGGAGACGAAGGGCCTGGAGTTCGACGCCGTCCTGGTCGTGGAACCGATGAGGATCCTCGCGGACGGCCCACGCGGTGCGGCCGAGCTCTACGTCGCCCTCACCCGCGCCACTCAACGCCTCGGCGTCCTGCACCAGGGCCCACTGCCGCGGGCCCTGACCGGACTCGCCGAAGCCAGGACACCCGCCCCGGACAGCATTGTGATCTCCGGGTGAGCAACCTGTACCCGCCGATCGAGCCGTACGACCACGGAATGCTCGACGTCGGCGACGGGAATCTCGTGTACTGGGAGACCTGCGGCAGTCCGGACGGCAAACCCGTCGTGGTGGTGCACGGGGGACCGGGTTCGGGGTGTTCGACGGGTATCCGGCGGCGGTTCGACCCGGCCCGCTGGCGGGTGGTGCTCTTCGACCAGCGCGGCTGCGGGCGCAGCACGCCCCACGCGAGCGATCCCGCCACGGACATGAGCACCAACACCACCGAGCATCTCCTGTCCGACCTGGAACGGTTGCGGGAGCATCTCGGCATCGAGCGCTGGCTGACCTACGGCGGTTCGTGGGGATCCACCCTGAGCCTCGCCTACGCCCAGCGATACCCACACCGCGTATCGGAAATTGTGGCGGTCGGCATCACCACCGCGCGGCGTTCCGAGATCGACTGGCTTTACCGGGGCGTCGCGCGTTTCTTCCCCGAGCAATGGGAAGAATTCCGTGCCGGGGCCGGCGACGAAAATGTCGTCGATGGCTACGCGCGCCTGATGGAAAGCGCTGATTTCGAGGTTCGGTCGAAGGCCGCGAACGATTGGTGCACCTGGGAGGACACGGTCCTTTCGCTGGAGCCCGGCGGCAAGCCGAACCCGTTCCGTGACCGGCCCCTGAAGGCGATGCTGGCGCTGGTGCGCATTTGTTCGCGTTACTACGGCAAGGGCGCGTTTCTGCCGGACGGCGCCCTGCTGCGCGACGCCGGGCGCCTCGCGGGGATTCCCGGTGTGCTGATCCACGGACGGCTCGACCTCAGCTGCCCGGTGGACACCGCGTGGGAACTCGCCCACGCCTGGCCCGACGCGGAACTCGTCGTCCTCGACGATTCCGGGCACAAGAACACCGACACCAAGCGCGAGGCCATCGCCGCCGCCCTCGCCAAGTTCGCCCGTCGAGGACGATCGCGGACCTTCGACCCCCCGGTTCGACCGTTTGGCCCTTCCGGCCCATGAGTGCCACACGTCACACTGGCGACGCTTGGGGTCGGTGGGGACCAGGGAGGTTCGCTCGTGGTGCGGCTCGTCGGGTTCGCCTGCTCCTACTGTGGCCTGCCGGTCCGGCTGGCCGGAGACCACCGGCATCCGGGATACGTGGTCGTCGACCAGTTGACGTTCACCCGGCCCCGGGGCGACGGCCTGCCCAATCTCGGCGTACTGCACCGGTTCTGCAACCGCGTTTCGCAGACCAGGCGACCCGACGGCGGCCGCATCCTGCGCCGCGCCTGGCTCGGCTGGGCGACCGACCAGTTCGAGGCGAGCCGGTGCGAACGGCGGTACGGCACGCGGCACTACGAGCGGCTCGGACTGCACCCCAGCCGCGTCCGCACGCTCGGTCTCTACCGCAAGTACTGGCAGATCCGGAAGATGCGCTGCGCCTCTCGGGCCTACAACTACTACTCCGGGTGACATACTTCACAGCCTAACTACCAAGCGGTAGCGTGATCTCCGGTCACAGCCCGACGACGAGCGTGACGCGGAGGCGATGAACCATGGGTGCAGCGCGTGCGCGGATCGCGACAACCCCAGCGGAGGACTCGTGGTAGTTCGGCTGATTCTCGGTCTGGCGATCACCGTGGCGGGACTGGCCTTCGCCGCCCGCCGGGTCTGGTGGCTCTGCCGGCTCATCCACAGCGGCCAGCCGGCGCACGGGCGCACCGAAGGAGCCGGCGAGCGCGTCCGCACGCATCTGGTGGAGGTGTTCGGCCAGCGCAAGCTGCTGAAATGGTCGGTTCCCGGGCTCGCCCACTTCTTCACGTTCTGGGGCTTCGTCATCCTCGCGTCGGTGTACCTGGAGGCCTACGGCGCCCTGTTCGACGAGGACTTCCACATCCCGCTCATCGGCCGGTGGCCGGTGCTCGGCTTCCTGCAGGACTTCATCGCGGTCGCCGTGTTCGTCTCGCTGATCGTCTTCGCGGTCATCCGCCTCCGCCAGGCGCCCGAACGCAAGGCCAGGGCGTCCCGGTTCTACGGCTCGCACCTGGGTGGCGCGTGGCTGATCCTGCTGATGATCTTCAACGTGGTCTGGACGATGTTCCTGTTCCGGGGCGCGTCCGCCGCGTCGGGCAACTTCCCCTACGACTCGGGCGCGTACGTCTCGCTGGGCGTCGGTCACCTGCTCAGCCCGCTCGGCCCGGGGACCACCCAGACGCTCGAAACGGTCGGCCTGCTGCTGCACATCGGCGTCATGCTGTCGTTCCTGATCATCGTGCTGCACTCGAAGCACCTGCACATCTTCCTGGCGCCGGTGAACGTCACCGTCAAGCGGATGCCCGACGGGCTCGGGCCACTGCTGCCGATGGAGTCCGGCGGCAAGCCCATCGACTTCGAGGATCCTGGCGAGGACGACATCTTCGGCCGCGGCAAGATCGAGGACTTCACCTGGAAGGGCATGCTCGACTTCGCCACCTGCACCGAATGCGGGCGGTGCCAGAGCCAGTGCCCGGCCTGGAACACCGGGAAACCGTTGTCGCCCAAGCTGGTGATCATGGACCTGCGGGACCATCTGTTCGCCACCGCGCCGTACCTCATCGAGGGCAAGGAAGACCGCCCGGAGGTCCCGCTGGTCGGTCCCGAAGCGGACGGCGGGGTGATCGATCCGGACGTGCTCTGGTCGTGCACCACCTGTGGCGCCTGCGTGGAGCAGTGCCCGGTGGACATCGAGCACGTGGACCACATCGTCGATATGCGGCGTTACCAGGTGATGATCGAATCGGCGTTCCCGACCGAACTGGGCACCCTGTTCAAGAACCTGGAGAACAAGGGCAACCCGTGGGGCCAGAACAACTCGCAACGCCTGGACTGGGCCAAGGACCTGGACTTCGAGGTCCCGGTCTGCGAAGGCGAACTGGCCGACGACGTCGAGTACCTGTTCTGGGTCGGCTGCGCCGGGGCGTTCGACGACAACGCGCGCAAGACCGTGCGCGCCACGGCGGAACTGCTGCACCTGGCCGGCGTGCGGTACGCGGTGCTCGGCACGGGGGAGACCTGCACGGGTGACCCGGCCCGCCGCTCGGGCAACGAGTTCCTGTTCCAGATGCTGGCCCAGGAGACCAAGGAAAACCTCAACGCGGTGTTCGGCGGCCGCGAGCCCGCCCGCCGCAAGATCGTCACGACCTGCCCGCACTGCATGAACACGCTGGGCCGCGAGTACCCGCAGTTGGAGGGGCACTACGAGGTCGTGCACCACACCCGGTTGCTGAACCGGCTGGTGCGGGACGGGCAGCTCACCCCGGTCGCCCCGGTCGGCGGCACCCCGGTCACCTACCACGACCCGTGCTACCTGGGCCGGCACAACAAGGTGTACTCGCCGCCGCGGGAACTGGTCGGTGCCGCCGGCGCCACGCTCACGGAAATGCCCCGGCACGCCGACCGCGCGCTGTGCTGCGGCGCGGGCGGAGCGCGGATGTGGATGGAGGAGAACATCGGGAAGCGGATCAACCTCGAGCGGGTGGACGAGGCGATCGCGACCGAGGCGAGCACGATCGTCACCGGCTGCCCGTTCTGCAAGGTGATGATCTCCGACGGGCTCACCCAGCGGCAGAGCGAGAACGTCGGTGAGCGCATGGACGTCCGCGATGTCTCTCAGCTGCTGCTGGAATCCGTCCGGCGCGGCACGAAATCCCCGGAGCCCACCTCGACCTGAGTCACGCCTCCCAGCCGGCGAGAACGGCCTCCGTGTCGGCACCGGGGATGGGCGGTGGCTGGGGAATCGTCGTGACAGTACGGGAGAAGCGCGGCGCCGGGGCGGCCTGGGGAACCCCGTCGATGTCGACGATCGTGCCGCGCGCCGCCAGATGCGGATGCGTGGCCACCTCGTCGAAGGCAAGCACGGGTGTCACGCAGGCGTCCGTTCCCGCGAAGATCCCGGCCCACTCGTCACGCGTCTTGCTGACGAACACCTCCGTGAACCGCGCGCGCAGCCGGGGCCAGCCCGACCGGTCCAGCTGCGCGGGCAGATCTTCGCCGTCGAGCCCGAGCCCGGCCAGGAGCGCGGCGTAGAACTGGGGCTCGAGCGCGCCGACCGCGACCCATTTCCCGTCCGCGCAGGTGTAGGTGTCGTAGAAGGGGGCGCCCGAGTCGAGGAGGTTGGCGCCCCGCTCGTCGGTCCAGCTGCCCGCCCCGCGGAAGGCCCAGATCATCTGCAGCAGCACGCTCGTGCCGTCCACCATCGCGGCGTCCACGACCTGGCCCCGGCCGGACCGCTCCCGCTCCCACAGTGCCGCGAGCACCCCCGTCACCAGGAACATCGAGCCGCCGCCGAAATCACCGACGAGGTTGAGCGGCGCCGTCGGCCGTTCGCCGGCCCGGCCGAGCGCGTGCAGCGCGCCGGTGAGCGAGATGTAGTTGATGTCGTGCCCGGCTCGCTGGGCCAGCGGACCGTCCCCTCCCCAGCCGGTCATCCGGCCGTAGACCAGCGCCGGGTTCACCGCGTGGCACTGTTCGGGCCCGACGCCGAGCCGCTCGGCCACCCCGGGCCGGAGCCCCTCCAGGAGCACGTCCGCCTTGGCCGCCAGGCGCAGCACGGTCTGGCGGCCCTCGTCGGTCTTGAGGTTCGCGGCCACCGATCGCCGTCCGCGCAGCAGGTGATCGGGCTTGCCGGCGGTGATCTCGAGGCCGCCGGACGGCCGTTCGACGCGCACCACGTCGGCACCGAGATCGGCGAGCACCATCGCGGCGTGCGGGCCGGGACCGATCCCCGCCAGCTCCACGACCCGTAACCCATTGAGCGGACCGGACAAAACCGCCTCCTCACGTCTCCTCCGGGACCTCAACTTACCCGCGGGCGCGCCGGAACCGAGTGAGCGACCGGTGACCCGCGAGTCGGGCTTTCGTGACCCGCGAGTCGGGCTTTCGTGACCCGCGAGTCCGGCTTTCGCGTTGCCCGAGTCCGGCCGTCAGGCGGGGCCTTGGTTGGCGGGGGCGGGGGTGAAGCGTTCGATCGGGGGATCGAGGCCGGCGGGGGAGGCCGGGTGACCGTCGCCCTGGGACCGGCGGCGGGCCGCCACTCCCAGGGCGAGCGCGCCGAGCAGGCCGGCCAGGACGAGGCCGATGCCGGGCCAGAATCCGGGCGGGGTCCAGTCGAGTGTCAGTTCCCCGCTGGTCACGCCGGGCGGCAGGTCGACCGTGAGCAGGCCCGACGGTCCGGTGCCGACGGCGACGTCCTGGCCATTGACTTGCGCGCGGTAGCCAGGCCAGGCCAGCCGTGCGAACACCAGTTGCCGCGAACCCGGGCCGGTGGCCGTGAAGCGGACCGATTCTCGGGCGGAGGAGTCCGACTCGTCGGCGGCGACGGTGACGCCCGGCGCCGACCACGAAACGGTGCCCTGCGGCCAGGGGAGGGGACCGGTGCGGCGCAGCACCGTCACCACCTGGTCGTGCTCCACGACCTGCCAGCCCGCCGGCACGGTGATGTCCGGGACCAGCGCGTTCTGCACGACGACCGTCCGCAGGCGGATGAGGTCTGCCATGGGCGCCCCGCCCGCGGTGGTCGGCTTCCACAGGTTCGGGTAGGCCTGGGCGCACGAAGAACTGAAGCCGTCGAGACAGAAGGTGTCGGCGAAGGCGCTGAGACCCATGCCGGTGTAGGAGTTGACCGCGTCGACCCCGGCGACCTGATAGGCGTAGCCGAACAGGAAGTACCGCCAGGCCCCGTCCGGTCGCAGCCCCACGGTCTCCGCCGCCGTCTTGATCGAGGCGATCTGCAGGGTTTCGCCCTGGTATCGCGAGGCGAACGTGTCCTGGAGCGTCTTGACCGAGTGCGGGTAGTTGTAGGCCTTGATGTTGTAGTTGCCCGGGAACGCGGCGAGCTGGAGCCCCAGCACGACCGCCGTGCCCCCGGCCAGGACGGCGCCGAACGTGCGGGGACCGCGCCGGTAGGCCCGGACCGCCGCCGCGGTGAGTGCGGCGACCACGGCGAGACCGGCCAGATGCCACGCCAGTTTCGCCGGTGTAATCGCCCAGGCGAGGTAGGTGCCGCCGAGCAGAATGCCCGCGCTGTAAAGGGTTCGCGGCCGGGCACGGTCGGTGCGGAGGCCGGCCGAGACGACCACCGCCACCAACACACCCAGGCCCAGGTAGCAGTACTCGATGAGCCGCAGGGGCCAGCGGAACATCCACAGGCTCGACGGGCCGAGCGTGAGCGCCGCGAACACCAGCGTGATCACGCCGACCGAGGCGAGCCGGCGTTTGCCGCGCAACGACCGCCAGTCGAACCATGGCGCCAGCGGCAGCACGAACCAGGCGAAGTAGGCGGCGGGCACGCGAAGGCCGTCGATGTCGTCGAAGGACCGGATGTAGGGCAGGTAGCTCGGCACGCTCATGCTCAGCAGGTCGGTACCGCTGGGCACCAGGAACGCGTTGTTCAGCACGCCCGAGCCGACGCGCCAGGTCAACGGGGCGACCGCCGTCAGCGGCACGAACACCAGCGGCACCACCAGCCCCACGCACACGCTCAGCAGGAGGGTCACCCGGAGGCCGCGCCACCGCCTCCGGAACCCGAATTCGACCAGCAGGCCCGCCATGACGACAGCCACGCCGAGTACTCCGTACGGGTTGCCCACGGTGATCGCGAGCGCGCCGATCAGGAAGGCCCAGAACGGGTTCAGCGCGCCGCGGGCCGCCCGCCGTGCCGACCACCAGACAAAAGGCACGTAGGTGAAGGAAATCAGGCCCGAGGCCCAACTGGCCGTGTCGAAATAGAGAAGGAACCCGGAGAACGGCAGCGCGATCGCGACCGCCGCCGAAGCGACCCGGGTCGCGCGGTACTCCCGGCACACAAGGTACGTGCCCAGTGCCAGCAGGACCAGGAACTCGGTCTTCACCACCGCGGCGGCGACCGCGAGGTCCGGCAACGCGGCGACGAGCAGGAAATTGGCCACGTTGAGCGGGTTGTAGACGCCGAAAAGCGCTTCCCCGGCGATGTTTCCGCCCAGCCACGTGTGCAGGTCGAGCAGGGTCGGCCAGTGGCCGCTGGAGACCAGTTTCCCGAGGTGGTACCACATCGGCAGGAACTGGGCCGCGCTGTCGTCCCAGTAGTAGAAGATCCGGTTCCCGATCAGCGGCAGCTGAGCCAGAACGGCCACTACCGCGCAGACGCCCACCCCGGTGAACAGGCCTTGTCTTCGCACCCGGAGCATCCTACGTATCGAGAACGTCAGGCCAGGGCGTGAGGGCGGTGTGGTGGTAAGGAAAGAGTGGTAAGGAAAGACGCGCCGATCCTGTATCGAAGGACACCGTGTTCAGTATTCCGAGACAAGGTCGGCCGGGTCACCGAGTACGGCTCGGTCAGGGTGATCGAGTCGTCCTTGACGGCCTCGGCGGCGTGACGTAGACGCTCTTCGCGGAGGGTGAGGCAGAGTGCGCTCGGCCGGTAGGGGGTCGATGACCCAGCAGTGCGGGCAAGCGGCGAGGGCGAGCCGCGCTCGAGCCGCGTGTCGATCAGCCGGCTCGACGGCGAGATCACTTCGATCGCCACGACCGGGGTGCCGACCAGGACCCGTTCGGTGTAGTCGCGGCGGCGGCCACGACGTCCGGGATCAGCACGGTGTCGTCGGCCAGTACCACGTCCACCGGCGCGGGCAGCGCCTCTCACCGTCGCGCGGGCAGTGCCGGGAAACCGCCGCGAGGACGCGCTGGTGCAGCGGGCGGGGCGACGGGCTCATCAGCAGCGCCCCCTCCACCAGCTCGTAGCGGCGGTCGTCATCGGGAATCGACTCCAGGTCACTTCGCGTCAGGGCTCGCGGTGCCCAAAAGCTGGGACGGTACCCAGTCTGCTCTCCGGATCGCGTGGAAACGAATGTCGATCGTGCCAGCCCGGGCCTCCGGCGAATCCGGTCCGCGACCGGATCACGCGAGTTCGTGCCACTGACGGGCCAATGCGCCGTGCGGATTCCCAGTCGTTGATGCCGGCCCTCACCTGCGGTTTCCTCCTGGTGACCGGCTGGCCGAGTGCAAGCTTTTCGTTGCCCCGAAAATGTGCTGGCAAAGAATTCGTGAGCGCGTCACGCCACGTATTCACGTACGCAGTATCGTGCATGGCTCCCCGTCATTTCCCCGAGACGGCGGCGAAATTCACGCTCAAGTGCTCGATGGTAGGGCCTTTGGTGCCCGCGGCAACCTACGCGGACCCGCGGACCTTCATCAGTACCTCGAGCACCTTCCGGTGCGGGCGGATCGGTTCGCCCGCCAGCAATGCCATGAGCGTGGCGACCATGTGCCGGACCTGGTCGGCCGGATTCTGGTGCACCGTGGTCAGCGGCGGGTTCATCGCCGTGGCGAGCGCGGGGTGGTCGTCGAAGCCGACGACGGCGACGTCGCCGGGCACCCGCCGCCCGGCGTCGTGCAACGCGCGGAGCGCGCCGGCGGCCATCAGGTCGCTGGCCACGAACACCGCGTCCAAATCGGGCCTGCGGGCGAGCAACCGGTCCATCGCGGCACGGCCGCCGTCGAGGGTGAAGTCCGCTTCCTCGGCGAGGTCCGTGAGGTCCGTGGAGTCGAATCCCGCCGCCGAAAGGGTTTTCCGCCAACCGGACAACCGGTGCCTCGCCGCCGTCTGGTCCTGCGGGCCCGCCACGGTCGCGATGCGCTCGCGACCGTGGCGCAACAGGTACTCCACGGCGAGCCGGGCGCCGGACTCGTTGTCGAAGTCGACCACGTGGACGCCGCGCGAGAGGTTTCCGGCCGGGCCGCCGAACACCACGGGCGGCCGGAGCGGCCGCAGGGCGCGGGGCAGCGGGTCGGCCCGGTGCGGGGCGAAGACGAGCGCGCCGTCGACGTGCCCGCCGTCGAGAAAGCGCACGGTTCTGGCCACGTCTTCACGGCCGTCGCAGAACATCAACACCATCTGGCTGCCGAGGTCGGCGAGTTCGCGATACGCCGACCGCATCACGCTCGTCCGGTAGGGGTCGGCGAGCACGAGTTCCTCGGGCTCGGACAGCACGACGCCGACGGCCCCGGTGCGCCGGGTCACAAGTGACCGCGCGGCCTGATTCGGCGAGTAGCCCAGGTCGCGCGCGGCGGCGGTTACCGCCTCCCGCGCCTGACGGCTGACGTTCGGGTCGCCGTTGAGGGCGCGGGACGCCGTGGACCGGGAGACCCCGGCGAAGGCGGCCACATCCTCGAGCGTCGGCCGGTCGTTCTGCGTCACCACGTGGTTCCCCTCCGCGTTGTTGGGAGCGCTCTCAATCATAACGTAATTTGACATGGCCGATGACAGGGGACGGACTCTGAACCGTTCTGGGAGCGCTCCCACGGAAACCGGGACATCTGCAAGGGGCTTGACGTGCGACATCTTCACAAGGGCGTGAGCTTCGCGATCGGACTCACGTTGCTGGGCGCGAGCCTGGCGGCGTGCGGAGGCGGTGGCTCGACGAGTTCCGACGGGCAGCTCGAGCTGACCATCGGCACCTTCACCAACTTCGGTTACGACAACCTGATCACGGAGTACGAGCGGCTGCACCCGAACATCAAGATCACCCACCACAAGACCGGTGAGGGCGGTCCCTACCACCAGAACCTGATCACCAAGCTCGCCGCGAACTCGGGCCTGGAGGACGTGGTCGCGGTGGAGGAGGGGCACTTCTCCGACATCATCGACAAGTCCGGCAAGTTCAACGACCTCAACGAGATCGGGCCGAAGGACGTCACCGCGAGCCGGTGGCTGCCCTGGAAGTACGACGCGGGCAAGGACAAGGACGGCAGGCTGATCGGCTACGGCACCGACATCGGCCCGCTGGCGATGTGCTACCGCAAGGACCTGCTCGCCGCGGCGGGACTGCCCTCGGATCCCGAAGGCGTCAAATCCCTCTTCGCGACCTGGGATTCCTATTTCTCCACCGGCCAGACCTACGTCGACAAGACCAGGAAACCCTGGTTCGACGCGTCTTCCCAGCTGTACAACTCGATGATCAACCAGCTCGACACCGGTTACCTCGACCGCAACGACAAGCTGACCATCGAGACCAATCCGGGCATCAAGGCGGCGTGGGACCGGATCACCACCGCGATCGGCCAGGGACAGTCCGCCAAGCTCGTCGCGTTCGGCAACGAGTGGAAGACCGGTTTCCAGCAGGGCGCCTTCGCGACCACCGTCTGTCCATCATGGATGCTCGGGGTGATCAAAGAGGATGCCGGCGCGGACAACGCGGGCAAGTGGGCGGTCACCGCGGCCTTCCCCAACGGCGGGGGCAACTGGGGCGGTTCGTACCTGACCGTGCCCAAGCAGAGCAAGCACCCGAACCAGGCCGCGGAACTGGCGGCCTGGCTGACCGCGCCGGAGCAGCAGCTCGAGGCGTTTGCCGCGGCGGGGAACTTCCCCAGCCAGGTGCAGGCGCTGAGTTCGCCGGACCTGCTCAGCAAGACCGACCCCTACTTCGGCGACGCCAAGGTGGGCCAGCTCTACGCCGAGCAGTCCCGCAAGGTCGCCAAGGCGCAGTACAAGGGACCCGGTGACGGGCAGATCCAGGAGAACGTGACCAGCCCCGCGCTGCAGGCCGTCGAGCAGGGCGCACCGGCCGCCCAGGCGTGGCAGCAGGTGGTCGACGGCGCGAAGAAGATCGTCAAGTAAGGGGCGGGGGAAACAGGTCGATGAGCGTCACCCTGGCCGGCCGGACCCGGCCGCCGAAGCCCCCGCACGGGGCGCCGGTCAAACCGAGTCTCCGGGAACGCCTGGCGCGCTGGGACATCAAGGTTTCGCCCTACGTCTACATCGCGCCGTTCTTCGTGGTGTTCGGCATCACCGGCCTGTTTCCCCTGCTCTACACGGCCTACGTGTCCCTGTTCCACTGGGAGGTGGGCGACGACCACCCGAAGTTCCTCGGGCTGGACAACTACCGGGAGCTGTTCGGTGACGGGCAGTTCTGGCACGCCGTGGGGAACACTTTGTCGATCTTCGTGCTCTCCAGCGGGCCGCAGATCGTGATCGCCGTGCTGCTGGCCGCGGCGTTCAACACCCGGCTTCGCTCGCCCGTCGGCTGGCGGGTCGGGGTCCTGATGCCGTACGCGGCCAGCCTGGTCGCCATCGGCATCATCTTCTCCAACCTGTTCGGACCTCGCTACGGCCTGGTGAATTCGGTGCTGGAGGCGGTCGGTCTCGACCGCGTCGAATGGCAGTCCAACCGGATCGCCAGCCACCTCGCGATCGCCGCGATGGTGAACTGGCGGTGGACCGGCTACAACGCGCTGATCGTGCTGGCCGCGATGCGGGCACTGCCCACGGACGTGATGGAAGCCGCGGTGGTGGACGGCGCGGGCGCGATCCGCCGGTTCGTCAGCGTGACCCTGCCGATGCTGCGGCCGACGCTGATCTTCGTGGTGATCACCTCCACGATCGGCGGGCTGCAGATCTTCACCGAACCCAAGCTGTTCGACGCCATGCCCGGTTCGAACAACGGCGGTTCCCAGCACCAGTTCCAGACCGTGACGCTGTATCTGTACCAGTCGGCCTTCGAAGGGTTCGACCTCGGCTATGCCTCGGCGATCGCCTGGCTGCTGTTCGTGCTGATCGTGATCATCGCAGTGCTGAACTACGTGCTGACAAGGCGGTTGGCGAAATGAACGCCCGGATCGGCAGGCCGAACCTCCTGGTCCACGTGACCCTGGCCGTGTTCGTGCTCGGCTCGTTGTTCCCGTTCTACTGGCAGTTCCTGGTGGCCAGCCGGGACACCTCGATGCTGGGCGACGCCATCCCGCCGTTGCTGCCGGGCGGGAACTTCTTCCGAAACGCGGGCCGGGTGTTCGAGTCCGTCGCCTTCTGGAAAGGGCTGCTCAACAGCGTCATCGTGGCGGGCACGGTCACGCTCACCACGGTGCTGTTCTCCTCGCTCGCCGGATTCGCGTTCGCCAAACTGCGGTTCCGGGGCAGCAACCCGCTGTTCGTGTTCATCGTGGTGACCCTGGCCGTGCCCACCCAGCTGGGCGTGATCCCGCTGTTCATCATGATGGCGGAGTTCGGCTGGGCGGGGCACCTGCAGGCGGTGATCGTGCCCAACCTGGTCACCGCGTTCGGTGTGTTCTGGATGCGACAGTACACAATGGATGCCCTGCCGTACGAGCTGATCGAGGCGGCGAGGGTGGACGGGTGCAGCGTCGTCCGGATCTTCGCCAACGTGTGCCTGCCGGCGGTCCGGCCCGCCGCGGCGGTGCTGGCCATGTTCACGTTCATGATGTCGTGGAACGACTTCCTGTGGCCGCTGATCGTGCTCGATGCGGACAACCCCACCGTCCAGCTGGCGCTGGAACGGTTGCAGAGCGGCTACTACATCGACTACTCGCTGGTGCTCGCCGGGACGACACTGGCCACCATTCCCATTCTGATCGTTTTCCTCCTTCTCGGCCGGCAGATCGTGTCCGGCATCATGCAAGGCGCGGTGAAAGGTTAGGTTTTCCATGGCGGAGCAGCAGCGGAACTGTGGTGCGGAGGCCGTCGCCGGACGTGCCCAGCCGAAAGCGGGCCTCAAGTTCCCGGACGGTTTCGTCTGGGGAGCCAGCACCGCCGCGTTCCAGATCGAAGGTGCGACCAGAGTGGACGGTCGCACCGACTGTATCTGGGACGCGTTCGGCCGCAGGCCGGGCGCGATCGCCGGGGGTGACACCGGAGAGCCGGCCGCGGACCACTACCACCGCTTCGCCGAGGACGTCGGGCTGGTCCGGCAACTGGGCCTGGGCGCGTACCGGTTCTCCATCGCCTGGTCGCGGGTCCGCCCCGGCGGCGGCGGGCTCAACCCGCCCGGACTCGACTTCTACGACCGGCTCGTGGACGAACTGCTGGCCAACGGGATCACCCCGTGGGCGACGCTGTACCACTTCGACCTGCCGCAGGCGCTGGAAGAGCGTGGCGGCTGGAAGAACCGGGACACCGCCTACCGCTTCGCCGGTTTCGCCGAGTCGGCGGCCGAGCGGCTCGGCGACCGGGTGCCGTTCTGGAGCACCCTCAACGAGCCGTGGTGCTCGGCGTTCCTCGGGTACGCGTCCGGGGTGCACGCGCCCGGCCGCCAGGAACCGGAGGCCGCCGCTGCCGCCGCCCACCACCTCCTGCTGGCGCACGGCCTCGGCCTGGCGGAGATCCGCCGGTACGCGCCGACCGCCCAGGCCGGGATCACGCTCAACCCCTATCCGGTGCATCCGGTCGACCCGGATTCGCCCGAGGACCGCGACGCGGCCCGGCGGATCGACAACCTGCAGAACCGGCTGTTCTTCGACCCCGTGCTGCTCGGCCGGTATCCCGAAGACCTGCTCGACGACCTGGCGCCGTTCGGCTTCGCCGACCTGGTGTGCGACGGCGACCTGGAACTCATCTCCGCGCCGATCGACCAGCTGGGGATCAACTACTACCGGGGCTACCGGGTCACCGGGCGGCCCGCGGTGCCCGCCGTGCCCGCCGGGCTGGAGTGGATCGGCTCGAGCGACGTCGGTTTCGTGCCGGACCCCACCCGGTCGCTGACGCACTCGGGCTGGCAGGTGGAACCGGACGGGCTGACCGAGACCCTGGTCCAGATCGACCGGACCTATCCCGCTGTTTCTTTGTACGTCACCGAAAACGGCGCCGCCTATCCGGATTCCCTCGGTGAGGACGGCGAGATCGCCGACGCCGACCGGGTGGCCTTCCTCGCCGATCACCTACGGGCCGCGCATGCGGCCATCGAGCAAGGTGCGGACCTGCGCGGGTACTTCTACTGGTCATTGCTGGACAACTTCGAGTGGGCGGAGGGCTACGGCAAGCGCTTCGGCCTCGTGCACGTCGACTACCAGACCCAGCGCCGCACGCCCAAGCAGAGCGCGCGCTTCTACTCCGAGGTCGTCGCCCGCAACGGCTTGGGCTAGACAACGCGAACCTGCCGCAACGCGAACAGCCCCCGTTACCTAACACCGAAGTTGGCCATCATCGCCATGTCCTCGTGCTCGGGATTGTGGCGGTGCAGGAGGTACTTGCCGCGGTAGCCGTCGAACCGGATGAGCACCGTCGCCTTGTCGCCACGGGCCAGGTCGACGGTGTCCTTCCAGCCGGAGGCGTCCCGGCCCGTGTTCTGCACCTGGAACGGCGCCAGCTGGATGTGGATGGGGTGGGGCACGTTTGGCGCGCGCAGGGTCCACTGCTCCACCGTACCGAGCGCGGGCTCGGCGGAGAGGTGGCCGGGGCCGAACATCTCGTCGTTGACCGTCCACGGAAGGAGCCGTCCGCGGTGAAGGACCGGTCGGCGATCATGAGCGGCACCTCGCCCTTCGGCCGCGGTTCGTCGTCGCGCACCAGGTGGAAGCCGGCGAGTCCTTTGTGGACCTGCGGGCCGGTGAAGTTCATCCGGTGGCCCGCTCCTGCGGGCGCAGGTGTTGGTCGACCCGGCTGTCGAGCTGACCGGGACGATGTTCGACCACGCCTCGATCGCCCGGCACGCCCACAGCCCGGCCCTGACCGTGGCGCGGATGTGGCTGTTCCACCGGTTGGCCGTCCCGCCGGGAACGGATTCTCGCGCGCGGTCGCCGCTGCATGCCGACGACCCGAGCGGGCTGGCCCCGGCACTCGTGGTGGTGCCGACCCTCGACCCCGTCGCCGATCACGGCCGCCCTTACGCCGAACGGTGGCGTGAGTCAGGGACCCCCGCGCGGCTCACCGAGCATCCCGGAGCGACGCACGCGTTCCTCACCATGCCAGGCGTGGTGGCGCGGACCAAAGCCGCGCGGGCGGAAATCGCCGAATTCCTCCGGGGCCGCCTCAGCGGCTGACGGGCCAGGTCGCGACGAGATCGACCATGAGGGAGAGCGGCGAAGTCCAGGCACAGCGACAGCCGCGCCTCCTCCAGCGACTCGAACCCGTGCCGACAGCAACGGCGAACCCAGCACCGCACCGGTGCTCGGCAAGCACGGTCATGCTTCGTCACAGCTTCACTGTCGCGGGCAGATCTTGGCCGTTGTCGTGAATCCGCTGTTCGACCGCTGTGTGCGGGAAGCGCACCTCGAACTCGGTGCGGCCTGGACTGCTGCGCACGCCCACCGTGCCGTGGTGGGCGGCCACGACCGCGGCGACGATGGCCATTCCGAGCCCGGTGTCGCCCTGCGCCCGTGACCGCGACGAGTCGCCGCGCGCGAACCGCTCGAACACGTGGGGCAGGACTTCGGGCGGGATCCCCGGCCCGCTGTCGGTGACGGTGAGCACCGCGCTGCCGTCCGGCGACACGGCCAGCCGCGTGCTGACGGTGGTGCCCGGCGGTGTGTGCGTGCGGCCGTTCGCCAGCAGGTTCACCAGGACCTGGTGCAGCCGCTGCGCGTCCCCGGTCACGATGACCGGGTGATCGGGAAGGTCCAGCCGCCACCGGTGTCCGGGCCCGGAAACGTGCGCGTCGCCGACCGCGTCGGCGACCAGCCGGGTGAAATCCACCTCGGCGCGTTCCAGCGGGCGGCCCTCGTCGAGCCGGGCGAGTAGCAGCAGGTCGTTGACCAGGACGGTCATCCGGGACGCCTCGGACTCCACGCGGCTCATCGCGTGCGCGATTCCGGGCGGTACCCGGTCGCCGGATCTTCGCGTGAGCTCGGCGTAGCCGCGGATGGCGGCCAGCGGAGTGCGGAGTTCGTGGCCGGCGTCGGCGACGAACCGGCGAACCCGCATTTCGCTGCCGTGTCGCGCATCGAGCGCGTTGTCGATGTGCCCGAGCATGCGGTTGAGCGCGGACCCGACCTGGCCGATCTCCGTCGCGGGGTCGGTGTCGGTGACCGGCACCCGCACCGGCAGCGCCGCCTCCCCGCGGTCCAGCGGCAGCTCGGTGACCTTGGCCGCCGCCGCCGCGACCCGGTCCAGTGGCCGCAGCGTGCGCCGCACCACGTAGGCGCCCACGATCGCGGCGCCGACCAGGGCGGCCGCGGCGATCCCGGACAGGAGGAATCCGAGCGTCACCAGGGTTTCGTCGACGTTCGGCAGACCGAACACGTCGACACCGTCGCCGGACTTCACGGCGACGACGCGATAGGCCCCTTCGGACAGCGCGAGGTTGTGCCCCTGGCCGTCGACGGCCACCGTGCGCAGGGCGGGGATGTCGCCCGGGTCGAGGTTCCGCGGGCGGACCTGCCCGCCGCCGGGTGGCATGGCCAGCGTCTGGGCGTGCACGACCTGCCCGTCCTGAAGCCGCGCGTAGAGGGTGCCTTCCTGGTTTCCGGCCGCGCCGATCTCGTCGCCGTGGTTTCCGCCGTTGACCTGGTTGGACTGCTGCGAGCGGTGGACCGTGTCGGCCAGCTGGCCGTCGATCTGCCTGGTGAGCAACTGCTTCAGCGTGAACTCGCCGACCACGCTGACGATCAAGCACACTACGGCGAGCAGCGTCACCAGTGCGAGGGTCAGCTTCGTGCGCAGCGGCCGCACGCGGCGTGGTGACGCGGCACGGAGCGTGACGGACATCATTGTCCCTCGACGTGGGCAGGAGCCGGCATCTTCATGGTTCGACGATCGGCCCCGATGGTGTGTCCGCGTTGTGGGATTCCTGTGTGAAAGCTGTGTGATTGCGGCGGCACGGCGCACGGGAAGCGGGGATCAGCCCGGCTTCGGCCAAGCACGCCGAACGCGCCGTGCGCCGCGTCTAGAAGCGTTCGATGTGGACGGTCGAGGTGGGGACGTGGTGCTCGGCGAGGATCGCCTGGGCGAGGCCGGCCAGGCCGGGCGGCGCCGACAGGAGCCACTCGTCGACCTTCGCCGGATGGAGCCGCGAGTCAAGCAACTGCCGGAACCGCCCGGCATCCAGCCCGCCCCGGTAGTACCGCTCGTCGGAAATCGCGAGTGCCTCCGCGATGCTCTCGAACGGCCGGCGGCCGGGCCGCGGCGCCCACAGGTCCGGGTCGCGTTCGTCGGTCCGGAAGTGCAGGATCTGGAGCCTGCCGTCGAACCGGCGGGTGAGCTCCTTGAGTTCGGCGGCGAACATCGTGTCGTCGCCGGACCGGTTCACATACAGCAGGGTCGCCCGGAACCGCGGCGCGGTGGCCATTCCGTGCACCAACATCGGCAGCACCTGGACGATTCCCGCCCCGGCGGCGAGCCCGACGACGTGCTTGACGCCCGGCGCGAGCGTGGGCCGCCCCGCCGGCGGCCGCACGTCGATCTGGTCCCCGGGGCGCAGCGAGGTGGTGGCGTACGAGGAGAACGGCCCGTTGCGCTTGATCGCGACCCGCAGGCCGTCGGCGCCGGGCCATGAGCAGATCATGTAACGGCGCCGCAGTTCCTCGCCACCCACCACGGTGCGAAGCTCCACGTGCTGTCCTGGCTGGAATGCGAAACCCGTGCGCAGTTCGTGCGGCACGTCGAAAGTCACCAGCACGGCCTTGTCGGTGAGTGGCCATACCTCCGTGACGGTGAGGCGACGGAACTCGCCGGCCCGGTCGGCGGGCGCCGGCTCCGTCTCGTCTTCCGGGGCCCGCCACGCCTGGAGATAGCGGTAGAACGGCAAACCCGGGGACGTGCTGTGCGCCTGCTGGTAGCTGTGCGCGCCGGGCCGGAGACTCCGCGGACGCCAGTCGTGCCACCACGCGACCAGCCCGAGTGCGAGCCGCTGGGACAGCAGGTAGACGACGACCAGCCGCCAGCCGTGGCCCAGGCCGGCGAGCGCCACCAGCACACCGGGCAGCAGGGCCAGCATCACCAGTGTCTCGGCGACCTCCAGTTGTGGCCGCCGGGCGGTGCGCCGCAGGTAGGCGAGGAGGTGCCAGACGTCCACCACCAGCCACCGCAACGGCAGCTGCCACCCGGGTCCCCGCACGTCCCACGGCGTCAGGTGCGCGGTGCCCTCCCGATGCTGTGCCAGATGCAGGTGGCGGGCCGACGGGAACGCGCCCAAGAAGGACACGAACGGCATGGCCAGCCGGCCGAGGGTGGAGTTGACCCAGGTCAGCCGCCCCGCCGTGTGATGGGTGCACTCGTGCAGCACGACGAACATGCCGACGATGGCGGCGGTGTGCAGGGGGACCGTGGCCCACGCCGGCGCGAGTCCGGCCAGTGACAGCCAGGCCGCGAACCCGCCCAGGGCCAGCGAGCCGGTGAACACCAGGAGGGTCGGAACCGCCACGATCGGCAGCCGCATCCGTACGTTCGGTAGGCGCGGAAGGGCATGGACGGCGTGGACTCCGACGTCGGCTGTCACGACCGGCTCCTGTACGGGGGGACCTGCTGGTCTGGAAGAAGGTAGACAAGCGCCGTTGAAATGTAAACAGTTTAAACTCGGACCAGTATGTTCGGGCGGGGGCACGGCCTCCACACCCTCGGCTGGGGTCAGGCCCGCAGACCACTGTGTTTTGTGGGGGCATGGCCCTCACACCCTGGCTGGGGTCAGGCCCCCAGACCACTGTGTTTTGTGGGGGCACGGCCCCCACACCCCCGCTGGGGGCAAGCCCCCAGACCACTGTGTTTTGTGGGGGCACGGCCCCCACACCCCCGCTGGGGGCAAGCCCCCAGACCCCCTGCACAGGCCCAGGGCGGCGCCGCAAGGTCACTGGCCTAGACTCGGTCGAGGCACCGGTGTGCCCACAATCCACATCCCTGTAAGGCTCGAGGAGAATACGTTGAAGAGCACCGTCGAGCAGCTGAGCCCGACGCGAGTGAAGATCAATGTCGAGGTGCCGTTCGACGAACTCAAACCGAACTTCGACCGCGCCTACCGCAAGATCGCCCAGCAGGTGCGCATCCCGGGCTTCCGTCCCGGCAAGGCGCCCGCTCGCGTCCTGGAAAGCCGGATCGGCCGCGAGCCGGTGCTCGATGAGGTCGTCAACGAGGCCATCCCGGTCAAGTACCTGGAGGCGGTCCGCGCCGGCGAGGTGCGCACCCTCGGCCAGCCCGACTTCGAGGTCACCAAGCTCGAGGACCGCGAGGTGCTGGAGTTCACCGCGGAGGTCGACGTCCGGCCGGAGATCGCGCTGCCGGACTTCGCCGGCCTGTCCGTGACGGTGGACGAGGTCGAGGTGACCGACGAGGAGGTCGAGCAGGAGCTCGAGAGCGTCCGGACCCGGTTCGGCACCCTCAAGGGCGTCGACCGGCCCGCTCAGGACGGTGACTTCCTGTCCATCGACCTGGCCGCGACCGTGGACGGCGAGGAGGTCGAGGAGGCCGCGACCACCGGCTTGTCCTACGAGATCGGCTCGGGTCAGCTGGTCGACGGCATCGACGAGGCGGTGGTCGGCGCGAGCGCCGGCGAGACCAGGACCTTCACCACGAAGCTGGTCGCCGGGAAGTACGTGGGCCGCGACGCCGACGTGAAGGTCACCGTCAACAGCGTCAAGGAGCGCGAGCTGCCGGAGGCCGACGACGACTTCGCCCAGCTCGCCAGTGAGTTCGACACGATCGAGGAGTTCACGGCCAACCTGCGCGAGCAGCTGGCCAGGATGAAGAAGGTGCAGCAGGGCGTGCAGGCCCGGGACAAGATCCTGGACGCGCTGCTGGAGTCGGTCGAGGTGCCGCTGCCGGAGAAGGTCGTCGAGGCCGAGGTCTCCAGCCGCAGGCACGACGCGGTCCACGATCTCGACCACAGTGAGGAGGCCCTGGCCAAGTTGCTGGAGACCCAGGGCACGAGCATCGAGGAGTTCAACTCCGAGTTGCAGACCGAGTCGGAGAAGGCGGTGCGGACCCAGCTCCTGCTCGATGCGATCGCCGAGGCGGAGAAGATTACCGTCGACGACGCCGAGCTGACCGAGCGGATCGTCTACCAGGCGCAGCGTTACGGCGTCAGCCCGGACGAGTATGTGCGCCGGGCCCAGGAGTCGGGCCAGCTGACCGCGATCTTCGCCGACGTCCGCCGCGGGAAGGCGCTCGCCTCGGTGGTGCGCCGGGCCACGGTGACCACCGCTTCGGGCGCCGAGGTCGACCTCGACGAGCTGTTCGGCAGGGAGGACTCCGCCGAGGCCGAGACACCCGAGACACCCGAGACACCCGTTCCAACAGGGGCCACCGAAGAGACCCCCGCCGAAAACCCGGCCGAAAAGTAAAGCTCTGAGCGAACTCGGGCGGTGCTGGGCATGCCAGGCCGCCCGGGTTCGTTAGGGTCGATCACAGGAAAGTCATTCGAAACGGGTGAACCGGTGCTGGCACGGCGAGCGCCGAGTCCACCTTCCGGATGGCGACGCGAGATCTTGAACTGTTGTGGTGAAAAGGCAGGCAGACGTGACACAGCACAAGCCTGAGGCGCGGACCAGCACCGCGGGGCTCAATCTGACCGACTCGGTGTACGAGCGGTTGCTCCAGGAGCGCATCGTCGTCCTCGGGTCCGAGGTCAACGACGACGTGGCGAACCGGATCACGGCGCAGCTGCTGCTGCTGGCCGCGGAGGACTCCGAGTCCGAGATCCGGTTCTACATCAACTCGCCGGGTGGCTCGGTCACGGCGGGCTTCGCCATCTACGACACCATGCAGCTGATCGAGCCCGACGTGGCGACCTACGCGATGGGCCTGGCCGCCTCGATGGGGCAGTTCCTGCTCTCCTCGGGCGCCCGCGGCAAGCGGTACTCACTGCCGCACGCGCGGATCATGATGCACCAGCCCTCCGCCGGTGTCGCTGGCACCGCCTCCGACATCGCGATCCAGGCCGAGGTGTTCGGCAAGTGGAAGCAGGAGCTGGCCGGGATCACCGCCAACCAGACCGGCCAGTCCGTCGAGCAGATCACCCGTGACGCGGATCGCGACCGCTGGTTCACCGCCGAGGAGGCGCGTGCCTACGGCTTCGTCGACCACGTCCTGACGCGGGAGAACCAGCTCCCCTCGGCCAACGGCAGTCGCTGACCGGGCGCAACGAGGAGAAACCAGCCATGAGTCACTTTCAGCTTCCGCAATCCCGGTACGTGCTCCCGTCGTACGTCGAGCGCACCAGCTACGGGGTCAAGGAGTCCAACCCGTACAACAAGCTCTACGAGGAGCGGGTCATCTTCCTCGGCGTCCAGGTGGACGACGCGTCGGCCAACGACGTGATGGCTCAGCTGCTGCACCTGGAGCACGAGGACCCCGACCGGGACATCACCATCTACATCAACTCGCCCGGCGGTTCGTTCACCTCGCTGATGGCCATCTACGACACCATGCAGTACGTCCGCCCGGACATCAGCACGGTGGCGCTGGGCCAGGCCGCGTCGGCGGCGGCGGTGCTGCTGGCGGCGGGCACCAAGGGCAAGCGGCTGGCGCTGCCGAACGCCCGCGTGCTGATCCACCAGCCGGCCACGGAGGGCACCTACGGGCAGGTCTCCGATTTGGAGATCCAGGCCAACGAGATCCAGCGCGTGCGCCGGCTGATGGAGTCCACGCTGGCCCATCACACCAACAAGACGCCCGACGAGATCCGCCTGGACATCGAGCGCGACAAGATTCTCACCGCCGAGCAGGCCAAGGAGTACGGCATCATCGACGAGGTGCTGCCCTACCGCAAGGCATCCTCGGAGGGTTGATCGACCAGGCCGGCGTGTGTCGTACCCCGGCACGCGCCGGCGTCCTGCCCTAGGGTGTGACGTCGGCGAGGCGCGCCGGAAACGGGTGCGCACGCGGGGACACTCCCCTGGGGTCGGTCCTCCCGTCCGAGGCTTCGGGCGGGTACCGTCAGAGGCAACGCGGCAATCAGGTGCGCCGGCCGGTGCACCGGAGGGGACAGGTCAACGGTCATGGCACGGATCGGCGACGGCGGAGACCTGCTGAAGTGTTCTTTCTGCGGGAAGAGCCAGAAACAGGTGAAAAAGCTCATCGCCGGCCCAGGCGTGTACATCTGCGATGAGTGCATCGACCTGTGCAACGAGATCATCGAAGAGGAACTGGCCGAGGCGGGCGAAGTCAAGCTCGACGAACTGCCGAAGCCGTACGACATCCACGAGTTCCTCGACCAGTACATCATCGGCCAGACCGAGGCCAAGCGGACGCTCGCGGTGGCGGTGTACAACCACTACAAGCGGATCCAGTCCGACGACAAGACCGGTCCCAAGGACGCCAAGGACGAGCCGGTCGAGCTGGCCAAGTCGAACATCCTGCTGCTCGGCCCGACCGGCTGCGGCAAGACCTATCTCGCGCAGACCCTGGCGAAGCTGCTCAACGTCCCGTTCGCCATCGCCGACGCCACCGCGCTGACCGAGGCCGGGTACGTGGGCGAGGACGTGGAGAACATTCTCCTCAAGCTGATCCAGGCCGCCGACTACGACGTCAAGCGCGCCGAGACCGGCATCATCTACATCGACGAGGTCGACAAGATCGCCCGGAAGTCGGAAAACCCGTCGATCACCCGTGACGTTTCCGGTGAGGGCGTGCAGCAGGCGCTGCTGAAGATCCTCGAGGGCACCACCGCCTCGGTGCCACCGCAGGGCGGGCGCAAGCATCCGCACCAGGAGTTCATCCAGATCGACACCACGAACGTGCTGTTCATCGTCGCGGGCGCGTTCGCCGGCCTGGAGAAGATCATCAACGACCGGATCGGCCGGCGCGGGCTCGGCTTCGGCGCGGAGATCCGCAGCAAGGCCGAGATCGAGGAGAGCGACATCTTCTCCGAGACGATGCCCGAGGACCTGATCAAGTTCGGGCTGATCCCGGAGTTCATCGGCCGGCTCCCCGTGGTCGCCAGCGTCACCCACCTGGACAAGCCGTCGCTGGTGCAGATCCTCACCCAGCCCCGCAACGCGCTGGTGAAGCAGTACAAGAAGCTCTTCGAGATGGACAACGTGGAGCTGGAGTTCACCAAGACCGCGCTGGAGGCGATCGCCGACCAGGCGGTGCTGCGCGGGACCGGCGCCCGCGGGCTGCGCGCGATCATGGAGGAGGTGTTGCAGCCGGTGATGTACGACATCCCGAGCCGCAACGACGTCGCCAAGGTCGTCATCACCGAGCAGACCGTGCGGGAGAACGTCAACCCCACGATCGTGTCGCGGCAGCCGTCGCGGCGGCGCAGCACTGAGCGTGGTGAGAAGACCGCCTGAGCCCTTTGGTAAAGGTGCCGCGCGGCGCGGGCCGCTGAACCGACACCGGATAAACTTCCGGAATGAGCACGGAGGGGGCGGGGCCCCGTCAGGATGCCGAAGCCGGCAGTCCGGCCGGTTCGGACAACGTCGTCCCAGCCAGCAACGGGGACGTACACGGGATCAGCGATCTCATTTACCGGATCATCACCCCGTTCTTGCGGCACGCCACCCTGCACCGGGTCGGTTTCATCGTCCTGGTCGCGCTCGCGGGCGTGTGCGTGCTCGCCACCGGCGTCCGGCTCTCCGCGCTGCCGCTGGTCCCGATCCCGCTGTTCGCGGTGGCCGGTTACGCGCTGCGCCGGGTCCGTTCGGCGGGCGGCGACCGCTCGTTGCTCGTCTGGTCGTCGCTCTGCTTCGCCGCGGCCGCGATCGGGTTCTGGCTGATGTCCGTGATGGGTCGCTGGGTCAGCTGACCACGATCGTTTCCCCTGCCCGGAACAAGGGTCAGGCAACGGGAACGTGCTTGCCGAGGAAGCCCACGACGTTCGGGACGACGGTGCGATTGAAGGAGTCGCCGTGCTTGCCCCGGGCGGTGTAGGCGACGGCGGGGCGGGTTTCGGAGATGAACTGCCGGACACCGGTGATGAACGGGTCCTCGGTGCCGCACCACACCCCGGTGGTCACCGCCTGGGTCGCATCGGCGTGTAGCAGCGGGTCCATCGACGCCCAGTCGGCCGCATTGTGGAAGGCGTTCCGCTTGCTCATTTCGGTCCACGACGTGATCAGCGCGGGGGCGAGCAGGGCCAGGGCCTCCACCGGCTGGCGGCGTTCGGCGCGGCGGCGGGCGTAGAGGAGCGCGCCGAAGCCGCCCATCGACATGCCCATGCAGGCGAACGGCAACCCGTTCGTGCCGCCCAGTCCGCGCCGGTGCAGCCATTGCGGTATTTCGTTCAGCAGCATCCCCATCGGATCGTCGCCGGGGCGGTTCTCGTGCCAGTAGTTGTCCCCGCCGTCCACGGCGATGAGCCCGAACGCGGGTACGGCACCGCGCGCGACCTGGCTGGACAGCTCCGCCAGGGTGCCCGTCGGCGCGGCCACGCGGGCTGTGCCGTGCAGACCGTGCAGCAGCAGCGACATCGGCAGCCACTGGGGCATGGTCCGGCTCGGCAGCAGGGTGACGAGGTCGACCTCGCGGTGCCGGGCCTGCGACCACACCCGCTCGACCTTCGCGACCCCCGGCTGCGTGATCGGTGACGGCGAGGCGACGCCCAGGGCGCGCTGAACCGCTGTGCTGAACGGCAGGGTTCCGGTCGCGGTGCCGGTGGCGAACGCGGCGATCCCGAGGCCCGAGGCTCCCGCGATCAGCACCGAGCGGCGGCTGGGCCAGACCCGCCGCCTTCCACCGGGCTGACCCGCCCCTTCGTCACGTTCCACCGCGACCATTCAACCACGGGAAACGCCGGTCACGGCCTGCTTTGCCCGTTCCTGCGGGGCGATCAGCGGCGCCCCGCACCACTGAGGTGCGAGCTGTCGAGCACGCGGTGCTCACCGGTGTAGAGGTTCATGCTGGCGCCGCGCAGGAACCCGACCAGTGTCATCCCGTTCTCCTCGGCCAGTTCGACGGCCAGCGAGGACGGCGCGGAAACCGCGGCCAGCAACCCGATCCCGGCCATCGCGGCCTTCTGCACGAGCTCGAACGACGCCCGCCCGGACACCAGCAGCCCGGCGCCGGACAGCGGGACCCGGTTGTCGAGCAGCGCCCAGCCGAGCACCTTGTCCACCGCGTTGTGCCTGCCCACGTCCTCCCGCACGGCCAGCAGGGTCCCGTCCGAGGTGAACAACCCCGCCGCGTGCAGGCCGCCGGTGCTGGCGAAGACCCGCTGCCGGGCGCGCAGGGCGTCCGGCAACCCGGCCAGCACCTCCGGGGTGACGGTGAAGGCCGAACTTCCCGGTCCGAAGCGGGTTTTCAGTTTGACCGCGTCGAGTGCCGCCTTGCCGCACACCCCGCACGACGACGTGGTGTAGAAGTTCCGCTCGACGCCGGTGTCCGGCGGTGGGACGCCCGCGGCGAGCGCGAGGTCGAGGACGTTGTAGGTGTTGCGCCCGGTGTCGTCGACGCTGTCGCAGTAGCGGGCCGTGTGAACGTCTTCGGTCGAGGCGATCACGCCCTCCGACAACAGGAAACCGTGCGCGAGTTCGACATCGTGACCGGGCGTGCGCATGGTGACGGCCAGCGCTTTCCCGCCGACCCGGATCTCGAGCGGTTCCTCGGCGGCAAGGGCGTCCGGCCGCCTCCGCTGCCCGTCCGGGGACAGCATGCGGACCACGCGTCGCACGGTGACCCGGCCCATCGGTCCTCACCTCCTTTCCTTTCCGCATCAACAAAGTTTTGGTGGTGAAGTTGATGCGCGGTGTGGGCGCTAACCACTACATTGCGGTTTCGGTGTCTCTCGATCATCCAGCCTAGGGGAGCCTGACCGTGGCCGTCACGTTTTTGACCCCGTCCCGTGCCGTAGCTCCCACGAACTGGAGCCGCTGGCTCGTCCCGCCCGCGGCGCTGTCGGTGCACCTGGCGATCGGGCAGGCCTACGCGTGGAGCGTGTTCAAGACGCCGCTGGAGAAGTCTTTGGGGCTGTCCGGCACGCTGAGCGGGGTGCCCTTCCAGCTGGCCATCGTGATGCTCGGGCTCTCCGCCGCGTTCGGCGGCACCCTGGTCGAGCGGAACGGGCCGCGCTGGGCCATGTTCGTTTCCACGGTCTGCTTCTCCTCCGGGTTCTGTGTGGCCGCGCTGGGCGCGGTGACCTCACAGTTCTGGCTGGTGGTGCTCGGCTACGGGGTGATCGGCGGGGTCGGCCTCGGCATCGGCTACATCTCCCCGGTGTCCACGCTGATCAAGTGGTTTCCCGACCGGCCGGGGATGGCCACCGGCATCGCGATCACCGGTTTCGGCGGGGGAGCGCTGATCGCCTCCCCGTGGTCGGCCCAGATGCTGCAGTCCTTCGGTGGCACCACGGGCGGGGTCGCCGCGGCCTTCCTGGTGCACGGGCTGGTCTACGCCGTGTTCATGTCGATGGGCGTGTTCCTGGTCCGGGTGCCTCCGTCGGACTGGCGCCCGGAGGGCTACCGGCCGCGCGCGGTCGAGGGCAACGCGATGATCACCTCGGCGCGGGTGTCGGCGGCCAACGCGATCAAGACGCCGCAGTTCTGGTGCCTGTGGGTTGTGCTGTGCTTCAACGTGACGGCCGGGATCGGCATCCTGGAGAAGGCCGCGCCGATGATCGTGGACTTCTTCAAGGGCACGCCGGTCCCGGTGGGCGCCGCGGCCTCCGCCGGGTTCGTCGCGCTGCTTTCCCTGACCAACATGCTCGGCCGGTTCGCCTGGTCGTCCACTTCGGACGTCGTGGGCCGCAAGAACATCTACCGGATCTACCTGGGCGTGGGCGCGGTGCTCTACCTGGTCCTCTCGCTGGTGGGGAACTCGTCGAAGCTCCTGTTCGTGCTGTGCGCCATGGTGATCCTGTCCTTCTACGGCGGTGGGTTCGCCACCATCCCGGCGTATCTGCGGGACCTGTTCGGCACCTTCCAGGTCGGCGCGATCCACGGCAGGCTGCTGACCGCCTGGTCGGTGGCCGGCGTGCTCGGCCCGATGATCATCGACGGCATCGCCGACCACGAGAAGGCGATCGGCAAGCAAGGTCCGGACCTCTACACGGATTCGTTCTACATCATGATCGCGCTGCTCGTCGTCGCGTTCATCGCCAACGAGCTGGTGCGCCCGGTGAATTCCAGGTACCACGAGCCGGTGGCCGGCGTGGCTCAGGAAAGGAAAGCCGCTTGAAACACGTAGTGTCAAGGCCGCGGCCGCCAGGCAACGTCGTGGAGAGGACGGCCGCATGAACCGGCGGGTGCTGATGACGGTGGCCTGGCTGTGGGTGGGCCTTCCTTTCGCCTACGGGCTCTACCAGCTCGTGCTGAAGGTCATCCAGCTGTTCGGCGGCTGATGTGGACCTCGTCGCCCGGATGCGGGCCCGGTTGCCGGAGCTGCTCGCCGACATCGAGGAACTGGTGACGTGCGAGTCGCCCTCCGCGGACTTGGCCGCGGTCGCGCGCAGTGCGGACGTCGTGGCCCGGGTCGGCACGCGGCGGCTGGGCGTGCCGCCGGAACGGATCGTCCTCGCCGGCCGGACCCACCTGCGCTGGAGGTTCGGGGACGCCCCGGCCGGGGTACTGCTGCTCGGCCATCACGACACGGTGTGGCCGTTCGGCTCGCTCGCCACCCATCCGTACACAGTGGACGGTGAAGTGCTGCGCGGGCCGGGTTGCTTCGACATGAAGGCGGGCCTGGCGATGGCGATCCACGCGGTGGCCGCGCTCGCGGACCGCACCGGGGTGACGATCCTGGTCACCGGCGACGAGGAGATCGGGTCGCCGAGTTCGCGGGCGCTGATCGAGGAGGAGGCCGCGGGCCGCGCCGCGGCGCTGGTCCTCGAGGCATCCGCCGACGGTGGTGCGCTCAAGATCGCGCGCAAGGGTGTTTCGCGGTACGAGGTGCGCGTGTCCGGCCGGGCCGCGCACGCCGGGCTCGAACCGGAGCGCGGCGTCAACGCGACGATAGAACTGGCCCATCAGGTGCTCGCGGTGAGCGCGCTCGCCGACCGCGCACTCGGCACGACGGTGACCCCGACCGTGGCGTCGGCGGGCACCTCGGCCAACACCGTGCCGGCGGCGGGGGAGTTCGCGGTGGACGTCCGGGTCCGCGATGCCGGTGAGCAGAACCGGGTCGACGCCGGTATGCGTGCCCTGATGTCCATAGTGGACGGCTCCGGCCTGCGGGTGGCGGGCGGGCCGAACCGGCCGCCGATGTCCGAGGAGGCCTCCGCGGACCTGTTCGCGCGAGCGTCGGGACTCGCGGCCGGGCTTGGGCTGGCGCCGCTGACCGGGGTGGCGGTCGGCGGCGGCTCGGACGGGAACTTCACGGCCGCGATCGGCACGCCCACGCTGGACGGGCTGGGCGCGGTCGGCGGCGGTGCCCACGCGGACACCGAACACGTCCTCGTCGGCGAGCTGCCGCCGCGGGCCGCACTGCTCACGGCGCTCATCGGGGACCTGCTGCCGACGGGGAACGATTGAACACCGCGGTCGTGGCCGCGGACGCCGCCGCCCGGGCGGCCGGAGTCACGACCCGGGAGATCGCCGAGCTTCGCGAATTCGACGCCGTCTGCCGGCTCTTCGCCGAAATCTGGCGCCCCGACCCGGAAAACCCGCTGGCGACGACCGAACTGTTACGCGCGCTTTCCAAGGCCGGAAACTACGTCGGCGGCGCGTTCAACGGCGCCAGGCTGGTCGGAGCCAGTACCGGCTTCTTCGGGGCGCCCGCCGACGCGACGCTGCACAGCCACATCGCCGGTGTGGCCGGATCGGGGTGTGGCGTCGGGTTCGCGCTGAAACTGCATCAACGTGCGTGGGCGATGGAGCGCGGTGCGTCGGCGATCAAGTGGACCTTCGACCCCCTGGTGGCCCGTAACGCCTACTTCAACCTGGTGAAGTTGGGCGCCTCCGCGGTCGAGTACCTGCCCGACTTCTACGGCCGCGTCTACGACGACCTCAACGGCAGCGGCGAGACGGACCGGTTGCTGATCCGCTGGGACCTCGCCGCGCCCGAGGTCGTGGCCGCTTGCGCGGGAACGCCGCGTCCCGGCGCCGCGGGGGGCGCGGTGGTCGCCCTGGACCGGTCGGCGGGGGGATTACCGGTCCTGGGTTCCCTGGCCGGGGAGACGCTGCTGGTGGCGGCTCCGGCGGACATCGAGCGGCAACGCGTCAGCGATCCCGGCGGCGCGAGGGAATGGCGCCTGGCCGTCCGCGAGGTGCTGGGGAAGCTGCTCGGCGATGGGGCCCGGGTCACCGGGTTCGACAAGTCCGGCTGGTACGTCGTCACGAGAAGGGAAACCCGATGAAGCTGGCCGGAGTGGAACTGCGCCGGATCGGCATGCCGCTCGTGGCGCCGTTCCGGACCTCGTTCGGCACCGAGACGGAACGCGACGTCCTGCTGCTCCGGGTGGTCACCGACGACGCGGAGGGCTGGGGCGAGTGCGTGGCCATGTCCGACCCGCTGTACTCCCCGGAATACGTCGACGCCGCCGCCGATGTGCTGCGCCGGTTCCTGATTCCCGCGCTCGCCGGGCACAGGAGTCTCGACGGCAACGCGGTGGGCCCCGCGCTCGCTCCCTTCAAAGGGCATCGGATGGCCAAGGCCGCGCTGGAGATGGCCGTGCTCGACGCGGAACTGCGGGCGCTGGGACGGTCTTTCGCCCGCGAACTCGGTGCCGTGCGCGACCGCGTCCCTTGTGGCGTGTCCGTCGGGATCATGGACTCGATCGGGGAACTGCTGGACGCTGTCGGCGGTTATCTCGATGCCGGGTATGTCCGCATCAAGCTGAAGATCGAGCCGGGCTGGGACGTCGAGCCGGTGCGGGCGGTGCGCGAGCGGTTCGGCGACGACGTCCTGCTGCAGGTCGACGCCAACACCGCGTACACGCAAGCCGACGCCCGCCACCTCGCCCGGCTCGACCCGTTCGACCTGCTCCTCATCGAGCAGCCGCTCGACGAGGAGAACGTGCGAGGCCACGCGGAGCTGGCGAAGATCGTCGCCACCCCGATCTGCCTGGACGAATCGATCACCTCGGCGCGCGCGGCCGCCGACGCGATCGCCCTCGGCGCCTGCCAGGTCGTGAACATCAAGCCCGGACGCGCCGGTGGCTACCTCGAAGCGCGCCGCATCCACGACGTGTGCGTGGCACACGGCGTGCCGGTGTGGTGCGGCGGCATGCTGGAGACGGGATTGGGCCGCGCCGCGAACGTCGCGCTCGCCGCACTACCCGGATTCGTCCTGCCCGGCGACACGTCCGCGTCGGACCGGTACTACCGGACGGACATCACCGCCCCGTTCGTGCTCGAGAACGGACATCTGCCGGTGCCGACGGCGCCCGGGCTCGGCGTGACTCCCGATCCGGACCGGTTGGACGCGGTCACCACCGGAACGGAATGGCTGCCGGTGTAGGTCATTTCGCCGTTGTCGCCAGAACAGGCCGTCGCCCGCGCGCACGGTCTGGCCGGTGATCCAGCGAGCGTCGTCCGAGAGATGTATGTCCGCGAAGCCGACGACGTCGGCGATGTCCTCCGGCTCACCCATGCGACCCAGTGGAGTCTGCGCGGCGGCTTGCAGGCGTGACCTCGCCGCCGCGCTGGCGGCGCTGCACCGGGAGGCCGGCGCGCTCTACGGCAAGATCGCGCGTGAGTTCGGGGGCTCACCGGCCGGCAGAGCAGTTGCTGTGCATGTTGTCGAAGAGCCGGCGTTCGGTGAGCTCGCCGCGTCGCTCGGCTGCGACAAGACCAACGTGACCGGCATGGTGGATCGCCTGGAGCGGCGCGGACTGCCGGCCAGGCAGCCCGATCCGCGCGACCGGCGGGTCAGCCGGGTGGTGCTCACCGCCGGAGGGCAGGTACTGCGCGACAAGCTCCGTACCGAATTCGCGGGCGGCGTGGCGGATCGCTACCCGGCTCTGTCCGAAAAGGACCGTCGTGAGCTGGCCCGGATCCTCCGGAAGGTCAGCCAGCGGGCTCGAGACGGACGACGATCGCCTTGGAGACCGGGGTGTTGGACTTCCGCGCCACCGAATCCAAGGGCACCAGTGAGTTCGCCTCGGGGAAGTAGGCCGCCGCACAGCCGCGTGCCGTCGGGTAGGCCACTGCCCGGAACTTCTCCGCGCGCCGCTCGACGGTACCTCGCGGGTGACCCGGGCCGTTCCATTCAGAGACCAGATCCACCAGATCCCCGTCCGCGAAGTCGAGTTCCGCCAGGTCATCGGCGTGTACCAGGACCACCCGCCGGGCGTTCTCGATGCCACGGTAACGGTCGGACAGGCCGTAGATCGTGGTGTTGTACTGGTCATGGCTGCGCAGGGTCTGCAGCAGCAGACGGCCGGGCGGGACCTCCGGGAACTCCAGGACACTGGTGGTGAAGTGCGCCTTCCCGGTCGCCGTCCCGTCGAATCGGCGCGAGTCGCGGGGAGCGTGGGGAAGCACGAAGCCGTCGGGTTCGCGCACCCGCGCGTTGTAGTTCTCGCAGCCCAAAACGACCCGGGCGATCCGGTCCCGGATGCGGTCGTAGTCACGTTCGAACTCGTGCCACGGCACCACGTGGTCCTCGCCCAGCAGCGCCCGCGCCAGCCGGCAGATGATCGCCACCTCGGACAGCAGGTGCTCACCCGCCGGACGCAGCCGCCCGCGCGAGGCGTGCACGCAGGACATCGAGTCTTCGACGGTGACGAACTGTTCGCCGCCGGCCTGTACGTCCCGTTCGGTACGCCCGAGCGTCGGCAGGATCAGCGCCGTCTTCCCGTGCACCACGTGGGAACGGTTGAGTTTCGTGGACACGTGCACGGTCAACTCGCACGAGGCCAGGGCCCGCTCGGTGAGCGCCGAATCCGGGGTGGCGGCGGCGAAGTTGCCGCCCATGCCGACGAACACCTTGCCGCGGCCGTCCCGCATGGCGCGGATCGCGTCCACGGTGTCCAGACCGTGCTTTCGCGGAACCTCGACGCCGAACTCCGCTTCCAGCGCGGTCAGGAACGAATCCGGCATCTTCTCCCAGACGCCCATCGTCCGGTCGCCCTGCACGTTCGAGTGCCCGCGCACCGGGCACAGGCCCGCGCCCGGCTTGCCGATCATGCCGCGCAGCAGCGCGACGTTCGTGATCTCCTGGATGGTCGGGACCGCGTGCCGGTGCTGGGTGACGCCCATCGCCCAGCAGTACACCGTGCGCTCCGACTCGGCGATCATCCGCGCGATCTTCACGATCTGCGTGCGGGACAGCCCGGTCGCCGCGTCGACGGCTGTCCAGTCCAGTTCGCGCAGGCTCTTCGCGTAGTCGTCGAAGCCGTGTGTCGAACCGCCGACGAATTCGTGGTCCAGCACGGTGCCCGGGGCGGCCTGCTCCCAGGACAGCAGCAGATGCCCGATCGCCTGGAACAGCGCGAGATCACCGCCGAGGCGGATCTGCGCGAACTCGTCGGCCAGCGCGGTGCCCTTGCCGAGCACGCCGCCGGGCGTCTGCGGGTTCTTGAACCGCATCAACCCGGCCTCCGGCAACGGGTTCACCGCGATGATCCGCGCGCCACTCGCCTTGGCCCGTTCCAGCGCGGACAGCATCCGGGGATGGTTGG
Organism: Amycolatopsis sp.; assembly: GCF_035276945.1. Lineage (GTDB taxonomy): Bacteria > Actinomycetota > Actinomycetes > Mycobacteriales > Pseudonocardiaceae > Amycolatopsis_E. The sequence goes on along the minus strand of NZ_DATELF010000120.1, from coordinate 3,534 downwards.
TCCCGGGATTCTGGCCGACGACCACGATCAGGTCGGCGTGGTGGAGGTCGGCCAGGCTCACCGAGCCCTTGCCGATGCCGGTCGCCTCGGACAGCGCGGCACCCGAGGACTCGTGGCACATGTTCGAGCAGTCCGGCAGGTTGTTGGTGCCGAACGAACGGGCCAGCAACTGGTAGAGGAACGCGGCCTCGTTGCTCGTGCGGCCCGAGGTGTAGAAGAGCGCTCGGTCGGGATCGGACAGTTCGCGCAGCTTGTCCGCGATGAGCGTGAACGCGCCGTCCCAGGAGATCGGTTCGTAGTGGGTGGCACCCTGACACAGCACCATCGGATGGGTCAGCCTGCCCTGCTGCCCGAGCCAGTAGCCGGTCCTGCCGGCCAGGTCGGCGACCGGATGCGCGGCGAAGAACTCCGGCCCGACCCGGCGCCTGGTGGCCTCCTCCGCGACCGCCTTCGCGCCGTTCTCGCAGAACTCGACGAGCTTGCGGTGTTCACCGTCCGCGGCTTGCGCTTCCGGCCAGGCGCAGCCGGGGCAGTCGAAGCCCTCGCGCTGGTTGAGCAGGCGCAGCGTGCGGACGGTACGGCCGGTGCCCATCTGCTCGACGCTGCGCAGCAGCGACACCGCGACCCCGGGCACGCCGGCCGCCCACTGCTTGGGCCGGTGGACTTCGAGACCGGCCTCGTCGATGTCTTCCCTGGGAGCGGAGCGAGTCACCCGCTTATCCTGCCTGCGCAACGGATTCTCCGCGAGACCCCAGGGCCCGGTCGAAGATCGTCACCGTGAACAGCAGTGCGCCCACGCCGAGCTGGATCCAGGCCAGCGTGTGCAGCCCCGCGGAGGTCGCGTGCGCGCCGAAACACAGCGCTATCAGCGCCGATGCGCCGATCGCGCCGAGATACTGGGCGGTGCGGAACAGTCCGCTCGCGGTGCCCATCCACGCGGCGGGAGCCTGGCCGTAGAGCGCGGTCTGATTCGTCACACTCGCCAGTCCCTGGCCCACGCCGAACACCGCGGCGAGCCCCACGAGCGCGGCGAGCGGGGTCGAAACGCCGGTGAACAGCAGCAGCGCCGAGCCCGCGGAGAGGGCGAGCGAGTTGCCGATCAACCGGGCCTTGACGCCGGTCGGCCTGCCGGAGACACCCGCGGCGACGACCGCGACCACCGACATCGGCAGCAGCAGCGCGCCGGCACCCGACTCGCTCAGGCCACGCGCCGACTCGAGCCATTGCACGTACCCGAACATGATCGAGTAGACGATCAGGAAGGCCAGTGCCTGCCGCAGGTAGGTGCGCAGCAGCGGGCCGTTCCCGGCGAGCATCCGCAAATCGATGAAGGGGCTCGCCGACCGCGTTTCCGCCCACACGAATCCGGCGGCCGCCACCGCCGCCACCGCGAGCAGGTAGGCGTCGCCCACGGCCGGGTTCATCACGAACAGCAGCACGGCCAGGAGCATCCCGGAGAACAGCACGATCCCGAGCACGTCGATCCGGCCCGCGGAGCCTTCCGGCCGGTCCTCGGGCAGCCAGCGCAGCGCCAGCACCAGGGCGACCGCCGCCATGGGGACGTTCACCGCGAAGATGGCGGGCCAGCCGGACAGCCCGATCAGGGCGCCGCCGAGCGTCGGGCCGATCACCATGACGGTCTGCGCGGACATCGCGAGGACCGAGAGCACGCGGCTCGGCACGCCCTGCCCCGCGGCGTCCGCCCGGCCGCGCAACACCGCCATCGCCGCCGGGAACCCCGCGCAGGTGCCGATGCCGAGCAACGCGCGCACGGCGGTCAGCCAGCCGAGGGAGAACGCGAACATGCCCGCGATTCCGGCGGTCATCACCAGCAGGGCGCCGGTCAGCAGGACGCGGCGCGCGCCGAAGCGGTCCACGAACAGCCCGACGACCGGCTGCCCGACGGCGGTGGCGAGGTAGAGCGAGGTGACCAGCCAGGCGGTCTGCGCGGGGCCGGCGCCGAAGGTCTGCCCGATGGGGACGAGGGCGACCGCGATGAGCGTGGAGTTGATCGGGTTGAGTACCGCACTGGCCACCAGCGGGGTGACCAGCCGGGGGCCGAAGGTGGTCCGGGTGGTGGTCGCGGTGCTCGTGGTGCTCGTGGTGCTCAACCTCCTGTGGTGTCCCAGTTCGCCGGCCTTCGCGAAAGCGGCAGCGCCCCGGCGTTCCTCCTCGGTGAACTCGGCCGCGAGTGCCGCCGCGAGCTGGGCCTGGGGCGCCGGACCATCGCGGTCCAGCCGCTAGTCGGTCTGGCCCGCGAATCTCTTCGCGAGGTCCCGGACCCGTTCCGCGGCCTTGGCCGCCTGGTCGCTGGTGATGTTCATGCCAGGCATCCGGCTCAGGCTGTCGACCTGCTCCACGTAGCGCAGGCATTCCTGGTGAGCGTGCTCCCGGCAGGGCAGGCAGGTGACGCTCTCCGGGCGCGGGGAGGTCATCGCATACGGGACCCGGAGCCCGCAAGCGGTGGTGACGACGCTCGGTAGATCGGTCACGACGCCCAGCAGCGACGCGACCGCGTCGCGGGCGGCGGCGCCGGCAAGCAACACCTGCCGCTCGACGTGGACGTGCGGATCGTTCTCGCTCATCGGTCCCGGTACCTCCCCGAACCACGCTAGCCGGGCGGCACCCCCGCGACCAGCCACCAGGTCAGCAAGTGCCTGGACCGGTCGGCATCGGCTTGTTCACGTCGAACATCGCGGCCTCGTCGGAATCCGGGGCGCCCCCCGTCGACTGTTCGCGGTAGGTCGGCGCGAGATAGCCCGCCTTGTCCGGGCCGCAGGCCATCGAATAGGTGAAGCCCGTGCCGCCACCGAGCCCCGGTCCGACATCGTTTTTCCGGTAGGTGGCTCGTGCGGATCACGAACTCTTCGTCGAGCCGTTCGAAGGATTCGATGTCCGCGGGTCTGGTGATCGGGCCGTAACTTCCCGGATCGAAGGCGTAGCCGACCAGGTATTCAGCGTGCACGATCAGCTCGTCGCGATCATCGACCCGGGCGCTCAGCCTGCCGGTGATCCTCGGCGGCACCGCGGGCAGGAGGTGGAAACCGTCGGCGAACATCGTGACATAGCTCGAGAAATCGGTTTTGCCCCGGTCCGCGAGGATCGGCCGCAGCCGGTTCTGCTCGTTCGGGGCCAGCAGCACGAGATAGGCCGAGGTGTCATGGCCTTCCAGCATCCGCCGGTCCAGGCGCGAGGCGTGGATCACGTCCTTGACCTTGTTGTGGGTGTCCTGGACCTGGGCCGCGGAGAAGCCGCCGATCTTCTGCGCCGGGAGCTCGGACAGCCCGTCCACGCTGTCGCCCCACGCCTGCGCCGGGGTGTTGTCGAAGGGCTTGGACAGATCGACGCGCGCGATCTCCGGCAGCACGGTGGGCGCCGACGGGGTCGTTGTGGTCGCCGGAGCGTCCGCGTCGTAGTGCTCGGAGGTCGCCTTTCCCCAGCGGTAGACGGCGAAACCGGCCCCGAGCAGGGCGACCAGCACGACGGCGGTCCACGCGAGCCGCTTGCCCCGCCTGGCCCGGCGGCGCTTCCGGC
>NZ_DATELF010000119.1:0-17809 GCF_035276945.1 Amycolatopsis sp. | reverse complement strand
TGTGACCTGGACCGGGCCACCGGGCGGCGGCGCCGGCGGCCCACTCTGGCCCGGCACCAGTTGGCCGTTCTGACGTTGGGCTTCGGTGAACCGCAGATAGTCCTGGAACTGCTGGAACTGCTGGAACTGCCGCAGTTGCTCCGGATCGAGTTGCGGGTGCGCACCGGCGGCGGGCTGTGGCTGGGCGGGCCGTGCCCGCTCCACCTCACCGCGCTCTTCCGGCCGGTCCTCTGGTCGCTGTTCCGCCACCCGCCCATGATGCCCGCACCGCGACCAGTCGACAAAGCGTCGGCCCCCGCGCTGATGGCCCCGCCAAGGTGCGTTGTTGCCGATGCGGTGGCTAGCTGGGCAGGCTTGCTCCGCTCGCATGCGCCGTGCATACATCGTCTACGCAGACGAGTGTGCGGGTTGCGCAAGAGAATCGGGACAGGCTCGCCCGGATCGCGGAATCCGAATTCGGCGGCGCCACCCTCGACGATGCGCTGAGTATGCTGCTGTTCGAGCATGAATCGCGTCGGGCATTGGCCCGGCCGGCCGCCGATCCTGAAATGGCCGACGACGACCTGCGCGAGAGCGGAGAGTTGGCGGAGGTGGATACCGAGGTCGCCGAGCGACCCGGACAATCTGGCCATGGCAGGTGTGGTGGGTCGGCTTCGACCCCCGGGTCGGCCGCGAACAGGCAGGCCAACGGCCTGCGGTTGTCGTGGGGTCGGCTTTCGCCCGCGAGCTGCCGAACGATCTTGTGTTGGTTGTGCCTGCACAACCAAGGACCGGGGGCTCCCCTTCCATCCTCGGCTCGAATCGTCGGGTAAGTCGAGTTTCGCGATGTGTGATCAGCTCAAGTCGATCAGCCGTCGGCGGCTGGTAAGGCAGCAAAGCGCACGTCTGGAGAAGTCTGAAATCGAAGCGATCCGGTTCGTGCTCCGGCGGATGGTCGAGGTCTAGCCTCGCGGCCCCGGATGAGTGCGTGAGCGCGTGAGCTACACTGAACAACGGTTCTTACCGAAGACCGTTGGTTCCCCGTAAGGGGCGAAGGTTCCGCGAACGGCGGGCGCCAGCGCAGGAGGAACGAGGCTTCAGCCGCGCCCTTGTGCGCGTTGCCGCCCCGCGCCTGCTGCGCCGGGGCGTTTTTCGTTTCGGGGTTCCTCCACCGCCGGCGGTCACCAGCCAAGAGAGGAGGCGACCCATGGCGAAGCCCGACAAGGTGGCGGCCGTCGCCGAGATCGCGGACCGGTTCCGCAGCAGCTCGGCCACTGTCGTGACCAAGTACGACGGCCTCTCCGTGTCCCAGCTGTCCCAGCTGCGCCGCGCTCTCGGCACCAGTGCCAAGTACCGGGTCGCGAAGAACACCCTCGTCAAGCGTGCCGCCCAGGACGCCGGTATCGAGGGTCTCGACGAGCTGTTCGTCGGCCCGACCGCGATCGCCTTCATCGAGGGCGAGCCGGTCGAAGCCGCGAAGGCGATCCGGGACTTCGCGAAGGACAACAACGCGCTCGAGATCAAGGGCGGCTACATGGATGGCCGCCCGCTCACGGTCGAGGAGATCACCCAGATCGCCGACCTCGACAGCCGTGAGGTCCTGCTCGCCAAGGCGGCGGGCGTGTTCAAGGCGAAGCTGTCCCAGGCCGCCGCGCTGTTCCAGGCGCCGGTTGCCCAGGTTGCCCGCCTTGCCGCCGCGCTCGAGAAGAAGCAGAGCCAAGCGTCCGAATCCAGCGAAGCACCCGCCGAGAGCTGAAACCAACCCCACCAACCCCGTAAGAGAGGAACGCCATCATGGCGAAGCTGAGCACCGACGAACTGCTCGACGCGTTCAAGGACCTGACCCTGCTGGAGCTCTCGGACTTCGTGAAGAAGTTCGAGGAGACCTTCGACGTGACCGCGGCCGCCCCGGTCGCCGTCGCGGCCGCCGTCCCGGGTGGTGCCGCCGCCGCGGCCCCGGCCGAGGAGGAGCAGGACGAGTTCGACGTCGTCCTCGAGGGCGCCGGCGACAAGAAGATCCAGGTCATCAAGGTCGTCCGCGAGGTCGTCTCCGGCCTGGGCCTGAAGGAGGCCAAGGAGCTCGTGGAGAGCGCCCCGAAGGCCATCCTCGAGAAGGTCGACAAGGAGGCCGCCGAGGCCGCCAAGGAGAAGCTCGAGGGCGCCGGCGCGAAGGTCAGCGTCAAGTAGCTTTTCCGCATTTCGGAAGAGGACGAGTAGCCCCCGCGGGCTACTCGTCCTTTTTTTCTACCCGGATTGAGGATTGCCAAACTGGTGAGTAACCTTTGCGGCACTTGACTCGTTGCGTTCAGATGATGCGGCTGTGCGCACCCTGCGCGACCTGAATAGGGTGTGCCTCGCCGACGCCGTGAAGCTCCGGGAGGTGCGATGGGTGCCGAGGTGGTCATCGAGGGTCTGACGAAGTCGTTCGGCCGGCAGACCATCTGGCGGGATGTCACGCTCACCCTTCCTCCGGGTGAGGTGTCGGTGATGCTGGGCCCGTCGGGGACCGGGAAGTCGGTGTTCCTGAAGTCGATGATCGGGCTGCTCAAGCCCGAGCGTGGCAGGTGCGTCATCAATGGTGTGGACGTCGTGCGGTGCAGTGAGCACAAGCTGTACGAGATCCGGAAGCTGTTCGGGGTGCTGTTCCAGGACGGTGCGCTGTTCGGGTCGATGAACCTGTACGACAACGTGGCGTTCCCGCTGCGTGAGCACACGAAGAAGTCCGAGACCGAGATTCGCCGGATTGTGCTGGAACGGCTGGAGATGACCGGTCTGGCCGGTGCCGAGAAGAAGCTGCCGGGCGAGATTTCCGGTGGGATGCGCAAGCGTGCCGGGCTGGCGCGGGCGCTCGTGCTGGACCCGGAGATCATTCTGGTGGACGAGCCGGACTCGGGGCTGGACCCGGTCCGGACCACCTACATCTCCCAGTTGTTCCTGGACGTGAACGCGCAGATCGACGCCACGTTCCTGATCGTGACGCACAACATCAACCTGGCCCGGACGGTGCCGGACAACCTGGGCATGCTCTTCCGCAAGGAACTGGTCATGTTCGGACCGCGCGAGGTGCTGTTGACCAGCGAAGAGCCGGTGGTCAAGCAGTTCCTCAACGGCCGAATGGACGGGCCGATCGGGATGAGTGAGGAGAAGGACCAGGCGACGATCGCCGCCGAGCGCGCCATGTTCGAGGCGGGTCACCATGCCGGCGGGGTCGACGAGGTCGTCGGTATCCCGCCGCAGATGCAGCCCACGCCGGGCGTGCCCGAGCGCATGGGCGCACGCCGCCGGAAGGACCGAGTGATGAGGATCCTGCACACCCTGCCCTCGGCCGCGCAGGAAGGCATCATCGAATCCCTGTCTTCCGAGGAGCAGGTCCGCTATGGCGTCCAGCCGCACTACCCCGAGCGGGCGAGGACGACCGGCGTGCTGCCGAGCCACCACCAGGGCCAGTTGCCGGTCGATCAGGTGGTGCAACTGCCAGGCTGGGGGAGAACCGGGGGCGGGCGTTACCGCGACCCCGGGTCGGGTGGGGCATGAATCGCGCTCGTGAGGAGCGCCCCGTCGACGCGATCGCCGTCGCGCGTGAAGTCGCGGGGGAGACAGCGTGAGTTCTTCGGTTCCGGCCAGGAGGATTCCCGGCAGCGGGATGCTGCGCGAAACCGGAAAACTGTTCGCCCTCGGGCTGGACGTCATCCGCGGTTTCTTCCAGCGCCCGTTCCAGGTGCGGGAGTTCGTCCAGCAGTCGTGGTTCATCGCCAGTGTCACGATTCTGCCGACCGCGCTCGTCGCGATTCCCTTCGGTGCGGTGATTTCGCTGCAGTTCGGCTCGCTCGCCCGCCAGCTCGGAGCGCAGTCGTACACCGGTGCGGGCAGTGTGCTCGCGACCGTGCAGCAGGCCAGCCCGCTGGTGACCGCGCTGCTGGTCGCCGGCGCCGGGGGAAGCGCTATCTGCGCGGACATCGGCGCGCGCACCATCCGCGAGGAGATCGACGCGATGGAGGTGCTCGGCGTGTCCGCGGTGCAGCGGCTGATCGTGCCGCGGGTGCTCGCCTCGATGCTGGTCGCGTTGCTGCTCAACGGCATGGTGAGCGTGATCGGCGTGCTCGGCGGTTACTTCTTCAACGTGGTTCTGCAGGGCGGCACACCGGGCGCGTACCTTGCCAGTTTCTCCGCGCTGGCCCAGCTTCCCGACCTCTTGGTCGGGGAGGTCAAGGCACTGATCTTCGGCTTCATCGCCGCGGTGGTCGCCGCCTACCGCGGGTTGAATCCGGCGGGTGGCCCCAAGGGCGTCGGCGACGCGGTGAACCAGTCCGTGGTCATCACGTTCCTGTTGTTGTTCGTGGTGAACTTCGTGATCACGTTGCTCTACCTCCAGATCGTGCCCGGAAAGTTGAGCTGAAATGGCGACCTTGCGCCAGAGCGTGAAACGGATCGCGAACCGGCCGCTCGAGGTTCTGGACAACCTGGGCGACCAGATGTCGTTCTACGCGCGTGCCCTCGCCTGGACACCGCGCACGCTTCGCCGCTATGTCAGGGAAGTCCTGCGCCTGCTGGCCGAGGTGAGCTTCGGCTCGGGATCGTTGGCGGTGATCGGCGGCACGGTCGGCGTGATGATCGGCCTGACCTTGTTCACCGGCGTGCTGGTCGGCCTGCAGGGCTATTCCGCGCTGAACTCGATCGGCACCTCGGCCTTCACCGGCTTCCTGACCGCGTTCTTCAATACTCGCGAAATCGCGCCGCTGGTGGCCGGGCTGGCCTTGTCGGCGACGGTCGGTGCCGGATTCACCGCGCAGCTCGGCGCGATGCGGATCAGTGAAGAGATCGACGCCCTGGAGGTGATGGGCGTGCCGAGCCTGCCGTATCTGGTGACCACCCGGATCATCGCCGGATTCGTCGCGGTGATCCCGCTCTACGTGATCGGGCTGCTGTCGTCCTACCTTGCCTCACGAGTGGTGGTCATCTACCTCTACGGCCAGTCCGCGGGCACCTACGACCATTACTTCAACCTTTTCCTGCCACCGCAGGACGTGTTCTATTCGTTCGTCAAGGTGCTCATCTTCAGCGTGGTGATCATTCTGACCCACTGCTATTTCGGCTACCGGGCTTCGGGTGGTCCGGCGGGCGTGGGCGTCGCGGTGGGCCGTGCGGTGCGCCTGAGCATCGTGACGGTCGCGATCATCAACTTCTTCGTCGGCTTCGCCATCTGGGGCACGGACACGACCGTGAGGATCGCGGGATGAATACCTGTGTGTTCTTTCCGCGGGAGCGGCAGGGCGCCCGTCTCGGTGAAGGCAGCTGGGCTCGTGGGGAGCGCTTTGTCGACACGGTCGCGCGCGCACTCGCGGGGGAGACCGGATGAGCGGGGCGGTATCGACGATTCGACGCAGGTTTCTGGGCCTGGTGCTGGTCGCGGTGCTCGCGGGCGGCATCACGTTGAGCATCGCCATGTACAACAAGGCGTTCAGCCCCTCGGTTGACGTGAAACTCGAAGCTGGCGATATCGGCAACCAGTTGCTGCCGCGGTCCGACGTCAAGGTGCGCGGCCTGATCGTCGGCTCGGTGAGGAACATCGTCGCGACCGACACCGGCGCGGAGCTGACGCTCGCCCTGGACCCGGAGTCGGCGAAGCTGATTCCGGTCAACGTCTCCGCCCGGTTCCTGCCGAAGACACTTTTCGGTGAGCGTTACGTCTCTCTCGAGATCCCGGACAATCCGGCGCCGGCCACGCTTCGCAGCGGCGACGTGATTCCCGAGGACCGGACCTCCGGCGCGATTCAGCTGTCGAAGGCGATCGACGACCTGCTTCCGGTTCTGCAGGCCGTGCAGCCGGAAAAGCTGTCGGCGACGCTGACCGCGATCTCCACGGCGTTGCGGGGCCGGGGCACCGAGCTCGGCGAAACCCTCACCCAGCTCGGCCAGTACGTCGGCGACCTGAACCCGCACCTGCCGGAGTTGCGGAAGAACCTGCAGGAACTGGCGAAGTTCTCGGACAACTTCAGCAGCTCCGCCCCTGATCTGGTGCAGACCCTGGACAACCTGGCGACGACGGCCAAGACCGTGGTGGCCGAGCAGCAGAACCTGCAGAACCTCTATGCAGGCGTGACTTCGGCTTCGCAGAGCCTGGAATCGTTCGTCCGGGCCAATTCCAGCAACCTGATCAGCCTCGCGTCGAGCTCTCGCCCGACCGCGGAACTGCTCGCGAAGTACGCGCCGGAATACCCGTGCTTCCTCGGCAACATGGCCGACCTGGTCCCGTACGTGGACCAGTCACTGGGTAAGGGGACGAACCAGCACGGTCTGCACGCGACGATCGAAATCGTGGTCAGTCGTGGCCCCTACAAGGCCGGGCGCGACGAGCCGCGGTTCCAGGACAAGCGGGGACCTCGCTGCTACGACGTCCATGCCCTTCCGTTCCCGTTCCCGCAGTACCCGCCGGGCGGGCCGATCAAGGACGGCACGACCCCGACCCCACCGCCGAATTCGGGCAACACAGCCGGTGGTGGCGCCACGACCGCGAGCAGCGTCGCGAACACCCCGGCGGAGCAGGACTTCCTCGCCCAACTGGTCGGACCGCAGGTCGGGCTCGCCGCGGACCAGATGCCGGGCTGGAGCAACCTCCTGCTCGGGCCGCTCTATCGCGGGGCGGAGGTGACGGTGCGATGAGGGGAGTGGCCGCGCCGCTGGTCAAGCTGATCGTCTTCATCGTGGTGACCGTCGTGCTCACCGCGATGCTGGGGATCAGCATCGCGAACGTCAACACCGGCAGCACCAACGGCTACGGCGCCCGGTTCACCGACGCCACCCTCGTGCTGGCCGGGGACGACGTGCGGATCGCCGGGGTGAAGGTCGGGCAGGTCACCGGCGTCAAGATCGTGGACCGGCGCCAGGCCCAGGTCGACTTCGAGGTGGATTCCGGCCGCGGCCTGCCTGCCGGCGTGATCGCCACGATCAAGTACCGGAACCTGGTCGGACAGCGCTACATCTCGCTCAGCCCGGGCACCGGGGACGACCGGAAACCTCTCGCGCCGGGCGCCACCATCCCCCTCGACCAGACGCGTCCCGCGCTCGACCTGGACGAACTGTTCAACGGGTTCAAGCCGCTGTTCACCGCGCTCAATCCGGACGACGTGAACAAGCTGTCCTACGAGCTCATCCAGGTGCTGCAGGGCGAGGGTGGCACGATCGAGAGCCTGCTCGCCCACACCGCGACGCTGACCAGCACGATCGCCAGAAAGGACCAGGTCATCGGGCAGGTGATCACCAACCTGAACAGCGTGCTCGACGTGGTCAACGCACACAGTCCGCAACTGTCGGACCTGATCGTCCGGCTGCAGCAACTGGTGTCCGGGCTCGCGCGGGACCGCAAGCCGATCGGGGACGCGATCACCGCGCTGGGCGGGCTGGCGAACACCACTTCCGGCCTGGTGTCGCAGGTGCGGGATCCGCTCGAGAACGACATCTCGGCGCTCGGCGTGCTGGCCGACAACCTCAACGACAACCAGGCCCTCGTGGAACACTTCATCCAGTTCCTGCCGCAGAAACTGACCGCGCTCACGCGCACCGCGGACTACGGTTCCTGGCTCAACTTCTTCCTCTGCTCGGCCAACGGCAGCGTCTCGATTCCCGGGATCGTCGAAAAACCGGTGAACCTGCCGATCCTGCCGCAGACCCGGGACCGGTGTGGCACATGAAAAGCTTCTCCTCACGCAATCCGGTGCCGATCGCCGTGGTGGGCCTGCTGGTCATGGCGCTCGGTTTCGTCGTCGTGCTGAATTCGGACGAGCTGCCGATCGTCGGCGCCGGCACCACCTACTCGGCCGACTTCAGCGAGGCCGGCGGTCTCAAGAACGGTGACGAGGTGCGGATCGCCGGGGTGAAGGTCGGCAAGGTCACCGGCGTGGGCCTCGACGGGGCGCAGGTCAAGGTGTCCTTCAAGGTCAAGAACGCCTGGCTGGGCGACAGGACCCAGGCGACCATCAAGATCAAGACGCTGCTCGGCCAGAAATACCTGTCGCTCGATCCGATCGGCGACAAGACGCTCAACCCGAGCACCACCATCCCGAAGGAACGCACGGTCGCGCCCTACGACGTGATCGACGCTTTCCGCGATCTGTCGACGACGGTGAACCAGATCGACACCCAGCAACTGTCGACGGCGTTCGAGACCTTGTCGCGGACATTGTCCGGCACACCGGACGACGTACGTGGCGCCCTGTCCGGGCTTTCCCAGCTGTCGGACACGATCGCCAAGCGGGACACCCAGCTTTCCCAGTTGCTGGCCAACACCCGGCAGGTCAGCCAGACCCTGGCCGACCGCGACGCCGAGCTGACCAAGCTGCTCACCGATGGCAACCAGTTGCTGGAGGAGATCGCCGACCGCGAGCAGGCGATCTCCTCGCTGCTCACCGGCGCGCAGGAGCTGTCGAGGCAGTTGCAGGGACTGATCGACGACAACGACAAGCAGCTGGGCCCGGTGCTGACCTCACTGGACCAGCTCACCTCGATGCTCCAGCGCAACCAGGATTCGCTGGCCGAAGGGATCAAGCGGTTCGCGCCCTACATCCGGGTGTTCACCAACACCGTCGGCAACGGGCACTGGTTCGACAACTACATCTGCGGTCTGATCCTGCCGTCCGCCGGCCCGCTGAACGAACAGGGGTGCAACACCCGATGAGTGACACCCGCTTCGGTCAGAACGTCGCGCGTGGCGTGGGAGTCGTCCTCGTGCTCGGGCTGATCGTCGCCGGCGCGCTGTGGTGGACGCTTTCCGACGCCGGCAAGAAGCGCCTGACCGCGTACTTCCCGAGCGCGATCGGGCTCTACCCGGGCAACAGCGTGCGAGTGCTCGGCGTCGACATGGGCACGGTCACCGCGGTGCAACCGGTCGGTAACCAGGTGAAGGTCGAGATGACCTACGACCGGACGGTCGCCGTCCCGGTCGGCGCGCGGGCCGCGATCGTGGCACCGTCACTGGTCAGCGACCGGTACGTCCAACTCGCCCCGGCCTACACCGGCGGTCCGGTGATCGCCGACGGCGCGGTCATCCCGCTGAACCGCACGGCGGTGCCCGTCGAGGTGGACGAGCTGTACTCGAGCCTGGACAAGATCAGCCAATCGCTCGGCCCGAACGGGGTGAACCAGCACGGTTCGCTGTCCGATCTGCTCACCACGCTCGCCCAGAACCTTGACGGCAACGGCCAGTCGCTGCACGACACGATCAGCAAACTGAGCCAGGCGGCCGCCACGCTGTCCGGCAACCGGGAAGACCTGTTCGCCACCATCAGCAACCTTTCGGACTTTTCGACCGCACTGGCCAACAGCGACCAGCAGGTGCGGCGGTTCGAGAACCAGCTCGCCGACGTGAGCGGGTATCTGGCGGGGGAGAGGGACACCCTCGCGGCGACCGTGCGACAGCTCGGCACGACCCTGGGCATGGTGCAGGACTTCATCGACCGCCACCACGACCGGCTCAGGTCCAATGTGGACAAACTGGCCAGTGTCACGAAGGTGCTCGTGGACCAGCGCAACTCCCTTGCCGAGATCCTCGACGTGGCGCCGGCCGGGCTGGGCAACGTGATCAACGCCTACAACGGGTCGTCCGGCACGCTGGACGCGCGGGCCAACATCAACGAGCTGACCCAGCCACCGATCCTGATGGTGTGCAACCTGCTCAAGCAGGTGAACGCGCTGAACACGGTCGGTGACCTGTGCAAGAGGGTCGAGCCGCTGCTCGACGGCACGCTGAAACCGCCGTCGCTCGCGCAGACCGTCAACGCACTGCAACACGGTCAGTTGCCGCCCCTCCCGCTTCCCTTCGTCGATCTCTACGGAACGGAGGCGGCATCGAAGTGAGACTCGCCCGTGCCGCCCTCCCAGCGGCTGCGTTGCTGATTCTGACCAGCTGTTCGTTCGGGGGTATCTACGACATTCCCCTGCCCGGTGGCGCGGATCTCGGCGACCGCCCGTACACGGTGAAGGCGCAGTTCCGTGACGTGCTGGATCTGGTGCCGCAGGCCGGGGTCAAGGTCAACGAGGTGCCCGTTGGCCGGGTGGAGTCGATCGGGCTCACCCCGGACGGCTGGAACGCCGAGGTGACCATGCGGCTCAACGGCGGCGTGCACCTGCCCGCCAACGCGCTGGCCAACGTTCGCCAGTCCAGCTTGCTCGGCGAGAAGTACGTCGAACTGACCTCGCCCGGGCCGGACCTGGCGCAGGGGATGCTGGGCGACAACGCCGAGATCCCGCTCGCCCGCACGAACCGCAGCGTCGAGGTGGAGGAGGTGCTCGGCGCGCTGTCCCTGCTGCTCAACGGCGGTGGCGTCGACCAGCTCGACACGATCGCCAAGGAGCTCGACAACGCGAGCGAAAGCCGTGAGCCGGACATCCGGAACCTGCTGAACAACGCCGACCAGCTTGTGTCTACTTTGGACGCCCAGTCCGGCGACATCACCCGCGCCCTCGACGGGCTGAACCGGTTGTCGTCCACTCTGAACGGGCAGAAGGACCAGCTGGTGAACGCGCTGAACAACCTCGGCCCCGGCCTGCAGGTGCTCGAACAGCAGCGCGGCCAGCTGGTCACCATGTTGCAGGCGCTGCGGAACCTGGCCGGCGTCACCGTGGACACGGTGAACAGGAGCCAGGCCAACATCGTCGCCGACCTGCGCGCGTTGCTGCCCACCCTGCGGAAGCTCGGCGAGGCGGGCGCGAACCTGCCGAAGTCGCTGGAGCTGTTGCTCACGTACCCGTTCACCGACGCCGGGGTCGACGGCGCGAAGGGCGACTACATCAACCTCTACGCGAACATCGACCTGAACCTCAAGACCGTGCTCGACAACCTCGGCAAGGGGCAGCGGACCGGGTCCGTGCTCGACAGCGTGACAGCCGCGACGAACGCCCCGTCGACCCCGCCGTTGCCCCTGTCCGAGCAGAGCACCAAAGTGACTTCGGCGGGCGGTTCGGGCGGCGGCACGCCGGAGCAACAGACCGGGATCGCGGGCCTGCTCGGCCTGCTGACGGGGGGTGCGTGATGCTGGTACGCCGGACCAGGATCCAGCTCGTCGCGTTCGCGATCATCTCCGTGCTCGCGATCGTCTACGCGCTGATCCGGTTCGCCGGGCTCGGCCAGGTGTTCGGCCAGGAGGGCTACACGGTCAAGCTTCAGCTCGACTCCTCCGGCGGCATCTTCACCGGCGCCGAGGTGACCTGTCGCGGGTACAACATCGGCAAGGTCGGGCAGTTGCGGCTCACCGCGACCGGGCTGGAAGCGGATCTGAACATCGACGCGGACGCGCCCAGCGTGCCCCAGAACCTCGAGGCCGTGATCGCCAACCGGTCCGCGGTGGGTGAGCAGTTCGTCGATCTGCGGCCGGTCACCGACGCGGGCCCGTTCCTGAAGAACGGATCGGTCATCGGTGCGGCGAAGACGAAGACGCCGCTGGGCACGGACCAGGTGATCACCGACCTGGACAGCCTGGCGAAATCGGTGCCGACGGACGCGCTGCGGACCGTGGTCGACGAGTCCTACCAGGCGTTTTCCGGGACCGGGCAAGATCTCCAGGTGCTGCTGGACACCACCCGCGACTTCACCGCGTCCGCACGGCAGTACCTGCCTCAGACCGTGCAACTGCTGCAGGCGGGCAGCACCGTGCTGCACACGCAGAACGTCGAGGCCTCCTCGATGGCCGAGTTCAGCAAGAACCTCAACGAGCTGACCGCGACGCTGAAGAACTCCGACCGTGACCTCCGGAGGCTGATCGAGGTGACTCCTTCGGCAGCGTCCGCGATCAACGAGCTGATCAGGGAGACCGGGCCGGGGCTGAGCGAGCTGTTCGCGAACCTGCTCACCACCTCGAACCTGCTGATCACCCGGCAGGACGGGGTCGAGCAGGTGCTGGTCAGCTACCCGGTGCTGGCGGCCGGCGCCCGCAGTGTCGTCCCCGGCGACGGAACCGCGCACCTCGGGCTCGCGCTGAACCTGTTCGACCCGCCGCCCTGCACCAAGGGCTACCCGAGCCCGAGCCAGTACCGCCCCGGCACCGACACTTCGACCCGTCAGCCAAACTGGAACTCCTACTGCGCCGAGCCCCCGGGCAGCCCCATCGACGTCCGCGGTGCCCAGAACGCCCCGTACAACGGCGTTGCGGTGTCGCCGACGCAGGGCCAGTTGGCCCAGAACGCCAACCGGGAGCAGGAGGACCTGGCCGAGCTGCGCGGGATGTACGGCGTGGTGGCCTCGCCCGGTGTGTCCATCACCAGCCTGGCCGGGCTGCTCGGGTTGAGCTCGTGAGCACCGGATGAACCCGACTACCTGCCCTGGAGAGCCATGACTTCCGACGAAGTGGTCGATGAGGTCGGCGTCGATGCCGACGAGCAGACCGATACCGATACGCGGGCCGAGTCCCCGGTCCAGCGCTACCTGGTGCTGGGCGTGGCGGGCTTCGCCGCGGCGTCGCTGATCGTGGCCGCGGTGTTCGGCGTCCAGTGGTGGGTTGCCGCAAGTGACGACAACCTGGCCCTTGCGCAGGCGCGTGACGAGGTCTTGCGGGCCGGGACGGCCGCTGTGAAGGCCAACCTCGAGCTCGACTACACCAACCCGGACGGCTACTTCCAGAAGCAGCTCGAGATCTCCTCCACCAACTGGCAGCAACAGGTGAAGGCCCTGGAGGACAATGCCAGGAAGGTAATGGCGACCGCGAAGACGAAGGTCACCAGCACCGTGGAGGACATCGCGGTCGAGGAGCTCAACCAGCACGACGGCAAGGCCAGTCTTCTCGCAGCCGCCAGCTACGTGGTGAACGCGGAAGGCCAGCCGCCGGCGACCAAGCAACTGCGGCTGGAGATCGCGATGGTGCGGGAGGGCCAGGCCTGGAAGCTGGACTCGATCGGCGCGGTGCCGACCGTGACGGGCGGACAGTAGGAGCAGAGGGTAGAGGAGATCGTCGTGCCAGCCATTCCCCGCCAGCCGCCTCCCGTGGGCCGGTCCCGCTCGGCCGGCATCCGCCGCCCGTCGCCGACGCCGCGCCCAAAGCGGGACGAGGCCCCGGAAGTCGATGCGGCTCCCGATGAGGTCGTGGACCAGAGCTTCGAAAGGCCGAAGCCGAGCCCGCGCCCGAAGAGCCGGGACGAGGGCACGGCGAAACCCGTCGACTACGAAGCCGCCGAGGCCGCCGTCGCCGTGCCGGAACCCGTGCCCGCCCCGGCGTCGCGACCACCGCGGAACAAGGTCGCGCTGGCGGGCGTGCTGTTCGTCCTCGCGCTGGTGCTCACCACGCTCGCGGTGTGGTTCAAGATCGAGGAGAGCAAGCTGGCCGCGGCGACGTCCAACACCGCGCTGCTGGACGTCGCCAGGACCTCGCAGGTGAACCAGGCCGCGACCAGCGCGGTCGAGACGCTGTTCTCCTACGACTACAACAGCATCGCCAAGACTCAGGACGCGGCCGGGGACCTGCTGCTCAACGACGACGTCCGGAACAAGTACAACAGCCTGATGGGGGAGGTCGAACGCCTCGCGCCGCAGCAGAAGATCGTCGTCACCGTCAAGGTCAGCCGCAGCGCGGTGATCATGCTGAACGGCGACAAGGCCAAGGTGATGGTCTTCGTCGACCAGACGGCCACGCGCACGGACCAGAACCAGACGTCGAGCGGCAGCGCCCAGCTCTGGCTGAACCTGCAGTACTCGGGGGACAAGTGGCGGATCACCGACCTCAACACCTACGACACCGAGCAACCCGCTCCCAGCTCCGCCGCGTCGAGCGCTCCGTCCGCCGGCAACGGATCGAGCGCCCCGCCCCCGAGCCGGTAACCGTTCAAGCACGCGCCCGGAGGTGACCTCGGGGCGGGATCGCGTCACTCCCAGCCCTTCGCCTCTCGCTTCGGCCTCGGTCGGGTCCTCGCCACGCTCCGCCTTTGGAGGGCCTCGCGAAGCTCGTCCTCGCTCGTCTTGGAGCTCCCCCGGATCCCGGCCGGTGTCCCCGCTCGCGCAGTTGTCCCGTTCGGTCTCGTGGCGTGCCGTCACCGGTCCTCCTTCGCGTCTGGCGCCTTGGCCACCGTTGGCCCGAGATCGGCTAACCAGCAGGTCACGCACTGTTTCAGCATCGCTATACCAGCCCAGATGACATTGCGCCAACTGGCTTGTCGAAGGCGTGGCATCTTGACTATGGCGCGCTGTGGGGTCACGCTTACTCCCAGCGGCAGCGCCCTGCGGGAGGGCGAGGCTGAGCGGCATACCTGAAGACGTCGTGATCGAGATCTGGGCCCCGTCGGGAGTGCCCCTCGACAAGCCACGGCGTTCGGGCTAGACTGCTTCTTTGCGCTGCCCTCTTTCAGGCTGCTTGGGCACGGCAGCTAGGATGGTGGGCACCACGGCACCCTTGACAGTCGCATTAGTTGTTGCTAACGCGGCTGCTCACCGCTCATTGTCCCCGGAAGGACGCATCTTGGCAGTCTCTCCCGCGAACCAGGCCACTGCTGCGACCACCTCGGCTGTATCTGTCCCCAGTTCCTCGGGAATCCCGAACTCCCCGAAGCGGGTCTCCTTCGCGAAGATCCGCGAACCCCTGGCCACTCCCAACCTGCTCGACGTGCAGATCCGGTCCTTCGAATGGTTCACCGGTGACGAGAAGTGGTTCGAGCGACGCGTGGAGGAAGGTGAAGAGAACCCGGTCGGCGGCCTCGAGGAGGTCCTCAACGAGATCTCGCCGATCGAGGACTTCTCCGGTTCGATGTCCCTGTCCTTCTCCGACCCGCGCTTCGACGAGGTCAAGGCCTCCGTCGAGGAGTGCAAGGACAAGGACATGACCTACGCGGCGCCACTGTTCGTGACGGCCGAGTTCGTCAACAACAACACCGGCGAGATCAAGAGCCAGACGGTCTTCATGGGTGACTTCCCGGTGATGACCGACCGGGGCACCTTCATCATCAACGGCACCGAGCGTGTCGTGGTGTCCCAGCTGGTCCGCTCGCCCGGCGTCTACTTCGACCAGACCGTCGACAAGACCACCGACAAGGACGTGTTCAGCGTCCGGATCATCCCCAGCCGGGGTGCCTGGCTGGAGTTCGACGTCGACAAGCGCGACACCGTCGGTGTGCGCATCGACCGCAAGCGCCGCCAGCCGGTCACCGTGCTGCTGAAGGCGCTCGGCTGGACGACCGAGCAGATCCGCGAGCGGTTCTCCTTCTCCGAGACCCTGCTGGCCACCCTGGAGAAGGACCACACCGCGGGCACCGACGAGGCCCTGCTCGACATCTACCGCAAGCTGCGCCCGGGCGAGCCGCCCACGAAGGAGAGCGCGCAGACCCTGCTGGAGAACCTGTTCTTCAAGGACAAGCGGTACGACCTGGCCAAGGTGGGCCGCTACAAGGTCAACAAGAAGCTGGGCCTGTCGATCCCCTACGACACCGGCACGCTGACCGAAGAGGACATCGTCACCACCATCGAGTACCTGGTCCGGCTGCACGCCGGCGAGGAGAAGATGGAGATGAACGGCCGGACCATCCCGGTCGAGACCGACGACATCGACCACTTCGGCAACCGCCGCCTGCGCACCGTCGGCGAGCTGATCCAGAACCAGATCCGGGTCGGCCTGTCCCGGATGGAGCGGGTCGTCCGCGAGCGGATGACCACGCAGGACGTCGAGGCGATCACCCCGCAGACCCTGATCAACATCCGCCCGGTCGTGGCGGCGATCAAGGAGTTCTTCGGCACCTCGCAGCTGTCGCAGTTCATGGACCAGAACAACCCGCTGTCCGGGCTGACCCACAAGCGTCGCCTGTCGGCGCTGGGCCCCGGCGGTCTGTCCCGTGAGCGCGCCGGCATGGAGGTCCGCGACGTGCACCCGAGCCACTACGGCCGGATGTGCCCGATCGAGACGCCGGAAGGCCCGAACATCGGTCTGATCGGTTCGCTGTGCTCCTACGCGAGGGTCAACCCGTTCGGCTTCATCGAAACGCCCTACCGCAAGGTGGTCGAGGGGCAGGTCACCGACCAGATCGACTACCTGACCGCGGACGAGGAGGACCGGTTCGTCAAGGCGCAGGCCAACGCGTCGCTGACCGAGGACGGCTACTTCGCCGAGGACCGCGTCCTGGTCCGCCGGAAGGGCGGCGAGGTCGAGCTGATCGACCCGATGGACGTGGACTACATGGACGTGTCGCCGCGCCAGATGGTGTCGGTCGCCACGGCGATGATTCCGTTCCTCGAGCACGACGACGCCAACCGCGCGCTGATGGGCGCGAACATGCAGCGCCAGGCGGTGCCGCTGCTGCGCAACGAGGCTCCGCTGGTGGGCACCGGCATGGAGCTGCGTGCCGCGGTCGACGCCGGTGACGTGCTGGTCGCCGAGCAGGCGGGGGTGGTCGAAGAGCTGTCGGCGGACCTCGTCACCGTGATGCACGACGACGGCACCCGCAAGAGCTACGGGCTGTACAAGTTCCGCCGCACCAACCACGGAACCTGCTTCAACCACCGGCCGATCGTCTCCGAGGGCGACCGGGTCGAGGCGGGCCAGGTCATCGCGGACGGGCCGTCCACCGAGAACGGCGAGATGGCGCTGGGCAAGAACCTGCTCGTCGCGGTCATGCCGTGGGAGGGCCACAACTACGAGGACGCGATCATCCTCTCCGAGCGGCTCGTGCAGGACGACGTGCTCACTTCGATCCACATCGAGGAGCACGAGATCGACGCGCGGGACACCAAGCTCGGTGCCGAGGAGATCACCCGGGACATCCCGAACGTCTCCGAGGAGGTCCTGGCCGACCTCGACGAGCGCGGCATCATCCGGATCGGCGCGGAGGTCCAGGCCGGCGACATCCTGGTCGGCAAGGTGACCCCGAAGGGTGAGACCGAGCTGACCCCGGAGGAGCGGCTGCTGCGCGCCATCTTCGGCGAGAAGGCCCGCGAGGTGCGGGACACCTCGCTGAAGGTGCCGCACGGCGAGACCGGCAAGGTCATCGGCATCCGGGTGTTCTCCCGCGAGGACGACGACGAACTGCCGCCCGGCGTCAACGAGCTGGTCCGGGTCTACGTGGCGCAGAAGCGCAAGATCCAGGACGGCGACAAGCTGGCCGGCCGGCACGGCAACAAGGGCGTCATCGGCAAGATCCTCCCGGTGGAGGACATGCCGTTCCTGCCCGACGGCACCCCGGTGGACATCATCCTCAACACCCACGGTGTGCCGCGACGGATGAACATCGGGCAGATCCTGGAGACCCACCTGGGCTGGATCGCGAAGAGCGGCTGGCAGGTCGACGGCGACCCGGACTGGTCCAAGCGCCTGCCCGAGGAGCTGCACCAGGCCGAGCCCGGCACGGTCGTCGCCACCCCGGTGTTCGACGGTGCCCGCGAGGAGGAGATCACCGGCCTGCTCTCGTCCACCCTGCCCAACCGCGACGGCGACCAGATGGTCGGGCCGCAGGGCAAGGCGCAGCTGTTCGACGGCCGCACCGGCGAGCCGTACCCGTACCCGATCGCGGTCGGCTACATGTACATCATCAAGCTGCTGCACCTGGTCGACGACAAGATCCACGCCCGGTCCACCGGCCCCTACTCGATGATCACCCAGCAGCCGCTGGGCGGGAAGGCGCAGTTCGGTGGCCAGCGCTTCGGTGAGATGGAGTGCTGGGCGATGCAGGCGTACGGCGCTGCCTACACGCTGCAGGAGCTGCTGACGATCAAGTCGGACGACGTGGTCGGCCGTGTGAAGGTGTACGAGGCCATCGTCAAGGGCGAGAACATCCCCGAGCCCGGGATCCCCGAGTCGTTCAAGGTGCTGATCAAGGAGATGCAGTCCCTGTGCCTGAACGTCGAGGTGCTTTCGAGCGACGGTGCCGCGATCGA
>NZ_DATELF010000118.1:0-27203 GCF_035276945.1 Amycolatopsis sp. | reverse complement strand
CGTGTTCTCCCAGATCTCCCCCGCGTTGTGCTCGACCCAACCGGCCCGGGGGAAGATCTGCTCGTGCTCCTTCTGGTCCACGGACACCACCCGGCCCGAGTGATCGAAGATCATGGTCCGGGTCGAGGTGGTGCCCTGGTCGACGGCTGCGACGTAAGACGGCATGACTGCTCCCTGTCTCGTGCGATCGCGAACCGGACGGCTCGCTATTCCGCTTTGGCGGGTTGCTCGGCCGTCCCGGGCACCCGGCCGGGTTCGGGCGTGGGCGCCGCTTCCGGAGCCTGCCGTGCCGTCAGCACCTGACCGATGAACAGGTCATAGACCAGGATGCCGAGCACGCCGCCGATCAGTGGTCCGGCTATCGGTATCCACCAGTAGTTGCTGAACCAGGCGCCGTTGCCGGGGAAGGCCTTGTTGCCCCAGCCGAAGAACAGGGTCAGCAGTCGTGGGCCGAAGTCACGTGCCGGGTTGATCGCGTATCCCGCGTTGGTCCCGTAGGTGAAGCCGATCGCGGCCACGACCAGACCGACCATGAACGGTGCCATGTTGCTTTGCGGTGCCTGGTTCCGCCGGTCGATGAGCGCCGCGATGACGCCCACCAGGATGGCCGTGCCGACGACCTGGTCGACCAGAGGTCCCCACCAGACGCCGCCGAAATACGACGCCGGGAACGTGGCGAAGATCGAGAAGGTGGCCAGCGAGTCCGCCCGGTTCGTGACCGGCGGGGTTTGTGCGGCGTTGAACGCGTTGATGGCGTCGTGATAGACGGCGTACACCACTGCCGCGCCGGCGAGTGCGCCGACGACCTGAGCCGCCCAGTAGGGCACCACCTTCTTCCAGGGGAATTTTCGCCGGACGGCGAAGGCCAGGGTCACCGCCGGGTTGATGTGTGCTCCGCTGACGCCGCCGGCCACATACACGGCGAAGACCACCGCGAGGCCCCACCCCCAGGCGATGATCAGCCAGTTGGCCGCGCCGAACGGGACCGACTGGCGACCTGAGCCGGGCAGCCCGGCGACAGCGACAGCGACCGAACCACAACCAAGTATGATCAGGATGGCCGTGCCGAGAAATTCCGCCAGTAACTCGCCGCCAGTAGTCTGGCGCATGCGAGCCCAGGTTCTGGGTCGCTGGTCACTGAGGCGTGGGTGAGGGATTCGCTCGGACATGTCGCACCTCCCTGAGCCCGAGGCGTCGCTGCCTGAAAACAGCCTAAGCCGCCCTTTCGTAGCTGGCAGGACGAAGTTTCCGCGGGCTGCCGAGGGTGGTTCCGGCACGTCCCGTCGACGGTGAACGTGCCATGCTGGACATCAGGAACAGGCGTGAGAAAGGAAGCCGGAGTGACTGAGGCGGAACTGGGCCCGGCCGCGCGCGAGGATGCCTGGACGCGGCTCGGGGACGAGACGTTCGATCTGGTGGTGATCGGCGGCGGCGTGGTCGGTGCCGGCACCGCGCTGGACGCGGCCACCCGTGGCCTCAGAGTCGCCCTGGTGGAGGCGCGTGACCTGGCCTCGGGCACGTCCAGCCGGTCCAGCAAGCTGTTCCACGGCGGTCTCCGCTATCTGGAGCAGCTCGAGTTCGGGCTGGTCCGCGAGGCGCTGCGGGAACGCGAGCTGATGCTCACCAGGATCGCCCCGCACCTGGTCAAGCCGGTGAGCTTCCTGTACCCCCTGACCCACCGGGTCTGGGAGCGCCCGTACACCGCGAGCGGGCTGTTCCTCTACGACACGATGGGCGGTGCACGGTCCGTGCCCGGCCAGAAACACCTGACCAGGGCCGGTGCCCTGCGCATGGTGCCCGCGCTCAAACGGGACGCGCTCATCGGGGGAATCCGGTACTACGACGCCCAGGCCGACGACGCCCGGCACACGATGACGGTCGCGCGCACCGCCGCGCACTACGGCGCCGTTGTCCGGTCGTCGACGCAGGTGGTGGAGTTCCTGCGTGAGGCCGACCGCATCTCGGGCGTGCGGGTAAGGGACGTCGAGGACGGCAGGGAAACCGAAATCCAGGCCAGCGCCGTGATCAACTGCACCGGGGTGTGGACGGACGAGCTGCAGCGGCTTTCCGGCAGCCGTGGCCGGTTCCGGGTCCGGGCCAGCAAGGGTGTGCACATCGTGGTGCCGCGGGACCGGATCGTCTCGGAGTCGGGTGTCATCCTGCGCACCGAAAAGTCCGTGTTGTTCGTGATCCCGTGGCGCAATCACTGGATCGTCGGCACCACGGACACCGACTGGCACCTCGACCTCGCGCACCCGGCGGCGACCAAGCACGACATCGACTACATCCTGGAGCATGTCAACATCGTCCTCGCGACACCGTTGACGCATGACGACATCGAGGGCGTCTACGCCGGGCTTCGGCCGTTGCTCGCCGGTGAGAGCGAGGAGACCTCGAAGCTGTCCCGTGAACACGCCGTCGCGCGGGTCGCGCCCGGGCTGGTCGCGATCGCGGGCGGGAAGTACACGACGTACCGGGTGATGGCGGCGGACGCGGTCAACGCGGCGGCGGTGGACCTGCCTGGCCGGCTGCAGCCGTCGATCACGGACAAGGTGCCGTTGCTCGGTGCGGACGGCTACCACGCGCTGGTCAACCAGGCCGACCACCTCGGCGCGCGGGTGGGCCTGCATCCGTACCGCATCCGGCACCTGCTCGACCGGTACGGCTCGCTGGTGCATCAGGTGCTCGAGCAGGCCGCCGGACGGCCCGAACTGCTGCGCCCGATCGAGCACGCGCCGGACTACCTCGCCGTTGAGGCCGTGTACGCGGCCAGCCACGAAGGGGCGCTGCACCTGGAGGACGTGCTGGCACGGCGGACCAGGATCTCCATCGAGTACCCGCACCGCGGGGTGGACTGCGCCGAGCAGGTCGCGGGGCTGATGGGGGAGGTGCTCGGCTGGTCGGAGGAGACCGTCGCGCACGAGATCAAGGTCTATACCGCCCGGGTCGCGGCCGAACGCGACTCGCAGACCCAGCCGAGTGACGAGGCCGCCGACGCGCGCCGCTCCAGTGCCCCGGAGGCTCGCGCCCGCCTGACCGAACCGGTGGGGTGACGGCGCTTCGCTGACGGGACGCCACCGTGCCCGTTTTGCCCGAATGGATTGCGGCAATGGGGGTTTCCCGGAGGTCGCCTCGTCGTCGCAAGGTCTCGCAAAGGAAACGTAATCGCGTTGCCCTTGCGGAGGAGCGTGTCAAGGGGCGGCCCGGAGTGGATTCGGCCAAGGCCGGACCTGGGGAGTAGGACTGTCGGGCGTGCTTGTCCCGCTGATGCTGTTCCTCGTCACCTTCAGGTCGGCCGACGGCATCGGCTCACCTCGGCTTACTGCCGTTCGGGGTGCTGTCCCGCGACTCCGATGGTGATGACCGGGTGGTTCCCGGCCACCGCTTCCCTGGCGCTCATCCGGTCGATGCCGAGGGGGAACCGGAGCGGATCCATGCGATCATCCCGGCGATGGCGTTGTTCGCCGCGTTCATGGGACTTTGGGCTGGGCAACCCGCCGAGCACCTGCGGCCGCTCGGCGTGTCCTACCTTGTTTCGCTTCCGGTGTTCGGGTTCGGGTGGGCTCCCCGCGACGCACGTGACCAGGTCCGCCGAAACCAGGCACCCGCGGCTGGCGGTGTTCGTCGGGACTCAGGCCGTCCTGCTGACTACCACGGTCATCGCGCTGAAGTATGCATGACCGCCTCTTCGGGGGCGCGTTCGTGCAGGACGACGGTGTCGCCGGAGAGCAGGGCCTTGCAGGTGATGCGGTTGCCGATCGGGTGGGACATGGGCGCGATCAGCAGCACGCGCTGCGGGCCGTCCGGGCGAGGGCGGCAGGTGCGGGCGAGTTCCTCATAACTCTCCCGTTCGCACACGAACCTGTCGTCCAACGGGAAGAGCGTTTCCACCTCGCGAGGCAGGGCGATGTCCGCCTCGGCGGTGGCGGCGCCGCTACGGGCGAGCAGGAGCGGGCCCTCCGGGTTGGCGGAGATGATGTGGTCGGCGTGAAGATCGCCCACCGATGTGGGTGAGGTGACATGCGCGACCCGGGCGCCGCGCAAGTGGGCCGCGATCTGCAGCAGAAATGTTTCCGGCATGTTTCCACCGGTAATGGCGACGAGTTGCCCCGGGGCGATGCCTTCCGTTTTCAGGGTCCCGTGCAACCGTCTCAGGGAGTCGAAAGTGTCCCGATAAGTCATCGACCGGCTACGATGCGCAAAGGCTATTTTGTTGCCGCCATCACACAGCACGTCGAGCATGCGGGTCAGGAAGAGGCTGGACTCGCCCACGTTTCCCCCGTTCGGCGCTGAATCGAAGACCTGCACCAGATCATCACAAGATCGGTTCAGGTGCGAGGAATTGTGTCCGCTGGCACAAGCTTATTCGGTCACACGAATGCAGCGCAGTAGTTTGCGCCCATCGGATGACACCAGCGTATCCAAGAACTGGAAACCGCACCGCCTCGCGACCGCGGCTGAGGCCACGTTGCCCTCGTGGTACAGGTAGTTGACCTCGCGCAGACCGAGCGCGCCCGAGCCGAACCGCAGCGCGGCATTGAGGGCGGTGACGCCGACGCCACGGCGACGTGCTGACGGATGCACCCAGAGCGCGACCTCGGCGGTCCCGTTGTGCGGGTCGAGGTCCTTGAGGCCGACCTCACCCAGCAGGCGGCCCGTCGTGGGCTCCGCGATGGCCCAGGAACATCGCCGCCCGGAGGCCCACTCGCAGGCGCGCAGGGCGACATAGCGTCCGGCCTCGTCAAGGTCGTGCAGGCGGTAGTTGAGGACGAACCGCTGATGCTCGGCATCGGCGAACGCCTCGACCAGCGCCGGCCGGTCGTCCAGCCGGTCATCCGCGCGGAGCTGGCGCAGGTAGTACTCTCCCGCGTTGATCTCGACTGGCTCCATCAGCGGTTCTGCTCTTCCGAACAGATCATCTCGACCGGCCCGCGTAAACCAGCGCCACCGCGGCGGGCAGCAGGAAGACCAGCCACATCCCGCGCGCCACGGTGAAGTACAGCAGCAGCGCGACGACCACCGCGATCGGCACGACACCCGGGACGAACCGGCGGAGGGCCACCGGCTTGGCCGGTTCGTCCAGCACGCTCGGGCGTGGGGCCGGCAGATCGGTGAACAGCGGTAGGAGTTCGCCACGGGTCCTCGCCGTGCTCACCTTCGCCGAGCGCGTGCCGAACTCCTCGATGTCCAGCCGGCCGGTCCGGACGTGCTCGGACAGCGCGTTGATCGCCTCGTCGCGCTCAGCGTCGCTGAGCCGCATGTCCGCACTCACGCGGCGATTCTACGGCCGGTCGCGGTCACGGTCGCGAAGCTCTCGTCGCCGCTCCCGGTCCCGCCGCTGGTCCCGCTCCCAGCCCTGCCCCCAGAGTCCACGCCCGACCGCGGTCGCGACGAACGGCAGCGCCATGAACCACCAGACGCCCGTGCTCAGCCCGATGACGATGCCGGCCACCCACAGCAGCGGCAGGGCGGCCGCGACGAGACGCTGGTTCAACGGCCGGTCGACCCAGGCCACCGCCTGTTTCGCGGTCGGCTGGGCGACGGTCGCCCACGATGTCCCGAACGTGGGGTGTGGCTCGGGCAGATCGCCGAAGAGTTCGGTGAGCTCTCGCTGGGTCCTGGCCGCGGTCACCTTCGCCGAGCGTTCCCCGTACTCGTTGAGGTCGAGCCGGCCGGCGCTCATGTGCTCGCCCAGCGCCTGGAGTGCCCGCTCGCGGTCGGCGTCTCCGATGCGGACGTCTGGAGACTCGTTCACGCCACGGATATTAACGGCCTGCCGGCTTTCCGGGCGTTAATCCTTGATCTCCAGCAGGACGGCGCCCTGGGTGACGGCCGAGCCGACCTCGATGCTGACGCCGGAAACCTTGCCCGCTTTGTGCGCGGTGACCGGGTTTTCCATTTTCATGGCCTCGAGCACGACCACCAGTTCGCCCGACTCGACCTGCTGGCCATCCTCGACGGCGACCTTGACGATCGTGCCCTGCATCGGCGCGGTCACCGCGTCGCCGCTGACCGCGGTCTTGGCGCCACCGGCCCGCTTGCGCGGCCTGGCCTTCGTGGCGCCGCCGTTACCGCCACCGGCGGCCAGCGCGAGATCGCCGGGCAGCGAGACCTCCATCCGCCGCCCGCCGACCTCGACGACCACGGTCTGCCGCGGTTCGGCGGCTTCCGCCGGCGCGGCCGGGTTTTCGAAGGGCGGGATCTGGTTGTCGAATTCCGTTTCGATCCAGCGGGTGTGCACGGTGAAGGACTCGGTGAAGGCCGGGTCGCGCACGATCGCGCGGTGGAACGGCACCACGGTGGCAAGCCCTTCGACGATCAGCTCGTCGAGCGCGCGACGGCTGCGTTCCAGGGCCTGCCGGCGGTCGCTGCCGGTGACGATCAGCTTGGCCAGCATGGAGTCGAACTGGCCGCCGACGACGCTGCCGGTCTCCACGCCCGCGTCGACCCGGACGCCGGGCCCGGACGGCAACACCAGTTTCGTCACGGTGCCGGGCGCGGGCAAAAAGTTGCGGCCCGCGTCCTCGCCGTTGATCCGGAATTCGATCGAGTGCCCGCGTGGCGTGGGGTCCTCGGTGAACGGAAGTTCTTCGCCGCGCGCGATGCGGAACATTTCGCGGACCAGGTCGACCCCGGCGGTCTCCTCGGACACCGGGTGTTCCACCTGCAGGCGGGTGTTGACTTCGAGGAACGAAATCGTGCCGTCGGCGCCGACGAGATACTCGACGGTGCCCGCACCGGAATAGCCCGCCTCGCGGCAGATCGCCTTGGCCGAGGAATGAATGGTTTGGCGCTGCTCGTCGGTCAGGAACGGCGCCGGGGCCTCTTCGACGAGCTTCTGGTGACGGCGTTGCAGCGAGCAGTCCCGCGTGCCGACCACCACCACGTTGCCGTGCTTGTCGGCGAGCACCTGGGCTTCGACGTGCCGCGGCTTGTCGAGGTACCGCTCGACGAAGCACTCACCGCGACCGAACGCGGAAACCGCTTCACGCACCGCGGATTCGAACAGCTCCGGGATTTCTTCCTTGGTGCGGGCCACCTTCAGCCCGCGCCCGCCACCACCGAACGCGGCCTTGATCGCGACCGGCAGGCCGTTTTCCTCGGCGAAGGCGATGATCTCGTCCGCGCCGGACACCGGGTCCTTGGTGCCCGGCACCAGCGGCGCCCCCGCCTTCAGCGCGATATGCCGCGCGGTCACCTTGTCGCCGAGGTCGCGGATCGCCTGCGGGCCCGGGCCGATCCAGGTGAGGCCCGCGTCGATCACGGCCTGGGCGAAGTCCGCGTTCTCCGACAGGAATCCGTAACCCGGGTGTACCGAGTCGGCACCCGAACGCTTCGCCACGTCGAGCAATTTGTCGATCACGAGGTAGCTCTCGCCCGCGGTGGTCCCGCCGAGTGCGAACGCCTCGTCGGCGAGGCGGACATGCGGGGCGTCACGGTCGGGGTCGGCGTACACCGCGACGCTGGCGAGTCCGGCATCCTTCGCGGCCCTGATCACCCGGACCGCGATCTCGCCCCGGTTGGCGACCAGGATCTTGGTGACTCCGCCGCCCTGACTCGCTTGCTCAGGCACGCCCCTACCTCCTGTGGTCGACGGCCGCGAACTGGCTACCTCGTCGCAGTTTACGGCGCGGTAGTACCCGTGCGGTGAGAGGCAGCTCACGAGACACGGCGGAACACGCATAATCGAAACGTGCGGAAGGTCGGGGGGACGGTGCTTTTCACCGCCGTGTTCGCCGTGGTGGTGACGGCGGCGGCATTGCTCACGGTGGTGGTGCTGCGGCCACGGAATCCGGGCGGCCCGCCGCGTGCCGAGGGTTTGCCGGTCAGCGTGGGGGCCGGTGCCGGCTGCGGCGACGGGCCGTGCCAGGCGCTGGCCATTCAGAATGTCAACGGCCAGACGGTCCAGCTGCTGGCGAACTCCCGTGGGGACAACGGCCGGTTCGAGGCCGGGGGTGACGTCCTGGAGGCGACGGTGACCGCGCTCGGTGCGCGGCTGGACGCCAAGTCGTTGTCCTGCTTTCCCGCTTCGGTTTCGGCCTGCCTGATCCTCGCGCCGCGTGACGGCGGGAAAATCGCGCAGTTGCTGATCAACCGGGGCGGGAGCTGGAGTTCGGTGGACAAGCCCTACTTTTCCGACGCGGGCGTGATCGTGCTGTCGAACGTCACGGGCGGGGACGCGCCGGAGGTCGTCGTGGTGCAGGCGTCACCCGTGCTGGCGAAGGTTTACGCACTCGACGGGTCGGTCGCGGGCTGCACCCGCCGGTATTCCTCGCTGGGCGGATTGCGAGGCTGGCCCGATGTCCGGGTCACCGCCGCCGACCTGCGGCCCTGCTCCTAGCGGCGCCAGAGATCGACGACGCCGACCCCGACCTCGGCGAGAAGGCGCCGGGTCAGGGGCAGGCTGATGCCGATGACACTGGACGGGTCGCCGTCGATACCTTCGACGAACCAGCCGCCGAGACCGTCCAGAGTGAACGCACCCGCCACTTCCAGGGGTTCACTCGTGGCGACGTACGCCTCCAACTCGTCGGGGGACAAATCGGCGAACCGGACCGTCGTCACCTGGCTGCCGACGGCTTGCCGGGTGCGGCGACCGCCCTCGATCCGGAGCACCGCGTGACCCGTGAGCAGTTCGCCGCTGCCGCCCGCCATCTGCGCCCAGCGCTTGCGGGCCACCTCGGGCACGCCCGGTTTGCCGACCATCTCGCCGCCGATCGACAGCATCGAGTCGCAGCCCACCACCACTGCTTCGGCGTCGGCGACCCGTTCCGCGACCGCTTCCGCCTTCGCCAGCGCGAGCGCGGTGACCAGTCCGGCGGGCGTGGGGTCGGAAAGTGCCGCGGCGACGGCATCTTCGTCGACGCCGGACACCAGCACGCTCGGGTCGATCCCGGCGGAGCGGAGCACGCCGAGGCGGGCGGGGGACGCGGAAGCGAGCACGAAACGCACGAGCCGCAGATTACCCGCCACGCCAGCGCGATCTGGGGCTTGCCTCCAGACCCCCTCCGCGACCTCTTACGCCACGGCCGACTCGGTCTGTGGAGTGGACACCGGGCTTCGAGGCGTCGGGCGGCGGATGGCCACCGCGGCGAGGACGCCCAGCAGCAGGACGGCCATCGGCAGCAGCAGGGTCTCGCGGGCGGCGTCGGTCAGGGCGAGCGGCGCGTTGCCGTGCTCGGCCGCCATCGACGCGGTGATCCGGGCCTGGAGCAGCACCCCGGTCGCGGCACTGCCGAGCACCCCACCGACCTGGCGCGCGGTGTTGAAGATGCCCGAGGCGGCTCCGGCCAGCCGCTGCTGGACCGAGCTCATCGTCGCGTTGCTCATCGGCGGGAACACCGTGCCGATGCCCAGCCCGCACAGCAGCAGTCCGGGGAGCAGCGCCCACGGGCTGCCGGTGGCGTGCGCGGCCAGCGCGATCAGCCCGAGCCCCGCGACCAGCGTGACCAGTCCGGTGACCACCAAATACTTGGGGTTGACCTTGTCCGAGAGACGGCCGACGACCGGCGCGACAAAGCCCGACAGCAGCGACATCGGCGCGGTCACGAGTGCGGCCTTGGTCGGCGACAGGTTGAGCACTTCCTGGAGGAAGATCACCATCGGCAGGAACATCGATGTCATCGTGAATCCGACGGTGACCGAGGTCAGCGTGCCCGCGGAGAAGTTCCGGTCGCCGAACACCGCCAGCGGGATCAGCGGCTCCGCGCGGTTGAACCGTTGCCACACCACGAAGGCGGCGAGCAGCACGACTCCGGCCGCGATGGTCTCGAAGGTGTTGACCGGCCCGGCCACCTTCCCCCAGTCGTAGTGCTGTCCATTTTGGAGGCCGAAGACGAGCAGGCACAGCCCGGCGCCGGAGAGCAGGATGCCGGGCACGTCGAAGGAGTGCGCGCGCCCCGGCCGCCAGTCCGGCACCCACCGCAGGGTCAGCACGATCCCGGCGAGGCCGACGGGCACGTTGACGAAGAAGATCCATTCCCAGCCGAGGCCGTCCACCAGCACGCCGCCGAGTAGCGGTCCCGTGATCGTGGCCAGGCCCGCGACGCCACCCCAGAGACCCATGGCCGGTCCGCGCTTGGTGGGCGGGAAGAGATGAGTGATGAACGCCAGCGTCTGTGGGGTCATCAGTGCCGCGCCGAGCCCCTGCACCGCGCGCGCGGAGATGAGCATTCCGGCCGTGCCCGACAGGCCGCACCACAGTGAGGCGGCGGTGAACACGACCAGCCCGGCGAGGAACACCCGCTTCGGGCCGAACCGGTCGCCGAGCCTGCTGGTGAACAGCATCGGCACCGCGTAGGTGAGCAGGTAGACGCTCATCACCCAGACCACGGAGTTCAGGTCCGTGTTCAGTCCGCGCACCATGGCCGGGATCGCGATGGACACGATGGTGGTGTCCAGCAGGATCATGAAGAACCCTATGCACAGCGCTCCGAGCGCGGCCCAGGGATTAGCTTGCCCTCTCATCATTGCCTTCCCCATCTTCTACAAGGGACAGTTCTTTCTGGCCGGATTTGTCATCCGGCCAGGGAACGCAACCTGTTTCCAGGTCTTCGATCAGCTTCAGGGTCCAGTCCAGTTCGGACTTTCGCTGGTGGTGGACGAACGCGAAGTCGATCCAGTAGATCTCGGGCAGGTTGTCCCCGCGCACCTTGTCGACGACGACTTCCTCGGCGGCGACCTGCGAGCGCAGGTTCATCGCGCGCATCTTCAGTTGTTCGAGGAAGTCCGGTAGCTCGAGTTCGCTGCCCGCGGACAGGGCGACCGGGTACGCGGTGTAGTCCTGTGCGAGGGTCGACAGCATTTCCCGGGTCTGTGCCGCGAACGTATCCCGGCCCTGGTCGGTCATGGCGTAGACGGTCCGTTCGGGGCGGCGTCCCTGGCGTTGCGTGCCGACGACCTCGATGAGTCCTTGGGTTTCGAGTCGCTCCACCGTGTGATAAAGCGAGCCGGGCCGTAGCTTCACCCTCCGGTCCACCCGCCGCTCGCGCATCAGCTGCGTCATCTCGTACGGGTGCATCGGCCGCTCGTGCAGCAGTTCGAGGATTGCCATGGCCAGTGTGGTCAGCGGTGCCTTCGAAGTGGCCACCCCAATCAGCCCTTTCGGATGACTCCATCTCGTTTATTCCGCATGGACTATACGGCTTGGAGTGTAAGCCGTCGACACCGGCCTTCTGTGAGCTGGGTAACGTGGAGTTCGCCGGGGGGCATCGGCCGGAGTACCTGGGGGTTGTCCGTGGTGGATCCGCTTTCGTCCGCGCTGCTGGCCGCGCTGGGCGCGACCTTCTCGGCCCTGCACCAGTGGGCCGTGGACAAGACGGCGAACCGGCTGGTCGAGCGCGGCAGGGTGCCGCGCGCGGCGAACCCGGACCGGGTCCTCGCTCAGGCCGCCAAAGAGCTCGCCGAGCTGCGCCGGGTCGAGTTCGCCGACCTGGCCGCCGGTGACTGGGAGGTCGTGCAGGAGGCGGTCGCGGAATCACTGCGGGTGGCCGGGATCGCGGAACTGGCCGAGACGGCGCCCAGCGTGCTGGTCAGCGCCAACCGGTTGCGGGCGCGAGTCCGTGCGGCCGGACGTCCCGCGCTGGCTTCGGCCGGGCTCGGCGCGCCGGGCCGGGAGGCCTACTTCCGGCTGCTGAAGCACAGCTGCCGGAACATCGCGAGGCGCGCACAGGCCGCCGACGCCCTGATGCACGCGGTGCACGCCGAGATAGCCGACGGCGTCGGTCAGCTCAAGGACCAGATCACCGATCTGGCGCGCGAGCCTCGGTCGCGGGCCGATGGCTTCGAGCGCTCGTATGTCGGCTATGTCGCCGAGGACAACGCGACCTTCGAGCTGTTCCAAGTGAGCATCGGCCGTGCTCCGGCCAGCTACGCCTTCGACGGCTTCTACACGCCACCGTCCATCGCGCGTCGCCACCGGTCCGCCGACGACACCGAGCTGACCGGAGCGGGAACGGACGGCGTTAACGCCATGCGGTCCGCCCGGCGCGTGCTGCTGATCGGCGGCGCGGGCGCCGGGAAGACGACCTTTCTGCGCTGGCTGGCGTACAGCGCCGCGGTTTCGGGCCGCGAGTGGGGTGATGCGGTGCCGTTCTTCGTGCCGCTGCGGCAGTTCGGCGACCGCGCACTGCCGGACCCGGAGGACCTCGTGAAGGTGACCGCGGGCGCGCTGGCCGGTGAAAAACCCGAGCGCTGGGTGAGCGGGTTGCTGCGCTCGGGCCGGGCGATGGTGCTGGTGGACGGGGTCGACGAGCTGTTGGTGGAGCGGCGTGCCGAGGTCGAGCGGTGGCTGGCCGGCCTGGTGCGCGCCTACCCCGAAGCGCGTTACGTCGTGTCCACCCGGCCGTCCGCGGTGCCCGACGACTGGCCGGCCGGGGGGCTGGCGGCCGGCCCCCAGGGCCAGGGGCACGTCCCCGGAAGGCACGGCGGATTTCAGCGCTTCGAGCTGCTTCCGTTGAGCAGCAACGGCCAGCGCAAGCTCATCGGCCACTGGTACACGGCCGCGCGCGGCCTGGAGATCGACCGGGAACAGCAGGACTGGCTCCACGGCTGCGAACAACGGCTGGTGCGCAGCCTGGCGGGCAGGCCCGACGTGCGGACGCTGGTCTCCAGCCCGTTGCTGTGCTCTCTGCTGTGCGCGTTGTATCGCAAGGAGAACATGTACCTCCCGCAAAGCCGCAAGGAACTGCTGGACAAGGCGCTGGAACTACTGCTGGGCCAGTGGGACGTGCAGCGGGAGGTCACGGTCGAGGACGAGCTGCGGATGTCCACCAAGGAGAAGATCATCCTGCTGGAACGGTACGCGGCGCCGATGGTGCGCGGTGGTGAGTTGCAGGTCGACGTGGAAGTCGCGGAACGCCGGTTCGGTCGCGCGATGTCCGGGCTGCGGTCCTCGATCGCCGGGGTGCTGCCGGCGCAGGTCTTGCGGCACATGCTGGAACGCACCGGGCTGCTGCGGATGCGGGACGGTCGCGTCCAGTTCGTGCACCGCACGTTCCGGGACTTCCTCGCGGCGGGCGAGTTCGTCAAGGCGGGTGAACTCGGCTACCTGATCGAGCACGCCCACGACGACTCGCTCAACGAGGTCATCTTCATGGCCGCGGCGCAGGCGCGGGCGCGTGAGGCGGGGGAACTGCTCGGCGGGCTACTGGAGCGGGCGAACAAACGGGCCACGCGCAAGGACCAGGAGGTGGCCGGCCGGCTGACCCTGCTGGCCGCCGCCTCGCTGGGCTATGTCGACGTGATCGACCCCGAGCACGTGCGGACGGACGTGCTCGCGGCCGTGCGCCGGCTGATCCCGCCGGCCACCTTCCAGGACGCGGAGATGCTGGCCAGGGCGGGCTCGTTCGTGGCCGACCTGCTGCCGGGACCGGTCGAGGTCGGCAAGCACGCGGGCGAGATCGGCGCGGCCAGGGCGGCCGTCGCGGCCCGCGTGATCCGGACGCTGGCGATGGTCGGTGGGGAGGAGGCGTGGGAGAAACTCCAGGCGTTCGCCGGCACCGACCAGGGCGTGGTCATCGACGAACTTTTGCGGGCATGGCGGGCGTTCGACCACTCCGAGGACTACGCCCGCACTCTGCTGTCCAAAGTAGACTTCGGTGACCTGGTGCTGGAGGTGCACCGCTGGGATGTTTTGGTGCGGCTGCGCCACCTGGAGAAACTCACCGCGGTCCAGCTGATCGGCGACATCAGGCTGACCGCCCAGGGACACCGGCCGCTCGCCGAGATCGCCCACCTCAGGCAGCTGGAGATCCGGTCCAACGAGGTGGAGCGTTCGCTGGCCGGGCTCGCCGGCTGCGACCGGCTCCGGGTGCTGCGGATCTCCGGCTACAGCGCGCTGGAGGACCTGTCCGCGCTCGCCAGGCTTGACGTCGAGGAGCTGTACCTGCACACCACCGGCGGTTTCGCCGCCCGCCGCGTGCCCCGGCTCGCCACGCTGGCCGGCGCGCGTGTGCGGCTGCTGTCGATCCGGCACCCCGAACTGGCCGGCGGGCTGGATCCGCTACCCGCGGACCTGCCCCTGACCGAACTCGTGCTCGACGGCCGTCCCGGATCCCGGTCCCTGCTCGGCGTGCAGCGCTGGCGCGGGCTGGAAAAGGTGACGGTGCACGGCATCCCGAACCTCGACGAGGTCCGGGCCCTCGGCGAACTACCCGCGTTGGGGCATCTCGTAGTGCACAATGCCGTGCCGGTCACGGAGCTGGTCCGGCTGCGGCCACTGGGCGCGCTGCGGGTGGAACTGTCCGGAATACCGGCGTCCGAACAGGACGATGCCCGGCTCGCGTTGCCCGAGGCGGAACTGATCGTCCACATCGCCGAGGAGGACGACCCGCCGACCGGAATCGCGGTCCGCGCGAGCTAGCCCCGTTCTCCGCACATGGACACGTTTCGTCTGGTCAGCGGGCCGCACCAAGATGCTCTCCTGGGTATCGCCGCAGGTCAGCGGCTCATGCGCGGAATACCCGGCTAGCGAGGGAAAGCCGAGGCGCGCCACGCGCCCTCGCCGGGATGGACCGGCCGGCGGAGCAGCGCGAGCCGGTCCGACCACGACGACCGGGGCCGTGGCTTCTCCGGCTTGCGGGGAGCGGACGCGGCGGCGGCCAGGACGGCCGTCAGCGCGGCCAGTTCGATGTCGTCGGGCTCGCCGCGCACCACCCGCAGAAACGGACGCTCGCGCACACCTACCTCCAAGGGCTACAGCGGAATGTTGCCGTGCTTCTTCGGGGGCATGGTCTCCCGCTTTTCGCGCAGCATCGACAGCGCACGGGCGACATGGCCACGCGTGTGGGCGGGGACGATCACCGAATCGACGTACCCGCGTTCGGCGGCTTCGTACGGGTTGAGCAGGGCGTCCTCGTATTCCTGGATCAGCTGGGCACGCAGCGCTTCGACGTCCTTGCCCTCCTCGGCCGCCTTGGCCAGGGTCTTGCGGTACACGATGTTGGCCGCGCCCTGCGCCCCCATCACCGCGACCTGCGCGGTCGGCCAGGCGAGGTTGATGTCGGCGCCGAGGTGCTTGGATCCCATCACGTCGTAGGCGCCGCCGTAGGCCTTGCGGGTGATCACGGTGACCAGCGGGACGGTGGCCTCGGCGTAGGCGTAGATCAGCTTCGCGCCGCGCCGGATGATGCCGTTCCACTCCTGGTCGGTGCCCGGCAGGAAGCCCGGCACGTCGACGAAGGTCAGCACCGGCACGTTGAACGCGTCGCAGGTGCGCACGAACCGCGCGGCCTTTTCCGAGGCGTCGATGTCGAGGCAGCCCGCGAACTGGGTCGGCTGGTTGGCCACGACGCCGACCGCGTGGCCGTCGACCCGGCCGAAACCGACGATGACGTTGGGCGCGAACAGTTCCTGGATCTCCAGGAACTCGCCCTCGTCGAGCACGCGGGTGATCACTTCGTGCATGTCGTAGGGCTGGTTCGGGGAGTCCGGGATGAGCGTGTTCAGCTCGAGGTCGGTCTCGGTCACTCCGTCCGCAATGGACTCACCGGAGGGCTCGGGCGCGTCGAAGACCGGCGGATCGGACAGATTGTTCGACGGCAGGAACGACAGCAGCTCCTTGACGAACGA
The DNA here is from genome assembly GCF_035276945.1 of Amycolatopsis sp. Classification (GTDB taxonomy): domain Bacteria; phylum Actinomycetota; class Actinomycetes; order Mycobacteriales; family Pseudonocardiaceae; genus Amycolatopsis_E. The sequence goes on along the minus strand of NZ_DATELF010000118.1, from coordinate 11,633 downwards.
GATCGCGTCCTCCTCGTCGGCGCCGAGGTAGTGTGCGTTGCCCGACTTGGTGTTGTGCGTGCGCGCGCCGCCGAGCTCCTCGAACGTGACCTCCTCGCCGGTCACCGTCTTCACCACGTCGGGGCCGGTGATGAACATGTGCGAGGTCTGGTCGACCATCACCACGAAGTCGGTCAGCGCGGGAGAGTAGACGTGACCGCCCGCGTTGGCGCCCATGATCAGCGAGATCTGCGGGACCACCCCGGAGGCCTTGACGTTGCGGGTGAAGATTTCGCCGTAGAGGCCGAGCGAGACCACGCCCTCCTGGATGCGCGCCCCGCCGCCCTCGTTGATCCCGACGATCGGCCGGCCCGTCTTGATGGCCAGATCCATCACCTTGACGATCTTCTCGCCGTACACCTCGCCGAGCGAGCCGCCGAACACCGTGACGTCCTGGCTGAACACGCAGACCGGGCGGCCGTCGACCGTGCCGTAGCCGGTTACCACACCGTCGCCGTAGGGCCGGTTCTTCTCCTGCCCGAAGTTCGTCGAACGGTGCCGGGCCAGCTCGTCCAGTTCGACGAACGAGCCGGGGTCGAGCAGCAGGTCGATCCGCTCGCGGGCGGTCTTCTTGCCCTTCGCGTGCTGCCGCTCGACCGCCCGGTCCGACCCGGCGTGCACCGCTTCGTCGTAGCGCCGGTACAGGTCGGCCAGCTTCCCGGCCGTCGTGTGGATATCCGGCTCGTCGGCCGGTGGCGTTCCGATCGGCTCCGTCGCGCTGCTCATGAATCCGCAGCTTAACGACTACCGAGTGGCCGTGTGTGTGGCCTGAGCCTCAGTCGGAGAACAGCGAGGTGAAGAATTCACCGAGCCGGGTCCGCCAGGCTTCGAGCGCGGTTTCCCGGAGACCTGCCGGCCGCTCGGGAATCGTCTGGGTCACCTCGACGCGAACGCCGATGGCCCCGTCCGAGACGAACTCCCACCGCACCCGGCCGGCTACTTCGCCATCGTGCCGCCACTCGTACTCCAGCACGTGCGGCGCCTCGGCCCGGGTGACCTGGCCCGCGCGCACCTGGTGAATGGCGGCGGGTGCGGGCGGTGCGTCGCCCACCGCGACCGGTCTGCCGTCGGTCAGCCGGGCCCAGGCGTCGTCCAGGGGCCGCCACACCAGGTCTCGGACGAAGCGCACCCCATCCGCGGTGACTTCACCCTGGTCCAGCCCGAACTTCTCGACGTAACGCAGCATCGGGCCGAGCCAGTCCTGGTTCGCCGCGGCAGCACGGTTGTCGAGGCGGGCGGCCAGGGACTCCAGGCAGGTGTCCCAGCCGGACGCGTTGCGGCCCGCGGCGAGCCGGCCGAGCGGGCCGCCGCCGAGGGTCTGCGAGAAGTAGAGGCGGCATCCGTCCCCCTCCGGCACGAGCTCGAAGCGGAGCACGTCCTCGTTCCACCGGAACGCGTAGACCTTCGGGGGGTCGAATTCGAGAACTTCCCCCTCGCTGGTCTTGTCGTCGATGGGGGCCTGGTCCGGGAAGACGAACCGCATCTTCGCGCCCGCTTTCAGCTCGGTTTCGATGGCGGCGGGGAACCAGTGCGCCATTTCCGCCGGGTCGGTGACGGCCCGCCACACCTTTTCCACCGGGTGCGCGAACCGCCGCTCGAAGCGCAGCACCGCGTTGCCGCTGATGGTTTCCAGTTTTGCGTCCACTTAGGACTCCTCTGGGTCGTCGGGGATGGTGTCCAGGTGGTGTTCGAGAGCGTCCAGGCTGTCGTTCCACAGCCGCCGGTACGGCGCGAGCCACTCGTCGATCTCCACCAGCGGGGCCGCCCGCAGCCGGTACCACCTGCGCTGGGCGTCCTGGCGCACCTCGACCAGGCCGGCCTCGCGAAGCACCTTCAGGTGCTTGGACACCGCCGGCTGGGTCAGGGCGAGCCGTTCGACCAGGTCGCCGACCGGGCGCTCACTTGTCCGGAGCAGGTCGAGGATCTCCCGGCGCCGTGGCTCGGCCAGCACCTCGAACATTGATGCCATGTCGGTAATATAGCCATGTTGGCATATAATGTCAACCCCACCACTCGCGAGTCCCCACTCGCGGCGCGCGAATCCCGCGTTCGGGGATGTGCGGACTTGTCAGGGCGGTGGGGGCGCCCTAGGAAAGGCCGAGGCCGCGGAGGACGATTTCCAGGCCGCGGTGGAATTCCTCATCGGGAGTGACGCGCTGGGCGTGCCGTGCGGTGTCGCGGAGGAATGGGTAGTCCTCGACCGGCAGTTCGGCCATGGCCGCGGTGCCGCCGCCGGAAAGTGGGCCGAAATACGTCGTCTGGAGTGTGCCGAGCAGGTAGCTCAGCAGCGCTCGGAACGCGATCACCCGCCGCTTGCCGGTGAATCCCACGTCCGTCAGCACGCCGAGCACCGCTTCGCCCCACCGTCTGCTGGCAACGGAAAGATGCCGGTGGGTCAGCAGCAGTGGTACCACGGCCAAATGTTCGCCGACGGCCTGGCGTGCTCGTTCGGCGAGGACGGTTAACCGTTTCGCCGCCGGTGCGCGGGCCGGCACGGTCAGGTCGACCTTGTCGAGCACGAGCTCGATGACGAGTCCTTCGAGTTGCCCGCGGTCGGTTACGTAGCGGTACAGCGACATCGTGCCGACGCCGAGTTCCGCCGCGACCGTGCGCATCGACAACCCGTCGAGACCTTCGCGGTCGAGCACGGCGAGCGCCGCGGCGGCGATTCCGGTGTCGGTGAGCGAGCGTGGGCGAGGCATCCTGGTTGACAGCGTACAACATACGCGCATAGCGTCGTAAGCGTACGACGCACGCTTACGAGGGAGATCGCCGTGCCGAACCGGACAACCGACCGTGAACTACAGACCGTCACCGGCGAGACGATCCGGGTTCCGGATCCCGAGCGAACAGTCCACCTCCAGTTCCGGCGCTTCGCGGGCTGTCCCGTGTGCAATCTGCATCTGCGCGAAGTGGTAAACCGGCACGACGAAATACTCGCGGCCGGAATTCGTGAAGTCGTGCTCTTCCATACCCCGGCCGATGAACTGCGGGTGCACGTCGAGGGCCTGCCGTTCGCCGTGGTGCCCGATCCGGACAAAGTGCTCTACCGGGAATTCGGGGTGGCGTCGTCGCCACGTTCGCTGCTGAATCCCCGCGCGTGGGGCCCGATCCTGCGCGCCGTGTTCGTCGGCCTGGTGCGGCGGCAACCGCTGGCTTCGCGCAAACCGCATGGTGGACGGCTCGGCCTGCCCGCGGACTTCCTGATCGCGAGCGATGGCCGGGTGCTGGCAAGCAAGCACGGGGAGCATGTCTACGACCAGTGGCCGGTCGACGAGTTGCTGGCACTCGCGAGGGAGGGCGAGGGAGGGCACTGTCGTAGAAGGCGCGCGAAGCGCCTCCGTCGAAAGTGGTAAGTGAAGCGCGGCCGGGCCAGTGATCAGTTCTCGTCCGCTCGAGTAAGTCGCGTGCGCCCGAGCGCATCGCTGGCATTGCTCGCCACCACGGACTTCCCCTTCGACGCCTTCGAAGGCCGGGCACGTTCGGGCGAAACCGACGGGATGGTAACCCAAGTCGTGCCTTCGCGCACCCGCTGGTTCATTCCGGCCACCCTCGCTTGGAACGGCTGGGGCGTGCGCCGGACCGGTCAGCGCCGCGCTCGACGAGTTCCTGCCGCGCCGACGAGTTCTCGCGCCTTGGCCGGTCTCAACTGGTGACATCCAGAAGAGTGAGGAGCACAAGATGAGCCTTCCCGAGGTCGTTTCCCGGCAGGAATGGGTGGCCGCGCGCAAGGAGTTGCTGGCCAAGGAGAAGGAGCTGACCCGGGCGCGGGACGCACTCAACGCGGAGCGCCGGCGTCTGCCGATGGTCGAGATCGACAAGGACTACCTCTTCGAGGGGCCGGACGGCAAGGTCACGCTGGCGGACCTCTTCGAAGGCCGCGGCCAGCTGATCGTGTACCACTTCATGTTCGGCCCGGACTGGGACGAAGGCTGCCCGAGTTGCACGGCCGGATGCGACGAGATCTCGGCCGGCCTGCTGAACCATCTGCACGCGCGGGACACGTCGCTGGTCGTTGTCGCCAGGGCACCCCTGCCCAAGATTTCGGCCTACCAGGCAGCCCGGGGATGGGATTTTCCGTTTTGTTCGGCCTACGGCAGCGATTTCAACTACGACTTCCACGTCACCCTGGACGAGTCGGTCGCGCCGGTCGAGTACAACTACCGGAACCTCGAGGAGCACAAGCGGGCGGGCACGCCGGGCGCTGTCGAGGGTGAGCGGCCGCTCGAACGGCCGGGCTACAGCTGTTTCCTGCGGCACGGCGACCGCGTCCACCACACCTATTCGACGTATGCGCGTGGATGCGAAATGACCGGCGGCTCCTACTACTTCCTCGACCTGACCGCGCTCGGCCGGCAGGAAGACTGGGAGGAGCCGAAGGGCCGAGCCGAAAGCGTGCGCGCCGGGATTCCCGTTTTCGAGGACTGAGTCAGCGGGCCCACCCGAGGCTGAAACTCCGTCGACGTCCCGCGGCCCGCGATGTGATGCTGTCCGGATGGACGACTACCTGGTGGTCAACAAGGCCAAGTGGGACGAGCGCGCGCCGATACACGCCGGGTCCGTGGAATACGGGTTCGAACGGTTCTGCCGTGATCCCGGGCATCTGAGCAACGTGGTGCGGTTCGACCTGCCGCGCCTGGGCGATGTGACCGGGCTGCGCGGGGTGCACCTGCAGTGCCACATCGGCACCGACACGCTTTCCCTGTCCCGGCTCGGCGCGAAGATGACCGGGCTGGATCTGTCCCCGGAATCCCTGGTACACGCGCGGCGGCTGGCCGAAGGCGCCGGTGCGGACCTCGACTTCGTCGAGGCGAACGTCTACGACGCCGTGGACGCGCTCGGGGCGGAGTCCTTCGACCTCGTTTACACCGGTATCGGTGCGTTGTGCTGGCTGCCGGACGTGGCACGGTGGGCTCGCGTGGTGAGCGGCCTGCTGCGTCCTGGTGGGCGCCTGTTCATCCGCGAGGGCCATCCGGTGTTGTGGGCGCTCGACGAGCGGGCCGACGGGCTCGTCCTGCGGTACCCGTACTTCGAGCACCCCGAACCGCTGGTCTTCGACGAGCCGGAGACCTATGTGGAGAACGACGCGGTGTTCGAGCACGGCCTGAGTCACACCTGGAACCACGGTGTCGGCGAGATCATCACCGCGGTGCTCGGCGCCGGGCTCCGGTTGACCCAGTTCGTCGAGCACGACAGCGTGCACTGGAACGCGTTGCCGGGGCAGATGGAGATGAACTCGGCCGGTGAGTGGTGCCTGCGCGACCAGCCCGGCCGCCTGCCCGCGACCTACACCCTCCAAGCCGTCAAGGCGTAGGAGGAGCGGGGATCACCGGCAGCAGCGTGCGTGTTCCGCGTTGGCGGTGTCGGGGAGGTCCGGTCAAGCCCGGGAGAGGAGTGCGGTGAGGGCGGTGCGGAGAGCCGGCGAACCGTGCTGCCGGGTACACCATGCAGGACAGGCGATGGGCACCCGGTGGTCGACAACAACGGTGTACCGGGGGCGGGAGGCAGGCCGCCATCCTGGTTGACCGGAAATTGGCGATCAGTGCCGCGTCCTGGCTGCCCGCACACGTGCTTGAACCATGTTGCCGGGTACGCCGACGAACCCCCGATGGGCACCTGTCGCTCGACAACAACCGTGTACGGGGGCGGGGAGGCAGGCCGCCATCTCGGTCACCGGAAACCAGCGATCAACGCCGTGGCCTGGCTGCCCGCACACGTGCTTGAACAAAACTGTCGGTGGGCCCGGCTACTGTGCGGAGCATGGTGATCGAGTTTGCCCGCTTCGCGATCCACGAAGGCGCGGAGGATGTTTTCCGCGCCGAGCGGCCCGCCATGGTGGCGGCCATGCGGCGCCGGTTTCCCGCCGGCCTCGCCGCGTTCCTGATCCGGGAGGACGACGGCGACTGGCTGGACGTGGTGTTCTGGCGCGGGCGGGCTGAGGCCGAGGAGGCGGCGCGGCTGATCGACACCGTGCCGGCGTGCGCGGCCTGGTTCAAGCACATCGCCGACTCCGGCGGTCTCCGGCAGGTCGAGGTTGCCGACGCGTGGGTGGGAGGTGATTTCGTGAATGCTGCTTAGCTGTGGGTGTGGACGAACTTGAGCAGTCGGAGAAGCTGGCACGGTTCGAGGCCGAGCGCGGGCGCCTGTTCGGACTGGCGTACCGGATGCTGGGCGAGGCATCCGAGGCCGAGGACGTGGTGCAGGACGCGTACCTGCGCTGGGAAGCCAGCGCGTCGGTCGAGGTGCCGGGCGCCTGGCTGACCAAGGTGGTCACCAACCTCTGCCTCAACCGGCTTACCTCGGCGCGAGCGCGTCGGGAGCGCTACGTCGGGCCATGGCTGCCCGAACCGGTGTTCACCGACGGAAGCGTGCTCGGGCCGTTGGAGACCGTGGAACAGCGCGACTCGGTGTCGCTCGGCATGCTGGTCTTGCTGGAGCGGCTGACTCCGCCGGAGCGGGCCGTCTTCGTGCTGCGAGAGGCGTTCGACTACGGGCATCGCGAGATCGCCGAGATACTTGACCTGGACGAGGCACATGTCCGGCAGTTGTATCGCCGGGCGCGTGAGCACGTCGGCGAGTCCCGCAAACGTTTCACCCCCAGCCTCGAACAACAAAAGAAGATCGTGGAGCGCTTTCTCGCCGCGACGCTCGACGGCGACGTGGTGGGCCTCGAGCGGTTGCTCGCCGAAGACGCGGTGTCCTGGGCCGACGGTGGCGGCAAGGCGATGGCCGCGCGGCAACCGGTATTCGGCAGGGACCGGGTCGTACGACTGCTCGCCGGGCTGGCGAGGCATCCGAGGGCAGCCGGCGCGGAGCTGGAGATCGGCTTGGTGAACGGGGAACCGGCCGTGGTTGTGCACGAGGCAGGCGTGCTCACCTCCGTCATCGTTCCCGAAGTGGTGGGTGACCGCGTTGTCGCTGTCCGCGCGGTCGCGAACCCGGACAAGCTGGCCTTCGCGGCCCGGCAGAAAATGTGACCGCTGTCACGAGTTGTCACGGATCGCTCCCTTCGCCGGTTCAGACCCGCGGAAGGGAGAACGACATGACGAACATCGTGGTTTTGGGTGCCGGTTACGCGGGGCTGCTCGCCGCTCGGCTGGCGGCCAAGCGCACCGGCGCGACCGTGACGCTGATCAACGCGGGGGACCGGTTCGTCGAGCGCGTGCGGCTGCACCAGTTCGCGTCGGGCCAGCGGTTGCGGGATCTGCCACTCGCCGAACTGCTCGACGGTTCGGGGGTGAGGCTCGTCGTCGACCGCGTGATCGCGATCGATGCACAGAAGCGAGCCGTCCGGCTGGCCGGCGCCGAACCGGTGCACTACGACGTCCTGTTCTACGCGCTGGGCAGTCAGGCGGCTCTCGATTCCGTGCCTGGCGCGGCGGAACACGCCTGGTCCGTCTCGGACGCCGAGCGGGCGGCACTGCTGCGTGAGCGCCTGCGCGAAGGTGGGGTCGTCGCCGTCGCCGGAGGCGGGCTGACCGGGATCGAAGCGGCGACGGAGCTGGCCGAGTCCGCACCGGAGGTGAAGGTGCGGCTGGTGACCAACGGTACCTTCGGTGGTGCGCTGTCCGAACGCGGAAGGCGTCACCTGCGGCGCACTTTCCAGCGTCTCGGTGTCGACATCCGCGACCAGGCACGGATTACCGAGGTTCGGGCGGACGGGCTGCTGCTCTCCGACGGCGCACACGTCTCTGCCGAGGCCGTGGTCTGGACCACTGGATTTCGTGTGTCACCACTGGCCCGTGAGGCCGGATTCGCGGTCGACGCCAACGGTCGCATGATCGTCGACGAGACCCTGCGGTCGGTGTCCCATCCGGAGGTGTACGGGGTCGGGGACGCCGCCGCGGCGCGCCGGCCGGACGGGCAGGAACTGCGCATGGCCTGCGCCACCGGGCTGCCGGCCGCCGCGCAGGCCGTCGGCGCGCTCGCCGACCGGCTCGCGGGCCGGGAGCCGAAGCCGTTGCGTTTCCGGTACTTCATCCAGTGCATCAGCCTCGGCAGGCGGGACGGGCTCATCCAGTTCGTCCGTGCCGACGACAGCCCGATCGAAGCGGTGCTGACCGGCCGGCTTGCCGCGCTGTACAAGGAAACGATCGTGAAAAGCACGATCACCCTGCAGCGGCACCCCGCTCTGGCCAAACTGTTCTCCTAGCGGGACCGGGCCAAACGGTCGGCCTTCGTGGTCAGGTAGTGCTGTTCGGGGAGGCTCGTCGTCCGGCTCGCCGCGGCGGAGTAGTGAGTCACGGCGGCTTCGACATCGCCGGCCATGCCGAGCAGATGGGCGCGCTCGGCGTCAAGGCCGGCGAGGGGTTCGTCGAGCAGCCGAGCAGTTTCAGCCCGATGGCGGCGCCGTGGACCATGTGGACCATGGCCGCGGCGCCCGCCGGATTCAGCGCGACCATCGGCGCCGAGGACCTGCGGCGCGAGTTCGCGCGGCAGGTCCTCGGCGCCCGTGCTCACCGGTCGTCGCCCGGGGCGCCCATCACCTGCCGCACTTCGATCGGCTGCTGGATCGGCACCCCACCTGGACCAGGCGCCGCCGACGCCTGTGCGGCGATCTCGATGGCACGCTTCTCGGACTCGACGTCGACCATCCGGTAGCCGGCGACCAGGTCCTTCGTTTCCGGGAACGGGCCGTCGGTGACCACCGGCGCGCGTACGCCGTCGGAGGTCACGACCTTGGCCAGTTCCGGCCCCGCCAGCCCAAGTGCCTCGACCAGCTCGCCCTTCTCGACGAGCTCCTGGTTGAGACTCATTTGGAAGTCGATGTGGGCCTTGATCTCCTCCGGTGTCCACTCGCTCATGGGCACCGAGCACCCCTCGCCGCCGGCGTAGTTCTGCAACAGCAGGAACTTGGGCACGTCTGCCTCCTACCTCGATGCGTCCATTTTGACGCACTCAAGGGCTGGACGGAGCCGGCTCACGATTCTCGACATCCCCTGGCGACAGGATCGCACGTGTCAGCCCGAAGACCACGGCGAGCATGCCGATCGCCACCCACAGCGCAAGTCGCACCCCGGTCACGGGCGGCAGGTGGAAGAAGGCGGCGCCGAGCAGCGCGACTCCGAGCGTCGAGCCAAGCTGCTGCACCGCGTTGAGCAGCCCGGACGCGGATCCGGTCTCGTGGTGACCGACTCCGGAGAGCGCGTTGCCGAAGAACGGCACGGTGAACATGCCCATGCCGGTCCCCGAAACCAGCAGCGCAGGCCAAACCGTGCCGAACACCGCGATACCGGCAAGGCCCACGATCACGACGACCACACCGGCCCGCATCACGCGGGCCCCGAACCGGGGCACCAGCACCCGTCCGGTGAGCAGCGACCCGAACGTGAGCCCGATCGACCACGGCAGCATCGCGATTCCCGCGCCGGACGGGCGAACGCCGTGACCGACCTGGAGAAACACGACGAGCACGAACATCAGGCCGTTCATCACCGCGAAGAACAGCACCGCGCCGGCCATTGAGGAGGGAAACACGCGGTTGCGGAACAGCCCGGGCTCGACCAGCGGGTTCGCCGCACGTCGCTGGTGCCAGGTGAACGCCACCAGGAGCACCACGCCCAGCAGCATGCACAGCCACGTCCACAGTGGCCAACCCGCGTCGTTGCCCTGCACGAGTGGATAGATCAGCAGGCCGGTCGCGACGGCGGCCAGCACCGTGCCGGTGAGGTCGAGTCGGCGGGCGGCCGGGGACCGGTCCTCGGTGAGCAGCGGCACGCCCAGCAGCACCACCAGCCCCAGCGGCACGTTGACCAGGAACACCGAACGCCATCCGGTGCCGAAGAGGTCGGCGTCGGTGAGCAGGCCGCCGAGGACGGGACCGCACACCGAAGCCAGCGCCATCACCGGGCCGATCGTGCCCAGCGCCTTGGGCAGTTCGTCTCCGGCGAACATGGCGCGGATCAGTCCGAAGGTCTGTGGGATGATCAGCGCCGCGCCGGCGCCCTGCAGGGCACGAGCCGCCAGCAGGAGCGGTACGCCGGGCGCTGCCGCGCACAGTGCCGAACACAGGATGAACAGCACGACACCGCCGGCGAAGACGCGCCGGCGTCCCAGGATGTCGCCGAGCCTGCCGCCGGTGATCAGCAGCAGTGCGAACGGCAGGGTGTAACCCGCGGTCAGCCACTGTGTCTGGCCGTCCGTGGCTCCCAGGCCGGCCCGGATCACGGGCGAGGCGACCTGCACGATCGTGGTGTCGAGGAGGTTCATGGCCTCGGCGAGCAGAAGGGCCGCCAACCCCGCCCACCGGTAAGGGTATCCGGGGGTGTCCCCCCGGAAAGCACGCGAAGTAGTCACGCTCCACGAAGCTAGGGAAGCGGCGATCGAATCTCCACGTACAGCGCTCAAGAGGACGGAAAGTTCCAGTAGGCAAGTCTAGGATTTGGAATGTGCCATTGGACGACCTCGATCGCGCCCTGCTTCACGCACTTCATCTCGACCCGCGTGCGCCGTTCATCCAGATAGCCGAGGTGCTGGGAACGTCCCAGCAGACGGTCGCCCGCCGGTATCGGCGGCTTTGCGCCGAGGGCGTCCTGCGAGTCGTGGGGATGACCGACGCACGACGGCTGGGTCAGGTGGAGTGGTTCGTCCGGCTGCGCTGCACGCCCGACGCGGCGCTCAAGGTCGCGACAGCGCTGGCCCGCCGGACGGACACCTCCTGGGTCCGGCTCACCTCGGGCGGCACCGAAATCGTTTGCCTCACGCGAGCCGCTCATGCGCCGGACGCGCTGCTGCTCCAGCAACTTCCCAAAACCCCGCGCGTGGTCTCGGTGTCCGCGCATTGCCTGCTGCGCACCTTCGTGGGCGGGCCCGTCGCCTGGGCCGGGCGCGCGGCGACGCTCAGCGCGGAACAAGCGGCGCGGCTGACTCCCGCACCGGAGCCGGTCGACGATCAACCCGTCGACGTGTCCGGCGACGAGCCCCTGCTCGCCCTGCTGCGGCAGGACGGCCGGGCCACCTTCGCCGAACTCGCCGAAGCCACCGGAATGGCCGAGGCCACCGTCCGGCGCCGGGTACATCAGCTTCGCCGGTCCGGCGTGCTGTATCTGGACCTCGACATCGATCCGGTGCCGCTCGGGTTCCACACGCAGGCGCTTCTCTGGCTGTCCGTGCACCCCACCCGCCTGGTGGCGGTCGCGGAGGGGCTGGCCGGGCAGCCGGAAGTCGCGTTCGTCGCGGCGACCACCGGCCAGACCAACCTGCTCGCCAACGTGATCTGCCGGGATGTCGACGCGCTGTACACGTACCTGACCGACCGGATCGGCCGGATCGAGGCCATCGGGCACATCGAGACCGCCCCGGTGATCCGGACGCTCAAACGCGCGGCGCCCTCTCGCGACGCGCGTGTCCCCCTTCCCGGCAGCTGAGTTGCCCGCTCAGGCGCGCGAGTCCCCGTCACGACAACCGATTCCGCCAGCACTAGTGTTTCGCGCCGGAAATTCGTGAGATATATTGTGCGAGAGAGTCAAGGATCTCCTCCGCGGTCTTCTTCCAGACGAACGGCTTCGGGTCCTCGTTCCACGTCTTGATCCACTCACGGACGTCTTTCTCCAGCGCCGCAACGCTTTTGTGTACGCCGCGACGAAGGAGCTGAT
>NZ_DATELF010000117.1:0-31927 GCF_035276945.1 Amycolatopsis sp. | reverse complement strand
CTATCGGGACACGCCCCGCCGGTCCGGCGGCTGCAAGCACCGTCCCAGGCTGGGGCCGACAGATCTACGGAAAAGCACCACGGCCGGTTGTCGCACGGGTCAGACCACAGCCCGGGACGGCACCTGATCATCCTCACAGTTGTCGCAGACCTCGACGAACTCGTCACCGAGGCCGTATCGGTCGTCGAGGTTGCGAGCGGCACTGTCCAGAAAGGATGTGACAATGTTCCAGGAAATGCGGCCGTTGGTGAGATGGTCAAGCGTGGTCAGCTTGCGGGCGAAGGAGTACGGCGTTTCTGGGAAATTCTAACAGAATGATCTTGGAATCTTTTTGATCGCCTGGTTGTTGATCATGGCGTGAGGAAGGGTGAGCAGCGTCCGTGGATCGTCTCGGATGAGTTGTGGGCGCGGATCGAGCCGTTGTTGCCGGTGGTGTCCCGGCGTGCCGACCATCCCGGGCGTAAGCGTCTGGACGACCGGAAGGTGTTGTGCGGCATCCTGTTTGTCCTTCACACCGGGATTCCCGGGGAGTTTCTGCCTCAAGGGCTGGGCTTCGGGTCGGGAATGACCTGCTGGCGACGACTCCGGGACTGGAACGAGGCCGGGGTCTGGCAGCGGCCGCACGAGAGCCTGCTGGCCGAGCCGAACGCCGTCGGGGCGCTGGACTGGTCGAGGGCGGTGATCGACGGCTCGCACATCCGGGCCATGAAAGGCGGCCCAAAACCGGTCCGAGCCCGGTCGACCGTGCCCGAACAGGCTCGAAACACCATCTGATCACCGAAGCGCACGGCATCCCCCTGCAGGTGTCGCTGACCGGCGGTAACCGCAACGATGTCACTCAGCTCATGCCGCTGATCCAAGCCGTCCCCGCCGCCGGGGCCGCCGTGGGCGGCTCCGGCGGCGTCCGGAGGCGATCTATGCCGACCGCGCCTACGACCACGACAAATACCGCAAGCAAGTCCGCGAGGCTGGGATCACGCCGGTCCTCGCTCGTCGCGGCGAACCCCAGGGTTCCGGCCTGGGGGTGTACCGCTGGGTCGTCGAGCAGGGCTTCGCCCTGCTGCACTGGTTCCGCCGACTCCGCATCCGCTGGGAAATCCGCGACGACATCCACGAGGCCTTCCTCCCCTCGCCTGCGCCATCATCTGCTGGCGACGCCTCCGCAACCTCTCACTCTGTCAGGAGTTCCAAGGTGGTTCCCGGCCGCCCGGCGAAGCTGTCGGGGCCGCAGCCGGAACGGCTGTACACGCTGATCGTGGGCACGGATCCGCGTCAGTTGCCGTTCGGGTTCGCGTTGTGGACGCGGGACCTGGTGCGGCTGAGGTCGTGTCGGCTGGCATACGGTCATTCGATGTCAACCGCCGAATCCTGGTGCCGGCGCCTTCTCTGCGAGACCTACGACGACATCTGGATGCGGCCGGCACGACGGTGGCCAAGTCAACCGCGAGCCGGGACCGTCATGATCGCACGGTAGTCCGTGGACGTGGCCGGCTCGTCGACCGTGCCAACGGCCAGCCCGCGACCAGATCGATCCGGCCGCTCACCAGCGCGAGGTGCAGCCGGGTCGCGTGGTCGTCCTTCTCACCGGTCCGGGGTCCGCGCAGGGCCCAGCCGTCCGGGCCATCGGCGATCACTGGCAGGGCCGTTTCCGCACGGATCCGGTCGGCGACGTCCACCACGCGTTCCCAGTCCCCATGCAGGTGCACGGCACTGACTCCATGAGACCGCAGTTCATGGCAGCGGACCACCAGGTCGTCGACCCCCGTTGACCAGGCATCACCGGGGGGCTGGGACAGGCCCGCACACAAGGCGACGTGCTCGTGCCGACGCACGAGGTCGCGGACGTCGATCTCCCCATCCGCTTCGGGGCCGAGCACGACTTCGACCAACCGGGCTCCGGCCGAGGCCGCCGTTTGCGTGCCATCGGTCACGGCCGTCGAGCCGACCAGCACACCGAACACTCCGCCGAACCCGCTGATGGCGCGGGCCACGGCTGACCAGCGCGGGAGTACCTCGGCATCGCCCGCCCGCGGCATCCCGCGCCAGTCGGCGAGGATGAGTGACCCTCCCGCCGCGGCGAAGGCCGCTGCCGACCCGAGTTGCTCTTCCAGGTCGCCATGCAAGATGGTGGCCACCCGGTTGTGCAACCGGATCGGTCCTAGCCGGAGAGGCGTGCCGCTGGCGTGGCCCGGACTGCCTTCCTTTCCGATTCCTCCGTGTTCAGCGGCGAAAGCCGCTTCGGCCTCGTCGATCCGCGCCGCATGGCGGCGCCGCAGCCCCGCGTAGCTGAGTGATCCGGTCCGGGTGATGAAGTGGAGCGCGAACTGACGTGGCGTCATGCCGAGCCGCTTGCCGAACGTCTCCCACCATCGCATGCTCCGCACACTCCAGTCCTGGATCCGGTCGACCTCGGGACGGCGCACCGACTCGTAGTCGGCGAACGCCGCCGCAACCGTCGTGGAGTCGCGCAGGGCAGCGGCGAGCGCTACCGCGTCCTCCATAGCGGTCCTGGTGCCCAGGCCAACCGAAAAATGGGCAGTGTGTGCCGCGTCGCCGAGCAGGACGATGTTCCCCACCGACCATCGGTCGTTGCGGACTATCGGGAACCTCCGCCACTGGCTGGCCTGCCCCAGCAGTTGCTCCCCGCCGAGGTGCTCGGCGAAGATCTCCGACAACAGTTTTCTTGCGTACTCGTCGGTCTCGCCCTGGCGCAGGTTGGCGGACGCGGTGTCCATGCCGGCTGCCGACCAGGTTGCCTCGTCGGTCTGAACCACGAACGAGACCGATCTGGTGCCGTAGGGATGCGCATGACCGACGAACGGGCCGTACTTGGTCAGTACGAAGGCATGTGTGAGCGCGCCGAACGGCATGGTGGTGCCGAACCAGATGTAGCGGGCCTTGCCCGGTTCGACCGTTGTGCCCAGGTGGGCGGACAGCGAACGCCGGTTTCGGGAACGGGCGCCGTCAGCGACCACGATGACATCGGGTTCCGTTGCCACGTTTCCCGTGAAGGCACCGATCCTCGCCGGGCTGCCGAAATGCGTCTGCACGCCGGCGAGGCTCGCCTGGTCGCGCAAAAGCCGCAGGAGTGCGGGCCGGGAAACGGCGGTGAAGCCGTAGCCGCCGTATCGCACCGTTTCATTGGGCAACCGTATTTCCAGGTCCGACCAAGCACCGCAGGCCGCGCGAATCAAGTCATGGGTTTCGGGGTCGGCCACACGCAGGAATGACATCGCGCGGTCGGACAGAACGATGCCCAGTCCGTGCGCGTCGTCGGAAAGGTTGCGCTCGTATACGTCGACTACCGTCGTGGGGTCGGACTTTCTGAGCAGTCGCGCAAGAAAGAGGCCTGCCGGTCCGCCCCCGATCACGGCCGCCCGGAAGGCTCGCATGCGGTCTTCTCCTTTACCTTGCCGCGCAATTCGCTAATTTATAGGGTCTGGTTATTTTTGTCAATACCGCACAAAGAGGAAGCTTTTTCCACGATTTTCCGAAGCTTGCACCTGGATGACCCTGATCCATTGTTTGTGAGATTCCCCACAGGTATTTATAGAGGTTTGGGGCCGTGGGATATCCTTTCTTTTGCAAGTGACGAAGTATGTTTTCAACGGTTTTATCATGGTTTTCGCTATTTCTTCTCCCGGGTTGATTACGGCTGTAGGGGTTATTCTTGAGAAAAGGATCCGGCATCGCGCCCCGCCATCGCGCTTCGCTGTACGGCATCGACGTCGAATACCACACCGGCCGCCCGCTCGGCCTGGGCCGGGCGAGCGGTGTGGTCAGCCAGCATCTGGAATTGCTTGGCGCCAACGTCGTCCCCGGGTGGACCGGGAAACCTATGGGCAGCCCGGCATTCGACATCACCGGCCACGGCGTCCGCCTGGAGGCCGCGCTGACCGGCTGGGCAGATGGGGACCCAACGCCCTTCGACGAGACGCTCGCTCAGGCCTGTTCCGGGATCATGGCGGTGCATGGGCGCGCGACCGGCGGTCCACGTCGGCTTGGTGTCGACTACGTTTCCGTGCTGGGTGGCGTGCTCGCCGTGCAGGGCATCCTGGCCGGGCTGCTCGGCCAGTTGCGCGGTATCGGCGTCCGGCAGGTTTCGTTGGCCGTCGCGCGCGCGGCGGCGCTGTCCCTGGTGCAGTACGTGGCGCAGGAGACGGCCGACGAGGAGCCGGACCGGATCGAGCCGGCGGAGCTGACCGAGGACAACCGCCCGCCGTTCACCTCGGCCGACGGGGTGCGGTTCGAGCTGGACACCCTCGATGCGGATTCGTGGCGGGAATTTTGGGCGGCGTTGGGCGCGCCTGGCGCGGCGGTGGCGCGGGGCTGGCGGCCGTTCATGATGCGTTATGGGCGAGCGACGGCTGCGTTGCCAGCCGAGCTGTCGGCCACGGCGGCTACCGCGGGATTCGACCACATTCGGGCCGTCGCGGCCCGGGCCGGGGTCAGCGTGTGCCGCGTCCGCACCATCGATGAGCGGCGTGCTGACCCCGGTCTGTGGCCCGCCACCGGCACGGCCGCGCCGTGGGAACTGTCCCCACTCGGCTGCGCGGCCGGCCGGACCGGGCAACCCGGTCCGGTTGAGTTGCCGCTCGCCGGGCTCCGCGTCGTCGAGTCGGCCCGGCGGATGCAGGGGCCGTTCGCCACGAGGTTGCTGGCGTTGCTCGGCGCGAACGTCACCCGCATCGAGCCGCCCGGCGGTGAGCCCGCCCGCGGCCTGCCGCCGCTGGCACGGGGCTGCTCGGCCGGATTCGTTTCGGTGAACCACGGCAAGCGCGCCGTGGAGATCGACATCAAGACCGCGGCCGGGCGCGCGGAGGTCCTCGATCTGGTCCGTGACGCCGACGTCTTCTTGCACAACTGGGCTCCGGGGAAAGCCGCTCGTCTGGGCCTGGATTCCGCCGACCTGGCCGAGGCCAACCCGGGACTGGTCTACGCACACGCCTCGGGTTGGGGACGTGCGCTGGGCGACGCTCCGCCGTTGGGCACCGATTTCCAGGTCCAGGCCTATTCGGGGGTGGCCGACCGGATCAGCGCGGGGACGGGACTCGCGCGGCCAACCTTGATGATCATCGTGGACGTGCTCGGCGCGGCGGTGGCGGCGGAAGGGGTGCTGGCCGGGCTGCTGGCCCGGCAGCGCTTCGGCGTCGGCGTCGCGGTGGACACCTCGTTGTTCTCGGCCGCGACCACGCTCATCGCGGAAGAGCTGCGCCGCGTGCCGAGCTTGGCCTCGGAAACCGTGGTCGACGGCGTGTTCGAGACCGCGGACGGGTTGCTAGCGGTGGCCGCTCGCAGTCCGGACCACGTCGCCCGGCTGGCGGCGCTGGCCGGCTGTTCCCCGCGCGAGTTGCCCGCCTGGCTCGGGGCCGGGCTGGCGGCCAGGCCGAGCGCGGTGTGGGAACGCGACTTCCTTGAGGCCGGTGTCCCCACGGTCGCGGTCCTCGAAGAGGTTTCCGCCCTGCCCTCGGCTAGCCGGTTCTCGTCGCTGTTCGAGGACCACGGTTGTGCCGTGGTGATGGCTCCGTGGCGGTTCAGATGAGGGGCACGCTGCGTGTACTGGTCACGGCCGCTCCGGGGGTCGGTCACATGTTCCCGATGGTCCCTTTGGCGTGGGCGTTACGCTCCGCCGGACACGAAGTGCTGCTGGTCACCGGCGGCCGAGGGCTCGGGGCTGCGGTGAAGTCCGGCCTGCCCGTCGTGGACTACGCCCCCGGCATGTCCGGACAGGAAATCAGCGACTCCATCAACCGCCAGTTCCCCGCGCACCTGCCCGTGGGCGAGAGCCGGATCCGGCGGCTGGCGGACGCCGCCGAACGTGTGGTCCACATTGCGCGGTTTGGGCTGGACACCACGATCCGCATCGCCGAGGCGTGGCGGCCGGACCTCGTCGTCCACGATCCGCTGAACGCCGCCGGACTGATCGCCGCCGCGAAGCTCGGCATACCCGCGGTCCAGCATTTGCTCGGCTTCGCCCGTGGCGCTGGCCTGTCCACCGAGCTGTACGGGCTCCTCCGTGCCGACTTCACCCGGCACGGCGCGCCCGGGCTCCCGGCCAGTGTGGTGCTGGACGTCGCGCCGCCTGCCCTGCTCGCGGAGCCCCCCGAAGGCTGGTCCATGCGGTACCTCCCGCACGACGGCGGCGGGCCGCTCGCATCGTGGCTGCTCGACTCGGCCGGGGCCGCGCGCCCGCTGATCGCGGTCACCCTCGGCACGGAAACCCCGCTGGTCGCGGGAACGGGCACGTTCGACCGGATCGCCGCGGCGGCGGAGCGGGTCGACGCCGACTTCGTGTTCGCTCTCGGCGGCGCCGACCCCGTCGGGCTCGGCGCGCTGCCGCCGAACGTCCGGGCGAAGCGATGGTTGCCCTTCTCCGAGCTACTCACCCGATGCACGGCCGCGGTACATCATGGCGGTTCCGGAGTCACGTTGAGCACCTTGGCTGCCGGGGTGCCCCAGCTGGCGCTGCCCAACGGCGCGGACCGGCACGCGAACGCCGGGGCAGTCGCGGAGTACGGCGCCGGGCTGGCTTGTGCGCCGGACGAGGTGACCCCGGCGGTCCTGGCTCGCCTGGCCACGGACGAGAAGCTCCGCCAGTCGGCCGTCGAGGCGCGGGCCGCAATCGAGGCGATGCCCTGTCCGGCGGATCTCGTGCCGCGGCTGGAAGCCGCCGTGCGATGAGACTGCTGTTCACCGCGCCTCCTGGGGCCGGGCACCTGTTTCCGCTGTTTCCGCTGGCCTGGGCCGCCCTGTCGAGCGGGCATGCCGTAGCGATGGCCACGACCGGTGCCAATGTCGATCTCGCCGCCAGGTCCGGCGTGCCGGTGGTCGACATCGCACCGGACGTCGACGTGGCGACGGAATACGACCGGCTGAATCGGGAGACGAACCTGGGCGGCGTGACGGACCCGGCCACCGCGCGACGACGCGGGGGCGTGCGATTCGCTGCGATGGCTGATCTCATGCTTGACGGCTTGGTGCGGCATATCGAGCGGTGGCGGCCTGACGTCGTCCTGTACGACCCGTACCAGGT
This sequence comes from Amycolatopsis sp., assembly GCF_035276945.1. GTDB lineage: Bacteria > Actinomycetota > Actinomycetes > Mycobacteriales > Pseudonocardiaceae > Amycolatopsis_E. Next base: position 24,894 of record NZ_DATELF010000117.1, on the reverse strand, counting down.
CGCCGGTCTGGTGGCCGCACACCTCGCGGGGATTCCTGCCGTGCTGCACGGCACCGGGCTGCCGATGCGGACCTTCCGTCCGGCGCTCGACGCGATGACGCGCCCGCGGCAGTACGGCCTGGCGGAGCCACCGACCGATCCGGCCGCCATGCTCAACGTGTGTCCGGACAGCGTCGACTGGCAGCGTCGGCACCGGGGCTGGCCGATGCGGTACGTGCCGAACGATCTTGCAGGACCGCTGCCACGCTGGCTCGCGGCACGCCCGTCGCGCCCCCGGATCTGCGTGACGTTCGGTTCGATCCTCGCCGACCTGGGGTCGACGGCACTCCGCTCCACTGTGGACGCTCTGGCTGAGATGACCGTCGAGGTCGTCCTGAGTAAGGGTGGGGCGAACGGATATGAAATCGGGGCGTTACCACCCAACGTGCGGGTGGCCGACTGGCTGCCGCTGTCGGTGGTGCTGCCCGCGTGCTCGGCGGTGGTGCACCACGGCGGAGCCGGAACCACCTTCGGTGCGCTGGCATCCGGTGTGCCCCAGGTGATCCTGCCGCACGGCGGTGATCAGCCGGTGAACGCCCGCGCGGTGGTCGAACGGGGCGTGGCCATCATGGTCGAGAGCGAGTCCGCCGAACCGGCCACGATCGGGGAGGCCGTGCGGCTCCTGCTCGGCCGGTCCTCGCATCGGGCGACCGCGGCCGAGGTGGCGCGGGAGAACGCGGCACGCCCGTCGCCGAGCGACGCGCTGGCCAGGATCGCGGAACTGCCATGAACAGTGACGAATGTCGGGAGGTATTCCGATGCGTGCACTGCTGACTTGCCGGCCCGCGCTGCCACAGCTGTACGCGGTGGCACCGCTGGCGTGGGCCTTCCGCGCGGACGGCTGGCAGGTTCTGGTCGCCACCCGGGATGATTTCGCACCCGAGGTCAACAGGATGGGTTTACCCACCCTTGCGACGAACGAGAACGGTTTGGCCGCCCTCGTCGGGGATTGGCGGCCCGATCTCGTGATAGCGCAGGCGCCCACACCGATGCCCTGCCGGGTACCACTGATCGAATACCGCTGGGACCCAGCGGCGACGCCCGCCGGGACGGAGGCGGACCTCGTGATCGACGCCTGCCCGCCGCTGCTGCGGGCCGAGGACAACTGCCCTGTTCTGCCTGTCCGGCACATCGCGCTTGGTCTCGCTACTTCGTTGGAAACCAGGCTGCTGGACCAGCCCCTGGTGTACGTCGGCGGTGAGTTACCGGTGGGGGCGCTGGAGAAACTTGGTGCCGAGTTCGTGTACGACCGCGAGCAGCGGTACCGGATACCACCGGACACGGACGTGGTTGTCCATGATGGCGACTCGCTGCTGGCCGTCAATGCGCTGGCACTCGGCGTGCCGCAGTGCGTTCTCCCGCGGACGACCACTGCCGCGCGCCTGACGGAACGACTGTCCGCCTGCGGTGTCGCCGTCAGTCTCCAGCGGGACGTGGCGGACGCGGAGCGTGTCGCCGAGCGAGTGTCCACTTTGCTCACCTTCCGGGATTGCCGAAGGCGTGCCGTCGAGCTCGCCCGGGAGATCGCGGCCAGACCGGCGCCGACGGAGGTCGTCCGGATGGTGGCCCGGCGGTTCTCCGTGCGGGTTCCCGGGCCTGCCCGAGACTCCGGTGATGAGGCATGAGCGGCAGTGCGACGTTGCGGGTCGAGCGGACTACCAGGCTCCCCGGCGCGGTCTGGTTCCTTGCCGCGGGAATGTTCGTGATCGCGATCGGTTTCGGGATCATCGCCCCGTCGCTGCCTGCCTTCGCTGCCCGGTTCGACGTCGGCACCACCGCGATCGGGTTGGTGGTCAGTGCGTTCGGGCTGGCCCGCCTGCTGGCTGCCCCGCTGACGAGCCGTATCGTGCACCTGTTCGGGGAGCGTTCGGCCTACTTCTGGGGAATCCTGACGGTCGGCGCCTGCACCGGTTTGTGCGCCCTCGCCGCTGCGTACTGGCAACTGTTGGCCTTTCGCGGCTTGGCCGGCGTGGGATCGGCGATGCTGACGGTCTCGTCGGCGGTGCTCGTGGTGGGGCTGGCCGGACCTGGCCAGCGGGGGCGCGCCACCGGACTGATCACCACCGCCGGAATGCTGGGCAGGGTCGTCGGACCTGTTGTCGGCGCCCTACTCCAGCGGTACGACGTGCGGCTGCCCTTCGCCGTCTACGCCGTCATGATGGCGGCCGTAGCGCTCGTCGGCCGCCGGTTCGTCCACCGCACCGCGGTCGGCCTGCCGGTAACGACGGGAAGCCCGGAGTCGTTTGGCTTCCGCTCGGCCGTCCGGCATCCCACCTACCGTGCGGCGCTCGCCGCGAACTTCGCCATCGACGGCTGGGCTGCCAGTGGCCTGCAGGCCACGTTGCTGCCGCTGTTCATCCCGGAGATCCTGCACGCTGACGGGACGCTGGTGGGCGTCGCCTTGTCCGTGTTCGCCACCGGCAGCCTCGCCCTGGTGCCGATCGCAAGCCGCCTCACCGACCGGATCGGCCGGAAGCCGGTCGCTCTGGTGGGTCTGGCAAGTGCCACGGTCGCCATCGTGGTGCTGGGGATCGCAGATTCGAGCCCCGTGCTGCTGGCCGCCTCCTTTGCCTCAGGCGCCGGGGCAGGGATGCTCAACCCACCCAACAGCGCCGCCGCCGCCGACGTCGCGAGCATGCCCAACCAACGTCGGGTCAACGGACCACGCGGGCTCCGCCGCAGAACCGACGACCGCAGCGCGGTCCTCGCCGGGTTCCAGATGGCCGGGGACACCGGCTCGATCGTCGGCCCACTCGCGGTTGGCGCGATGACGGCAGCACTGTCCTACCAAGCGGCGTGCTACATCACGGCGGCGATTGCCGCGCTGGCGGGGTTGGCCTGGTTGGTCGCCAGGGAAACGGCGCCGGTGCCGTCTTCTCGAATTCGTCACAGTGATCGCAATGTCTGAAGGGAACTCTCGAATCATGGCCGAGAGCAGGCGCGAAACGCAAATTGGTGAACCGGTCGCCATCATCGGGATGGCATGCCGGCTCAGCGGCGGCATCGACTCCGTCGAGAAGTTCTGGGATCTGCTAGTGACCGGGCAGGACGTGACCTCGGAGATCCCCGCGGACCGCTGGGCGGATCACGCCACGAGCCCGCGGAACGCGGCGAGGCTGCGCAGCACCGTGCGGCATGGGGCCTTCCTGGACGACATCACCGGATTCGACGCGGAATTCTTCGGCATCCTGCCGCGTGAGGCTGAGCACATGGATCCACAGCAACGCATCCTGCTGGAGGTCGCATGGGAGGCGCTGGAGGATGCCGGTATTCCCCCGACATCGCTGGCCGGCACGGATACCGGGGTGTACATCGGTGCCGTGTCCAACGACTATGAGCGCCGCCTACTGGAGGACGTGCCCAATATCGAGGGTTGGACCGGGATCTGTACCCAGATGTGCGGCCAGGCCAACCGCATCTCCTACACCCTCGACCTGCGCGGCCCCAGCCTCACGGTGGATACGGCCTGCTCGGCGTCACTGGTTGCGATACATCTCGCCCGGCACGCGCTGGCCTCGGGTGAGATCCCGCTGGCGATCGTCGGCGGGGTCAATGTGGTGGCCGGCCCCGGGCTGACGGTCATGCTGGACGCCGCCGGGGTGCTGTCCCCGGACGGGCGCTCGAAGGCTTTCGACGCCTCGGCCGATGGATACGGTCGTGGCGAGGGCGGCGCCGTGGCCGTGCTCAAGCGGTTGTCCGATGCCGTACGTGCCGGTGACCGCGTCCTCGCGGTGATCCGGGATTCGGCCGTGCAACAGGACGGGCGGACCAACGGCATCATGGCCCCGAGCGCCAGCGCGCAAGCGTACCTGCTCGAACAGGCCTACCGCGGGACCGATCCCCGGACGGTGGACTATGTGGAGGCGCACGGAACCGGAACGCCGCTCGGCGACCCGGTGGAGGCGACCGCGCTGTCCGAGATGTTCGGCGCCGACCGCGAACCGCACCAGCCGCTGCTGATCGGTTCGGTGAAACCGAACATCGGCCATCTCGAAGCCGGCGCCGGGATCGCCGCGCTGATCAAGGTCGTTCTGGCGATGCGGTCCGGCGAGATCCCGCCGAACCTGATCTTCACCGAGCCGACTCCCCGGATTCCGTGGGCGGATTCGGGACTTCAACTGGTGACCAAATGTACGCCGTGGCCGGTCACCGATCATCCGCGGCGGGCCGGGGTGTCCTGCTACGGCTACGGTGGCACGCTCGCGCACATCGTCATGGAAGAGGCCCCGCCGAGTTACCAATCGCCGCGCCTCGTCCAATTCCCTGCCACACCCCGGGCGTTTCCCGTCTCCGGTGGAACCGCGGCCGGGCTGCGGGCGAACGCGGCACGACTGGCCGACTGGTTGGTCGGGAAACCGGCGCCGATCGCGGCGGTGTGGCACACGCTCCACACCCGGCGGGCCCATCTGGCACATCGTGCCGCCGTCGTGGCCGACACTGCCGACGAGTTGATCAACGGGCTCCGAACCGTCGCAGCTGGTGCTGAAGGCGATGGCGTGGTAGTCGGAAGCCCCCTTTCCTCGGCATCGACGGGCGCGGTCTGGGTTTTCTCCGGGCACGGTTCGCAGTGGGTCGGTATGGGCCGCGAACTGCTGGCCACCGACGTGTTCTTCGCACACGTCATCGACGATCTCGGTCCGGTCTTCCAGGCCGAGATCGGGTTCACTCCGCGTGAGATCCTGCTCGGCGACGAACTCGACGCAACCGACGTGATCCAGCCGATGATCTTCGCGACACAGGTCGCTCTGGCCGAGGTGCTGCGGCGGCTGGGTGCGGAACCGGCGGCCGTGATCGGCCACTCGGTCGGTGAGATCGCCGCCGCCGTCGTCGCCGGGGTGCTGGACCGGTATGACGGGGCCAGGCTCGTCTGCCGTCGTTCGATCCTGCTGCGCCGTGTCGCGGGCCAAGGGGCGATGGCGATGGTGAATCTGCCCTGCGACGACATCGCGGCACGGCTGGCCGGCCGCAACGACATCTCACCCGCGATAATCGCCACTCCGTCATCGACGGTCGTAGCGGGCGCCGTCGCCGCGGTGGAAGCGTTCGTCGACGGCTGTCTCGCCGACGAAATCCCGGTCCGCCGGGTGGCCTCCGACGTCGCCTTCCATTCTCCGGCCATGGATCCACTGTTGGCCGAGCTGCGCGCGGCGGCGAACGATCTCGATCATCGGGAACCGGAGATCCCGGTCTACCGCACCGCGGTGGACCCCGGTTCCCCGGTGCCCTGCAGCGGTGACTACTGGGCGGCGAATCTCCGCAATCCCGTCCGGTTCGCCGATGCGGTCCGCGCGGCCGTCGAGGACGGTCACCGGGTCTTTCTCGAGGTGTCCAGCCATCCGGTGGTCACCAATTCCATTGTGGACACGCTACATTCGCTCAACGTCTACGACGCCCTCGCCACCGGGTTGTTGCGGCGTGGACGGCCCGAGCAAGCCAGCCTGCTCACCGCGCTGGGCGCGCTGCACTGTCATGGCATCCGTACCGGCCTGGGTGCGATGTCTCGTGGCCATGAACTCGTCGATCTCCCCAGGACGGCGTGGCAACACCGGAGTTTCTGGCGTGCCGTCGACAGGGTCGCCACCGTCGCGGCGCACGAGGTGGACAGCCACACGCTGCTGGGCGGGCTGACCATGGTCGCCGGAGTCACTCCCTTGCGGCTGTGGCAGACCCATCTCGACTATTCGAGCCGACCTTATTCCGGAAACCATCCGGTGCACGGCGTGGAGATCATCCCCGCGGCGGTTCTGCTGACCACGTTCCTGGCAGCGTCGGAACAGGCCGGCGGCCCGACGGATCTGGTGGACTTGTCCCTGCGGTCACCGGTGTCGCTCGCCAGTCCGCGCGAGGTAGCGGTAACCCTCCAGGAGAACATGCTGAGTCTGGCTTCCCGACCGTCCACCAGCACCGACGAGGACTCGTGGTCGGTGCACACCACCGCGGTTGTGCCCGAACACGCCGGCACGCCGGCCGGCCGGCTTGACCCGGACGCGCTTCGGGACCGTTGTGCGGAGTTGCTGCCCGATGACTTCGTGCACCAACTGCTTGCCTCACTAGCCGTACCCGCGATGGGTTTCCCTTGGCGGGTAACGGAGTTGCGCCGCCGTGCGGACGAGGAACTGTTTGCCGTCGTCACCATTGACGAGGGGGCCACGAGCAGTTGGGCCGGGCTGCTGGACGCCGCGCTGTCGCTGCCCACCGCGGTGTTCCCCGGCGAGCCCACACTCCGCATGCCGGCGGCGATCGGCCGGATTGTGCTGCACGGGCAGCCGCTGGGCCAGGCACTGGTCAGCGTGCGCCTGCTGGGCGAGCCAGACACCGTAGCCGTCACAATCTCCGATGTAGACGGTTCGGTCGTCGCGGTGATCGAAGAGCTGGCCTTCGGTGTGCTGCCGATCGCCGTGGAGAACCACCTCGCTGAGGAGGTGGACACGCGTCAGTGGGCCGATCTGGACCCCGAAGCCCTGCGGGACTACCTCGTCCGCGAGGTCCGCAGACAGGTCGCGGAGGAGACCAAGTTGCCGGCCGACGAGCTCAACATCCGCAGGCCCCTCGCCGACCTCGGCGTCGACTCGGTGCTGGGAACCGTGCTGTGCCAACGACTGGGACGAGCCTTCCAGCTTCGCCTCCCCACCACCCTGCTGTGGAGCCATCCTTCGGTCGCCGCCCTCGCGGAGTACCTGGCCGCCGAGCTGGCGGCGGTGGCGTCATGAGCGGGTGGCCGGCCGAGTTCGCCGCCCGGTACCGGGCGGTGGGTCACTGGCGTGACCAAACCTTCGGCCGGCTGACGCGGCACTGGGCCGACGAGTACGGTCCGCGCGAGGCGCTGGTGGACGGCGAGCACCGCATCAGCTATCGGCAGCTGGCCGAGCATGCCGACGCGCTGGCCATCGCGCTGCGGGAGCACGGCCTCCAACGCGGCGACCGGCTCCTGGTGCAGTTGCCCAACTGCTGGGAGCTGCTCGTGCTGTTGCTGGCCTGCCTGCGCGCCGGGGTCGCACCGGTGCTGGCGCTGGTGGCGCACCGCGAGCATGAACTGGCCTATCTGGCCCGGCATGCCGAGGTGGCCATGATCGTGGTCCCGGATCACTGGCGCGGCCACGACCACCGGCAGATGGCTGTCGATCTGGTCGCCGGGCTGGACCGGCCGTGCCTGATCGGTGTCGTCGGGAGCACCCGGCCCGGCCTACTCGACCTGCGCGCGTTGCTGGCCGGAAGTACTGGTCCGCGCCACGTGCTCGACCGCGACGAGCCACATCCGGACGACGTGGCATTTTTCCTGCTGTCCGGTGGTACCACCGGCACCCCGAAAATGATCGGCCGGACGCACAACGACTACGAGTACCACGTGCGGCGTACAGCCGAAATATGCGCCGTGGGACCGGAGACGGCGTACCTCGTGACGTTACCTGCCGCGCACAACTTTCCCCTGTGCCCCGGCATTCTCGGCACGTTGTCCAAGGGCGGTCGTGTGGTGCTGGCCCGGTCGCCGGAACCGGTCGCCGCATTCGACACGATCGCCCGTGAGCGAATCACCATGACCTCCCTGGTGCCTGCCATAGCCCAGCGCTGGGTGGAAGCCGCCGACGCGCGGAAACCGGATCTGGGCAGCCTACGGCTTATCCAGGTCGGAGGCTCGGTGCTCGAACCTGGCCTGGCCAGGAAGATCCCCGCGGTGCTCGGTGGTCAGCTTCAGCAGGTTTACGGGATGGCCGAAGGACTAATCAACTACACGCGGCTGGACGACCCGGATCACGTGGTGTTCGCCACCCAGGGCCGGCCGATCAGCCCGGACGACGAGGTGCTGGTCGTCGACGAGAACGACACCCCGGTACCGCCAGGTGAGGTCGGCGAACTGCTCACCCGGGGCCCGTACACGATCAGGAGCTACTTCCGCGCGCCGGACCACAACCGCAAGGCGTTCACCCCCGATGGCTGGTACCGCACTGGTGACCTGGTCCGCTGGCATCCCAGCGGCAACCTGGTGGTCGCGGGGCGTCGTAAGGATCTGATCAACCGCGGTGGCGAGAAAATCTCCGCCGAGGAAGTGGAAGACCTGGTCCGAAAGCTGCTGCCGGTCTCGGCGATGGCCGTGGTACCGGTCCCCGACCTCACCTTCGGCGAACGGGTCTGCCTCGTCGTGGTGCCGGCGGCCGGCCGGCCAGCACTGACGCTGGAGGCGGTCCGCACGGCCCTGCGAAGTTACGGTGTCGCACACTACAAACTCCCGGAACAACTGGAAGTGCTCGACGATCTGCCGCTGACACCGATCGGCAAGGTAGACAAGAAAGCCTTGCGTGCCCGGCTGTCCACCCGCGGGTCCCGCGCCGATGCTCACGAAATCATGACGACAATGGCCGATGCCCGACAGCAGCCGGAGCGGTGAAACCAGGTTGCACAGTGGGTCGTCGGCGACCTTGTTCCCACGGCTCCGGACGAGTTGCTCCGGCTCACCACCGAGGCGTTCTTCCGTGCGGTGAGCGGCTCGGACATCACTTGGCGGCTGTTGTTCGCCCACCGGCCGAACGCGGCCGAGGCGGCCGCCGTGCACGAGGAGGTGCAGGCGTTCGCCACCGAGCCTGTTACCGCCGCGCTGCGTCAGTTGCCCGAAATGGGCAATCTCCTGCCGGGGGTTCGACTCCGAGCGTGCGTACTACGCGGTCGCCGAGGCGGCCTGGGCTACGTGGGGCTGGAATGGCAGCACAGCTTCGCCTCCGCGCCCCTTCATGGTGTCGGCCGCGACGCCACCTACCTCGCCCGCCGCTTGTCCTGAAAGGACAATTGCTGGTGGTGGAAAGCGAAATGCCGCGCGGGATAGCGGTACACGTCGGCCAGGGTCATGTAGTCCCGGAAGAACGGATCCCAGCGGTTCGGGTAGTGCATACCACACTGAAGGTTCGCGTCGGTGGCGCGGTCGAGGCCGCGGTCCAGGGCCGCGATGATGTGGTCGAACCACACCCCCATCCACCGCGGAGGTAGGAGTCCTCCGCCGACCGAGCCGAGATAGTTGATCGCGTCGAAGGGGACGGTGGCCGCGTCCAGTGCCCGCGCGAACGCCCGGCTGACCCCTTCGGGTAGTCGCCCGAATATCCGGACCAGCGGCAGGAGCGCCCGCACGACCTGGTAGCCGAACAGCATGTGGAACAGCAGTTGCCGGTTGGTCCAGCGGGTTCCCCGGGAGCGCCGCCGCAGGTCGGCGGCCGTCGCGGAGGCGAGCAGCGCGTGGAACGTGGCGCGGTCGCGCTTCCACTGCTCGTGCACGGCCCTCCGGTCCATGTGCGCCACCACCTTCGGCCTGTCACGGCCATCATGGCGCACTTGCGCTGAGGTCCTCTCAGCCGCGGCAGCCGCGGTCCGGCAGGCCGGCTGGTCAGCGGGCGGAGGACACGGCGTGCGGGACGAGGACACCCGCCGCCTGGCTCGGCGTGACACCGGGGTAGAGCACGCGGACGAGCAGCAGCGCGAGCCCGCCGCCACCGACCTGGGCGACGATGAACAGCGGCGCCGACGAGGGAGCGATACCGGCGAAGGTGTCGCTGAACATGCGACCCACCGTGATCGCCGGGTTGGCGAAGCTGGTAGAGCTGGTGAACCAATAGGCCGCCCCGATGTAGGCACCGACCGCGGCCGGCGCCCGCTCGGCGCGCCCGGACCGGGCCAGCGAGAAGATCACCAGAATCAACCCGACGGTCGCCACGACCTCGGACAGCCCGTGCGCGGCCGTGGCCCGATGGGTGGTGCTGACGCTCACCGCGCTGCCGGCGAACATCAGGTTCGCCAGCACCGCACCGCTGGCACACCCCGCGACCTGCACCGGAAGGTAGGCGAGCGCGTGCCGCCACGGCAATCCACCGAGTGCGGAGTCCACAAAGGACACCACCGGGTTGAAATGCGCGCCGCTGATCGGACCGAACATCAGGATGATCGTGAACAGGCCTGCCGCCGTGGCCGCCGCGTTCTCCATCAGCTGCGAACCCGTGTCACCGGGTGAGAGCCGCTGCGCGGCGATCCCCGACCCGATCACCAGCGCAGCCAGCAGCAGGCTCCCGAGGTATTCGGCCACCAGCTTGCGGGGCAACGGCTGTTCCATCAACAACTCCCTATCGGCCACAGTGGACTTGGACTCACGCGCGGGCAGCGACACCGAGCTCGTCGAGCAACTGCCGGACCCGGCGCTCGATCTCGTCCCGCACCGGGCGGACGTCCTCCACGCTCTTGCCCGCCGGGTCGTCCAGTTCCCAGTCCAGGTACTTCTTGCCGGGAAACACCGGGCAGGCATCCCCACAACCCATCGTGATCACGACATCGGCGGCGCGGACGATCTCGTCGGTCCATGGCTTCGGGAACTCGCCGGTGATGTCGATACCGTGCTCGGCCATCGCGGCGACGGCGGAGGGGTTGATCTCACGGCCCGGCTCCGATCCGCCGGACCACGCCACCGCTGCCTCGCCGGCCAGGTGCCGGAAGAAGCCCATGGCCATCTGGCTGCGCCCCGCGTTGTGCACGCACAGGAACAACACGGTCGGCTTGCCGTAGGGCGCGTGTCCCTCCACTTTGGCCAGCGCGTGCAGACGTTGCCGGGCGAACCGCTCGGCCGGCAGCGGCAGGAAGTTCGGGATCGAGGCGCCGGAGGCGAACTGGTCGTAACTGGAGCGCAGGAACCGTTCGATGGTCTCGGTGCCGAAGGTGCCGTCGAACTCGCTCTGCAGGCGGGTCGCGGCCGTGCGCAACGCGAGTTGCTGGTCGATGCCCAGGTCAGGGTGGTGGTAGCGCTCGGTGTCAGTCATGGGGTTCTCCAGGTAGGCGGACGGCGGGAGCCAGCCGGTCGATCCGGTCGGCGATATCGGTGAAGGCCTGCTCGAACGCGTCGTCGGTGTCGAGACGAGCCGGATCGGGCACCGACCAGTGCAGCCGGTCATCGGCGCTGGTCCCGAGTTCCTCGTGCGCGTGGTCGCAGACCGCGACCACCAGGTCCCCGTCGTTCAGGACCTCCTCCACGCGTGAGGTCCGCGCCCGCGCCAGCGACAGACCGCGGCTGCGGGCGACCGCCACGGCCCGGGGATGCACCCGAACCGCCGGATGGGTTCCCGCCGAGGCCGCCGGGACCGGGCTCCGCCGCGCCCACAACGCCGCCGCCAGCTGGGAACGGGCCGAGTTGTGCGTGCACACGAACACCACCCGCGGCGCCGAACGCAGCCCCGGCACCAGACCGGTCAACGGCTGCGGCCGCAGCCGCAGATACGTACGCCGGTGATCGCCCTCCGATCGGGACCGCTCGATCAGCCCGGCCTGTTCCAGCAGCTTCAGATGATGCGCCAGCAGATTGCTCGGCAAGCCCAGCTCGCGCCCGATCTCCGTGGGGGACGCGTCGCCGAGCACCAGGCGGTCCACGATCGCCAACCGGGCAGGCTCACCCAAGGCCGCGTGCACTCGCGCCCGCTCCCGCACCACCAAAGACCAGTCAAAGTTCATTGAGTCAATAATGATTGAGGCACAGTCTGCTTGTCAACGGCGGAGCAGGCAGGCTTCGCTCTGGGCAGCCTCCTGCCGAGCAAGGCAGCGCCGCGAACGACTGGCCCAGCACCGCCACGCTCACCGCGATTGCTCGACAGGTTTCGGGTTGCCGCCCACGGCAGCTTCGTAGCCAGACTGGACCGCTGGACGGCCCGCCCGGCGAAGCCGAACACGAAGAGCGTCCGCGACTGCGGGCCACGCACAGAGGCCGAATGCCGCACGGTACGAACAAGTGCCACTACGCCAGCTTTTCAAGCGGAGCCGTAACAGCACTGTTGACGTGGGAGATGATTTCTCCACGAGGCGGACAGCAGGAGCATTATTCAAAACCCCGTGTAGTGGAGAAGAAGAACGGTCCGCGTGTGGCGTCGTAGGCTTGGCGGTAGGTGGAGTATGGGCGACGATACAGTAGTCGGTGAAATATGCGCCAGTTTGTGAAGTGCGAGACGACGCGTTCGACGGCTGCGCGGAGTGCGGAGATGTCGGCGTTACTTTCTTTTTCTCGTTTGCCGGGTGCTCCTCCCTTTGGTTTTTTTCCGTGGCGTGACGAGGCAGGCTCCCCGGTAGCCTTTGTCGCCCATGCCGATTATGCCGCACTGTTGCGCGCGAAATCGGCGCGCGAGGTCCGGGACGATGGTCAGCCTTGCTGGACGGGGATCCGATCTATATTTCTGATGGACAGACCTGACCGTCAACGGAGGCATGAGTGGCGGCGTGCCCGTGCCCTTCTGACCCGCCGAGCGGCGCGATGAGACGGGCAGAACCGGCGAGCCGCCTAACGTCGGTTCATGGCAACACTACATAGCGAGACATAGCGAGCGCCCGGTTTCGGACTTCACGCTCTCGCGGCGGGCATCGATCGCTGCCGGTCACCGGCTTCCGGCGAGTATTCCCGCGGTGATGAAGGCGATCACCCGTTCGGCATCGGCGGTTGTGGTGCCTGGTGTGACGCGCTGACCTGGGGCTCGGTTGAGCTGGTCGAGCGCACCGGACTGCCAGACACCGAGCAGCCCGACCATGCTGGCGTAGACGAACTTGATGCCACCCTCGTCTCGATCGGGGAGCGCGCGACCGAGCGCGGCCAGGAAGCGGGCATCGACGGGGTAAAGCTGTTCGGCGACCGTCTCCCGGATCCGCGGACTCGGTTCGCTCAGGACACGTCCGATGAAACGGGCGACCGCGGCACTTTGTCCGCGTGGGCTGGCCAGGGCGAGGCCCGGCTCGACGAAGACGCGGACGAGATCGGCCACCGACGGCGGCTCGGGCGCCGCCTCGAGTTCGTCGAGCCGGCGGCGGCGCTCGTCGTTGAGGGCACGCATGGCCCGGTCGATGCCGGCGCGCAGCAGCCCTTCCTTGGATCGGAAGTGGTAGTTGACCGAGGCGATGTTGGCTCCGGCCGCATCGGTGAGGGCTCTCATTGACGTCGCTTCGATCCCGCGCTCACCGAACAACCTGATCGCCGTCGCGATCAGCCGGTCTCGCGTCGGTGCCTCCTGGTCCACCGCCGGATCCCGTCCAGACATCACTTCTCCTCGAGCATCGCCCAGCCGCATGCTATAACATTCATTTCAAACGACCGTTTCAACCCGGGGAGTGGGGTTATGAGCGGTACAGCGATCATCGTCGGCGCCGGCATCGGGGGCCTGACAGCCGCCCTTGCGCTGCAGCGCAAGGGCTGGCAGGTCGACATCTACGAGCAGGCACCGACGATCCGACCGGTGGGCGCGGCCGTGGGCATGGCCCCCAACGCCGTGAAGGCACTGCGCTACGTCGGCGTGGGCGAGGACCTGCGCGAGCGTGGCCGACGCCAGGAAGGGATCGAAATCCGCGTTCCCTCCGGCCGTTCCCTCATGATGATCCCGGCCTTCGGTATCGAGCGCCGCTACGGCGCACCCTTCTACTCCATCCACCGCGCCGATCTGCACGACCTCCTCCTGCACCGGGTAGGCGTGACCGCCCTGCGGACAGAGCACCGCGCCACCGGGATCACCACGCACGCGGACTCGGCCACGGTCACCTTCGAAACCCCCGAAGGCACGACGTCGGCAACAGCGGATCTCGTCGTGGTCGCCGACGGCATCAAAAGCCGCCTTCGCCCGGAACTGTTCCCCGGTCACCCCGGACCGGACAGCGCCGGATACACGGTCTGGCGCGGCATTGTCCCCGCCGCGGACGCCCCGGACATCTCCCCGGTCGTCTCGGTCACCTGGGGGCGCGGCGCCCGCTTCGGGATAGACGCGATCAATGACGGCCAGGTGTACTGGTTCGCCTGCGAGAACCTGGCCGATGCCGACAAGCACGAGCACGGCCTCGACCCACTGGTCGCGCGGTTCCGGCGCTGGCACGACCCGATCCCCCAGTTGCTCGCCTCCACGCCCGCGGAGGTGCTGGGCCGCCACGATGTCTACTACCTGCGCACCGCCATGCTTTCGTTCGTTCGTGACCGTGTGGCGCTGATCGGTGACGCCGCGCACGCGGTCACGCCCGACATCGGACAGGGAGCCTGCCTGGCGATCGAGGACGCGGTCGTCCTCGCGGACGCCATCGAGGAACACGGCGTCGACCGCGGCCTGCGGACCTACAACGCCATCCGCCGCCCGCGTACCGAGTCGATGTCCCGGGTCTCCGGCAGGGTCGGTGGCTTCATGCAGAACCCTGTCCTCAGCCCGGTACGCGATGCGATGGCCTTCGCCACACCCACGTCGGTGTTCACGCGCGCCATGAGCGCGGCATACGGCTGGACCCCGGCAGCACGCTGAAGCCCGCACACCGCCAGGGGATGGCGGGGCCTCTTTGGGGCGATGCGACTGAGCATCGTGGCCGGCGCGCAGGGAAGCTCCGGGATCTGGGCCAAGCCGTCGGTGCCTCCTGGTCCACCGGCCTGGCCGAATCCCGTCCAGACATCACTCCTCCTCGAGCATCGCCCAGCTGACCCGAAGTACGCCGAGGCCATGGAATACCTGGGTACAACCCCGGCCGCCGCCCTGAAATGACCTGACCGCCTCGCGGACGGCTGAGACCCCCCGGGGCCCATCGCAACATCGACGGGCCGTCATGATCTGGAGGGAGCGACCGAGAGCATCCAGCGTGCGCTGCACTGGTCCACCGTCCGCCGCCGTCACCGAGCCGACGCCCGATGACGCCTCAAAACGCAAGTTTTGGCTCGGTGCTCCACACCCGGACCGGCACCGATGTCACGCGGTTTCCGGAGATCCGTGGCGCCGGGCGCCGCCTGGGCGGGGCACTCGTTGTGGATGGGAACCGCTCGCCTACCGGGATGGGCGGCCCGACTTCCCGTTGATGTGGGGACCGCGTCGCGGCGCCGCCGAAGGAGTGGCGGTGTACTTCGTTGCTTTCGACCTGATCGCCGCGCACGGCCGCCATCTGCATAGCTCGACGCACCTGCGGCGGCGACGACGGTTGGCCGGGTGCGCTCGGAGACGGCCGAACTCCCGAGTTGCCCGCTCCATGACGCGTTCGATCGCCATACTCGTCGGTCAAGATCACTACCTCGTGACCTTGCCAGACGCTCATCTGCCCCGGCAACACCTGTGAGCGCCCACACTTACGGGCGTCTCCTCGTTGCACCGGCCGCTGTGTCCCGGCTAGGGACTCACTCCCTCCTTTCCGGAGGTTTGCGGGTTCGTTCGCGCGCACTGATCGGTCGTTGCCGCGATGTGCAGGCTGAACGCTTCAATGATCTGCTTACGCAGGCGCGAGACCGCCACACGCATGCTGCCCGCGACCTCGTGCGGGTCAAGGTCATGCTGGGTGTGCGGAGGCCGCACATAAGGTTGGGGCCCGGGCTCCATGTTCGGGCTTACCCCGAAAGCCACTCCCCCACACCCATCCACCCCATCCGACCGAGGGGAACCGGCTGCCAGACGTGGACAGTTGATCATGCGGGCGATGGCCCGTGGATGGGGATGACCGGGCGTGGGTGGTCGAGCGGGACTGAAGGATCGATCGCGGCGCGCACGCAACAGCAGGTCGTCCTGCTTGGTGCCCGAGCCGTGCGCGTTGATGTAGCCGATGCCCTCGGCGTCCACCCGCGCCCGCGCCATGGCGGCGCTGATGGCGTCGGACATCCCGGTGCCCTCGGGGTGCAGGCCTGTCATGTGACCGGCTCTGTGAGCAACCGCGGCCGTAGCGACCAGATACGACAAGCTCGCCGTGCGCTATGAAAGCGTCCTGGTCATCACTTCCGTCACCGAGTGGCGATGACATCTGAACCACGCTCTGGGCGAACGCCGTCCCCACCGGACCTCGCGCCACGAGTCTCCTTGGCAGAGACCTTCACGCTGGAGTGCACCCAGGCATGCAACACTGACGGCGTGAGTCGATCGAATCGGGCGGCGCTGGATGCCTTGATCGCCGAGGCGACCGTCGACTGTTACAACGACAGCGAATGCGTCACCGGCTTCTACACCATGCTCGAGGAAAATCTCGCCATGCCGTTCCAGACCGTGGTGCTGGGCGTGGATGTAACCGTCGTATGCCTGGATCTGACCGAGGACGAGCAGATCACGGCCGTCTGTACGCGTGGCCGGTCAAAGCAGCACATCCCGATCCTGGACCTGCCGCTGCCCACACCGCCCCCGGAGGGCGTGGAGTGGATCGACGCCTACGGCCGGTGGGTGAAAGGAACGTGACCGCGTTGCGCCTGCTGCCCGACCCCGCCGACCGCCGGGTGCGGCTGACCGAGGATGAGACCCTCGCCAATCTGCGCGCCATGCTCGAACTGTGCGCGGCCGGCAAGGTGAAGTGCAGCGAGAAGACCAGCCTCCCGTCCGCGGCCACCATCCGCACCATCGACGAGCACCTGGTGCAGGGCGACTTCTACGCCACGAACCCATCGCGGCCTTCGCGTGGCCGCTGCTGATCCAAGCCGGTGGCCTCGCCAAGCTCGACGGTGCTCGTCTCCGGCCGACCCCGAAAGGCCGCGCGGCACTGGGGAAACCACCGGCCGAAATCATCCGGGTGCTGTGGCGGCGCTGGCTGACCCACGCGGTGATCGACGAATTCAGCCGGATCGAACAGATCAAGGGCCAGCGCATCCGCAACGTGCTCACCGCGGCCAAACCGCGCCGTCAGATGGTTGCGACGGCGCTGGCCACCTGCCCGCCCGGCGAGTGGATCGACGTGGACACCCTGTTCACCACCATGCGCCGCGGCAACCTGAGCCCCACCATCGCCCGCACCGACATGGCGCTGTGGAAGCTCTACCTCGTCGACCCGCAGTACGGCAGCCTCGGCTACGACGGCTTCCACGACTGGGAACTCCTGGAAGGCCGCTACACCCTCGCCATCCTGTTCGAGTACGCGGGCACTCTGGGGCTGGTTGACCTCGACTACGTCGCCGCGTCCGATGCGCGCAACGACTTCCGCGGCAACTGGGGCGGCGATGACCTGGAAGCGCTGAGCCGCTACGACGGCCTCCAGGCGATCAGACTCACCGCGTTGGGCGCCTACGTCCTCGGCTTGACCGACACCTATCGACCGACCACCTCCGACACGACCACGGCCGCGCCCCTGAAGGTGCTGCCCAACCTCGACATCGTCGCCACCGCGGACCTCCCCGCCGCGGACCGGCTCGTTCTCTCCGCCTACACGAAGCAGACCGCCGACCGGGTCTGGACGGCTTCGGCCACCAGCCTGCTCTCCGCGATCGATGCCGGCCGTGACCTCACCGAGTTGACCACTTTCCTCACCCAGCGCAGCGAACACGAACTACCCGGCACGTTGAGCACCCTGATTTCGGACGTCGTCCGCCGGGCGGGACAGCTCACCGACATCGGCCACGCCCGCGTGATCGAATGCGCCGACCCCACCATCGCCACACTCATCACCCACGACCGCCGCCTCCGCCCGCTGTGCCACCGAATCGGCGACCGGCACCTCGCCATTCCACCCGAACAAGAACTGAAGTTCCGCAAAGCCCTGCTCAAACTCGGCTACGCCGTCCCCGGACAACCAAGGACCTGACCACCTTCATCACGCGGCAGGCCGCCGACGAACGATCTGCGCGGGTGACGGGATGCCGGACAGGTGGTGCCCGGCCGATCCCGAGATCGGCGAACACGGGGTGCTGGCCGCGTTGCTCGACAACAACCACCACCTCATCCGGGAGGGTCAGATCCTGTTGACGGACAAGGGTTTCTCAGGAAAACCGCGCCAGAAACTCGCCGAGTCGACGGGACTGCGACTGCTGCGCCCGGACCGCAAGGACGAAACCTACCGAAACGACCTCGGTGGCGTGCGCCAGTGGATCGAATCGGTCAACCAGACCTTCAAAGGGGCAACTCGACCTGGAACGGCACGGCGGACGCACCCCGCACGGCGTGTTCACCCGCATCGCGCACCGTCTACTGGCCATGGCCGCCGGCATCTGGCACAACTGGCAAACCGGCGTGACCAGCAAACGATCGCTCACAGCCTTCGATCACCAACACCAACTTCACCGCATCAACCATTTAGCCGGTCGGGGCGCTGAAGCGGGCGAGCAACCTGTCGAGCGGCACGGTGGCCACCGCGACCCGGGTGTCGCTACTCGCGTAGGGCAACCACAGTGTCCCGTCGTGCAGCAGCCCTCCGCAGGTGTAAACGACATTGGGGACGTAACCGGTCCGTTCCAGCGGGTCGGGCGTGAGCAGTGGCTCGGGCAGCACCGCGAGGATCCGGGTGGGGTCGGCGAGGTCGAGCAGCATGGCGCCGATGGCGTAGGTCCGCATCGGGCCGACGCCGTGGGTGATCACCAGCCACCCCTGCGGGGTCTCCAGCGGGGAACCACAGTTGCCGACCTGTAGTAATTCCCACGGCGCGGTTGGCCCGTGGAGCGGCACCTCGCCGGCCCAGTTCCGACCGTCGAACGACGTCGCCAGGCTGATGGTCTCTCCGTCGCCGCGGCACAGCGCCAGGTGTCGATCCCGGACGAGCCGGGGAAACAGCGCCATGCCCTTGTTGCGCGCGGCCGGGCCGGTCAGTGGGAACACTCGGAAGGAACACAGGTCTGCGCTGTCCAACAGGTGTGGCGCGACTGTGCGGCCGTCATAGGCGGTGTAGGTGGCCAAGTAGCGGGTTGCGCCACCCTGGCCGGTGAAGCGCACGAAACGCGCGTCCTCCATCCCGTGGCTTTCTGTGCGGCCGATCGGCCAGAGCACGCGCTGCGCCAGCTCGACGTCGTCGGGGAAACGCACGGTGTAACTCCCGGCGGCCAGCTCGCGGATCCGTTGCAGGGTGGCCGAGGCACCGGTGCGGGCAAGCAGCCGGGGATGCACCGCGGCCAGCCCATGGTCGAGATCAGCCTGGCCAAAGGGTTCGGGCAGGGCGGAAAGCACGGTGGCGGTGATCTCGTTGTCGCACCGGTCGTGCGCGAGCACGGCCCGGAACCAGGCGCGATCCCAGGAGTCCTGCTGACGCTCCGCGGTGGCCACCGGCCCCGGCCGCGGATGCCAGTGCGCGGTCGGGCCGGGGCCGAGCACGCCGGTCGCGAACCCGATCGAGGACACGTGACCCTCACCGATGCCACGCAGGCTGAGCACCACGCGCAGTTGGCCCGGCGCCATCCCGTCCTGCCGGGGATGCGCGACCATGGACGGGTTACACAGTGCGGCCGCCTCGATGGCGTACTCGTGCGTGAAGTAGGCACCGAGCAGCAGCCGGCGCTCCCGGCTGAGCGCGTCCGGCTCGACCAGCCGGTGGCTCATGATCGACGCGTTACGCTCCAGAGTGGCGCTGAAGTCGCGATATCGTGCGGAGAAATCGGCCAGCACGTCCGCGAGCAGCGCGCTGACGGCGTTCTCCGACAAGGCAAGGACCCGTTCCAGCACCCCCGCCGCGCGCGACCGGGTCTCCGGGTTCTCCTCGCCGGGCACGAACAACTTGGTGATGACCCGGTCCGGATCGGCACGGAACATCGCAGGCCGCCTGGTCACCAGGCCCGAAGTTTCCACCGTCACGCGGCACCGGCGTCACGCACAGCGTCGATGCGGGCGAGCCCGTACGACGCCTGTTGGCAAGTCGACAGTAGCGCCAGCGTCGACTCGGCGCCTTGGTTGGCGCTCACGCCACCGACGCCAAGTCCGTCGCCGCATCCACCGGTATCGGGGTCCGCCAGCGGCACGCCGGCATCGTTGGCGCCGAGGAACCAGTTGTGGGCGAGCAGCACGCCCGTCGCCCAGCAGGCCGCGCCGGTGACCGCATACGCACGGGCGCAGGCCGATGCGAGCGCGGCCACCTCGATCGGCTGCTGGTCGAAACCCGGTGGCCCTTGCCCTGGTGTCCAGCCGCCCGAGGGAACCACGGAAAGCTGTCCCCGGTGTGTCTGCAGGTTCAGCAGCCAGTGCAGGACCCTCAGCCCGTCCGCCAAAGCGTCCTCATTGGACAGTAAGGCGCCGGCCGCGACAAGGGCTTCGGCGACCGCGGCGTTCGCGTATCGCAATCGGGGTTCCGGCCAGGGCCAGCCGAACTCGACGGGGATCGGACCGATCGCCGGGACGGCCGCGGCCAGTAGCGTGCGGGCAGGTCCGTCCGTCGGGTCGCCGGCAAGCACTTCCGCGGCGCCCAACGCGGCGAAGACCATCGCACGCGGCCAGGGCGAACGTTTCGCGGCGCCGCGCTCGAACAGGGCTCTGGCCTCTGCCCGAACCCACTGCCGGCCGGCATGGGCCGCGGTGGCGCCCAGGCCCCACAGCGCCCGGCCCCACCAGTCGCCGAGACCCGGCGCATCCTGCCAGCGACGGTCATAACCGAGGCGGTTGCGGAAACTCCCGCCGCACTGCGCGTGCGCGGTGAACGCCAGCAGGATCTCCTGCAGCCGCAACAACTCCGGGCCTGGAGCCGGCTCGTGACCGAGCACAACCAGGCCGCGGGCAACGTCGTCGAGGCAGTACGCGTGCGCACGGAGCGGTAGCGGCCCGCTGGCGTGCTCGAACAGGCCGACATCGTCCGAGAGGCGCAGCAGGTGCCGGTAGTCCAGCCCCACACGCTGCGGTCCTGGCATCACGCCACGACCGGCGCCGGCGTGCGGGCCAGGTTCGCGACCAACCGGCAGTACTCACGCGCCACCGACGCCCAGCCCAGCGTGCGCGCGGCGAACCCGGCGGCGGCCGCGATTCCACTGGCGACCGCACTGTCGGTGAGCACCAGCCGAACCGCGGCGGCGATGGACACCGGGTCCTGGTGGTCGACCAGCACACCGGCGCCGCCGGAGAGCAGTTCGACCGCATGCGGAAACCTGGTTGCCACCACCGGAGTGCGCGAGGTGACGGCTTCGATCAGCACGCCAGAGGTGACCTGTTCCCGAGAGTCATAGGGCAGCAGCACCACATCGGTGTCAGCCACGAGGCGGCGCAACGAACCGGCGTCGAGGTAACGCGAGTCGAACCGGACCCGGTCGCGGACGCCGAGGCTCTCGGCTCGGGACGCGAGGAAGTCGCGATAGTGCTCGCCCTGCCGGGCCAGCACCTTGGGATGGGTCCGCCCGGCCACGACATAGCGGGGCGCCGGCCGCAGGTCGCCCAGCACCGCCATGGCCTCGATACCCCACTCGATGCCCTTGCCCGGGCCGAGTAGGCCCCAGGTCAGCACCTGTCGCTGCCTACTCCACCGCGGATTCCGGTGCGGGACGGGCAGCAGGGCGACGGAGTCCGGTGCGCCGTGCGGGATGACGTGCACGCGGCCGGCCGGCACCTCGTAGCCGGTGACCAGCCGGCGGCGCGCTGTCTCACTCATCGTGACCACCGCCGTCGCTGCGGCGAGCACCTCGTTGAGCACAGCGCGCTGGTGCGCGGTCGGTTCGGTGAGCACGGTGTGCAGCACGACCACCGCCGGGACGGACAGCATGGCCAGTACGCGCAGCACGTCGTCGCCGTCCTCGCCCCCGTAGACGCCGTATTCGTGCTGGACAATCGCGACTTCGTACCGGTTGAGCAGGGCCGCGGCGTTCCGGCAGCCGGCCGCCGAGTCCGCGACGAGTTCCCCGACGACCCCGGCGGGCAGGGGGCCGGCCGGCGATTCAACGAGCCGCACCACGCCGCCGGCCGTGCCCGCCGGAAGCGCGGCACGGAGTGAGGCGGTGAACGAAGCGAGTCCGCACAACGTGGGCGGGTAGGTGCTCATGAAGCCGAACGTGACCATGGCGGAGCCTTTCGGATCGGGTCGTCGCGGCTGGCTGTCGAGTTGCCCTGCCGGGGGCGAGTCGGCTCGGCGTTGGCCGGCGAACATCCCACACCCAGCCCAGCTTCACGAACAACCAGATCACTCGGGCAAAGATGTGGATCTGTCCGGGCGGCACACCCGGCGTGCGCCCGCTGCCGAGCAACGGTTCACGTTCTCAAATCGTCAGGCGCCGGCGCGGAAACGCCAGACCGGCCGTCATGACATGACCGGCCGGACAGCGTGCCCGTCAGTCGACCCGATCACAGGCTCCGGCGGCGAGCCGGCGGTACCCCTCGGGCTCCTGGTCCTGCCAGGGTGCGGCTCTCGTCAAGGGCGAACCACAGGGTCTGGTCCAGTTCGGTGCGATGGTTGATCGCCCGGCCCTCACGGTAGACGTCGGCCACCCCGCGACGGGCGACCACGAGCGCTTGGTACTGCTCCGCGGCGCCCATGCCGCCCGCCTGGTCGAGGGACCGCAGAGCAGCAGTGACGGCCTCACGGGCGCGGATGAATCGCCTGCTCACCTCGGCAGGTCGCACCGTGGATCCGGCGGCCATGGCTACTCCCCTTCCTTGTCTGGCCCAGCATGCCCGCCCCAACCTGCGCCATGACCGCCTGACGATCATCCGTCAGGTCGGCAGGCGCGGTCCCGGTCAACCGTGCCGACCATCGTCCCAGCGCGGAACCGTGGCCATTTCGCCGCTTCCCCATCGACCGGGCCCGGCCCGGATATCGCCGAACCGGAAATGTTGCCGGAATCACCGCCCGGGCAGAGCGGGGATACGGGTCTATCGCAGGTCTTCCTTGATGCCGTCGAGCGCCGCGAGCACCTTCACGGCCACTTCGGAAAGCGTTTTTCCGGCTCCAGGATCGATTTTCTCGGCGGCTAGGGTCCGCTCAACGGTCTCGCACCGTTGCTGGTAGGTCTGGCTCATGGCAACCCCTCCGGAAATCGCGCCCATCGGCGAACCTGAGTGAGTGCCCTCGCTGCACGGCTCAATGTCGATCCGGCGTTTGCCCGTGACACTACACCTTGACGGGCGGCACCGGTGATTATTTCGGTTTCAGGCACACCCGTGTGCCAGGCGGCGTAGTGTCGGTGGCTGAACGGTCGAGGCCACGAGCGGGTTTCGCGCCACATATGAGCCGCGAAGTGCTGCTGGTCGAAGGGCCGGGGATTCAGGATCCGCCTGGTGCGCGGGCGTCGTTGGCGTGCCGCGTGTCCGAAAAGGCGAGATTGAGGCCCGAGGTCCCGGGCGCCGGTGACTTAAGGCCACAGTCTCGTCGGCGGCGCCGGGCCTAGCGTCGAGGGCGCCAGGTGGCGGAAGGCACAGTCGTGGCGCCGACAGGACGTCCATGGCCGCCGGTGGTCTCCTGGTGGTTTGTTCGGCCGCTACGCAGTCACCGTCAGCTCGCCGCTGCCGGGCCGGCGCACCGGGACGATCTCATTCACAATTCGGACGGAGCGTCATCATGATCGCGTGGATCATTGTCGGCATCGTTGCCGTGACATTGCTGCTGCTGGGCCTGTCGGTGAGAATCGTCAAGCAGTACGAGCAGGGGGTGTTGTTCCGGCTGGGCCGGGTGCGAGGCGTGCGGATGCCCGGTCTCCAGCTGATCATCCCGGTCGCCGACGTCCTGCGCCGGGTGTCGATGCGGATCGTCACACTGCCGATTCAATCCCAGGGAATCATCACTCGTGACAACGTCAGCGTCGATGTGTCCGCGGTCGCGTACTTCCGGGTGGTCGACGCGGTGAAGTCGGTGGTCGCGATCGAGAACGTCTATGCCGCGATCGACCAGATCGCCCAGACCACCCTCCGGAAGGTGGTCGGTCAGCACACTCTCGACCAGACCTTGGCCGAGACGGACAAGATCAACGTCGACATCCGCAAGATCCTCGACGTCACCACCGTAGAGTGGGGTGTGGAAGTGACACTGGTGGAGTTGAAGGACATTCAGCTACCGGAAAGCATGAAACGCGCGATGGCCAGGCAGGCCGAAGCCGAGCGAGAGAAGCGAGCGAAGATCATCAATGCTGAGGGCGAGTCCCTGGCCGCGGCCGCGCTCGGTGAGGCGTCGGACATGATGATGGCCCATCCGCTGGCGTTGCAGTTGCGCAACCTGCAGAGCCTGGTCGAGATCGGGGTGGACAAGAACACCACCGTCGTGTTCCCCGCGCCGCTGATGAGCACCATCGGCGAACTCGGCTCCTTCCTGGCCCGGGAGACAACCGCGGCGACCACGCAAGCCGACACCGCCGCGCCGCAGAGGCCGCCGGTCACGCTGCCGGCACAAGAGGTACCGGTGAACGGCGAACCGGGCGTGTCCCGGCAGTAGGCCACCGGTAGGTTACGCAAACCTCCGTCCTGGACGGACTGGTGCCGGATTCGTCGATGATGGGATGGCCCCGCAGGACGCCGGCCTGGACGGTCGACGGGCGGTGACCGCGTGCGGAAACGAGCATGTCTTCGCACTGGCAGAGCAGTGCCGTCGCGCCTGGGTGGACGAGCAGCGGTGGTTCGGGCGATCGTGCGGCTGACGCTTGCGGCGATCCAGTCGCGGCACCATCGTTGTCACCGCCCAGGATGAGCTGGACCTGCTGACCGCACCGCAGCTCGCGGAAACGCTCGGCCACCGCCTGCCCGGCACTGGGCACCTACTCGTCCTCGATTGTCCAAATTGGAATTCGTTGGCCTGGCCGGCCCAACCGCGCTCGTTCAAGCCCACTCGTGGGCCAGGAAACGTGGCATCGTGCTTCCCGCTCCAACTCGGTGCCATCACTGTTGGGGTGCTGAACCTCTATCACCGGGAGCCGGGCACGGTCACATCCGAGTAGCCGAATGGGGCGTAGACTTGGTGGTGTCGGGAGCATCTCGTACGCGAGTGAAGTTCACGTCGTCCTCGACGAAAACCCACCGGCCATATTTCGCGGCCGGGGACGGGAGCATCGACATGATGTCGGGCCCGCGCACACTGACCACCACCCCCTTGGTCTCGGCGGTCGTCGAGCCACCTCCGCACACCCTGCGCTTGCGGTTGAAGCCGAAGGCACCCGCGACGGGGTATGTCGACGGGGCTTGGTGGCCCCGGTCCCGGGACCTGTCGGCCGAACTGCCGACACTGCTTGCGGTGCTGGCGATCCGGCCCGGTCGTATCGAGCGGGTGACCTACAACCTGACCAAG
>NZ_DATELF010000116.1:0-84416 GCF_035276945.1 Amycolatopsis sp. | reverse complement strand
CGCCGGTTCCGTGTCCGTGCCTGCCGTTCCTGGCGGATGCTGCGCAGCGTCCGCTGCAACAACAGGTCTCCGCCCTCTGGTGGCCCGTCCAGCCACGCCTCCTGCGGCAGCCCGCCCAGTGCGGAATGCGCGGCGCGCAGCTGGGCCACTTCCGCACGGCACTGCGCGCATGAGGCCAAGTGCCGCTCCATGGCAAGCATCTCCTGCTGATCCAGCGCGGAAAGAACGTAGGCACCGAGCGACCGCGTATCGTGCCTTGTGGTCATCCGGTCACCTCCGGGATCGCGTGCTTGGCACCGAAAGTCTGGCGCATCGCCCTGAGCGCGTAGTAGGACCTTGACTTGACGGTGCCCGGCGGAACGCCAAGGGTCTGGGCGGCCTCGGCCACGCTGCGACCCCGGAAGTAGATCTCAGTCAGTACGTCCCGGTGCTCCGGCGAAAGCCGTTCCAGCGCGTCGAGCACCACCATCGAATTCACCACCGAGTCCGCATGATCACCCTGCACGGCCGGGGCCGCCGCTGATTCGGCGACCTCGGCCGGCCGGGCGGCCTTGGCCCGGTATCGATCGGTGATGATGTTGCGGGCCACCGTGAGCAGCCAGCCCCGCACCGATCCTTTGCCGTTGACGAGCGAGTCCGGATGCCGCCACGCACGCACAAGGGTCTCCTGTACGACGTCCTCCGCGGCAGCCCGGTCGCCCGTCAGGCGGGTCGCGTACGCGAGAAGCGCCCGCCCGTGTTCCGCATAGAGCGATCGGATCAACGCCTCGTCGGCCACCGCCGCGCGTTTTCGGCCCCACAACGCCGCCATCCGGTCACTCCTTACCATTCAAAGACGTTCAGTAACTGCCGTAGCTGCTGCCCGAGCCGGAAGCCGACGCGTTCGAAGTGGGCTTCTTGTCAGCGGAGACCTTGCAGCCGTTTTGCTCGATCGCGAACCACACGCCCCCGACGTTGTGGCCGTTGGCCTGGCCGGGCGCGGTGTCCTTCATGTACCGGTAGACGGGCCAGCCACCCACCGTGAGCTGCTCGGCGCCATCCGCCCGCTTGGTCTTGCCGACCAGCTTCGGGTCGATGCCGTTGATCTGCGTGTCCCCGTTGGCCGGCAGCGGCGGCCAGGTGGTCGCGCACTGACCGTTGCAGTTGGACACGTGCTTGTTCTTGTCGTCCTTGGTGTAGAGGTAAAGCGTCATGCCGTTCTGGTCGGTGAGCACCGTGCCGAGACCGTCGATGTTGGTGGTGTTGATCGCGCTCGCCGCTTCGGCGGGCGCGCTCGTCTCGCCGGACCCGCCGGCCGCCTTGCCCCCGGTGGCCGTCACGGCGAACCACGTGCCGCCCACGCCCTGGCCCTTGGCGTCGCCCTTCGCGGCGTCCTGAGCGTAGCGGTAGAGCGGCCAGCCGTTAATGGTCAATTGCTGGCTGCCGTCGCCGCGGGTGACCGTGCCGACCAGCTTCGAGTCGACGCCCTGGACGTCCACCGAGCCGCTGGCCAGCATCGGGGGCCATTTGACCGCGCAATCGCCCTCGCAGTTGGACTTCGGTGGCTTCGCGGTGTCCTTGTCGAACCGGTAGAGGGTCATTCCGTTGGCGTCGGTCACCACCTGGCCGACGCCACTGACCTCGGCGACGACCAGTTTCACCGAGTCCGCCCCGTTGGCATTGTTGTTGCCGTTGTTGCCGTTGTTGCCGTTGTTGCCGTTGTTGTTGTCGACGGCCGCCTGCTTCTGGACCGCGACCGGTGCCGTCGCGCCGGTGTCGCCGCCGTAGCCGCTGCAGGCGCCGAGCACACTGACGCCGAGCATGGTGGTGGTGGCCACCAGGATTTTGCGGGCAGACATTGGTTCTCCTTCAGAGGCTAGGAAAGCGGCCGCGGAGACCGCTGCGTTTTCCTCCTAGCACACGTCTGGCGCTCGCAACCGGTTCGAACCTTTTTACCAGCACTAATTTTCTGTCAAGTCTGTCGGAAAAATACCCTGGACGTGCGGATGGGGAGCGCATCCTCGAGCTGGATGCGCTCCCCGAACGGCGGCGCCTGGGGTGGTTACTCCTTACAGGTCTTGCCCTGGTTGACGCAGTTCACGAGGCGGGTCATGATCGCCTGGGACATGACGTTGGCGAAGTCGTCGTGGTCGGAGAACGGGTTGTGTTCCTCCTGCTGGAAGGCGTCCACTTTGTACTGCTTGTTGGCCTGGACATCTTGTGGAATGTTGTAGACCAACGTGACCCGCAGCTGCGGAATCGCCTTGAAGCCCTGCTTGCACTTGCCATTGGCGTCCGCGAACGCGACGTGCGTGCGGTGGTTGGCGCTGTCGATGTTCTTGCCGTCCCAGCAGCCCGGGAAGTCGTGGATCCGCTCGACCTTACTTCCCTGGGGGCAGATCACGTACTTGTTGGTGATCCGGTTCTCGAAGCCGGTGCAGGTCCAGGAGGCGCGGGCGTTGCCAGGGCCGTTGGTGGACTCCTTGGCGTCTCCGCTGAGCTCGCGGAGGAACTGCGGCATGGCGGTCACCGGGCCCACCGGGCTTCCCCGGAAGGTGATGGTGGCCTGCTCGGGCTCGACGATCGTGCCGTCGTTGTTGCCGATCTCCTGGTCCGGACCTTGCGGCTCCAGCGCGCCGGCCGCGCCGCCGTTGTTGCCACCGGCGTTGTTGTTCCCACCGGCGTTGTTGTTGCCACCGTTGTTCCCACCGGCGTTGTTGTTGCCACCGTTGTTGCCACCAGCGTTGTTGCCACCGCCGTTGTTCTGGCCACCGGCATTCTGGTTGCCGCCGGCCTGGACCGAGCAGTTGGCGAGGCCGTTGACGTTGAGGTTCGGCTTCTGGGCGACCCGTCCGATCGCGGTCAGCATCCGGTTGATGGCGGCCACTCGCTTGTCCTTGAGCGGCCCGACGATCGCGTTCTGCACGAAGTTCGGATCACCCTGGTTCTGGCTGGTCGCCAGCCGCTGGTCGGCATCGTTGATCTGCTGCTGGAGCAGCTGCAGGTTCTGGTTCACCTCGTTACTGGCCTGCGCCGGCACGTTCGACAGCTGGCTCGCCACGTCCGGGCACACGATCTGCTGGTCACCCGCGGCGTCCGAGTTGGCGCTCGGCGCGTCCGAGCTGCTGCTGGTGGGGGGAGCGGTGGCCGCCCCGCCGCCGGTGCTGTCGGTAGGGTCACCGGGGTTGCTGTTCTGCCCGCCGTTGTTCAGCCCGCCGTTGCCACCATTCTTGACCGCACAGGTCGCGAGACCCTGCTCATCCAGCTGCGGCTTGGCGCCGCCCCGGCCCATCGCGATCGCGATGCGATCGATGGTCGAGACCCGCTTGTCCTTGAGCGGCCCGAGAATCGCGTTCTGCGCGAAGTTCTGACCACCCTGGTTCTGGCTGGTCGCCAGCCGCTGGTTGGCATCGTTGATCTGCGTGTCGAGCAACTGCAGGTTCTGGCCGACCTCGGCCATCGCCTGGTCCGGCACGGTGGGCAGCTGGCTGGCCACGTCCGGGCACTCGATCTGCTGCCCGGCGTTGGCCTTCGCGGCCTGGTTCCGCTGGTTGTTCAGCTGCTGCTGCGCGTTGGCCGGGGCCTTCTTGGCCTGGTTGCCCGCCGCCGCGGCGGCGTTCTCCTGACCCTTGTCGATGCGGATGACAGGCCAGAAGTACGCGGACTTGTCTCCGTTCTTACAGGTGGTGCCACCGGCCAGGAGGCTCTGGTTGTTCGAGTCGGCGTTGGTCGTCAGGTTGCCGACGTAGTCGTGCAGGTGCTCCGCGCCGGCCTTGATCCCGGGTTGGGCGATGAAGTTGTCCCCGTTGAAGTGGCCATTCTGGTTCGTACCACAGTTCACGGTGAACGTCCCGGTGGACGCGTTCGCCTGGTTCTTCGGGGTCTTCACGTTGGCCGCGACCTTGGTGATGTCCACGAAATCCGCCGGGTTGGCCTGATCGGCGCCGGCTTG
The DNA here is from genome assembly GCF_035276945.1 of Amycolatopsis sp. Lineage (GTDB taxonomy): Bacteria > Actinomycetota > Actinomycetes > Mycobacteriales > Pseudonocardiaceae > Amycolatopsis_E. Next base: position 80,485 of record NZ_DATELF010000116.1, on the reverse strand, counting down.
CCCGGTGTCGCTGGTCGTCGTGGCGACGACCATACCGCCGGCCGCCAGCGCGAGGCCGATGAGACCTGTCGCGATCTTTGTCCGGCGGCTCAGGCGGTGCCGGCCAATAGTGCGGGCCATTGACTATTCACCTCGTTTTCTGCCCAGGCGAAGAATCGCAGGGATGCCTGGGCATCGGCTGAAAGATGATCACTCTCGGGAAACGGCCCCCGTCCCGTCACCCAGGAATACGGATCATCTTGCCAAGTAGTTCAAAGCGAGATTCGCGCGTTATCTCACAGTAATAACACGCCTAGTGCTTTACACTGGCCAGCACCGTGCCGTCATCGGCCCTGACCTCGAACTTCTGGATCTGGTCGGGCACGAAGCCGGTACTTCCGGAGACCCGGAGCGTCTGTGGAATCGATCCAGCAGCGCCATTCCCGCCGGGCACCGTCCAGCCGGTCACCGCCTGCGCCTCTCCGGTCCACGAGATCGCGAACAGCTGGCAGCGCCTCGGCCCGGTCACACCGACCAGTTCCAGGGTGATGTCGGAGCCGAGGTTGGTGCCGTGCACGAAAACCGTGGCCTGGACCGGACTGCCGGGCTCGGTGCCGGAGATCGGATCACCGGCCGCCGTGCTGGCACCCGAGCCCCACGGGATTTCGGTCGAGACGGCCGCCTGCGGGCTGGCGCTGCCCTCAACCGTGCGGGACGGCACCAGCACCATGGCGACCAGCGGGCCGACGACGATGATCAGCGCCGCGGCGGCGGCCGCCATCCGCACGAGCAGACGGCGGCGGCAGCGGGCACCCGCCACTTCGTCGAGCAGTTTTCCCAGCTCGTGCGGCGCCGGCATCGGCGGAGCCGGCCAGTACTGCCGGATCTCGTCGAGGATCTCGGGCAGGTCGTAGAACTCGAGCAGGTCGAACTGGCAGTGCGGACACTCCAGAAGATGCGCCTCGAACACCGTGTTCTCGGTTTCGTCGAGCACACCAAGGACGTATGCCGCGACGTCGGTGTGCGTTACCCCTCCCACTTTGACCTTACCCCCGATCCCGCAAGGCCCGCCGTAGCGCGCGTACCGCATGGTAGATACGCGATTTGACGGTACCGGGCGGTACCCCGAGGGTGGCCGCGACCTCGTTCACGGTTCGATCACGGATATAGGTCTGCAGGATGGCCTCGCGCTGCTCGGGCGAGAGGTTCTGGAGGGCTTCGTAGACCACCATCGCGGCCAGCGTCCGGTCCGACTCGTCCGGCACGCCGACGGAGTCCGCGTCGGCCTCCTCGACCTCCTGCGGGCGAGCCTGACGGCTGCGCCAGCCGTCGATCACGATGCGGCGCGCCACAGTGTAGAGCCAGGCGCGCAGCATCTCAGGTTCCCTGTCGAGCTTGTCAGCGTTGCGCCACGCCCGGATCAAGGTCTCCTGTACGACGTCTTCCGCCCACTGCCGGTCGCCGCCGGTCAGCGTGAGCACGAACGCCAGCAGCGGGCGGCCGAACTCCTGGTACAACGCGGTGGCGAGATCATCACGAAGGCCCTGGCCTGGTTCGGCGTCGGCCTCGGGTCGAAGGGTTCGGCTGTGGCGTCCCACGGGGGACATCCTGCTGGCGAACAGGTTGTCCGTCCAGACCCAAAAAAGATGAAAACGATTTTGAACCGTGTCCTGCCGGGGCACGTATCACCCACCGAAGACCCCGACTGGGCGCCGACCCCCGCGGCGCCCACCACATAACTGTCCACTGTGGATGTTCACGTGTCCAGGGTGGGTTTGTTGTGCCCTTTTCCAGCACTTCCGTGCCTGGCCCCCGACAGGAAGGAAGTCTTCATGAGCTATACCCACAGGTCGTCGATACCACTCGCGATCACGGCCCTCGCCGTGCTCGCGAGTACTGTGGCCTGCACGAACGCCAGTAGCGGCTACCCCGGCGCGTCCGTGGACGCGATGGCGTTGCAACGACAGGCCCAGGCCGCGATACCGCCTGGGCTGTACTCCGACCGGGCCTTCGACCTGGGCTCCATCGTCGTGGACGGAATGGGCATGACCATTTACCGCTACGACAAGGACTCCAGCAACCCGCCCCGGTCCAACTGCGACGGCGACTGCGCCCAAACGTGGACACCTGTCCGTTCGGGCGACGGGATGAAGATCGAAGGCATCGACCAGTCGCTGGTCGGCGCGGTGACCCGGAGCGACGGAAGCGATCAGGTCACCCTCGCGGGCTGGCCGCTCTACCGTTACACGAAGGACGAAATGCCTGGTGAGACCGCCGGGCAGGCAATAAACGGCGCGTGGTACCCGATCACGCCGACCGGCCAGAAGGTCATGACCGCCGCGGACCCCGGGAAAGCCAATGTGTTCGGACTCTGAGCGGCGTGGCCGCCGGGGAGTTCTGCGCACCTTGCTCCTCGTAACTCTCATGACGCTAGGCCAAATGGCCGTACCGTCGTATGCCGCGGCGCAGAACGCGGCCGTACTGAGCGCCAGCGACCAGGATCTGCTCAACCGGGTCCGCCAGGCCGGGCTGTGGGAAATGCCGGCCGGCGCCATGGCCATGACGCGCGCGGACAGCGACGACGTCAAGCAAGTCGGGCGCGCGCTGATGGTCGACCACGGCCGGCTCGACGTGGCGGTCCGGGACCTGGCGGCGAAGTACCGCGTCACGCTCCCCGACCAGCCCAACAAGGACCAGCAGAGCTGGCTGAACGAAATGGTGAACGCGCGTAACGGAGCCGAGTTCCAGCAGATCTTCGCCAACCGGCTGCGCGCGGCACACGGCACGATCTTCGGCATCATCGGCCAGGTCCGCGCGGGCACGAAGAACGACGACATCAGGGCGTTCGCCGCCACCGCGAACCAGGTCGTGCTGCGGCACATCTCCCTGCTGGAGAGCACCGGAATGGTGGACTACGGCAAACTGCCCGATCCCCAGACGAGCACCGCCACCACCTCGGCGACCCAGTCGCTCAACATCGGGGGCGGTGCCCTGATCGCCCTGGTCGTGCTGTTCGTGGTGTTCGGCTTCGGCACCATCATGGTGCTCCGGATGGCCCGTTCCCCCAGGAAGAAGCGCATCCCCGCCCGGGTCGCTTTGGCCGAGCCTCAGCCGGAACCGTGAAGGAGGGGGCATGATGTCGACGATCGTTCTCGCGCAGTCGGCTGACACCGGCCTGCGCACCGTCGCCCAGTACTCGGCGCGGCTGTCCTACATCTTCATGTGTTTCACGCTGACCTGGGGAGTGCTCACCGCGACCAACTGGGTGCGCAACATCACCGGCCGGAAAGCGCTTCGCGGTTCGCACATGGTGATGGCCACGCTCACCCTCGCCTTCGGCGGGATACACGCGATGGCCTTCCTGTTCCTGTCCAGCGGTGCCCTGAGCTTGGCGTACCTGACCGTCCCGTACTTCGTGTCCGGAGCACTGGCCCGGCACGTGCTCGGGGTGGTCGGGTTCGAGCTGATGCTGGCCATCGCGCTGACCGCGGGCCTCTACCGCTTCACCTCCTACCGGCGGTGGCTGTACCTGCACCGCATCGCCTACCTGGCGGTCCCGATCACGGCGATCCACTCGTTCTTCGGTGCGATCGCCAACGGGAACCTCGCCCTGGACTGGCTGGTCGGAACCATTCTGCTCGTGCCCGTCCTGACCCTGACCGCGCTGCGTTTCCTGCCCACCCGGGCGCTGGAACGGATCGGCCTGATCGAGGAGCAGGTGTGAGGAAAAGACTGACGCTGCGCGGAGGTCCCCGGATCAGCGTGGACAACGACCGCTGCGAGCTCTACGGATTCTGCGAGTGGGAGGCGCCGTCGCTGTTCGAACTGGACCGCGAGGGCCGTATCAAATACAAGCGAACACTCGACGCCGAGGACTTCGACGAGGCTGCGATGGCAGCCCGAATGTGTCCCATGCAAGCCATTGTGATTAGGGGATTCTCTGATGAGTGACGGCGACAGAATCGTCATCGTGGGCGCCGGTGTCGCCGGCCTGCGCGCCGCGGAACGCTTGCGGGAGACCGGTTTCGACGGTGAAGTGATCATCATCGGCGACGAGGCGCGGCGCCCCTACCACCGGCCGATGGTGTCCAAGCAGCTGGTGACGGGCACGATCCGGCCGATCGACGCCTACATCAAGCCGTACATCGAGATCGACGCGCACTGGCGACTGGGCACCCGGGTCACCCACGTGGACACCAAACAGCGGACGATCTACCTGCCCGGCGGCGAGGAACTCTGGTACGACGGCCTGATCTGCGCCACCGGCGTGTATCCCCGGCACCTGCGGGGCGCACCCCGGCACGACCCGCGGGTCCGCGTGCTGCGGACGGTCGAGGATTCCATCGCGCTGCGCCGCGCGCTGACGACCAGCACCAAGCCCGCGGTGGTCATCGGCAGCGGGCTGATCGGCTGCGAGTTCGCCGCCAGTATGCGCTATCTGGGCCGCGACGTGACGCTGGTCGGGCACGCCAAGGCGCCGCTGTACCGGTTCGGGCCGATCGTCGCCGAGGAGGTCACCAAGATCCAGAAGGAGCACCGGGTCAACCTCGCGATGAACTCCGAGGTGCGGCACTGGATCAGCTCCAAGGAGGCCTTCGGCCTGCACCTGACCAACAACCAGCTGGTGGTCGCCAGCTGCGTGGTGCTCGCCATCGGCAGCGTGCCGTCGGTCGACTGGCTGCGCGGTTCCGGTCTGAACATCGACGACGGCGTGCTGTGCGACGCCTATCTGTTCGCCGAAGGTGCCGACGACGTCGTGGTGGCCGGTGACATCGCGAAATGGCCCAACCTCCGGTTCGACGACAAGCCACGGCGCGTCGAGCACTGGATGAACGCGGTGGATTCCGGGCGCGCGGCGGCGGAGAACCTGATGGCGGGAAGGCAGGCGGCGAAACCGTTCTGCCCGCTGCCGAGGGCCTGGTCGACCATTTACGACGTACGCCTGATGACGGCCGGATTGCCCGCCCTCGGCGACGACACAGTGGAGTTGAGCGACAACATCACCGGGTTCCTGCGGGCCGGCAAGCTGGTCGGTATCGCCGGCTGGAACCGGCCGCGTCAGATGCTGCCGTGGATGGCCGAGCTGGAACGCCGCCTTCCCGTGCCGGACACGGCCCCGGTCCCGGTCCCGGCCCCGGCGCTGGCTCCGGTCGACACGCTGCCCGACCCGTTCGAGGGCACCGACCCGCTGAAGGTGGAGGAGGACTGGCTGTCCATGCCGCTGCCCGAGTCGCTGCTGCGTGAGGCGGTCTGATGCGCGGAGCGAGCACTTCGAGCACGGAAACCGGTATCCCGGCCCAGAACGGGGAACCCGGATCGGAGGAGGATCTGCTCAACACGGTGCGGGGCCATCGGCTGGCCGAGATCCGGCGCGGCCGTGGCCTGACCCAGCACCACCTTGCCGAGAAGATGGGCGTTTCCCAGAGCCACGTCCACGAGATCGAACGCGGTACGATCGCGGGACGGGATGCCCTGGCGCACTACGCGCTCGCCCTCGGCGGCCGGCTCCGCCAGACCATCCACTTCGACGACGGGGACATCGCGGTCGTGGAGTGATCGCCGGACTGGGACGTGAAGACGCCCCAGTCCGGCGGAGTGCGTGAGGAGAAACTGTTCCGGGTCCAACGGGCCGGCCGGATCGACGTCGAGGGTGCGTTTCGATCCGGTCGGCCCGAAACCGTGTCCGGGGGCCGTTCTTCGGTCCAAAAGCGACTTTCAACCAGCTCCAGCCCGGTGTCCCGCAGCGTTTTCCGCAGCCTCTCGGCGACCCGGTCCGGGCCATCGAGCACGCCACGAACCCAAGCCAGCAAACGATTCCAGGCGCGAACACTGTTCGTAACACGACCGCTGTTCCAGAACGGAAACGGCGTTCGTGTCAAGTAGACTGCCGCTCGTGAACCTCCCCGTCCCTTGGCGCAGCACCGAGCCGGCCAGGCCGAGGCTGTCCGCCGACCTCATCGTGCGCACCGCGCTGGACATCCTCGTCGGGGAAGGCATCGACGCGGTCACCATGCGCCGGGTCGCACACGAACTCGGTACCGGTCCGGCCTCGCTCTACGCGCACGTGGCGAACAAGAGCGAACTGCACGATCTGATGTACGACCGCGCGCTCGGAGCCGTCGAGCCGCCCAAACCGGATGCCAGGCGCTGGCGTGCCCAGGTCAAGCGGCTGCTGAGCGACCAACTCGCCATTATGCTGGCCCATCCCGGCATCGCCAGGGTCACCTGGGCGACCATGATCCCGGTGGGGCCGAACGTGCTGCGCCAGGGCGAAACCCTGCTGGCGCTGCTGCGCGCCGGTGGCCTGTCCACTCGCCGTGCCGCTTACGCCGCCGACGCGCTCACCCTCTACACGAAGGCCTTCGCCTACGAGGCCGGCGTCTGGTCTTCCGGCGAACTCGATCAGGCGGAAATCGCGAAACGCGGTGCCCAGACGCGGGCGTATCTCGAGGCCAATTCCGAAGACTGGCCGAACACCCTCGGCGCGGGCGAACTCATCACCGCCGAAACCGCCCGGGAGCGCTTCGCCTTCGGCCTGGACATCATGCTCCGGGGCCTGACCCGATGACGGCTGCCGCCGCGCCCTTGGCCGGGCTCGTCTTCGCGGTCGACGACACCATCGAAGTCGGTGCGCCCGCCCTTCGGCGGCTCCTGGACGCCGGGGCGTTGTTCCTGGGCGAGCGGGAACTCGCCGGCCCGGGTTCGGCCGTCGCGGTCGCCTCCGGTATCGCCGACTTCGCCGTGGCCACCGGCGCCACCGTTCCCACCGGGCTTCGCGGCATTGTCGGGCTCAAGCCGACGCCGGGTCTCGTGCCGGTCACCGGAATAGTGCCGCCCACCCGGCCCTACGACCGCATGACCGTGTTCGCCCCGACACTCGAGCTCGGGCAGCGCGCCCTGGCCGTGATGACCGGCCCGGACCCCCGCGATCCCCGGAGCAGGCCGTGGCCGCCGTCGGTCCGCCTGGCCGCCCCGGACCGGCCGAAGATCGCGATCCCGGACGACTCCGAACTCGCACCGTTGGCCACGGAAGCCAAGTACGCCTTCCACGCGGCGGTCGGGCGGCTGCGCGGGTTCGACGCGACCGTGGAATGCGTCGAAGTCACGCCCTTCCTCGAGACCGCCCGGCTGTTCGCGGACGCGCCGGCCGCCGGCGAGGTCTCCGCACACCGGTTCGTCGCGGAACTCGAGCGCCTCGACCGCGCCAGAATGTCGTTCGCCGCGTCTCTGAAGCGCTTCGACGCCCTGCTGCTGCCGACGAGCGACACCGGCTTCGTCAACCTGTTCGACCTGGCCGCCGTGGGGGTGCCCGCCGGAAGGAAGGACGAGAACCCGCTCACGGTGAGCATCGTCACCCGCGGTTTCGAAGACCAGGTGGCCATCGACATCGCCGCGCGGCTCACCGGTGAGCAGGCGGCCACGCCGTATCCCACGGGAATCGACCTGGTCGCCGATCCGGGCCTGCGCGCCGAGCTGACCCACCTCGGCGCGCGCTCCGCGGGGCTTTGCGAGGGCTCCACCCCGCTGAGGGCAAGCCCCCCGCCCCCTTCATCGGAGTCGCGGGCCGGCGAGCGCTGGACGATCTCCGCCGCCGGCCTCGGGCAGCTCGCGGCCACCCGCCCCGGCCGAGGCTGGCGGCTTTACTCCTGAGGCGTGTCCGCCGTCTCGCGCTGCGCGTCGCCGAGGATGTCGGCCGCCCACTCGGTGACCTTCCTGGCCACGTCCTGCGCGGTGAGCCCGACCCGGGCGAGGACCTCCTCGCGCGTGCCGTGGTCGTGAAAGCGTTGCGGCACCGCGAGATCCCGCAACGGCACGTCGCACCCGGCGTCCCGGAGCACGGCCGCGAGCGCGGAACCGAATCCGCCGTGCCGCCCGCTGTCCTCGACCGTGACCACCAGCCGGTGCTCACCGGCGAGCTTGACCAGTTCGGCCGGCACCGGCAGCACCCACCGCGGATCCACCACGGTCACCCCGATGCCCTGTTTCGCCAGACGTTCCGCGGCGGACAGGCCGAGCGAGGCGAACGCGCCGACCGCGACCAGCAGCACGTCCGGGGCGGTGACCGGCTGGCGCATCACGTCGATCACGCCCGTCCGCAGCACCGCCGGGATCTCCTCCGGCACGCTCCCCTTCGAGAACCGCAGCGCACTCGGGCCGTCCGAGATCGCCACCGCCTCGCGCAACTCCTCACGGAGGGTGCGGGCATCTCGCGGGGCGGCGACCCGGATGCCGGGCACCATGCCGAGCAGGGAAAGGTCCCACATGCCGTGGTGGCTCGGCCCGTCCGGACCGGTGACCCCGGCCCGGTCCAGCACCACCGTGACCGGCTGCCGGTGCAGCGCGACGTCCATCAGCAGCTGGTCGAAGGCCCGGTTGAGGAACGTCGAGTACACCGCGACCACCGGGTGCAGACCACCCATGGCCAGGCCCGCCGCCGAGGTCAGCGCGTGCTGTTCGGCGATGCCCACGTCGAACCAGCGGTCGGGGTGGGCGTCGGCGAACTTCGCCAGCCCGGTGGACCGCAGCATGGCCGCGGTGATCGCGACCACGTCGGGCCGCTCCTCGCCGATCGCGGCCAGTTCGTCCCCGAACACCGAGGTCCACGACAGGCCCTTGGGCTTGGGCAGCCCGGTCTCGGGATCGATGGGGTCGGTCTGGTGCATCTGGTCGTGGCCATCGTTGACCGCGGGCGGGTAGCCGTGGCCCTTCTCGGTCACCGCGTGCACGATGACCGGCCCGCCGAACGCCTTGGCCACCTGCAGCGCCTTCTCCAGCGCGAGCAGGTCGTGCCCGTCGACCGGGCCGAGGTACTTCAGGCCGAGGTCGGAGAACATCATCTGCGGGCTGAGCGCGTCCTTGATGCCCGCCTTCGCGGCATGCAACGCGGCATAGATCGGCTTGCCCACGACCGGCGTGTGCAACAGCAGTTCGCGCCCGCCGTCGAGCATCCGCTCGTATCCCGGCTGCAGGCGCAGTGAAGCCAGATGCTCGGCGAAACCGCCGATGGTCGGTGAGTAGGAGCGGCCGTTGTCGTTGACCACGATCACCACCGGGCGGCCCGGCTCGGCGGCGATGTTGTTGAGGGCTTCCCAGCACATGCCGCCGGTGAGCGCGCCGTCACCGACCACGGCCACCGCGTGCCGCCCGCCGCCGGCCAGCTCGAACGCCTTCGAAAGTCCATCCACATAGGACAGAGCGGTGGAAGCGTGGCTGTTCTCGACCAGGTCGTGTTCGCTCTCGCCGCGGATCGGGTACCCGGCCACCCCGCCGGTCTGGCGGAGGCGGTCGAATCCGGCGTGCCGGCCGGTGACGATCTTGTGCACGTAGCTCTGGTGCCCCACGTCGAAGACGATGGCGTCCCGTGGCGAGTCGAAGACCCGGTGCAGCGCGATGGTCAGCTCGACCACACCGAGGTTGGGGCCGAGGTGCCCCCCGGAGCGGCGCACCCTGTCGATCAGGAAGTCGCGGATCTCCCCCGCCAGCAGCTGAAGCTGACTGTGCCCCATACGCTTGAGGTCGGCCGGTCCGTGCACTGACTCCAGCAAAGTCACATCTCACCTCACCGCTCGATCGGGCCGTCCGCTCAGTCTAGGAGAGGGTGGCAGGTTTTCGCGCGACCGTCACGACCTCCGCCCGCACCGGCCAACTCACCATCCGTACTGCTGGTATGTTAGCTCCGGGGATTCGCTGCCCCGCCGACGGTTCGCTGGTCGCCGACGTCGACGAGGGAACACGGAAGTCCTGCGCTGTTTCGGCAGGCCGGCCGGCAACGACGTGGGCCGCGTGGTCGACACCGTTCGATCTCCAGGCCGAGACCGGTCCGCTGATTTCCGCCGCACGTCTGGAAAAGGTGGAGAAACACGTCGAGACCGCGCTTGCGGAAGGTGCCGTGCTCCGCACCGGCGGAAAGCGCCGCGCTGGGCCTGACCGGCACCCTGCTAGAACGGCAGGTTCGTATGCGACAAGGCGATGGAGATCACCGCACAGAGCACGGCGATGATCACGACACCGAGCGTGCCGGCCAGGAGCAGGCCGGTGCCGAACGACGTCCATGGCAACCGCGGCGGGAGAAGCTTGAGCACGGCCCCGACCACCATGGCGCCGATCACGACGCCCAGGAACGCGTCGGCGTACTCGCCTCCGTGCCAGCCGATGTCCGCGAAAAAATTCGCTGTGTAGGCGAGCACGACCAAGACCAGCAGCACGAACGGCACCATGAAGCCCGCGAACGCCACTCCTGGGCGCTTCGGGTTTCGCTGACCGAATTGGCTCATCGCTCCTCAGTGTGGCAAGCCGCACAGCGGTCGCACCTGAGCAAAACTACGCGGTTGTGTCGCCGACCGGCCGATCGCCCAGGTCGAGGGTGAGTTCGATCACCGGGACGGGCACGTCGGGCCGGCGGGCGGGCAGGTGCAGGACGAGTGCCCCGGGCGGTCCCGCGTCACGCAGGTGCGGAAGGTCGCCGTCCTCGTCCACGACGCTGAACCGCACTTCGGACCCGTCGTGGAGCATCGACGCATAGCGCGTCCGGCTCCCGAGTCCCGCGCAGGCGAGGGTGCCCGACTGCCAGCCGAAGACGTGCACGAACAGGCGGTTTCCGGACCGGGTGAGGCGGCAGTCCGGTGGCGGGACGACGTCCGGCACCGGGCCCGCGCCATAGATCGAGTCGGCGTGCGAGGTGGTCCATGATCCGATGGCGTCGAGCATTTGCCTGGCTCGTGGTTCGAACTTGCCCCGGCCGTCGGGGCCGATGTTGAGCAGCAGGTTCCCTCCCTTCGAGACGCAGTCGACGAGGATCCGGACGACCTGGCCCGGGTCGAGCCACTCCTGGAAACCCGGCGCGTAGCCCCACGAACCGTTGAGCGTGCGGCACGCCTCCCAGGGCACCGGCCGCCCGTCGGCCGAGGGCTGGGCGTGCGGTGACGCCTCTTCCGCGGTCGCGAAGTCCTCGCTGCCGGGCAGATCGAGCCGGTCGTTGAGCAAGGTGTGAGGGCTCAGCTTACGAACCATCTCGACGAGGTCGTCCGCCCGCCAGTCCTCCCGGCCCTTGCCCACCGGCACCCGGTGGTCGTCGGCGTAGGAGAAATCCAGCCAGAGCAGGTCGGGCTGATGTGCCGTGAGCAGTTCCCCTACCTGGCCGTGCAGGTAGTCCACATAGCGGTCCAGGTCGCGCCCGGCGTTCAGTTCCACGAGATCGGCGCTACCGTCCCAACGGGGATGCCAGCCGTCGATGGTGAAGTCGGGGTGGTGCCAGTCGATCAGGGAATGGTAGAAACCGACGCGAAGCCCCTCGGCGCGGAACGCCTCGACGAACTCCGCGACGAGATCCCGGCCGGCGGGCGTGTTGGTCGCCTTGAAGTCCGTGAGATCGGAGTCCCACAGGCAGAATCCCTCGTGGTGCTTCGTGGTCAGCACCGCGTAGCGCATGCCCGCCGCCTTCGCGTCCCGTGCCCACTGACCGGGGTCGAACCGGTCGGCGCGGAAGTTTTCGAAATAGCGCCGGTATTCGGCATCGGTGAGCCGCTCGCGCTGCTGCACCCATTCGTGCCGGGCGGCCAGCGAGTACAGGCCCCAGTGCACGAACAGCCCGAACCTGGCGTTGGTGAACCAGTCAGTGCGATCCGCCATGGTCATCTCCTAGGCGCGGGTGAGGCGGAGAGTGAGGATCTGGAACGGACGTAACCGGATCGTGCAGGAGCCGTCCGCGGCCAGGGTGAGGAGGGAATCCGGGCGTTCGAGCAGATCGATGATTGCCGCCGCGGCAAGGGGAAAACCCGCGCGCACGGTCGCGGTGGCCCGGCCGCCGAGCGATTCGTACAGCCGGACCACCACGTCGCCGGACCGGTCGTCGGCCAGTTTGACCGCCTCGACGACCACGGCCGGGTTGTCCACGGTCACCAGCGCCGGCGGTGGTGCTTCCCCCTCACCCGAACCGTTCGGCGGCACGGCCACCCGCAACGGCAGGTTGAGCGCGTACCCCTCCGCGACCGCGTCCGCGATGGACGCGGCGGGCAGCAGAGAATACGTCATCCGGTGCGTTCCCTGGTCGGCGTGCGGGTCGGGGCTGTGCGGAGCCCGCACCAGACTCAGCCGCACCGTGGTCGTCGTGCCGCCGTCGTCGCGGGTGGCACGCGTGACGTCGTGTCCGTAGGTGGAGTCGTTGAGCACGGCCACGCCGTAGCCGGCCTCGGCGACGTGGATCCACCGGTGGGCGTAGATCTCGAACCGGGCCGCGTCCCAGCTGGTGTTGGCGTGGGTCGGCCGGAACACGTGCCCGAACTGGATCTCGGCGGCGGACCGGTCCGCGTGCACGTCGATCGGGAAGGCCGCCTTGAGGATCTTCTCCGACTCGTGCCAGTCGATCTCGGTCACCACGTCGATGCGGCGGCTGCCCGCACACAGGCGGATGGTCTGGGTGAGGCGGGACGCGCCGAACAAGCGGACGACCCTGATCTCGCCGGCCAGCGGGCCTTTCTCGACGGTGGCGATCGACTCGGCGGCGGTCAGGTCGACGTGGCATCGCCGGTAGTGCTGGTCGATGTCCCAGGCATCCCACTCGTTCGGCAGGTCCGGGTGCAGTTGCAGGACGTTGCCACGGCGACCGGGCGGCAGCACCTCCCGGCCCGACTCCAGATCGAGCACCGACGTGAAAAGGCCGTCGTCATCGAGCGTTACGCGGACAAGGCCGTTGTCGAGCACTCGATCGTTCACGTTGACCGGCGCGAAGTCGTGGACCTGCCCGACCGGCGCGGCACCCAGGGCAGGCACCGTGGCATGGACGGCCACCTGCCCGTTGCTCAGCGGCTGGGCGCCCCTGAGGTCCACGCCGGGATCGACGGTGAGAACTTCGGCACGCGAGCGCGGACCCGCGTTGAAGACCCACGGAAAGGGGGCGCCGACGGCGGCCATCGCGTCCGCGATGATTCCTTCCAGCGCGGCCTTCACCGCCACATAGGCGGCTTCCGCCTCCTTGTGCACCCACGCGATGGAGCTTCCGGGCAGGATGTCGTGGAACTGGTGCAGCAGCACGACCTTCCACAGCCGGTCCAGTTCCTCGTACGGATAGGTGAATCCACTATGGACATTCGCGGTGGCCGCCCACAGCTCGGCCTCCCGCAGCAGATGCTCGCTGCGCCGGTTGCCCGCCTTGGTCCGGGACTGCGTGGTGTAGGTGGCGCGATGCAGTTCCAGGTACAGCTCGCCGGACCAGACCGGAGCGTCGGAGTACTCCGCCTCGGCCGCACGGAAGAACTCGTCCGGCGGCTCGATGACCACCTTCGGGGATCCTTCGAGGTCGCGAAGCCTTCGTGCCTTCTCGAGCATCTCCCTGGTCGGGCCACCGCCGCCGTCGCCGTGTCCGAACGGGGCGAGTGATCGGGTGCCGCGGCCCTTCTCCGCGTAGTTGCGGACCGCGTGTGCGAGTTCCTCGCCCGAAAAAGTAGCGTTGTAGGTGTCGACGGGCGGGAAATGGGTGAAGACCCGGGTGCCGTCGATGCCCTCCCACCAGAACGTGTGATGCGGCAGCTTGTTCGTCTGGTTCCACGACAGCTTCTGCGTCAGCAGCCAGCGCATCCCGGCGAGCCGCGCGAGTTGCGGGAACGCGGCGGTGTAACCGAAAGAGTCCGGGAGCCAAACGCCTTCACAGGCCACACCGAACTCGTCGAGGAACAGCCGGGACCCATGGATCAGTTGGCGTGCCAGCGCCTCGCCGCCCGGCAGGTTCGCGTCGGGCTCGACCCACATGCCGCCGACGGGGATCCACTGGCCCGCCTTGATCGCCTCGGCGATGCGCTGGAAGATCGCCGGGTACCGCTGTTTCACCCAGACGTACTGCTGCGCCTGGGAACACGCGAAGACGAATTCGGGGTACTCGGCGGCCAGCGCGGTGACGTTCGCGAACGTCCTCGACGTCTTGCGGATGGTCTCCCGGACCGGCCACAGCCAGGCGCTGTCGATATGCGCGTGCCCGACCGCGGAGATCGTGTGCGCGCTGGCGTGCGCGGGCTTCGACAGGGTCTCGGCGAGTTCGGCCCGCGAGGCCGCCGCGGTGCCCGACACGTCGTGGACATCGAGCACGTCGAGCGCGCGTTCCAGCGCTCGCAGGATCTCGTGCCGCCGCGGATCTCCGAGATCCAGTTCGGCCATCAACTCGCTGAGCACCTCCATGTCGAGGCCGAGGTGCCAGACTTCCTCGTCGAGGAGCGCGAGATCGGCCCGCGCCAGCCGGTACAACGGCGCGTTCCCCGCGGTGGCCCGGTCCCCCAACGGGGTCGGCACGAAGCCACCGGCCAGGATGTCGGGATTGGCCGCCGCCTCCATCAGCAGCCCGACCGGCTCACCACCCCGGCAGGGACGCGCGACCGGGACGTAGCAGTTGCGCGGTGCGATGCCCTTGACCGGCTCCCCCGCGAGGTCGTAGACCAGCGCCTCGGCCTGGTTGCCGGGCCAGTCCCCGACGAATCCGAGATCGATCACGGCCTCCGCCCGGCCGCCCGCCCAGCCCGCCGGCACGGTGCCGGTCAGCCGGAACCAGCTGGTCGACCACGGTGGTCCCCACGGCATGCCCGGTTCGAACGGCCGGTACTCGGCGGCGAGCGCGGCCGTCACCGGCACCGGCTCGCCCGGCACGTGCCAGACCTCGACCTCGAGCGGTACCGACGCGGCATATTGTGCGGGCCGGATGCGCTGGCTCAGCGCGCGCCGGAGCCGGCCCTCGACCAGTCGCCGATCGTCGTGCATCGCAACTACCTCCTTGAACTGCCGCCGATCATGGCCGGAGATAGGCCAGCTGGGGAATCTTGGCCAGGTAACCGTCGAGGATCCGGCGGGCGACGGTGACCGAGTCGATGAGCGGATGGATGGCCAGGGCCTTGACGGCGGCGGTGCGTGAGCCGTGGGTCGCGGCTTCGATCACCGCCCGCTCGACGGCCTTCACCCCGCAGACGAGCGCCTGCGCGTAGTCCGGCAGTTGCTCGATCACGACCGGACGGGGGCCGGCGGCGTCGACCACGCACGGGACTTCGACCACCGCGTCGGAGTCCAGAATGGACAGTGTGGTGTGGTTGCGGACATTGAGGATCAGGGTAGTCCGCTCGTTGTGGGCGATCGCCCGCATGAGGGCGAGTGCCACCTTTTCGTAACCGCCCGAGGTGAGATCGTACGGGTCCCTGCTGCCGGCGCCCGCCGCCTCACGGCTTTCCGCGCCGTACGTGGCTTCCCGCTCGATCCGCGCCGACTCCCACGCGTCCAGCGCGGATTCCGGTTCCCGCCACGCCGCCCGGTAGAAACGCCGCTGCTGTTCGGTCAACACCGCCCCACGGCTCTTCGGCGCGTCCCTGGCGGCGGCGACCGCCTCCCGGGTGAAGTAGTAGTAGTACAGGTACTCGTTCGGAATGGCCCCGAGCGTGCGCAGCCAGTCCGCGCCGAACAGCTTGCCCTCCTCGAACGAGACCAGTGCCTCGGGGTCGTCCAGCAGGCGCGGGAGATGGTCGGACCCGCCCACCCGCACGCCACGAAGCCAGCCGAGGTGGTTGAGGCCCGCGTAGTCGAACCACGCGGCCTCCGGGTCCACGCCCAGGGCCCGGGCGACCCGGCGGCCGAGCCCCACGGGAGAGTCGCAGATGCCGATCACACGGTCCCCAAGGTAGGGCGACATCGCCTCGGTCACCATGCCCGCCGGGTTGGTGAAGTTGATGAGCCACGCCTCGGGCGCGAGTTCGGCTACCCGCCGCGCGATGTCGAGTGCCACGGGCACGGTGCGCAGGCCGTAGGCGATGCCGCCGGCGCCGACCGTTTCCTGTCCCAGCACCCCCGCCTCCAGCGCCACTTGCTCGTCGGTGACGCGGCCTTCGAGCCCGCCGACGCGGATCGCCGAAAAGACGAAGTCGGCACCCAGCAGTGCCTCGCCGAGGTCGGTGGTGATGGTGATCTTGGGCGGGTCGGCCACGCCCGCTTCCTGCCGGACCAGCACGTTTCCGATCGCGGCAAGCCGGGCGGGATCGAGGTCGTAAAGCACCAGGTCGGTCACCCGGCCGGGCTCGCGGTCGACCAGCAGGGCCTGGTGCACCAGCGGCACACGAAAACCGCCGCCGCCCAGAATCGTCAGCCTCATACCTGCTCCCTCGCGGGTTCGCGCGCGACCGCGATGACCTCGACCTTCGCCTCACGGAGGGCAGCCGAGGTCGCCGAATCGGCGGGCGCGTTGGTCACCACCACGTCGACGTCTTCCGGGCCGCAGACCCGGGCGATCCCCCGGCCGGGGAACTTGTCGGCGTCGGCGACCAGCACGACCTGGTCGGACGCGGCGATCATGGCGCGCTTGAGCGGAACCTCGACCGTGGTGGTGTCCATGACCGCGCCGTCCGGCCGTACTCCGCTGGTGCCGAGGAACAACCGGTCGGCGTGCACCTGCCGCAGGTTGTCCTCGGTCAGGAAGCCGACGAGCGAGTTGTAGCTGCGCCGCAGGATGCCGCCGAGCAGCACGATCTGGACGTCACGATCGTCCTTCAGCTCCTCGTAGACCGCGAGGTTGCTGGTGATCACGGTGAGCGAACGGCCGTGCAGCCTCCGCGCCAGCCGATGTGCGGTGGTGCCGATGTCGAGCAGGACGGCTTCGCCATCCTTGATCAGCTCCGCGCACTGGTGCGCGATGGCGTCCTTCTCCTCCACCCGCACCAGCGCGACCTCGGCGAACGGATCGTCGGTGTCGGCCGCGGCCACCGCACCTCCGTGGACCCGCGACAGCCTGCCCTCCTTGTCGAGCTGGACCAGATCGCGGCGGATGGTCGCCGCGCTGACGCCCAGCCGCTCGGCGAGGACACGCACCGGCGCGGCACCGTCCGTCCGCAGTGTCCGGAGGATCAACTCTCGGCGTCGCTCGGGAAACATGAAGCGACAGTATCAGTCAGAATCGATCAAAGCTATGCACACTTGCGATCGACTATTGCCAAATCTGACGCGAAGGCGCACGATTTTGCGCAACCTTGCTCCGGGTGGACGGAAGGGCGGCACGTGGCAAAGCAGGAAGTCGCAGCGCACCAGCAGGTGGACCCGAGCACCGCACAGCCGGCGATCGACGTCTTTCTGTCCGGGCTGCTGTTCCTCGACGTCGTGTTCACCGGCCTCGAGCGCCCGCCCACACCGGGCACCGAGGTGTGGACCCGCGGCATGGCCACGAGCCCAGGGGGCATCGCGAACTTCGCGGTCGCGCTGAGCCGGTTCGACCTGCGCACATCCCTGGCCGCCGCCTTCGGCACCGACTTCCCCGGCGACTACTGCCGGCACGTGCTGAGCGACATCGAAGGTGTGGATCTCAGCCGATCCCGGTGCTTCCCGGACTGGCCGACACCGGTGACCGTGTCACTGGCCTACGGCGGCGACCGCGCCCTCGTCACGCATGGCGGCGAACCACCGCTGTCCGGCGACCAGCTCATCGGCCGGCCGCCGGCCAGCCGCGCCGCCGTCGTGCACATCCAGCCCGAACCCGCGGCCTGGCTGGACACGGCGGGCGCCGCGGGCAGCCTGATCTTCGCCGACGTCGGCTGGGATCCGTCGGAGAAGTGGGCGCCGGCGATCCTGGAGCAGGTCGCCCTGTGCCACGCGTTCATGCCGAACGCGCACGAGGCCATGAGCTACACCCGCACCGACAGCCCGGACGCCGCCCTGGCGAAGCTCGGCGACCTGGTCCCCCTCGCGGTCATCACCTGCGGTGCCGAGGGCGCGATCGCGACGGACGCCACGACCGCCGAAACCGCGCTGGTCCCCGGGCTGCCCATGGAGGTCGTCGACTCCACCGGCGCGGGTGACGTGTTCGGCGCGAGCCTGGTCGCCGCCACGCTGGCCGGCTGGCCGCTCGCGGAACGGGTGCGCTTCGCCAATCTCGCCGCCGCGTTGTCGGTGCGGCAGCTCGGGGGCGCGCTGGCCGCCCCCGGCTGGCCAGGCGTCGCGCGCTGGTGGCGCGAAGTCCGGACCCGGCCGGACCACCACGATCTGCGCCGTGACTATGCCTTCCTCGATCGCGTCGTCCCCGCGCACCACTTCGAAGACCGTGTTGAAGGGTAGGAAAAAACCATGGAACTGTCTCGTCGGCGAGCGATTCACCTGGGCATGCTCGGCACGGTGGGCGCGATGATCGGCGGCACGGCCGCCTGCTCGACCTCGACCTCCGGCGGGTCCGGCGGCGGCACGAACAGCATCGATTTCTGGTACTGGCAGGACGGGCTGAGCGAGAAGGTGGTCGACGACGCGGTCAAGCGCTTCACCTCCGTGTCGCTCAAACCGCAGCAGATCGGCGGCGACTTCAGGCAGAAGCTGACCACCACGATGGCCAGCGGCGCTTTCGTGCCCGGCATCACCGGGATCAAGGGCGAGGACTTCGCCTCGTTCACCCCCCAGGCCGACCGGTTCGTCAACCTGCTCGACCACGGCGCCGACAAGCTAGCCGGCCAGTACCTGTCGTGGAAGTGGAAGAAAGGCATGACCAAGGACGGCAAGCTCATCGGGTTCCCCATCGACATCGGCCCGACGGCGCACTTCTACCGCAGGGACATCTTCGCCAAGGCCGGGCTGCCCACGGACCCGGACAAGGTCGGCGCCCAGATGTCCACCTGGGACGACTACTTCGCGGCCGGCGTCGAACTGAAGAAGGCCGTACCTACCGCGCACATGGTCAGTGAAGCCTGGTCGGTCTACAACGTGGCGGTCTCGGCCGCCCCGGCGCGCTACATCGACGAGAACGAACACTTCATCGGCGACCAGGACCACATCCACACTGCGTGGAACTACGCGATCAAAGCCATCAGGCTCGGCCTCGACGCGAAAGTCCAGTCCGGCAGCACGGACTGGAACGCGGGCCTGGCCAACGGCAGCCTGCCCAGCCAGACCGGCGCGGCGTGGGGCGCGGCCGACATCCAGTCGGGTGCGAAGAACACGTCGGGCAACTGGGGTGTGGCGCTGAGCCCCGGCGGCTCGGGGAACATCGGCGGCTCGTTCCTCGCGATCACGAAGGAGTGCAGCAAGCCGGACGTGGCTTTCGAGATCATCTCGTGGATTCTCAGCCCCGAGAACCAGGCCCGGGGATTCACCGACTCGGCGCTGTTCCCGTCCACCCCGGCCACTTACGCGATGCCCGCACTGACCGCGCCCGACCCCTTCTTCGGTGGGCAGGTCACGATCCAGGTCCTCGGCCAGGCCGCCCAGAAGATCCCCGTCCAGTACGAAAGCCCCAACGACCAGGCCGTCTCCGCGCCGTACCAGAACGAGCTGACCAATGTCGAGTCGAACGGGAAGGACCCCGACGCGGCGTGGGCCGACGCCATCACCGAGGCCAAGAAAATCGGGCAGCGGCTCGGGGTGAGCTGACGTGGCCGTGCTCCGCCCGGCCCGCCCGGTGCCCACGCCTTCGATGCAGACGGGCGCGGCCGGACCAGGCCGCGCCACCGGGTTTCGCCGGGTCCGCTCGCATTGGCCGCAGTACCTGGCGATCTCCCCGTTCTACCTGCTGTTCAGCGTGTTCGGGCTGTTTCCGGCACTGTTCTCGCTGTACCTGGCGTTCCACCGCTGGGACGGGCTGGGCGAAATGCAGTTCGTCGGGCTCAAGAATTTCCAGTACCTGCTCGGCGACGGCACGTTCTGGCTCGCCCTCCGCAACACGTTCATCATCTGGTTCCTCTCGACCGTCCCGATGCTGTTCGTGGCGCTGGCGATCGCGGCGATGCTGAACTCGACCGTGCGGTTCACCGCGTTCTACCGGATCGCCTACTTCATCCCGAACATCACCTCGCTGGTCGCGATGGCGATCTTCTTCGGCGCGGTGTTCAGCACGAACTTCGGCCTCGTCAACGTGGTTCTCCAGGCGGTGCACCTGCCGGCGGTGCACTGGCTGACCAACCCGCTGGGCATGAAGATCGTGGTCGCCACGGTGACGACCTGGCAGTGGACCGGCTACAACACGATCATCTACCTCGCCGGGCTGCAGGCGATTCCGTCCGAAGTGTACGAAGCCGCGAAGGTCGACGGCGCGGGCCCGATCCAGACGTTCGTCCGCATCACCATTCCCCTGCTGCGGCCGATCATCCTGTTCACCGTCGTCGTCTCGACCATCACCGGGATGCAGACCTTCACCGAGCCCCAGGTGTTGTTCGGCAACAACGGGACGCTGACCGCGAACACCGGCGGGGCGGGTCACGGCGCCCTGACCATGGTCCTCTACTTCTACCACCAAGCCTTCGACAACCACGACTTCGGCTACGGTGCCGCGATTGCCTGGGCGGTCTTCCTCGTGGTCATGGTGTTCGCCGCCATCAACTGGCGGCTGGTCCAGCGGCGCGAAACCTGAGAGGAAGCTCATGCGAGCCAACCGGTTCCGGGGACTGGGGCCGCACCTGGTCCTGCTCGTCGGCGTGGCCATCTCGGTGTTCCCGTTCTACTGGATGATCGTGATGGCGACGAACACCACCAGCGACATCTACCGGTATCCCCCGAAGCTGACCATCGGCGGGGAACTGGCGACCAACCTGTCCCACGTCTTCGAAAAGATCCACTTCTTCGCCGCGATGGGCAACACGATCGTCGTCGCGGTCTCCACGACAGTGCTGGTGCTCTTCTTCGACTCGCTCGCCGCGTTCACCTTCGCCAAGTTCGACTTTCCCGGCAAGCGCATCCTGTTCGCCCTGCTGATCGGGATCTTCATGCTGCCCGCGCAGCTCTCCCTGATCCCGCAGTTCATCACCATGGTGAAGCTGGGCTGGGCCGGGCAGTTGCAGGCGCTGATCGTGCCGGCGGCGGCGAACGCGTTCGGGATCTTCTGGATGCGCCAGTACATCACCGGGGCGGTACCGGACGACCTGCTCGACGCCGCCCGCCTGGACGGCTGCGGCTTCTTCCGCCAGTACTGGCATGTCGCGCTGCCGACCATCCGGCCCGGTCTGGCGTTTCTCGGCATCTACACGTTCATCGCGGCGTGGAACGACTACGTCTGGCCGTTGATCGTGCTGGTCAACCCGGACCAGTTGACGTTGCAGGTCGCGCTGTCCCAGTTGAACCGCTCCTACAACCAGGACTACAGCATGATCATGGCCGCTGCCTTGCTGGCGGTGGCGCCGTTGGTGATCATGTTCGTGCTGGTCGCCCGCAACTTCATAGCTGATGCCGTCAAGGGCGCCGTGCGAGGGTGAACGCATGTACTACACGAGTTTCGAACCAGGCTCCCGGCGTTGCTCCCCGCGCGCCGCATTCGGCTCGGACGCTCCGTCTCTGTCGTTGAACGGCATATGGCGATTCCGCCTGCTCCCGCGGGCCGACGCCTCGGACGTTTTCGAAGCGCCCGGGTTCGACGACGCGTCGTGGGCGGAACTGCCCGTGCCCTCGTGCTGGCCCATGCACGGGCACGGAAAGCCGATCTACACCAACGACCGGTTCCCCTTCCCGGTCGATCCGCCGCACGTGCCCACGGAGAACCCGACCGGCGACCACCGGCTGGAGTTCGTGCTGCCCGACGGCTGGCCCGGCGGAGACGCCCTGCTGCGGTTCGACGGGGTGGATTCCTGCTTCAAGGTCTGGCTGAACGGCCACGAACTGGGGCACGGCAAGGGAAGCAGGCTGCCCACCGAGTTCGAGGTGGGCGGCGTGCTCCAGCCGGGGCGGAACCTGCTGGCCGTGCGGGTGCACCAATGGTCGTCCGGAAGTTACCTCGAGGACCAGGACATGTGGTGGCTGCCGGGAATCTTCCGGGACGTAACGCTGATCTCCCGGCCGACCGGCGGGATCCGGGATTTCTTCGTGCACGCGGGCTACGACCACGCCACCGGCCAAGGCACCCTGCGCGTCGATTCCAGTTTCGACGCGTGGCTGTCGGTACCCGAACTCGGCATCGACGGACCCGCCGAGCGCGAATACACTGCCGCTGTCGAACCGTGGAGCGCGGAAGCGCCCCGCCTGTACGACGCCGTGCTGGCCACGCCCGGCGAACGGGTGCGGCTGCGTGCCGGCTTCCGGTCAGTGGCCATTGTGGACGGTCAGCTGACGGTGAACGGCCGCCGGATCCTGCTGCGCGGGGTGAACCGGCACGAGTTCCACCCGGACTTCGGCCGGGCGGTCCCGGCCGAGGCGATGCGCACGGACCTGGAGTCGATGAAGCGGCACAACGTCAACGCGGTCCGCACCAGCCACTATCCGCCGCACCCCGCCTTCCTCGAGCTGTGCGACGAGCTGGGCCTGTGGGTGGTCGACGAGTGCGACCTGGAGACGCACGGGTTCGGTGAGGTGGACTGGCGCCGCAATCCCAGCGATGATCCACAGTGGAGGGACGCGCTGCTCGACCGGATGCGGCGGATGGTGGAGCGGGACAAGAACCACCCGAGTGTCATCATGTGGTCCCTGGGAAACGAGAGCGGCACGGGAGGCAACCTCGCCGAAATGGCGGACTGGGCCCGCGAGCGGGACCCGGGCAGGCCCATCCACTACGAGGGCGATCGCGCGTGCCGGTATGTCGACGTGTTCAGCATGATGTACGCCTCGCACGACGAGGTGGCAGCGATCGGCAGGCGGGCCGAGCCGCCGCTGGAGGATCCCGGCCAGGACGCCCACCGGCGCGGCATGCCGTTCATCCTCTGCGAATACGCGCATGCCATGGGCAACGGGCCTGGCGGCCTCACCGAGTACCAGGAGCTGTTCGAGAAGTACCCGCGATGCCAGGGCGGCTTTGTCTGGGAGTGGCTCGACCACGGCATTCGCCGGCACACCGCCGAGGGGGCCGAGTATTTCGCCTACGGCGGCGACTTCGGCGAGGAACTGCACGACAGCCACTTCGTCATCGACGGCCTGGTTTTCCCCGACCGTGCGCCCTCGCCGGGCCTGACCGAGTTCGCCAAGGTGATCGCGCCCGTCCGGATCGACGGGGACGCGGCCGCGGGGCATCTCGTGATCGGCAACCGGTACGACTTCACCGACACCTCGCACCTCGACTTCCGCTGGCTGGTCGAACACGACGGAACCCTCCTCGCCTCCGGCCGGCTCGGCGTGCCCACGATCCAGGCCGGTGAGACCGTCGAGGTGAAGGTGATCGATCTGCTGCGCGAAGCGACGCCGTCTCCGGGCCCCGGCGAGACGTGGCTGACGGTCCGGGCGGTGCTCGCGGCCGATACCGCATGGGCGCCGGCAGGCCACGAGGTCGCCTGGGGGCAGATGCTCGTAAGCGCGTCTGGGGGCTTGCCCCCGGGCGGGGTCTGGGGGTCGGACCCCCACAAGACACGGCGAGTATCGGTACCGGCGCAAGGCGAACCACGTCCGGTGACGCGCTCCGCAACGGGGTTTTCCCTGGGGGAACACACCTTCGACCCGCTCGGCACCCTCCGGGAGGTGGGCCCGGTGGCCGTCGCCGGCCCTCGGCTGGACGTGTGGCGTGCTTCCACCGACAACGACCTCGGCGAGGCCTGGTTCGGGGACACCCGCTCACTGGCGACCCTTTGGCGCGAAATCGGCCTGCACCGGATGACCCACCGCGTCGACGATGTGAACATCGCCGGGAACGACCTCGTCGTGCGCACCCGGGTCGCCCCCGCCGCGACCGATCTCGGCTTCGCCACGACCTACCGGTGGACCTCCGAAGGCGACGGGTTGCGGCTACTGGTCGAAGTGGTCCCGGAGGGAACCTGGCCCTGCCCGTTGCCACGGTTGGGGCTGCGGATGGCGGTGCCGCATGGTCTGGACCAAATCACCTGGTTCGGACTCGGCCCGGGTGAAGCGTACGCCGACAGCAGGCGGGCAGCCCGGGTCGGCAGGTTCAGCACCGATGTGGACCGGTTTTCCACGCCCTACGTTTTCCCGCAGGAAAACGGCAGTCGGGCCGAAGTCCGGTGGGCGAGCGTCACCGACTCCTCCGGTGCGGGCCTGAGCTTTTCCGGTGAGCCGACGATCGAGTTCACCGCTCGGCGCTGGACCAGCGAGGATCTCGACGCGGCCCAGCACACGACCGACCTTGTGCCGGGAGACCGGATCCACCTCAACCTGGACTACGGCCAGAACGGGGTCGGCACCGGCGCGTGTGGCCCCGGCGTACTGCCCCAGCACCGGCTCAATCCGGAACCCGTCTCTTTCGGCCTGACGATCCGCCCGGTTTCCCCGGGCTGAACGAGCGTCACACGTCCCGCTTCGTGACCGCGAAAGGGGGGTCTGGGGGCTTGCCCTCAGTCGTCATCCGGGGGGCAAGCCCCCCAGATGACGCGAGCCCGTCGAGGTGGCGCGCCAAGCTGCGCGGGGGGTCAGGTCGGAGCGGCGAGGAGGCCGCTTTCGACGCCGAGCCTGGCCTGGTCGGCGGCGGTGCGGCCGGCGTACCAGCCGGCGCCGTTGCTGATCGAGTGGCGGCGGCTCACCACGTCCGGGAACATCTCCTCGAACAGCGCGTCGACCTCCTTACTTCGCTTGGCCAGCACGGGAAGCAGGCGCTCGTCGGCCAGGTTCTCGCCGGTCGCGCGGTTGGCCTCGGTGAGCCGTTCGCGGATGCGCGCGGCGTAGGCGAGCAGGAACGACTGCCGGAACGAGCGGGTGCGTGACTGGCCACCACGGCCCACCTGCCTGCCCGCCGCGAGCATCGCCTCGGTGGCCTGTACCAGCAGGGAGGTGACGAGCAGTTCGACGATGTCCAGATCCACTTCGTGCCCCACGACCGCGACGAAGCCCAGCTTCTCGTAGGACACCGCGCGGCATCGGTTGGCCGAGGCGACCGCCGACACCAACGAGGACTTCGCCGACAGGTAAGGGTTGTCGAGCCAGACGCGCCGAGCCGAACCCCGTTGCCGCGGGACCGGATCGACCAGGGCCTGTTCGAAGGAGTACCGGCTCATCAGTTCCTGCGCCTTCGCGGAAAGCGCTTCGGCCTCTTCCGGGAACTGGGTCGACTCCGCCTTCGCCAGCAGCGCCCGCACGCGGGCGAGCATCTTCTCGTCCACGCCGGCCCGGGGCACCTCGGGTAGCGGGATCTCCGGCAGCGCCGGCAGCGTGGCGAACCGGGCGAGCACCGTGATCACTGTCCGCAGCGCCCCGGCCGGAGTCTGGCCGTGCCGCTCGGCCCACTGGGTCAGCTGCGGCCGGCCGGCGTCCCACCACACCGCCGCACCGATCCGAGCCAGTTGGTCATGCCAGCGCGGGTGCACCGTCGCGGTCGCACGCTGCCCGGTCTCGGCGGCGAGCGCGTCGACGACCAGCGTGACCGCCGCCTCGGCAAGCTGCCGGGTCGCGATCTGATAGACGTCGTACGGCTGCCAGCCGTGACCGAACAACGCCGACACCGTCTCGCGCAGCACCAGGTCCGCCGCCACGCCGACCAGGCGCGCGTGCGGGCCATACCGGCCGGTCAGCTCCCCCACCATGGTCGAGATGTCCCGGCCGCGCTGATGATCGAGGGCGGCGTGCCGGATCATCGCGGTGAACATCTCGACGGGTGGCGCGTCCCGCGCGCGCCGGGTCCCCTCGTCGCCGTGCCCACCAGCCTGCCCGCGGGCCCGCGCCTTTTGCTTCGCCGCGCGCTTCGCCTTGTTGTGCCTGCTCAACGTTTCCTCCCCCTCCGATTCGCGAATGTGTCTATCGGCCGCCGACCGGTTCCCGGCCCGGGAAAGGGGCGAGTTTATCGGCCGCGCTCGCGCCCTCGGGAGCGACACGCTCGGGACCGAACGGCCCGCCGGGGCCACGCGGTGTTTCGGCGAACCGGCTCCGCCAAGCCGCCAGCGCCTGCTCGGCCAGTTCGGGCTCGAAATCGATGGACTGTCCGGTGGCGTCCGCGATGTCCCAGCCGTGCGCAAGATACTCATTGGTGCGTATGTGCACCAGGAACGCGCCGGGCGCCGGGCCGAGCGGCGTCTGGACGGTTCGTTCGAGCAGCCCCGGCTCGGTCAGGGCGGCGCGGGCCTGCTGGAGGGTGTCGGCGAAGACGGCACGGAAGTCCTCGCCAGCCGGTCTCCTTCCTCGGGCGGCGGACCACTTCCCGCCCACGCCACCGTCTTCAGATTGCCCTGCACCAGATGGTTGCCGACCGCGCGCACATCCCATTCCGCGCACGCCGTCGGCAGCCCCGGTTGCCCGGGCTCGACCGCTTCGATGATCTTGGTGACGGTGGCGGTCGCACGGTCGAAGTCGTCGAATGAACTCATGCCCGGCATCATGCCCGCACCCACCGACAGTTTTGCTTCACACACGGCCCACGGGACCGGGCACATGGTCCAGCCACAAAGAAAACAGCAGGTCAGGCACGATCCAGGAGCGCGACGCACTCCACGTGGTGGGTCATCGGGAACGCGTCGAACGCGCGGAGTTCGGACAACGGGTAGCCGCGGCCCGCGAACGTGGCGAGGTCTCGGGCCAGAGCCGCGGGATCGCACGCCACATACACCACCCGTGCCGGGGACGAGTCCGCGATGGCGTCGACGATCGCGCGCCCCGCCCCCGCTCGCGGCGGATCCAGGACCACCACCTCGGGATCGCCGAGCTGCCGCACCACATGCTCGACACGCCCCGCGTGCCACCGTACCTGCGGCAGGTCCGCGAGGTTCGCCCCGCCGTCGTTCACCGCCCGGCGCCCTGACTCGACCGCCAGCACCTCGCCGCCGGGTCCCACCTGCCCGGCGAGCACCGAGGCGAACAGCCCCACGCCCGCGTAAAGGTCCCACGCCCGAGCGCCCGGCGACGCCCGCGACCACTCGCCGGCAACGGCCGCGAGCGTGTCCGCGGCGGCCGGGTGCACCTGCCAGAAACCGTGCGCGTCGAGCTTCCACTCCCGCCCGGCGGCATGCTGTACGGCGACACCGCCACGGATCTGCCGCGCCCTTCGCTTGCCCCGCACCGTGCTCAACTCACGCACATGCGTGTTCCCGTCGCCGTCCACGGTCAGTTCCAGCTCGGTGCCGGGCCGCCAGCGCCTCGACACCGCCGGATCCAGCAAGCCGGGCAAGGAAATCGGGCAGTCGTCGAGCGCGACCACGGCGTGGCCGCGGTGCTCACGCAACCCCGCACGCCCGTCGCGGCCCGCGACCAGCCGCACCCGGCTGCGCCAGCCGAGCATCCCACCCGGCAGCTCTTCGACCTCGACCGCGCGCTCGATTCCGGCCAGCCGCGACAACTGCTCCTCGACCACCCGGGCCTTCAGTTCTCGTTGGAGAGACGGGGAAGCGTGCTGCCAGTCGCAGCCCCCACATTTCCCTGGCGCGGCGAGCGGGCACGGCGGCTCGACCCGCTCGGCGGCCGCCCGCAGCACCCGCACCGCGTCGGCCCGGCAGTACGAACCGCCCTTGTCCTCGGTGACCTCGGCCAGCACCAGTTCCCCCGGCAGCGCGTGCCGGACGAACACCACACGTCCGTCCACTCTGGACACACAGTGCCCGCCGTGCGCGACCGCGCCGACCTCGAGCTCCAGAGTCCGTCCGGCCCAGCGTTGTGAGGTCTGGGGGCTGTTACCCGGCCGGGGGTCTGGGGGCGGTCCCCCCGACGCCCCGGACGACCCGGTCACCGCTTGCCTTCGGAGTACAGGCCGCGGCGGACGTCGCCGGGAGCGGCCGGATGCGCGCGCATCGCGCGGTCCACGGCCTTGGCGGAGGACGCGAGCTGCCACGGCACGCTGGTCACCATCACGCCCGGCTGGAACAGCAGCCTGCCCTTCAACCGGAGGGCGCTCTGGTTGTGCAGCAACTGTTCCCACCAGCGCCCGACCACGTATTCGGGAATGAACACGGTCACCACGTTACGCGGATTGTCGCCGCGAACCCGCTTCACGTAGTCCAGCACCGGCTTGGTGATTTCCCGGTACGGCGACTCGATCACCTTCAGCGGCACCTTGAAGCCGCGCTTCTCCCATTCCGCCACCAGTTCCCTGGTCTCGGCGTCGTCGACGTTGACCGTGACGGCCTCCAGCAGGTCCGGCCGGACTGCCTTGGCATAGGCGAGCGCCCGCAGCGTGGGCCGGTGCAGTTTGGACACCAGCACGATCGCGTGGTTCCGCGAAGGCAGCACGGAGGGCTGCTGCCCGTCGGTTTCGCTCAGTTCGACCGAGACCCGGTCGTAGTGCCTGCGGATCGCGGTCATCGTCAGGTAGATCGCCACCATGGCGGCGATCGCGATCCACGCGCCGAGCAGGAACTTGGTGATCAGCACGATGACCAGCACGGTGCCGGTCATGGTGAGGCCGATCGCGTTGACCGTCTGCGAGCGCCGCATCCTACGCCGCACCGCGGGATCGGTTTCGGTGCGCAGCAAGCGGTTCCAGTGCCGCAGCATGCCGGTCTGGCTGACCGTGAACGACACGAACACGCCCACGATGTAGAGCTGGATCAGCCGGGTGACCTCGGCATCGAACGCGATGATCAGCAACAACGCGAAGGCGGCCAGCAGGATGATCCCGTTGGAGAAGGCCAGCCGGTCGCCCCGGGTGTGCAGTTGGCGCGGCAGATACCGGTCCTGCGCCAGGATCGAGCCCAGCACGGGGAAGCCGTTGAACGCGGTGTTCGCCGCCAGGAGCAGGATCACCCCGGTGGCGAAGGAGATGTAGTAGAAACCGGGCGGGAAACCCGAGAACACCGCCT
This sequence comes from Amycolatopsis sp., assembly GCF_035276945.1. GTDB lineage: Bacteria > Actinomycetota > Actinomycetes > Mycobacteriales > Pseudonocardiaceae > Amycolatopsis_E. The sequence goes on along the minus strand of NZ_DATELF010000116.1, from coordinate 51,944 downwards.
CGGCGATCTGCGTGACGATGGTCTTCTGCTGGTAACCGGGTGGTGTCCCGGTGAGCTGGGTCGCCGGGTCCTCGGCGAACTTGACGCCGGTGATGATCGCCAGCGAGATGATGCCGAGCAGCATGGTCACCGCCAGCAGGCCCATCATCAGCAGGGTGGTCGCCGCGTTCTTCGACTTCGGCTTGCGGAAGGCGGGCACGCCGTTGCTGATCGCCTCCACCCCGGTCAGTGCCGCGGCGCCGGAGGAAAAGGCACGCAGGATCAGGAAGACGAACGCGAACCCGGCGAGCGAGGTCTGCTCGCCGTGCAGGTCGAACCCGGCGCTTTCCGCACGAAGGTCGCTCCCGGTCAGTGCCTCGACCAAGCCCCACAGCACCATCAGGAAGATCCCGATGATGAAGCCGTAGGTGGGGATCGCGAACGCCTTGCCGGACTCACGCACACCCCGCAGGTTCATCGCGGTGAGCACCGCGACGATGAGGATCGAGCAGAGCAGTTTGTGTTCGGCCACCCACGGCAGCGCCGAACCGATGTTCGCCACCCCGGACGAAGTGGACACGGCCACCGTCAGCACGTAGTCGACCAGCAGCGCACTGGCCACGACGAGCCCGAACCGGCCGCCGAGGTTGGTGGTGGCGACCTCGTAGTCACCACCGCCGCTGGGATAGGCGTGCACGTTCTGCCGGTACGAGGCGACGACCACCAGCATGACCAGCGCGACGGCGACCCCGATCCACGGCGCGTACGCATATGCCGACAGCCCCGCGACGCTGAGGGTCAGGAAGATCTCCTCGGGCGCGTAGGCCACGCTCGACAGCGCGTCCGAGGCGAAGATTGGCAGCGCGATGCGCTTGGGCAAGAGCGTGTGGGCCAACCGGTCACTGCGGAATGGGCGCCCCAGCAGCAGCCTTTTGGTCACGGTCGCGAACTTCGGCACGCCAGCAGCGTAATGCCTGGCTCTACAAGGTAGGTTCTGCGCTGGCGCAACGCGGGTAACCGTGCCCTCTGGGGGCGCAACCCCCATACCAGTGACGTTGAGGAGGCAGGCAAGTGCACGTGGTGATCATGGGATGCGGCCGGGTCGGCGCGTCCCTGGCCGCGGCCCTGGAGCGCCTCGGTCACGAGGTCGCGGTGATCGACAAGGCCCAGGAGGCGTTCCGCCGGCTCGGCAGCGACTTCCACGGCCGTCAGGTACTCGGGGTCGGCTTCGACCGGCAGGTGCTGATCGACGCGGGCATCGAGCGGGCGGGCGCGTTCGCGGCCGTGTCGAGCGGCGACAACTCCAACATCATCTCGGCCCGGGTGGCGAGAGAGAACTTCGGCGTCGAGCACGTCGTGGCACGCATCTACGACCCGAAGCGCGCGGCGGTCTACGAGCGGCTCGGCATTCCGACGGTGGCGACCGTGCCCTGGACCACCGACCGGTTCCTGCGCACCCTGCTGCCCGACGGCGTGGCCTCGGCCTGGCGTGACCCGACCGGCAACGTGGCGGTGCTGCAGTTGCCGCTGCACGAGGCGTGGGTGGGGCGCAGCGTGGCCGACCTGCAGGACGCGACCGGGGGGCGGGTGGCGTTCGTGATGCGGTTCGGCACCCCCGTGCTGCCGGAGAACAAGACGGTGTTGCAGGCCGACGACCTGGTCTACGTCGCGGCGCGTTCGGGCACGGTCAGCGATGTGACGAGCGTCGCTTCGAGGGCCCCGGAAGAGGGGGCCTGATGGGCGAGAATTGCGCAGCCGCGCATCGAAGCCAACCGGGTGCGGGTGCCCCGCATGACACTCCGGGTGCGGGTGCCCCGCATGACACTGAGGAGGCGTGATGAGGGTCGCGATCGCCGGGGCCGGCGCGGTGGGGCGTTCCATCGCCGCGGAGCTGATCGACGGCGGGCATCAGGTGATGCTCATCGAGCGGCAGGCCGAGCAGTTCGAGCCGGAGACGGTCGAGCAGGCCGACTGGGTGCTCGGGGACGCGTGCGAGGTCTCGACGCTCGAGGAATCGGGTATCGAACGCTGTGACGTGGTGATCGCCGCAACCGGTGACGACAAGGTCAACGTCGTGGTGTCGCTGCTGGCCAAGACCGAGTTCGCGGTACGCCGGGTGGTGGCCAGGGTGAACAACCCGGCCAACGAGTGGCTATTCACCGACGCCTGGGGGGTGGACGTGGCGGTGTCGACGCCGCGCATGCTCGCGGCGATGGTGGAGGAGGCGGTCAGCGTCGGGGATCTCGTGCGGCTGATGACCTTCCGGCAGGGGCAGGCGAACCTGGTCGAACTCACCCTGCCCGAGAAGACCCCGCTGGCGGGCAAGCCGGTCAGCGAAATCGCGCTGCCGCGGGACGCCGCGCTGGTCACGATCCTGCGCGGGGACCGGGTGATCGTGCCGCAGCCGGAAGACCCGCTGGAAGCCGGCGACGAGTTGCTTTTCGTGGCCGCCGCCGAAGTCGAACCGGACATCCGCAAGGCACTGGGCTACTGACCCGCGGGCGACCGCGGGTCACGGCCCTTCCTTGTTCAAAGGATTCACAAAAACGTGAATCTTTTGTATATTGTGAAATATGGCCACTATGATCGAGCCCGCTCTGCCGGACGGGCTGCCCACCACGCGCCGCTGTCCCTTCGACCCGCCCGACGAACTGGGCCGCTTGCGCGCCCGGCATCCGGTCAGCCGGATGATCTATCCCGACGGGCACGCGGGCTGGCTGGTCACCGGGCACGCCGCCGTCCGTGCCGTGCTGGCCGATCTCCGCTTCAGCAGCAGGCAGGAGCTGATCCTGCACGCCCCGATCCCGCATCCGCTCGCGCCACGGGGAGAGCCCGTGCCGGCGATGCCCGGCACCCTTACGCGCGTCGACCCGCCCGAGCACACCCGCTACCGCCGGTTGCTGACGGGCCAGTTCACGGTGCGGCGGATGAAGCAGCTCGCACACCACATCGAAGAGATCGCCGAGGAGCACCTCGACGCGCTCGAAAAGGCCGGACCGCCCGGCGATCTGGTGCGGGGTTACGCGCTGCCGATCCCCTCGCTGGTGATCTGCGAACTGCTCGGCGTGCCCTACGCCGATCACGAGCGCTTCCAGCGAGACGCGGCGACACTGTTCAACCTCGAAGGCAAGGCCGAGAACATGATGGCCGCACTGACCGACCTCACCGATTACCTCGGCGAGCTGGTGCGCCGCAAGCGTGCCGAGCCCGCGGACGACCTGCTCACCGGCCTCGTCACGAGCGGGGCGCTCACCGACGCGGAACTGACCACCATCGGTCTCACCCTGCTCGTCGCCGGCCACGAGACGACCGCGAACATGCTCGCGCTGGGCACCTTCGCGCTGCTGGAGCACCCGGATCAGCTGGCCGCGCTACGCGCCGAGGAGTCGCTGATCGACAACGCGGTCGAGGAGCTGTTGCGCTACCTCAGCATCGTGCACATCGGGCCGGTGCGGGTGGCGCTGGAGGACGTCGAACTCGAAGGCGAGCTGATCAAGGCCGGCGACCACGTCACGCTCAACCTGCCCGCCGCCAACCGGGATCCGGCCCGTTTCCCGGATCCCGACGAACTGGACATCACCCGGCCGGCGACCGGGCATGTCGCGTTCGGACACGGCGTGCACCAGTGCCTCGGCCAGCAGTTGGCCCGGATCGAGATGCGCGTCGCCTTTCCGGCGTTGCTGCGACGCTTCCCGGGACTGCGCCTGGCCGTCCCGGCGAACGAGGTTCCCGCACGGCCACACGCGGCGATCTACGGCCTGGACCGGCTACCGGTCACCTGGTAGCTAAGCCTCGCGCGGCGGGGTCTGGCCGTATTTGATCCGCAACGTGGCCTCGGTGCTGGCCTCCTCGGCCGCCCGTGCCGCTTCGAGTTCCTTGAGACGCTTGTCGGAGCGGCGCACGGCCCAGACGACCACCAGCAGGGCGAGACCGTAGAGCGGGTAGCCCATGGCGATCTTCGCGAACGCCAGCCAGCCCGTGTAGTCCGCTTCGTACAGCCAGCGCTGTACCACGAACCGGGCGCCGAAGACGAACGCGAGCGCCAGGGTGGCCACGTCGTAACCGAACCGGGACGGCTTGTCGCTGAGCCAGGCCTTCCCGGTGCCGTTGAGGAAGTTCCAGATGACCCCGGCCAGCGGCCGGCGGACGAGGATCGACAGCACGAAGACCCCGCAGTACACCAGGCTCGCCCAGATGCCGAACAGGAAGAAGCCCTTGGCCGAGCCCGTGCGATAGGCGATGAACGCGGCGATGGCCACCCCGAAGAACCCGGAGATGGCGGGCTGTAACGGCTCCTTGCGCACCACACGCAGCACGGTGATGGCCACCGCGCTGCCCACCGCGCTCCAGATGCCCACCTGCAGCCCGAACAGCCAGTTGGCGAGCACGAACACCACCACGGGCACCGACGAGTAGATCAGGCCGGACACCCCACCCATCTGCTCCAGCAATGTGGGTTCGGGTTTGGCCCCGGTCTTCTCACCGGCTGATTCGGTCACGGTGGGGTCCTTGTCGCGATCCCGCGGGCGGGATCAGAAAGTCGTCTGCAGCTCGTAGAACGGGTTGTAGAGCACCTTCTGGCCATCGCGCTCGGCCATGCGGCCGCGCACCTTGATGGTCCTACCCGGTTCGATGCCCGGGATCCGGCGCCGTCCGAGCCAGACTAGCGTCACGCCCGCGGTCCCGTCGAACAACTCAGCCTGCAGTGTCGCCGCCTCGTCGTTGGGGCACAGCTGCACGCTGCGCAACCTGCCGAGTACGGTCACCTCTTCCCCCGACCGGCAGTCGCAGGCCCGCTGCGCCCCGCCTGCCTCGGATTTTTCGGACAGATCGTCGGCATCGAGCTCGTCGACGTCACTGGTCAGTTTGCGCACCAACCGGCTGAAGTAGCCGCCCTCTTTGGCGGACATAAGCGCCTGCTCCCATGAGTTCCGGGGCCCCCGACTACCACGGCCCTTTACGTGATCCAGCGTAACCTTTCCGAGCCAGGGAAACGGGTTTGCGGCAAGATCGCAACGTGACTTCCACGATGCCGGCGACCCGCGCCGTGCTCCTGCCGGGCACCGGATCGGACGAGACCTTCGTGGAATCCGTTTTCGCCGGCCCGCTCGCCGCCGCGGGGGTCGACGCGCTCATGCCGCCGCCACCGGCCGGTGCCAAGCTGGCCGTGGGTTTTCTCACCCTGCTGGACTCGCTGGCCGATGGCGCCGGTGTCCCGTGCGGGCACACCCCCTGTGTTCTGTGGGGGCACAGCCCCCACACCCCCACTGGAAGCAAGCCCCCAGACCGCTGTGTCCTATGGGGGCACAGCCCCCACACCCCCACTGGGGGCAAGCCCCCAGACCGCTGTGTCCTATGGGGGCACAGCCCCCACACCCCCACTGGGGGCAAGCCCCCAGACCCCCTTAAGTTGATCGTCGGGGGGATCTCGTTCGGCGCGCATCTGGCCGCGGAGTGGGCGGTGCGGAATCCGGACCGGTGCGCGGGACTGTTGCTCGCGCTGCCCGCCTGGCACGGCTCCCCGGACGGCGCGCCCGCGTCCTTGGCCGCGAAGGCGTCAGCGGACCTGGTCGAAACACAGGGCATCGAAGCCGCGCTGAGCCTGTCGACCGCGGGTGTCGTTCCGTGGCTGGCCGCCGAACTGACCCGGTCCTGGCGGCGGCACGGGGACGACCTGGCCGTGAGCCTGCGAGTGGCCGCGAACCGTGCCGCGCCGACGCTTTCCGCCCTGCGGCGGCTCGCCGTGCCGACCGGGATCGCCGCCTGCGTGGACGATCCGGTGCACCCGGCCGGGGTCGCGCATGCCTGGGCGGCCGCACTCCCCCGCGCCTCCGTGTCCGAAACGACCTTGGCCGCGCTGGGCGCCGACCGCGCGTCACTCGGCCGGGCGGCCGTGGCCGCACTCAAGCGCGCTGCTGGGCCTGCTGCTCCGCGATGTGCTGGGCGACCGCGTCCGGCAGGGTGACCGGCAGCGGAGTGCGCACGGGCATCGGGGCGTCACCACGGACGACGACCGTGCCGCGCACGATCTCCCGCAGCACGCGGGGTGCCTCCGCCGCCTGCGACTGCGGGCCGGCGATCACGCCGCGCAACATCCAGCGTGGCCCGTCCACGCCGACGAAACGCAGCGCCACGTCACCGATGAGCGCGGACAGCTCGAACCCCCACTCGCCTTCCCCCGGCGAGACCTTCGCGCCGTCGGCTCGCAGCTGCTGGGTCAGCTCGGCGCCGACCTCGTCCCACAGCCCGCCGGAACGTGGCGCGGCGTAGGCGCTGACCGTGACCTGGCCCTGCGGGGTCACCACGTGCACCGCGCGCACCCCGCCCGCGGCCGGGTCCATCTCGACCTGAACCTGGGTGCCGTCGGGCACCGGGACCCGCACCGAGCCGAGGTCGATCCGCGGCACGGCGTCCTCGGGCGCGTCGACGATGTCGAACGGACCGGTGGTCAGGGCCTCTTCGGGGACCTCCGTCTCCTCGACGGCGGCCTCCACGCGCTCTGGCGCCGCATGCCGTCCCCGGCGCCGTCTGCGTCCGAAAATGCCCACTACTTCCTCGCTCCTTCCCCAGGTGTCCCGGCGTCCGCGCGGCGTTTTCCGGGAGTGGGACTTCCGGGCCCCGCCTGGGGGCAAGCCCCCAGACCGCTCTGCCCTCCGGGGGTGCGACCCCCGGACCCCGCCTGGGGGCAAGCCCCCAGACCCCCTTCATCCAGCGTCGCATGCCCGCCGGTCGATCCGTAACCGCCGTCCCCCCGGACGGAGGCGTCCAGCGCCTCGACCTCCACGAACTCGGCGGTCTCCACCCGCTGCACGATCAGCTGCGCGATCCGGTCGCCCCGCGCGAGCTCGACCGGCTCGGCGGGATCGTGGTTGATCAGGCAGACTCGGATCTCACCCCGGTAACCGGCGTCGATGGTGCCCGGGGTGTTGACCACCGACAGGCCGACCCGTGCGGCCAGGCCGGAGCGGGGATGCACGAACCCGGCGTATCCGGGGGGTAGCGCGATCGCGATGCCCGTTCCCACCATCACGCGCTCGCCGGGCCGCAGCACGGCGTCGCTGGTGGTCACCAGATCGGCCCCGGCGTCGCCGGGATGCGCGTAGGTGGGCATCGGGACACCCGGATCGATCCGGGTGAGCAGGACCTGCACAGTGGACACGGGCGGCGAGACTACCCTGAGCGTGTGGGTGAGACGTCGAGCGCGCCTGGTGCGGCGGCGAACGGGACTTCCAAGCGGTACTCCGAACGGCTCTACCTGCCGTGGTGGAACTGGCCGCTGCCGCTGATCGGGGCGGCCCTGATGGCCGCGACCATCCATCTCGGCTATCCGGGCCTGCGGGCGTGGCTGCCGTACGCGGTGCTGCTCCCGCTCATGGCGGCGCTGCTGGTGCAACTGGGCCGGGCTAAGGTGGAGGTCGCCGACGGCGAGCTGCGGGTCGGGAAGGCGCATCTTCCGCTGCGATTCGTCGGTTCGGTCGAGGTGATCGGGAAGGACCGCAAACGCAAGGCCCTCGGGCCCGAACTCGACCCGGCGGCGTTCATGCTGCACCGCGGCTGGGTCGGGCCGGCCCTGCGCGTGCGCTTGACCGATCCCGAGGATCCCACTCCCTACTGGGTGTTCAGCACCCGGAAACCGGAGGAGCTGGCCGAACTGCTGCGGTCGCGGTAACGTCCGTGAGACGGAAGCCGCCCGGCAACATGTCCGCATGTTGCCGGGCCTTGCCGGTCACGCGCAGTCGCGGCAGATCATCCGGCCGTTGCTCTCCTCGGCCAGCCGGCTGCGGTGGTGCACCAGGAAACACACCGAACACGTGAATTCGTCGGCCTGCTTCGGTACCACCTTGACCGTCAGATCCTCGCCGGAAAGCCCCGAAAGGTCCGCCCCTGGGAGCTCGAAGTTCTCCGCGGTCGCGTCCTCGTCGACGTCCACGACGCCGGACTGGTTCTCGTTGCGCCGCGCCTTCAACTCCTCCAACGAGTCTTCGGCAAGCTCGTCGGCCTCGCTGCGACGTGGTGCGTCGTAGTCGGTCGCCATTGTCCCTCACCCCTGCGATCAGCTTGGATGTCAATCATTCCAGGCCCGCGAAGCCTTCGCGCGCCCGTCGTGCCGCTGGACAACGTTCCAGCGCCCCTGTTTGTGCCCGGCGCCGTAGTGAGTCAGGTCTCTCTTGGCAATCGGTTTCACGAGCCTGATCCACGGCCGGAGCCCGCAGAGGGTAGCTCACCAGGTACCCGTACTCGCAACGTGCTAGGCAAAGCCACCCATTCCTCACCCGGCCGGAGGAGCAACATGAACCAAATGCCTGGTCGCCCGGGTCGCGCGCAGCCACCCGAACGGGGTGTGGCGCGGACGGTGCGGGCACGGCCTAATCTGCTCTCAGACGGCGTTCCGGTACCGGCATGGACGCTGGGGAGCGGAAGGAACGGGCACGTGGCGTCGGGGATGAGTTCCGGCAACCGGAAGTCGAAGGGCTACCGCAAGCGCCGTCCGTTGCCCGGGCTCATCGTGATCGGCGTACTCGGCGTCGTCGCGATGGCCGTCTGGGTCCGCGCGATCACCAGCAAGGCGGACGTCGACGCCATCATCCGGTGCACCCCGGCCGCCACCCCGCCGAGCGGCGTCACCTACACCTCGCTCGGGCATACCGCGCTGGACGACACCTCGCCCGTTCCGCCTGCCAGCGTCGCGGTGAAGGTGCTCAACGCCAGCCAGAGCCGCGGCGAGGCGATGATCACCACGGAGAGCCTGCGAGAGCTGGGCTTCACGCAGGTCGGCGAGCCGGGCAACGACCCTGCCTACCCCAACGGCGACGCCAAGTGCCGCGGCCAGATCCGGTTCGGGGAAAGCGGCACGTCCGCCGCGCGCACCCTCAGCCTCGTCGCCCCCTGTGCCGAGCTGGTCAAGGACAACCGGCAGGACGCGAGCGTCGATCTGACCATCGGCAACGGCTTCACCGACCTCCAGCCCACCCGGCAGGCGCGCGAGGCCTTGCGGCAGCTGGCGGACTGGTCGGCGCGGCACCCGGACGGCGGCAGCGAGCAGTCCGCCCCGGCCGGCCCCGTCATCGACCACGCCCTGCTCGTCGACGCGCGCGAGGTCTCCTGCTGACTAGACCTCCCCGGCGCCGCAGGCGATGAGCGTTTCGCGCAGCGGCGCGGCGATGGTGGGCGCGGCGGCGAAGGTGGCGTCCGCGCCGAGTTCCCGGTCCTCGCCGGGCAGGCTGACCACCGCACCCGCCTCGGTGGCGATCAGCACGCCCGCCGCCCAGTCCCACCGGTGCAGCCCATGTTCGCAGTAGCCGTCGGTCCAGCCCGCCGCCACCGAGCACAGATCGAGCGCGCAGGATCCCGGCCGCCGCACGTCGCGGACGTGCCCGAGCAGCCGGTGGACCACACCGGCCTGCCTTGCCCGGCGTTCGGCCTGGTAGGAGAACCCGGTGGCGACCAGGGCCAGACCGAGCCGCTCCGGTGACGACACCCGCAGCCGGCGGCCGTCCAGCCAGGAACCCTCGCCGCGCACCGCCGTCCAGCATCGTCCGCCGACCGGTTCGACGATCGCGCCCGCGACCGAGACCCCGTCCACCTGCGCGGCGATGGAGACCGCGAAAACCGGTGAGCCGTAAAGGAAGTTCACCGTGCCGTCGATCGGGTCGACCACCCAGGTCACCCCGTCGTAGGCGGATCCGCCGCCACCGCCCCCTTCTTCACCGAGCACCGGCTCACCCGGCCGCAGTTCCCCCAGCCGGCGCCGGATCAGCTCCTCGGAGGCGTGGTCCACCGCGGTGACCACGTCCGTGTCGGAGGACTTCGTCTCGACCTGAACCCGCTGGCCTGCGACCATGGCGTCACGGGCCTTGGAGACCAGGTCCGCGGCCTCCCGGCCAACCTGGACGGCCACATCCTTCAAGGCATACTCGGCAGCTCCCACACCACCATGGGACCACACCCGGTTAAAGTCTCCTGAGCAGGCATCTGAATCGAGCAGGAAGGGACACGCCAATGACGGCGACCCGAGGTTTCGGTATCGACATCGGGGGCAGCGGTATCAAGGGCGCCCTTGTCGACCTGGAAAAGGGCGCGCTCATTGGCGACCGCCTCCGGATCGACACCCCCCAGCCCTCGACGCCCGAAGCGGTCGCCGAGGTGGTGGCCGAGATCGTGCGCCACTTCGGCTGGACTGGCCCGGTCGGCATCACCCTGCCCGCCGTGGTCAAGAAGGGGGTCGCGCACACCGCGGCCAACATCAGCCACCGGTGGATCTCCACCGACGCCGACGCGCTGTTCGCCAAGCAACTGGGCCGCGGCACCGACGAGATCGCGGTGCTCAACGACGCCGACGCGGCGGGCATGGCGGAGATCCGCTTCGGCGACCCGATCGCCCGTACCGGCGTGACCACCCTGCTCACCTTCGGTACGGGCATCGGCAGCGCCGTGTTCCAGGACGGGAAGCTGGTGCCGAACACCGAGTTCGGGCACCTGGAGGTGGGCGGCCACGACGCCGAGAAGAAGGCCGCGGCCTCGGTCAAGGACAACGAGGGCCTGTCATACCCGGAGTGGGCGAAACGGGTGAACCGTTATCTGACTGTGCTGGAGAACCTGATCTGGCCGGACCTGTTCATCGTGGGCGGCGGAGTCAGCAAGAAGTCCGAGAAATGGGTCCCGCTGCTCGACATCCGTACTCCGATCGTGGTGGCGTCGTTACAGAACAACGCGGGTATCGTCGGTGCGGCGGCCGCCGCGGCGGAGGGCCTGGAACACTAGGCGCCTCGGGCACCGGCCATGATGATCGGCCGCAACGCACAGGCGTATCGTCGTTACAATGGAAGCAAGCCCCGGGTCGCGGGAGGCGAACTCACCGGCCAGGGGACGTTCCCCGAATTTGAGGCTCGCTGGGATTCCGGTCCCGGCCGGCCGTGATCGACCGCTGCGAAAGGGCGTACGTGGCAGCCGCAAAAACCGCTACCCGAAGCGGCACGAAGACAACGAGCGCCGCCCAGGCTTCGTCGGCCGACGCGAGCGCGGAACCCGACGCGGGCTCGAACACCGACCAGACCGGCACCGAGCGGAACGGCACCGCCACCAGGAAGCCGGCCGCGCGGAAGTCGACCGCGGCCAAGCCGGGCGCGAAGAAGGGGCAGGCCAAGACGGCCGCCAAGCCCCGCAAGGCCGCCAAGGCCGAGGACGCCAAGACGGATCCCGATGACGGCCCCGGCGAGGACCTGGAGGAAGTCGACCTCGACGTAGACCTGTCGGACCTGGAAGAGGTCGAGGTCGATGTCGTCGACGCCACGGTCAGCGACGAGCCGGACGAGGACGAAGAAGCCACCGACGCGCCGCGTGGACGCGGCAAGACGAAGTCGGCCAACGACCCCGACTTCGTCTGGGACGAGGAGGAGTCCGAGGCGCTGCGGCAGGCCCGCAAGGACGCCGAGCTCACCGCCTCCGCGGACTCGGTCCGCGCCTACCTCAAGCAGATCGGCAAGGTCGCGCTGCTCAACGCCGAGGAGGAGGTGGAGTTGGCCAAGCGGATCGAGGCCGGGCTCTACGCCGCCGAGCGCGTCCGCGTCGCCGAGGAGGAAGGCGAGAAACTGGTTACCCAGCTCCGCCGGGACCTCAAGTGGATCGTCCGTGACGGTGAGCGTGCCAAGAACCACCTGCTGGAGGCGAACCTCCGGCTGGTCGTGTCGCTGGCCAAGCGCTACACCGGCCGTGGCATGGCGTTTTTGGACCTGATCCAGGAGGGCAACCTCGGGCTGATCCGCGCGGTCGAGAAGTTCGACTACACCAAGGGCTACAAGTTCTCCACCTACGCCACCTGGTGGATCCGGCAGGCGATCACCCGCGCGATGGCCGACCAGGCCCGCACCATCCGCATCCCGGTGCACATGGTCGAGGTGATCAACAAGCTGGGCCGCATCCAGCGCGAGCTGCTCCAGGACCTCGGGCGCGAGCCCACCCCGGAGGAGCTGGCCAAGGAGATGGACATCTCCCCGGAGAAGGTGCTGGAGATCCAGCAGTACGCCCGCGAGCCGATCTCGCTCGACCAGACGATCGGCGACGAGGGCGACTCCCAGCTCGGCGACTTCATCGAGGACTCCGAGGCCGTCGTCGCGGTGGACGCGGTGTCGTTCACGCTGCTGCAGGACCAGCTCCAGTCGGTGCTGCAGACGCTGTCCGAGCGCGAGGCGGGCGTGGTCCGGCTGCGTTTCGGCCTCACAGACGGCCAGCCGCGGACGTTGGACGAGATCGGCCAGGTCTACGGCGTCACGCGCGAGCGGATCCGCCAGATCGAGTCGAAGACGATGTCCAAGCTGCGGCACCCGTCGCGGTCCCAGGTTCTGCGCGACTACCTGGACTGAGCTACCGGCGAATAGCGGGTCCCGTTACGGGGCCCGCTATTCGCCTGTCTGATCACCAACGACGAGCAGGATCCCCTGAACGGCTTCGACGAAACGTTCGATAGTCTGGAAATGCACCGAGCCGTCGGTGTCCACAACGCACACTACGGCGCCGCCGGGACCGGTGACGGTACCGCCCAGCAATACGTTTCGCACGCCCGTTCGCCCCGAGCGCCACAAGGGCGGCAGACCCCCGTCGAGGTAGTCGAGCAGGGCGCGTTCGGGCGTGTCCTCGGCGCCAAGGTCGCCACTGTCCACTGTGGCCAATGGGGCGACCCACCGGCGGCCGTACAGCCCGGCCAGGAACAGGCCGAACTCCTCGACCGTCCACTCACGACTGACCGGTAGCCCGCGCAGCCGTCCGGGCAGCTCGATTCCGTTGCGGGGCACGAAAACCAGCTGGCGGGTAGCGGGAAACCAGTGCACCCGCTCAAGCAGTCTTGTCATCGTCGGTGAGTCAGTACCGCCACAGGTGCGCCGCAATGATCTCCTCCGTACCGTGTTCGGCCGCCCATTGCACGTCGGAGGACCGGACCGCCCGGAACGCGCCGAGCAACTCCTCCCCCAGCGTCTCACCCAGCCTCTTCGACGCGACCAGTGCCGCGTCCTGCTCCGCTGGGGTGGCGGGCAGCCGGAACACACCGGCCTCCCGGCGCCGCTCCTCGGTCCAGGTGCCGGGATCGGAGTCGATCGGATCGGGCAGGGACAATTCGTCCTCGACACCGCCCAAACCGGTCGCCAGCACGGCGGCCAGGGCCAGGTGGGGGTTCGCCGAGGCGTCGGAAGGCTTGAGCTCCACGTTGGCGTGCTCCGGCCCGAGCAACTCGCTTCCCGGGACGTACCGCAGCGGAGCCTCCCGGTTCTCCACCCCCCAGAAGGCGTACGCGCTGGCGAAATATCCGGGCCGCAGCCGTATCGTGGACGGCACGCTCGGCGCCGTGATCGCGGTCAGCGCCGGCAATTCCCGCAGCAAACCGGCGATGTAGCTCGCGCCGGCACCCTCCGGATACGCCGGGCCGAGCAGGTTACGCCCCCTGCGCCACAGGGACGTGTGCAGGTGCCAGCCGTTCCCTACCACCTCGGGGCTGACGATCGGCGCGAAGCTGACCCGCAGGCCGTGCGCGTGCGCGGCGGCGTGGATCGTCTGCCGGGCCAGCAACTGGTCGTCGGCGGCCGACAGCGGATCCGTGGCGGACAACGAAAGCTCCAGCTGGGCGAGGCCGTACTCGGCGTGCAACTGGTTGAGACCCAGCCCGTTGGCGCCGAAGTCGTGCAGCAGCGCGGTGATGAACCCATCCAGCTCGACCAGCGCGTGCGGGCTGTAGGCGGGCCCGCGGTGGCCCGGTGTGGAAGCGATGTCAGCACTGCCCGCCGGGGCGACGGCGAACTCCAGCTCATACCCCGCCCGCAGTTCGTAGCCGCGCCGGGCCGCCTCGGCCACGGCACGTTCCAGGACACCGCGTTGACAGTACGGCCACGGCGAACCGTCGGCCGCGACCTGCCTGCCCGGCGCCCAGGCGAGAGCGGGCTGCCCGGCGAGCCTGCGGAGCCGCTCGACGACCGGCACGAGCCGCACATCGCCCGCCGGGGTCGCCAGGCCGGGATGCGCGTAGGTGATGGCGTCATGCGTGTCGAAGACGGCGAACAGTGTGGTCACCCCGACCCCGCGCGTCGCGGCCCTGGCCAGCCCGGTGATCGGGATGATCCGGGAACGCGGGATGCCGTTGTTGTCCGCCCAGGCGATCTGCACCCCGGTGACCCCGGCCGCGGCGAGGTCCTTCGCCGCTGCCGATGCTGCCTTCGTCATGCCGTGAAGTGTCCCACCGATTCAGCTCAGAACGAACAAGACAAGCCCGCGCGGGCCGCCCACAAGAGTACGAACGGGTTCTTCTTCACCACCCGAAAAGGGCTCTTGACCACGGCAAACCAGGTTTCGAGGAGGTTTCCCCGTCCTGCATTCCGGGATTAGATCTACGACATCCGGGGTAAATCGGGGTGACACGAGTCCCACTCGTGCGGGAACACTTGCGGCTGGCTCAGCGTCTGCAAGAGTGGAGGCCAGCGAGCACCGCGGTGGTCGCGGCTGGATCGATGGCATCGGGACACCGATGCCGGGACGGAGGGAGACTCCATATGACATCGACGACGCTCACCCGCCCCGAACTGACCGCTGCCGACCGTTGCGACCGGTGCGGCGCCGCAGCCAAGGTTCGCGCGATTCTCCCCACCGGGGGCGAGTTGCTGTTCTGCGGTCACCACGCCCGCGAGCACGAGACCAAGCTCCGCGAGTTGGCGGCAGAGATCCAGAGCTAGGAGTTCCAGGCTTCACACAAGATGGGAGGCGAGCGCTCGCGGAGAGCGCTCGCCTTTCCTTGTTCCGCGTGTCTTGTGGGGGCGCCCCCCACGTCCCGCCCAGGGACAAGCCCCGGGCCCCCAGCGGTGCTCACCGTCACATCAATCCGCGCGGGAACCGAACCGGACAAAAAGCCGACCAGTAGGGCATGACGACCGACGACCCCGTCGCGCCCGCGCCCCCCACCCAGCGCCCCGCAAGCGCTTCCCTCCGACCGCTGCTCCTCCGGCTGCACTTCTACGCCGGTGTCCTCGTCGGGCCGTTCCTGCTCGTCGCGGCACTGACCGGGCTGCTCTACGTCTTCACGCCGCAGCTGGAAGACGCGATCTACGACCACGAACTGCACGTGCCCGCGGCCACCGCGGCGCAGCCGCTGTCCACGCAGGTCGCCGCGGCCCAGGCCGCGCTGCCCGGCGGCACGCTGGTCAAGATCCGGCCCGCCCCTTCGGCGACGGACACCACGCAGGTGCTGTTCAGCGTCCCCGGTTTGGGCGAAAGCTACTCGCGAACGGTGTTCGTCAACCCGCACGACAACGAGATCCGCGGCATCCTCGACACCTACGGGTCGAGCCAGGCGCTGCCCCTGCGGGCCTGGCTGGACCAGCTGCATCGCAATCTCGACCTCGGCGACTTCGGCCGGCTCTACAGCGAACTGGCAGCGAGTTGGCTCTGGGTGGTGGTGCTCGGCGGGCTCGTGCTGTGGTGGACCGGGCGGCGCCGGGGAACCACCACCCGCGCCCGGGTCAGGTCACGGCATGCCACGACCGGGACCGTGGTCGCCGTGGTGCTGCTGTTCCTGTCCGCGACCGGCCTGACCTGGTCACAGTTCGCCGGCGAGAACATCACCGACCTGCGGTCCGCACTGAGCTGGGAGACCCCGGCTGTGTCCGGTACCGCCGAGCACCACGACGGCGGCCATGTCGGCGCAGGAGCCGCGGCCGTGACGATCAGCCCGGACGCGGCGCTCGCGGCGGCCCGGGCCGTGGGGCTGAGCGACCCGGTCGAGCTCACCGTCCCGGCCAAGGCCGGGAAGGCGTACGTGGTCAAGCAGACCGGCCGGAGCTGGCCGTCCAAGCAGGACTCGGCGGCCATCGACCCGTCCACCGGGCACGTCACCGAGGTCCTGCGGTTCGCCGACTACCCGCTGATGGCCAAGCTCGCCCGCTGGGGCATCGACGCGCACATGGGCCTGCTGTTCGGCCTGCCCAACCAGATCCTCCTCGCCGCCGTGTGCCTCGGGCTCGTCACGATCATCTGCTGGGGCTACCGGATGTGGTGGCTGCGACGCCCCACCCGCGGTTTCGGCCGCCCCTACCCCCGCGGCAGCCTGCGCAAACTGCCCGCCCGGATGCTCCCGCTGGCCGTCTGCGCCCTCGCCGTCGGCTGGTTCCTGCCCGTGTTCGGCGTGTCGCTGCTCGCCTTCCTGCTGCTGGACCTCGCGCAGGCCGCTCGCGCTCGCCTCACCACGAGCGCAGCGTGACGATCCGCTCCTCGAGCTGTTCGACGGTGGCCATCGCGGTGGGCGGGCCCCCGCAGACCCGGCGCAGTTCGCCGTGAATCGCACCGTGTGGCTTGTTCGTGCGGTGGTGGTACATCCCGACCAGGGCGTTGAGTTCCTTGCGCAGCGCGGCGATCCGCTCCTGAACCGACTGCGGTTTGGGTGCGGGCGCCGGCTCGGGCTCCTTCTGCGGTTTGCGGCGCTTGGTGTCGGCGAGCTGTTCCTCCTGGCGCTTGCGCAGCAGCGCACGGACCTGGTCGGGTTCGAGCAGGCCGGGCAGGCCGAGGTACTCCTGCTCCTCCTCGCTGCCCGAGAACACCGCCGTGCCGAAGGAGTTGCCGTCGTAGATGACCTGGTCCAGCTCGGCGGAGGCGCCCAGTGAAGTGAACGCCTTCTCCTCCTCGCCCGGCTCGTCCTCGGTGCGGTTGGCCTGGGCCAGGAGTTCGTCGTCCCAGCCCTCCTTCTCGCGGTGTGGCTTGCCCAGCACGTGGTCTCGCTCGGCCTCCAGCTCGCTGGCCAGTTCCAACAGCACCGGCACGCTGGGCAGGAACACGCTCGCCGTCTCGCCCTTGCGCCGCGCCCGCACGAACCGGCCGATCGCCTGGGCGAAGAACAGCGGGGTGGAGGCGCTGGTGGCGTAGACGCCGACAGCCAGCCTCGGCACGTCGACGCCTTCGGAGACCATCCGGACGGCGACCAGCCAGCGGTCGGTGGACTCGGAGAACTCCCCGATCCGCTTGGTCGCCTTCGGGTCGTCGGAGAGCACCACCGTGGGCGCTTCGCCGGTGATCCCGTGCAGGAGCTTGGCGTAGGCGCGGGCGGACTCCTGGTCGGTGGCGATCACCAGGCCGCCGGCGTCCGGCATGCCGCCGGCCCGCACCTGCGCCAGACGGGTGTCGGCGGCCTGCAACACGGCGGGGATCCACTCGCCGCCGGGGTCCAGGGCGGTCCGCCAGGCGCGGGCGGTCTGCTCGGCGGTCAACGGCTCGCCCAGCCGCGCGGTGAACTCCTCCCCGGCGCTGGTCCGCCAGGACGCCTCACCGGAGTACGCCAGGAACACCACCGGCCGTACGACGCCGTCGGCGAGCGCGGCGGCGTAGCCGTAGGCGTGGTCGGGCTTGCTGCGCAGGGCGCCGTCACCGTCGGGTTCGTAGGTGATGAACGGGATCGGCGAGTCGTCGCTGCGGAACGGGGTACCGGTCAGGGCCAGGCGGCGCACGGCGGGTGTGAACGCCTCCCGGACCGCATCGCCCCAGGACTTGGCGTCCCCGCCGTGGTGGATCTCGTCCAGGATGACCAGGGTCTTGCGGTTCTCCGTGCGCACCCGGTGCAGCGTGGGGTGGGCGGCGACCTGGGCGTAGGTGAGCGCGACACCCTGGTAGTCCGACGAGGTCGCGCCCTGGCCGTTGCGGTAGTTCGAGTCGATGGCGATGCCCGACATCGCCGCCGACGCCGCCCACTGGTGCTTGAGGTGCTCGGTCGGGGTGACGATGGTGACCGACTCGACCGTGCGGTCGGACAGCAACTCGGCCGCGATCCGCAGCCCGAAAACCGTCTTGCCCGCGCCGGGGGTCGCCACCGCGAGGAAGTCCCGCGGCTTGGTGGTCAGGTACTTCGTCAGGGCGCGGCGCTGCCACGCCCGCAGCGGGCGGGCCGTGGCGTCATGCTGCGGCTCCGGAGCCCCTACCGTCCGATTACGCTGGGCCGTGTCCGACAAGGATGGTCCCCCTCCTCTCGCCGATCAGGAACGCGACATGCGAAGGCCCCCAGCCAACCCGGCCATGGCGACGATGCCGGCGGGCTGCGGTGAGGGCGCCCGCACGAGACTACCTGTCTCCACCGACAGGGATGGAGCCGAACACGCCACAGCGGGGGCGGGCCAAATCACCCCGAATGCAGGATCCTGGTAGTGCGATGGGTGACACAGGCGAGAAAAGGCAGCCGCGCGCGACCCGGAAGGGGCCGCGTCAGCTGATCTCGCGCACGCTGGCCAAGGCGTGGGGCGGCAACATCTTCTCCGAGTCGGCCGAGGCGGCGTTCTGGCAGACGCTGTCGCTGCCGCCGCTGCTCCTGGGACTGCTGGGCAGCCTCGGTTTCATGAGCGACTGGTTCGGCCCCGCCTTCGTCGCCACGGTGCACGACAAGATCCTCGCCGCCTGCCACCGGGTGTTCACCCCCAACGTGGTCAGCCAGATCATCGAGCCGACCGTGAACGACATCCTCACCAAGGGCAAGGGCGAAATCGTCTCGGTGGGTTTCCTGATCTCGCTGTGGGCCGGTTCCTCGGCGATGTCCTCGTTCGTGGACGCGATCACCGTGGCACACGACCAGTACGGGGTGCGGCACGAGGTCTGGCAACGGATCTTCGCCCTGCTGCTGTACCTGGCGGGGCTGATCCTGCTGGTGATCGGGCTGCCGGTGACCGCGGTCGGGCCGGACCTGCTGGCCGACTTCTTTCCCGACTCCTGGCAGCCGACGGTGACGACCTGGATCAACAGGCTGTACTACCCGGTGCTGGGGATCATGCTGGTGCTCGCGCTGGCCACGCTGTACAAGCTCGCCCTGCCGCGCCGCCTGCCCTGGCACCGCGGTCTGCCCGGCGCCGTGCTGGCGATGGTGATCTTCCTGCTGTCCAGTGTCGGCCTGCGGATCTACCTCACCTGGATCACCAGCACCGGCTACACCTACGGCGCACTGGCCACGCCGATCGCGTGGCTGCTGTTCACGTTCTTCATCGGGCTGGCTGTGGTCGGTGGCGCCTACTTCAACAGCGCCATCCAGGAGCTGTGGCCGGCCAAGATGACCTGGCGCCAGCGCCGGAAGTGGCGCCGGCTGGAGATGGAACGCACCGGCGGGCGGACGGTCTCCGAGCGCGATCGCAACCTGCGGGGACGGACCAGTGCCCCGTGGCGGAGGCCTCGCAGGCAGGAACCCGAGAAGCCCGAGTCCGAGCAGGCCCAGCCCGCCGACCGCCCCTCCTGACCCCGGCACCCACCAGGACTCGCCCGTCACCAAAGCCCGACTCGCCCGTCACCAAAGCCCGACTCGCGCGACGCGAAAGCCCGACTCGCGCGACGCGAAAGCCCGACTCGCGCGACGCGAAAGCCCGACTCGCGCGACGCGAAAGCTGGACTCGCGTGGGGGGCGTCAGTCGCCGCTCCGGCCGGGCTTGAGACCCTCGTAGATCTTCTTGCAGGCCGGGCAGACCGGGGAGCCGGGCTTGGGCGAGCGGGTGACCGGAAAGACCTCGCCGCACAGCGCCACCACGTGCGTGCCCGTGACCGCGCTTTCGGCGATCTTGTCCTTGCGCACGTAGTGGAAGACTTTGGGTTCGTCACTGTCGGTGCTGTCGGTGCTCTCCGGACGGGTGTCGACCTCCGGCAAAGTCGCTGTGCTCATGTCACCATGATACGGACGAGGAAGTGAGCACGATGCTGGAACCGCGTGCGAGCCGTCCGTACATGCCGGGGTACGGAACGCTGCCCGCCGGCCAGGGTTCCGGCCTGCTCCCCTGGTCCTGGGCGCTGAAGCGGCTGCGTGACTCCCACGACTACTGGCTGTCCACCGTGTGGCCGGACGGCCGCCCGCACCTGACGCCGGTGTGGGCGGTCTGGCGTGACGACGCCATCTGGTTCTCCTCCGCGTTCAACGCCCGCAAGATCCGCAACATCCGCGCGGGTTCCGGTGTCTCGATCGCCACCGACGATCCGCTGAACCCGGTCGTGGTCGAGGGAACCGCACGGGTGATGAAGGACTCCGTGTCGCTGCGGGCGTTCCTGGCCGCCATGAACGAGAAGTACCGGACCGGCTACGGCCTGGAGTTCCTCGACCCGGCACGGAACGCGACGGTGAGGATCCGGCCGACGTGGGCGTTCGGGCTCGTCGAAGGAGACTTCCCCGGCTCTCCCACCCGCTGGGAGTTCCGCTGAACACTTCGATGAGGATGAACCCTCGTGACTCGGATTTCTCTGGGCGAAGAGGTCGCCGACGCCGTCCGTGACGGCCGGCCGCTCGTCGCGCTCGAAAGCACGCTGCTGTCGCATGGTCTGCCGCCCGGGCGCAACCTCGAGGTCGCGCGACGGCTGGAGCGGGCGGTCCGCGAGGCGGGGGCCGTGCCCGCCACCATCGCGATCCTCGACGGCACGCCGATCGCCGGCCTTTCCCCCGCCGAACTGGAGCGGGTCTGCGCCCCCGACGCGGACCTGGCGAAACTCTCGCTGCGCGATCTCGGTCCGGCCATCGGGCTGGGGCGTTCGGGCGCGACCACGGTGGCCGGCACCTCCGCGCTGGCGCACGCGGCCGGAATCGACGTGTTCGCCACCGGTGGGCTCGGCGGCGTGCACCTGCCGACGAGCACATCGTGGGACGTGTCCGCCGATCTCGGCGTCCTGGCGAGGATCCCGATGACGGTGGTGTGCTCGGGGGTGAAGTCGGTGCTGGACATCGCGTCGACGCTGGAGGTGCTGGAGACCAACTCGGTTCCGGTCCTGGGTTACCGCACCGATCAGTTCCCCGCCTTCTACCTGCGGTCGTCCGGATTCCCGGTGCCGTGGCGCGTGGACAACGCGTCGGAGGCGGCCGCGGTGATCACCGCGCATCGCGCCTGCAGCGGATCCGGGGTCCTGCTGGCCAACCCGATCCCACTCGAGTCCGAAATGGACAAAACGGCACACGACCTTCTGCTCGCCGAGGGCCTGGAACTGTTACAAGACAAGGACGTGCACGGCAAGGACGTGACGCCGGTGCTGCTGGAGCACTTCCACACCGCCAGCGGTGGAGCGAGCCTCGACGCCAACGAAGCGCTCGTGCTGTCCAACGCGCGGCTCGCCGCCGAGGTGGCGGTGGCGCTGGCATGAGCGGCCCTGTGTCAAGCCGCGGCACCCGGGCCGACCCGAGAGCGCGCGTTTCGCCGACAGGCCCGCTATCGGGGTGGCAGGGCGCCCCGACCGGGGAGGCGACTCGTAAGGAGCGCCCTGTCGACACGATCAAGGGGGTCTGGGGGCTTGCGCCCGGTCGGGGCGTGGGGGCTGAGCCCCCACAGGACACCGTCGCGCGCAAAGTCGCGGAGGAGAAGGCATGAGGGTGGTCGTGGTCGGCGATGCCGGCTTGGACGTCGTCGCGTGGCACCAGGACGAAATCGCGCACGGTGACGACACCCGGGCCCGGGTGCGGCTGACCGGCGGCGGCGCTGGGGCGAACACGGCGCTGTGGCTGGCTTCGTGCGGTGTCGAACCCACCCTGGTCACGAGGGTGGGCGACGACGCGGGCGGGCGGCTGGTGCGCGCCGAACTGGAGGCGGCCGGCGTCGACTGCGTGTTCGCGGTCGACGACCGGGCGGCGACGTTCTGCGTGGTCGTGCTGGTCGACGCCGACGGGCAGCGCACCATGCTGGCCGACCGGGGCGCGAACGCGCGGTTCGCCGCCGGTGACATCGATCCGGCCGTGCTGGCCGGCGCGACGCACCTGCACCTGTCCGGTTATGTGCTGCTCTACGAGTCCTCGCGGCCGGCCGGGCTGGCCGCCCTCGAGGCGGCGCGGAAGGCGGGGCTGACCACCTCGGTCGATCCCCAGTCCGCCGCGCTGATCGCCGACCGGAAGGCCTTCCTCGAAGACGTCCGCGACGTCGACCTGCTGCTGCCCAACGCCCCGGAACTCGCGGCGCTGACCGGCTCACCCTGCCCGGACTCGGCGAGCGAGTTGCTCGATGTGGTCGGGGCGGTCGCGGTCACCGCCGGCACCGACGGGGCCAGCTGGGTGGACGCACGCGGGGTCACCAGCGTGCCCGCCGAGCCGGCCGAATGCGTGGACGCCACCGGTGCCGGCGACGCCTTCGACGCGGGCCTGCTGTCCGCCTGGCTGCACGGGAAGTCCACAATGGACGCTCTGCGCGCGGGCGTGCGGCTTGCCACCAGGGCGATCGGCCGCGTCGGCGCCCAGCCCTGACCGGCGTGCCTCAGCCGTCGATCACGGGATGGCCGCGGCTTTCGATGGCCTTCGCCTCCCGCTGGTAGCGGTTGACCCGCTCGGCCTTGCGCGGCGGCCGATCGTTGGCGATGAGCACCGCGATCCACGGCAGCGGGACCGACAGCACGACGAACAGCAGCGCCAGCCACCAGGTGTGGTAGAAGACGCCCGCCAGGATCAGGCAGGGAAACCGCAGCCCCATCATGATCATGTACTTGCGTTTGCGGGCGGCGTGCTCTTCTTCGTAGGAGGGGGCGGCCTCGGTGATGAGCACCGGTTCGGCGTCGTCCCCGGAACTCCGGGGGGACCTGTTCACTGTCGACCACCTCCACGCTGTCCGGGGTGCGAGCCCCGGGCCCCTTCTCCATGCTCCCACTCCCGTCGCCCACGCGACACCCCAGGGCGGGACCGGACTCTGGTTGGCTCGTCGGCATGGGCACCCCCGTCATCCTCGACTGCGACCCCGGCCACGACGATGCCATCGCGATCCTCCTGGCCGCGGCCGACCCGGCCGTAGACCTGCTCGCGATCACCACGGTCGCCGGCAACCAGACCCTGGACAAGACCACGCTCAACGCCCGGCGCGTGTGCACGGTCGCGGGAATCACCGGGGTGCCCATCGCCGCCGGCTGCGCCGGGCCGCTCAGCGGCCCGCTCCGCGTCGCCGCCGACGTGCACGGCGAGTCCGGTTTGGACGGTCCGGCATTCGGCCCGCCCACCGTGGAGGTGGTGGGCGAGCACGCCGTGGAACTGATCCACCGCGTCCTGGCCACACATCCCGAACCGGTGACGCTGGTGCCCACCGGTCCGCTCACGAACATCGCGACACTGCTCGGCCGCTACCCCGGGGACGCCGCACGCATCCGCGAGATCGTGCTCATGGGCGGTTCGACCGGGCGCGGCAATGTCAGGCCGTACGCGGAGTTCAACATCCTCACCGACCCCGAAGCGGCTGCCGCCGTGCTGGGCGGCGGAGTGCCGGTCACCTTCTGTGGGCTCAACGTGACGCACCAGGCCCTGGTCACCCCGGAGGTGGTGGCACGGTTCACCGGTTTGTCCGAACTCGGGCGGGTGTGCGCCGAGCTGATGACCTTCTTCGGCGCGACCTACCGGCGGATCTGGGGTTTTCCGGCGCCTCCGCTGCACGATCCGGTCGCGGTGGCCCGGGTGATCGACCCGGATCTGGTGTGGTGCGTCGAGGCGTATGTCGAGATCGAACTGCGTGGCGAGCACACGCGCGGCGCCACCGTGGTCGACCTGCACTCCTACCTCGGCCGCCCGGCCAACGCGCGGGTCGCCACGACGCTCGACGTCCCGGGCTTCTGGGACCGCGTCATCGCCGCCGTCTCCCGGTTGAGCTCCCGGTAGCTCGAAACGGCCAGGCCGGTTCCCGCGGTCCCCGGATCGCGCGCCTGGTCAGCACGGCGGTCGAGTTCGCGGCGGGGTCTCAATAACCCGTCGCACCGTCGATCCGCTCCCGGAGCAGGTCCGCGTGGCCGTTGTGGCGGGCGTACTCGACGGTCATGTGGACCAGGATCCGGCGCAGCGAGATCGGCTCACCCGAGGCGAAGTGCGTGCCGGTCGCCGCCAGAGAGGGTGCCGCCGCGACGATCTCCCGGGAGCGCTCGCATTCGGCCCGCCACACCTCGAACGCCGCTTCCACATCGCCGTCCAGGTCGTCGAAGTCCTGATCCGGATCGTCGTCCGAGTAGTACAGGTGCGGCACGTCCTCACCGGCGAACTGCATCCGGAACCACCAGCGTTCCGTTCCCGCGAGGTGGCGGACGAGGCCGTGCAGGCTGAGCCCGGAGGGCGGGATCCTCTTCTCGGACAACGCCCGCACGGGCGCTCCCGAACACTTGAGCTCGAACGTCTGCCGATGCCAGTCCAGGAAGGCGGTGAGGATCTCGCGCTCGCTACCTGTCTTCGGCAGCGGCGGGCGGTTGTCCTCGGCCCAGAGCTGGGCGTGGTTTCCGGCGGGAATCTGGTTCATGCGGTGAGGGTCTCACCGGGCACCGACAAGAATTCGAGCGCGCCGACGACGAGGGTTTCCACGCCGGTGCGCAGGGTCGGGTGCAGCACGGGCGCGAACCGGGGTGAGTGATTCGACGGGATGTCCTGCTCGAAGCGGGACGCGGCGATCGCTTCGAGCACGGCCTCGGCGTCCGCGCCGCCGACGAGCCAGAACACCGAGGGCGCCCCGGACGCGCCGCCGAACTCGCCGAAGTCCTCGCTGCCGGTGATGAGCGGGGCTTCGAGCACCCGCTCCGGTCCGAAGAACTCCCGGAAGGACCCGGTCAGCCTGGTGTTGGCGGGTTCGTCGTTGACCGTCACGCCGAAGCCGGTGACCCGCGTGATCTCCGGCGGCTCGGGGGCGCCGGCCGTGGCCGCCTCGCCGTGCACGATCCGTTCGACCGCGGCCAGCACCTTCTGCCGCACCGCCTCGTCGAAGGCGCGCACGTTGACCTCCAGCACGGCCTCCTCGGGAATCACGTTGTGCGCGGTGCCCGCGTGCAGCGACCCGACCGTCACCACCGCCGACTCGGTCGCCGAAATCTCGCGGGAGACAATCGTCTGCAGGCGCAGCACGACGGAGGCCGCCAGCACCACCGGATCGACCGTGCACTCCGGCCGGGCACCGTGCCCGCCCCGGCCGCGCAGGACGACGCGCAACGCGTCGGTGGCCGCCATGATCACCCCGGGCCGGGTGAGCACCCAGCCCGCGCCCCCGGGCACCACGTGCTGGCCGAGCACGACGTCCGGTCCGCCCGCCACGTCGAACAGGCCGTCGTGGATCATCGCCTCGGCACCGTCGCCCGCCTCCTCCCCGGGCTGGAAGACGACGAGCAGGGTGCCCTGCCAGGCGTGCCGTGCCTCGGCCAGCAGGGTGGCCGCGCCGCTGAGCCAGGTCGCGTGCATGTCGTGCCCGCAGGCGTGCATGACCGGCACCTCGTTGCCGTCGGCGTCGGTCGCCCTGACCGTGCTCGCGTAGTCCAGGCCGGTCTTCTCTTCCACCGGTAGGGCGTCGATGTCGGCGCGCAGCAGCACGGTCGGGCCCGGGCCGTTCCGGAGCACGCCGAGCACGCCCGTGCCGCCGATGCCGGTGTGCACCTCGTAACCGGTCAGGCGGCGGGCCAGTTCGGCCGCGGTCCGGTGCTCGGCGAACGACAGTTCCGGATGGCGGTGCAGGTCGAGGTAAAGCTTCTCCAGCTCGGGCAGCAGCCCATCGAGCCGGGCGAGAACGTCCCGGGCGGTCATGGACGCCAGACTAAGCGCCCGCCATCTATGGGAAGATTACGCATCGTGAGTGGCGACCTTCCCAAGTTCTCCGACGAGGTGTGTGCCCGGCTGCGCGAAGCGCTGCGCCGCACCGGCTACGACGCGGACGGTGTGCTGGCCGTGCTGGGCCCGGCGGCGCACGCCGCGCTCGGCCGTGGCGAGCCGGAACTGGCCGACCGCGCCAGCCGCGACGCCGGTGACCTGGGCGTGCTGATCCGCCTGTTCCTGCTCGGCGGCGCCGAACCACGGGAGAAGGTGCGTTCGGCGATCGCGCCCCTGTCCCTCGACGACGCGATCGAGACGGGGCTCCTGCGAAGGGGTCCGGGGGCTTGCCCCCAGGCGGCGTCCGGGGGTCACGCCCCCGGAAGGCAGAGTAGTGACGGGCTGCGGGCCGGGCTGGATCTGCGTCCGCACGGTGACGAGGAAGGCTCCTGGTGGGTGCTCTCCGACCTCGATTCGGACCTGCTGGGTGCGGAAGTGCCGCCGGAGCACGTGCTCGGGGTCGGGCACGCGTCCCTGAGCCTCATCCGCGCCACCGTCCGGCGTCCGGTGAGCACCCTGCTCGACCTCGGCACCGGCAACGGAGTGCAGGCGCTGCACGCGGCACGGCACGCCGGCCGGGTCACCGCGACCGACGTCTCCGCGCGGGCGCTGGCACTCGCCGACGCGACGTTCCGGCTCAACGGACTCGACGTGGAACTGGCACGGGGCGAATGGTTCGCGCCGGTGGCCCGCCGCCGGTTCGACCAGATCGTGTGCAACCCGCCGTTCGTCGTCGGGCCGCCGCGCGTCGACTACACCTACCGCGACTCGGGTTTGGCGGGTGACGACGCCAGTGCGCTCGTCGTGCGGCAAATGCCCGCGTTCCTCACCGAAGGCGGAGTGGGCCAACTGCTCGCTTCGTGGCTGCATGTGGAGGGCGAGGATTGGGCCGATCGGGTGCGGCGATGGCTGCCGGCGGGCACCGACGCCTGGTTCGTGCAGCGTGACGTCGCCGATCCCGGCCTGTACGTGGGGACCTGGCTGCGGGACGCCGGAATCGACCCGCGGTCGCCGCGCGGCCGCGGGAAGGCCGCGGCCTGGCTCGACTGGTTCGCCGACGAGAAGGTGCGGGGCGTCGGATTCGGTTTCGTCACCTTGCGTCGCGCCGAAGTCGCGAATCCCACGGTGGTCTGCGAAGACCTGCGGCAGTCCTACGACGATCCCCTTGGTCCGGAGGCAGGCGCCTGGCTGGACCGGGTCGCGTGGCTGCGCGCGCACTCCGGTGAGCTGCTGGACACGACGTTCGAGGTGCCGTCGACGGTCGTCCTCGAACGAGTCGAAACACTCGGTGACGAGGGATGGGAGGCCTCGGTGCGGCGGCTGCACCGCACGAACGGCCCTGGCTGGCAACACGAGGTCGACGAGCTGGCCGCCGCGCTGCTGGCGGGCTGCCGGGGCACCCTTCCACTGTCCGACCTGCTGGAACTGCTGGCCTTCGCGCACGGCCGCCCGGTGGCGGAGCTCACGGACGCGGCCCTGCCGGTGATGCGGGAACTCGTGCGGCACGGAATGGTAAGCCCCGTATGAGGGCTGTCGTGGCAAGGGTCACCGAGGCCGACGTCACGGTGGACGGAAAGGTCGTCGGGGCGATCGACGAGCCAGGCCTGTTGGTTTTACTGGGAATTCACACCGGGGACGAGCCGGACAAAGCGGCCGCGATGGCCCGCAAGCTGCATGAACTGCGCGTGCTGCGGGACGAACAGTCCTGCGCCACGGCGAACGCACCGCTCCTTCTGGTGAGCCAGTTCACGTTGTATGGCGACACGCGCAAGGGTCGGCGTCCATCGTGGACAGCCGCCGCCCGCCCCGAACACGCGGCCGAATTGTTCGACCGCGTAGTCGAAGAACTACGGCACCGTGGCGCCCGGGTGAGCACCGGCACCTTTGGCGCAATGATGGCGGTACGGAGCGTGAACGACGGGCCGTTCACCGTGCTGATCGATGTTTAGTTAAATGTCTATACCACTATCTCTCAGGTAAACCTCAGGCTTGGTGGAACACCGGCCGGAAAAAGCAAGGGGTGTTCTCTTTTCGAGAACACGGGAACGTTTCGCGCCCGCGCGACGTTGACCCCAGTGTCCAGCCAGCAAGCTGGTCTCGCACAGCGGGTTCCACAGGTCCGCTACGCGACGCACAACCGGTGTGACGCACCAATGCGTCAGCCCGTGACCGGGGAGGCAGAACATGTCAGTACAGACCCTCGAGCGCAAGACTCGCGGGATCCGCGAGCGCCAGATCCCCGAGCCCGCGGCCGATGCGGCCCTTGACACCAGAGTACCCGCTCAGCAGAGTGCCGACGGGGATCTCGACGCCCAGGGCCCCGCCGCGGACCTCGTTCGCGTGTACCTCAACGGGATCGGCAAGACGGCACTGCTGTCCGCGGCCGACGAGGTGGAGCTGGCCAAGCGCATCGAAGCGGGCGTGTTCGCCCAGCACATGCTGGACACCACGCCGAACCTGAGCGTGCAGCGCCGGACCGAGCTGAAGGCTCTGGTCCGTGACGGCCACCACGCCAAGAATCACCTGCTGGAGGCCAACCTGCGGCTGGTCGTGTCGCTCGCGAAGCGCTACACCGGCCGTGGCATGCCGCTGCTCGACCTGATCCAGGAGGGCAACCTGGGCCTGATCCGGGCGGTGGAGAAGTTCGACTACTCCAAGGGGTTCAAGTTCTCCACCTACGCCACCTGGTGGATCCGCCAGGCCATCACCCGGGGGATGGCCGACCAGGGCCGCACCATCCGGCTGCCGGTGCACCTGGTGGAGCAGGTGAACAAGCTCGCCAGGATCAAGCGCGACCTGCACCAGCAACTCGGCCGCGAGGCGACCAACGAGGAACTCGCCGCGGAGTCGGGCATTCCGGCCGACAAGGTGGCCGACCTGCTCGACCACGCGCGTGACCCGGTGAGCCTGGACATGCCGGTCGGCACCGAGGAGGACGCCCCGCTGGGCGACTTCATCGAGGACGCCGAAGCCACCGACGCCGAAAGCGCCGTGATTTCCGGCCTGCTGCAGGACGACCTGCGGCGCGTGCTGGCCACCCTCGACGAGCGGGAGCAGCAGGTGATCCGCCTGCGGTACGGGCTCGACGACGGGCAGCCGCGCACGCTGGACCAGATCGGCAAGCACTTCGGGCTCTCGCGGGAGCGGGTGCGGCAGATCGAGCGGGAGGTCATGTCGAAGCTACGTCAGGGCGAGCGCGCCGAGCGTCTTCGTGCTTACGCAAGCTGAACAGACGCAACACCCGTTCGGCGGCATTGACATATGAGATAGGTCACGCCACCTTCGATGCAACGGGCTCAGGACGTACAACGTCTTCGGGGTGCGTTGACCTCGCGGTGGGTGACCCGTGCGCCCAGCCGCTTTCCCCGGAAGGTCGGGTCCGTCGGGGTGGGCCCGGCCTTCCGACTTTCCGGGGGTATTGCTCACATCCATGCGGTGGAGGGCAGGGCGCCGGCGGTAACGTCTTCCCACCCGAGAGAACTCGCGTGCAAGGGAGCGTCGTGACCACCACCCCGTTCGAGTACACCGACGTGCTGCCGCTGGCCCCGGACCACGACACCGAATACCGGCTGGTGACGCCGGACGGTGTGCGCGTGGTGGAGGCCGCGGGCCGCAAGTTCCTCGAAATCGCGCCGGAAGCGCTGACCACGCTCGCGCGCACGGCGATCACCGACATCCAGCACCTGCTGCGCTCCTCGCATCTGGCCCAGCTGCGCGCGATCGTCGACGACCCCGATGCCAGCGGCAACGACCGGTTCGTCGCGATGGACCTGCTGCGCAACGCGGCCATCTCGGCCGGCGGGGTGCTGCCGATGTGCCAGGACACCGGAACCGCGATCGTGATCGGCAAACGCAGCGAAGGCGTGCTCACCGGCGGCGACGACGAGAAGGCGCTTGCTCGCGGCATCTTCGACGCCTACCACGACCTCAACCTGCGCTATTCCCAGATGGCGCCGCTGACGTTCTGGGACGAACGCAACACCGGGTCGAACCTGCCGGCGCAGATCGAGCTGTACCACAAAGACGGCGCGGGCGAGCCGGGCTACGAGTTCCTGTTCATGGCCAAGGGTGGCGGCAGCGCCAACAAGACGTTCCTGTACCAGGAAACCAAGGCGGTGCTCAGTCCCAAACGGCTCGCCCGGTTCCTGGACGAGAAGCTGCGCAGCCTGGGCACCGCGGCCTGCCCGCCGTACCACCTGGCGATCGTCGTCGGCGGGATGTCGGCCGAGTACAACCTCAAGGTCGCCAAGCTCGCTTCGGCGCGGTACCTGGACAACCTGCCGCGTGAAGGGTCACCGCTGGGACACGGGTTCCGGGACGTGGACCTGGAACAGCAGGTGCTCGAGATGACCCGCCAGTTCGGCATCGGCGCCCAGTTCGGCGGCAAGTACTTCTGCCACGACGTGCGTGTGATCCGGCTGCCCCGGCACGGCGCGTCCTGCCCGGTCGGCGTCGCGGTGTCCTGCTCGGCGGACCGCCAGGCCAAGGCGAAGATCACCGCGGACGGCGTGTTCATCGAGCAGCTGGAGCGCGACCCGGCCCGGTTCCTGCCGGAGGTGACCGAGGACCAGTTGTCCGACGAGGTCGTCAAGGTGGACCTGAACCGCCCGATGGCCGAGATCCGGGCGCAGCTTTCCGCCCTGCCGGTGAAGACCCGGCTGTCGCTGTCCGGGCCGCTGGTGGTGGCGCGTGACATCGCGCACGCCAAGATCGCCGAACGCCTCGACGCGGGCGAGCGGATGCCGGAGTACCTGCGAGACCACCCCGTCTACTACGCGGGACCGGCGAAAACGCCGGAGGGCTACGCGTCCGGCTCGTTCGGCCCGACCACCGCGGGCCGGATGGACTCCTACGTCGAGCAGTTCCAGGCCGCGGGCGGCTCGCTGGTCATGCTGGCCAAGGGAAACCGGTCCAGGAAGGTCACCGAGGCCTGCCGGGCACATGGCGGGTTCTACCTCGGCTCGATCGGCGGTCCCGCCGCGCGGCTCGCGAAGGACTGCATCAAGAAGGTCGACGTACTCGAGTACCCGGAACTCGGCATGGAAGCCGTCTGGAAGATCGAAGTCGAGGACTTCCCCGCGTTCATCGTCATCGACGACAAGGGCAACGACTTCTTCGCCGCCACCTCCGAACCGGTGCTGCAGATCAGCTTCCGCGGTTGATGTCCGTGTTCAGACGCTCGCCGGATCACCTCGGCCAGGAACACGGGCATCCACCGTTGTTGTCCATAGTGGATCCTCAGAGCGGTCGCTTCTCCGACTGCAGCACGACGACGCGGTCACCCAGTGGCTGCACGAGCGGGACGGACACCACGGGATAGCGGATGTCCATGGTGCACATCCGTCCGGTGAGCTGTCGCTGGTCCTCCACGAGCGCGACCACGACGCGCTGCGGGGTCTCCTCGCGCAGTTCCGCGGAGGCACGGCCGCAGCCGCCCTCCTCGGCGCGGGCATAGAGCGTTTTCCCGTCGGGGGAAACCCAGACCTCGTGCGGAAATCCCTCGGGCAGCGCGGCGAAGTCGGCC
Source organism: Amycolatopsis sp. (assembly GCF_035276945.1). GTDB lineage: Bacteria > Actinomycetota > Actinomycetes > Mycobacteriales > Pseudonocardiaceae > Amycolatopsis_E. The sequence continues at coordinate 20,907 of NZ_DATELF010000116.1, read as the reverse complement.
TGGGTCGCGGCCACCGGCTTGGCGTCGGCGGGCGGGAAGGTCTGGTGCCGGCCCGGGACCGGCGGGGGCGAAACCGACGGGCTCGATGACGTGGCCGGTGCCGGGGCCGGCTGAGCACCGGGGCTGACGTTGTCCGCCCGCTGGCCGCAGGCGGTGCCCGCGGCGACGACGAGACCGAGACCGATGACCAATCCTTTCCACCTCATACCCCAAGGACGGGACGGCCCGGCTGGGAGGTTGCATCGGCAGCCGGTTGAATGAACGCGTGACTGAACGGCTAGCACGACGGCTGGGCGTCGGAGACGCCGTGGTGATCGGACTCGGCTCGATGATCGGGGCGGGGGTGTTCGCGGCGTTCGCGCCCGCGGCCCGCGCCGCCGGATCCGGCCTGCTCGTCGGGCTGGCCCTGGCAGCGGTGGTGGCGTACTGCAACGCGACCACTTCGGCCCGGCTCGCCGCCCGCTACCCCTCTTCAGGCGGCGCATACGTGTACGGCCGGGAACGGCTCGGCGACTTCTGGGGTTACCTCGCCGGGTGGGGATTCGTGGCCGGCAAGACGGCGAGTTGCGCGGCGATGGCGCTGACCGTCGCCGCCTACACCGCGCCTGGGCTCGGCCGCGTGGGCCAGTCCGCGATCGCCGCCGCGGCGGTGCTCGCGCTGACCGCCCTGAACTATCGGGGCGTCCAGCGCTCGGCGCTGGCGACCCGGGTGATCGTCACGGTGTCGTTGCTGGTGCTGGCCGGTTCGGTGACGGCGATCTTCTTCGCCGGGGAGCCCGCGCTCGCCCGCCTTTCCCCGTTCCCCGGGGCCGGTCCGCTCGGCATTCTCCAAGCCGCGGGGCTGCTTTTCTTCGCCTTCGCCGGATATGCCCGGATCGCGACCCTCGGCGAGGAGGTGCGCGACCCGGAGCGCACTATCCCCCGGGCCATCCCGATCGCGCTGGCCCTGACACTCGTCGTCTACGCCGCGGTCGCGATCGCGCTGCTACTCCAGCTGGGGCCCGCCGCGCTGGGTGCGGCCCCGGATCCTTTGGCGCTGGCGGTGCCTTCGTGGCTGTCACCCGTGGTCCGGGCCGGGGCGGCGCTGGCGGCCCTGGGCTCGCTGCTCGCGCTGGTGCTCGGCGTGTCCAGGACGACGTTCGCGATGGCCCGCGATGGTCACCTGCCGAAGCAACTGGCGGCCGTGAACCCACGGTTCGGCGTTCCCCACCACGCCGAACTGGTCGTCGGCGTGGTGGTGGCCGTTCTGGTCGCCTTCACCGACCTGCGCGGCGCGATCGGCTTCTCCTCCTTCGCGGTGCTGACCTACTACGCGATCGCCAACGCCAGCGCCTGGACGCTGCGTACCGGCCGGCTGGTCCCGGCGGTCGGGCTGACCGGGTGCGTCGTGCTCGCCTTCACCCTGCCGCTCTCCTCGGTGATCACCGGCGGTGCCGTGCTCGCGGTCGGAGCGCTGGCCTGGCTCATCCGAAGTCGGCTGCGCGGTGGGCGACCCAGCTAGCGTAGGTGCGCGGCGCGCGACCGGTGACTTCCTCGACCGTGGGCAGCACCTCCGCGGTGGTGCCGACGAGTGACGCGAGCATGGTGAGCAGGCTGTCGACAATGCTTTCCGGCGCTTTCCGGCGCTTTCCGGCGCCACGGCCACCATCTGCGCACGGGCCTCGGCGGGATCCTGTTCGTCGAACCGCACTTCGCGGCCCAGCACCTCGCCGATGGTCCGCACCCGGTCGGCGACGGTCAGCGACTCGGGTCCGGTCAGTTCGCGGGCCTTTCCGTCGTGGCCATCGCCCAGCACGCACGGCGACCGCCGCGATGTCCCGCTCGTCGATGGGCGCCCCCGCCGCTGCGCCGTATGGGGCCCGCACCACGCCGGCCCGGACACCCGGCCAGGCCAGGTCGTTGGCCATGAAGGCGCCCGGTCGCACGAAGGTCCACGCCAGACCGGGCTCCCGCACGGCACGCTCGTGCGCGAGGTGCATCAGCCCGATCTCGTTGGGCTTCTCACAGGTCACCGCCGACGAAGACCGCAACGTGACTTTCCACAGCCCGGCGTTCCTCGCCAGGCCAAGGAATCCGCTGAGGTCCGCACCGGAAACAGGAACACCTTGTCCACATCGGACAGAGAGGCGGACAGGTCCGCGCGCACCACCTCCACCCCGCCCGGCAGCGCGGCACGTTCCGGGTCCGCGGCTGATCGCCCGCACCTTCTCCCCCGCTTCGAGCAGTTGGGCCACCACGTCGCGGCCCACGTTCCCGGTCGCCCCGGTCACCAGAATCATCGGCCACTTTTTCCCAGTTGTTCGAGCAGACTTTCGTGCCACGCGATCTCGGCCTCGAGCCGGGCGAGCGTGTGGTGGAAGGTCATCGGCTCCAACCCCTTGGGACACCTCTGCGGCGCGCGCCAGCGCGCCGAGGACGGCGCGCATGAGGTTACTCACGAGTACCCGGCTCGAGGCAAGGCCCACCGCGAGCAGGTCACGGTGGGCCTTCCCGAAATCAGCGGGTCTTGTCGAGGCGAGTGAGGGTTTCCTCGTAGCCGCTGACGAGTTCGGCGACGATCTCCGCCACCGGCCGCACCTGCTTGATCCGGCCGATGATCTGCCCAGCGGGCATGGACACCAGCGCCGGGTCGTTCGCCTCGGCCAGCCGGTTGTGCGCGGGCGTGACCAGGATGTTCTGCAACGGCATCGGCAGCGGTTCCGGCGCGTCCGGCGCCGCCCATACCTCGGTCCACCTGGTCCTGAGCAGCCTGGCCGGCTTGCCGGTGTAGATCCGGGTGCGCACGGTGTCGGACGACGTCGAGTTCACCAGGGCCGTCTGCATCGCCTTCGACCCCGGCATCGTGCGCAGGTACTCCTCGGTGGCCAGCCACATCGAGCCCATCCACACCCCGGCCGCGCCGAGCGCCAGCGCCGCGGCGATCTGCCGTCCCGAGCCGATCCCGCCCGCGGCCAGCACCGGCGCCCGATCACCCACCGCGTCCACGATCTCCGGCAGCAGCACCATCGACGCGATCTCGCCGGTGTGCCCGCCGGCCTCATATCCTTGCGCCACAACGAAGTCCACGCCGTTGTCGACGTGCCGCGCCGCGTGCTCCGCCTTGCCTGCCAGCGCCGCCACCGGAACCCCGTGCGCGTGGGACCGCTCGACCACGTCCACCGGAGGCGAGCCGAGCGCGTTGGCGATCAGCTTGATCGGGTGCCTGAGCGCCACCTCGACGTGCGAACGCGCGACCGAGTGCAGCCAGCCCAGCACCCCGGCGCGTTTTTCGCCACCCTCCGGCAGCTCCGGCACGCCGAGCTCGCGCAGAACGCGCGCGACGAACGCCTTGTGCTCCTCCGGGATCAGCTTGTCGAGGTCGACCTGGGTGCCCTCGGTCGGGATCTTGGCAGGCATCACGATGTCCACGCCGTAGGGCTTGCCGCCCGTGTTGGCGTCCATCCAGTCGAGCACACGGTCGAGCTCGCCGGCGTCGTTGAACCGCACGCAGCCCAGCACGCCCAGCCCGCCGGCCTTGCTGATCGCGGCCGCCACGTGCTCGGACGGGGTGAACCCGATGATCGGGTACTCGATGCCGAGCGTCTGGCACGGTGCCGTGCGCATTGCTTTCCTCCTAAGCCTTGACCGGCTCGTGTTCGGCCGCGTACCGCTGTGCCCACGGATAATCCGCCTTGCCGGTGGCCAGCCGGGAGATCTCGTCGACCACCCAGATGCTGCGCGGCACCTTGTAGCCCGCGATCTCGGTCCGCACGTGCGCCTGGACCGCGGCGAGATCCAGGGTGTGCCCGGGCCGCGGCTGGACGATCGCGGCGACCCGCTGGCCGAGCCGCTCGTCCGGCACGCCGATGACGATCGCGTCGAACACGTCCGGATGCGACTTGAGCGCGCCTTCGACCTCCTCCGGGAACACCTTCTCGCCGCCGGTGTTGACGCACTGGGAGCCACGGCCCAGCAGCGTCACCGTGCCGTCTTCCTCGTACCGCGCCCAGTCCCCGGGGATCACGTACCGCACGCCGTCGATCTCGGCGAAGATCTGCTTCGTCTTTTCCGGATCCTTGTAGTAGCCCAGCGGCAGGTGACCGCGCCGGGCGATCCGGCCGGTCGCCCCCGGTGCGGGCGGCACGACCTTGTTGTCGTCGTCGACCAGCACGGCCTGCTTGCCGAAGTTGACCCGCGGCCCCGCCGAGTGGTCGACGCCCTTGGACACCTGCCCCATACCGGTGAACCCGCTCTCGGAGGACCCGATCGCGTCGGTGACGAAGAGGATGGGGAAAGTCTTCAGGTACTCCTGCTTGACCGCTTGGGAGAACAGGGCCGCGTGGCTGGACAGGGCCACGAGCGACGACGCGTCATACCCGCCCTCGTGGTACGCCTCGATGAGCGGGCGCGCCATCGCGTCGCCCACGAGGGCGAACACCTGGACCTTGTGCTTGTCGATGGTCCGCCAGATTTCGTGCGGGTCGAACCTCGGCGCCAGCACCACCGTGCTGCCCGCGAAGAGGGCGCCGAACGCGGCCCACTGGGCGGCACCGTGGATCAGGGGCGCGGCGGACATGCGGACCAGGCCGTACTGTTTGGCCTGTTCGGCGAGTGCCCACTCGTCGGGTACGTACTCGCCCGTGACGAAGTCGATACCGCCGCCCAGGGCACGGAAGACGTCCTCGTGCCGCCACATCACGCCCTTCGGGTAACCCGTGGTGCCGCCGGTGAAGAGGATGTAGAGGTCGTCGCCGCTGCGCTCACCGAAGTCGCGTTCAGGTGAATGCGCCGCGAGGGCCGCCTCGTACTCGACGCCGTCGAAGTCGCGGTCCGTGCCGTCCTCGACGACTACAACGTATTTCAGTTCAGGTGTTTCGGCGCGCACCGCGGCGACCTTGTCGGCATACCGCCGTTCGTGCACCAGCGCGACCAGGTCCGCGTTGTCGAACAGGTACTTCAGTTCGCCGTGCACGTACCGGTAATTGACGTTGATCGCGATGGCGCGAAGCTTGTACGCCGCGAACATCGCCTCGATCATCTCGATGGAGTTTCGCGAGTACACACCGATGTGATCGCCCTTGCCGACCCCGTGTGCGGCAAGATGGTGGGCCAGCCGGTTGGCGCGTTCGTCCAGTTGTACGTAGGTGACCTGCCGATCGCCGCAGATGACCGCGGTGCGATCCGGCACGGCGTCGACGGCGTGCTCGAGTAGATCCGCGATGTTGTATGCCACTCAATCAAAGTAGAACATGTTATCGTTTTGGGCAAACGCTGTCTTGGCCGGTCCTGATTGACGGAGGTTGGCATGACACAACCGCACGCCCTGGTCGAACAACGCGGGCACACCCTGGTGGTGGCGATGAACCGCCCGGAGGCCCGCAACGCGATCACCGGCGAGATGATGGCGATCATGGTCGACGCGTGGAACCGGGTCGACGAGGATCCGGAGATCCGCAGCTGCGTACTCACCGGCGCGGGCGGCACGTTCTGCGCCGGCGCGGACCTGAAGAACATGTCCCGCAACTCCCCCGGCGACGCCCATGCGCGCGGCGCCTTCGATCCCACCCGTATCGAAGGCCTGCTCAAGGGACGACGGCTCACCAAGCCGCTGATCGCCGCGGTGGAGGGGGCCGCGATCGCCGGCGGCACCGAGATCCTCCTGGGCACCGACATCCGGATCGCCGGCGAAAGCGCCAGGTTCGGCGTCTCCGAGGCGCGCTGGGGATTGTTCCCGCTGGGCGGGTCCGCGGTCCGGTTGCCGCGCCAGATCCCCTACACGGTCGCCGCCGAAATCCTGTTGACCGGCAAGCACATCAGCGCCGCCGAAGCGAAGGAAACCGGGCTCATCGGCCGCGTGGTTCCCGACGGCACCGCACTGGAGCACGCGCTGGAAGTCGCCGGGCAGATCGCCGCGAACGGCCCGCTCGCCGTGCAGGCGATCCTGCGCACCATCCGGGACACCGAGGGCATGCACGAGGAGGAGGCGTTCAAGCTCGAGGCCCAGTACGGCATCAAGGTGTTCCAGTCCTCCGATGCCAAGGAAGGTCCGCGAGCCTTCGCCGAGAAGCGCGGGCCGAACTTCCAGGGGCGCTGAACTAGAACCTGTTTCATCTCGATTCGACTATACCGCACCTGGATCTTGCCGACATTTCGAGAACGTGTTTCACTCACTTCGTGAGTACCCCACTGTCCGCCCCCCTGGAAGTCGGCTTCGACTACACCCGTTCGCTCGGGCCGGTGCTCGGGCGGTTCGTCACCGGCCTGCGTGAGCATCGCATCGAAGGCGTGCGCGGCTCCGACGGCCGGGTGCACGTGCCACCCGTCGAGTACGACCCGGTCACCGCCGAACCGCTCTCCGAGTTCGTCCCGGTAACCGAGGAAGGCACCGTGCTGTCCTGGTCGTGGATCGCGGTCCCCCTGGAAGGGCAGCCGCTGTCGCACCCGTTCGCGTGGGCCCTGATCCGCCTCGACGGGGCCGACACCGCGATGTTGCACGCCGTCGACGTCGGCAGCCCCGACAGGATCCACACCGGCATGCGGGTCCGGGTCCGCTGGACCGACGAACCCGCCGGGCACATCCGGGACATCGCCCATTTCGTGCCCGCCGGCACCCCTGTGCCGGACACCCGGCCGGGCTCCGGGGACGAGCCGGTCGTCGTCATGGTCACGCCGGTACACCTGCACTACCAGCATTCCGCCTCCCCCGAAGAAACCCGGTACCTCCGCGGGCTCGCCGAAGGACGGTTCATCGGCCAGCGCTGCCCCGCCTGCGGCAAGGTCTACCTCCCGCCGCGTGGCGCCTGCCCGACCGACGGGGTGCCCACCGCGGAAGAGGTCGAACTGCCCGACACCGGCATCGTCACCACGTTCTGCATCGTCAACGTGCCATTCCTCGGACAGCGCATCAAGCCGCCCTACGTGGCCGCCTACATCCTGCTCGACGGCGCCGACATCGCCTTCCTGCACCTGGTACTCGGGTGCGAGGCGTCGGAGGTGCGGATGGGCATGCGCGTGCGCGCGGCGTGGAAACCGCGCGAGGAGTGGGGGACCACCCTGGAAAACGTCCACCATTTCGAGCCGACCGGCGAGCCGGACGCGCCCTACGAGTCCTTCGCCCACCATCTGTAGAAGGGGATTTGATGCAAGACGTGGCCGTGGTCGGGTTCGCGCAGGCCCCGAACGTCCGGCGCACGAGCGGTACCACGAACGGCGTGGAGATGCTCGTGCCGATCTTCGCCGAGGTGTTCTCCGCCACCGGGCTGGCCAAGAAGGACATCGGGTTCTGGTGCTCGGGATCCTCGGACTACCTGGCCGGACGGGCGTTTTCGTTCATCTCCGCGATCGACGCGATCGGTGCCTTCCCACCGATCCACGAGTCCCATGTGGAAATGGACGCCGCGTGGGCGGTGTACGAGGCGTGGCTGAAGATCCGGACCGGCGAGGTCGACACCGCGGTGGTGTACGGATTCGGCAAGTCGTCCGCAAGCCAGTTGCGGCGGGTGCTGACGTTGCAGTTGGACCCCTACACAGTGGCTCCACTTTGGCCGGATTCCATCAGCATCGCCGGAATCCAGGCACGGCTGGGACTGGAAGCCGGGCTCTGGACCGAAAAGGACCTCGCCGAGGTGGCCGCGCGCAGCCGCGCCGACGCCGCCCACAACCCGCACGCGCAGGTCTCCGGCACCGTGGCGATCACGGACCTGCTCGACGCGCCCTACCTCGCCGATCCCCTGCGAGCGCACGACATCGCCCCGGTCACCGACGGTGCGGCCGTACTGGTTCTCGCCTCGGCCGAGCGCGCGAAGGATCTCGTCGACCGTCCCGCGGTGATCACCGGAATCGAGCACCGCGTCGACTCTCCCGTGCTCGGCGCCCGCGACCTCACCCGCGCCCCCTCGGCGGAGGCCGCGGCGAAGGCGGCTGGAGTGTCCGCCGAGGTGGAGGTGGCCGAGTTGCATGCGCCGTTCACGCACCAGGAACTGATCCTGCGCACCGCGCTGGGTCTCGGCGACCGCGTGCACGTCAACCCGTCCGGCGGAGTGCTGAGCGGCAACCCGATGTTCGCCGCCGGACTCGCCCGGATCGGCGAGGCGGCGACCCAGATCTTCACCGGAAAGGCACGCAGGGTCCTCGCACACGCGACCAGCGGTCCGGCGCTGCAACAAAACCTCGTCGCCGTCCTGGAGGCCGCATGATCGACGATCGCGAAGTCCCGACCATGCGGGCCGGCCGGGCGCGGGTGTCCCGCATCAGCACACAAGCGTGGGAGGGCTGAATGGCCAAGCAACTCGCCGCGGTGCTCGGCACCGGGCAGACCCATCACCGTGCCAAGCGGACCGACGTGTCCATGCCGGGTCTGCTCCGCGAAGCCATCGACCGGGCGATGGCCGACGCGCGGGTGGAGTGGGCGGACATCGACGCGATCGTGCTCGGCAAGGCGCCCGACTTGTTCGAGGGCGTCATGATGCCCGAACTGTTCCTCACCGACTCGATCGGCGCGACCGGGAAGCCGCTGCTCCGGGTGCACACCGCGGGTTCGGTCGGTGGCTCGACCGCGCTGGTCGCGGCGAGCCTGGTGCAGGCGGGAGTGCACCGGCGCGTGCTGACGGTCGCCTTCGAGAAGCAGTCCGAGTCGAACGCGATGTGGGCGCTGTCGATCATCCCGCCGTTCCAGATGCCGGTGAGCGCCGGGGCGGGCGGCTACTTTGCGCCGCACGTGCGGTCCTACATCCGGCGTTCAGGCGCGCCCGGGCACGTCGGGGCGATGGTCGCGGTCAAGGACCGGCGCAACGGCGCACTCAACCCGTACTCGCACCTGCGGCAAACCGACATAACGCTGGAGTCCGTGCAGGCGTCGCAGATGCTGTGGGACCCGATCCGCTACGACGAGACGTGCCCGTCCTCGGACGGTGCGTGCGCCATGGTGATCGGCGACGAGGCCGCCGGTGACGCGGTGGCCGGCGGTCCGGCGTGGATCCACGCGACCGCCATGCGCACCGAACCGACCACCTTCGCCGGCCGGGACCAGGTCAATCCCCAGGCGGGCAAGGACGCGGCGGCCGCGCTCTGGCGGGAAGCGGGGATCACCAACCCGCTGTCCGAAGTGGACGCCGCGGAGATCTACGTGCCGTTCTCGTGGTTCGAGCCGATGTGGCTGGAGAACCTGGGATTCATGCCGGAAGGCGAGGGCTGGAAGCTGACCGAGGCGGGCGAGACCGCGCTCGGCGGCCGCCTTCCGGTGAACCCCTCGGGCGGAGTGCTCTCCTCCAACCCGATCGGCGCCTCCGGCATGCTCCGGTTCGCCGAGGCGGCCAAGCAGGTGATGGGCCGGGCCGGCGACTACCAGGTCGACGGCGCACGGATCGCGCTCGGCCACGCCTACGGCGGCGGCTCCCAGTACTTCTCCATGTGGGTCGTCGGCTCCGCCAAGCCCGCACGCTAGCCCCGAGAACGCAGAACTCGCACGCCCCGAATGTGGGACACGCGCACCCGGAACGCGGGACTCGCGCGTGTCCCACACTCCCGTCGCGTGAGTCCCACATCGGTGACACGAGAGAGCCCGGCGCCATGGGCTTGGCGCGGGGCTCGGGGTCGGCGGGCGGCGCGGTTATTCGTAGGCGACCTGGTAGTGCTTGATCCCGTTGAGCCAGCCCGAACGCAGGCGCTGCGGCGGAGCGAGCTCGCGGATGCCCGGCATCTCGTCGGCGGCCGCGTTGAAGATCAGGTCGATCTGCAGCCGCGCCAGGTTCGCGCCGATGCAGTAGTGCGAGCCGGTTCCGCCGAAGCCGACGTGAGGGTTCGGATCGCGCAGGACGTTGAACTTCTCCGGCTCGTCGAACACCTCCGGGTCGAAGTTCGCCGAGCTGTAGAACATGCCGACCCGGTCGCCCTTGCGGATGTGCTGCCCGCCCAGTTCGGTGTCCGCCATGGCCGTGCGCTGGAAGGCGACCACCGGGGTGGCCCAGCGGACGATCTCGTCGGGCGCGGTCTTGGGGCGTGACTGCTTGTAGAGCTCCCACTGGTCGGGGTGGTCGAGAAACGCCTTCATCCCATGGCTGATCGAGTTGCGGGTGGTCTCGTTGCCCGCGACCGAGAGCAGGATGACGAAGAAGCCGAACTCGTCCGAACTGAGCGCCTCACCGTCCACGTTCGCGTGCAGCAGCTTGGTGACGATGTCGTCCATCGGGCACTTGCGGCGTTCCTCGGCCATGTTCCACGCATAGCCGACCAGTTCGGCGGAGGCCGCCATCGGCTCGACGTCGTATTCGGGGTCGTCGTAGCCGATCATCTGGTTCGACCACTCGAAGATCCTGCCGCGGTCCTTCTGCGGGATCCCGATCAGCTCCGCGATCGCCTGCAGGGGCAACTCGCACGCGACGTCCGCGACGAAGTCGCCCGAGCCCTTCCGCTTCGCCCCATGCACGATGTGCGCCGCGCGTTCCCGCAGCGCGTCTTCCAGCTTGTTGATCGCGCGCGGGGTGAACCCCTTGGACACGATACAGCGCAGTTTGGTGTGTTGCGGGGCATCCATGTTGAGGAGCACGAGCCGGTTGGCGTCCAAGCTCTCGTCGGTGAGGTTCTCGTCGAACCGGATGATCGCGAGCTTTTCCCGTGAGGAGAACAGCTCGCTGTCCCGCGAGACCGTCTTGACGTCTTCGAGCCGGGTCACCACCCAGAACCCCTCGTCGCGGAATCCCGCCTTGTTGTAGGGCTGGGCGTTCCACCAGACCGGCGCGGTCCGGCGCAGCTCTGCCCACTCCTGGAAGGGCAGCCGGTTCGCATACAGATCCGGGTCGGTGAAATCGAAGCCGGCAGGGATCATCGGCGTTGTCACGGCTACCTCCCGAAGGTGTCACATCGTCGTGGAACACGTTCTATAAGAGATTGAAGCATACGGTGTTAACTAAATGAAGAGCCTGAGTGATACGTGTTCACTTCTCCCGAAGTGGTCTTGAAACCCCAGGTAGAATCATCGAGTTCGAGCAGTAGCCCAAATGGCGGTTGACACGCGTCACGCTTGCCTAATATTGAAACTCGTTCTACTTTTGAGCCCAGCTGACGAACTGGACGAAGGAGACGCAGGTGGGCGACCCCGTCATCGTCGAAGCCGTGCGGACCCCGATCGGGAAGCGACGTGGCTGGCTGTCCGGCCTGCACGCGGCGGAACTGCTGGGCGCGGCGCAACAGGCGCTGGTCGAACGCGCCGGGCTGGACCCCTCGCTCGTCGAGCAGGTGATCGGCGGCTGCGTCACCCAGGCCGGGGAGCAGGCCGGCAACATCACCCGCACCGCCTGGCTGCACGCGGGGCTCCCCCAGGACACCGGGGCGACCACGATCGACGCGCAGTGCGGCTCGGCACAGCAGGCGACTCACCTGATCGCCGGGCTGATCGCGACGGGCGCGATCGAAATCGGCATCTCGTGCGGTGTGGAGGCCATGAGCCGCGTGCCGCTCGGCGCGAACCGAGGAGTCGACGCCGGGCACCGCAGGCCCGAGTCCTGGTCGATCGACATGCCCGACCAGTACAGCGCGGCGGAACGGATCGCGGTGCGTCGCGGACTGACCCGGGAGGACATCGACCGGTTCGGGCTGGTGTCCCAGACCAAGGCCGCGACGGCCTGGGCACAAGGCCGCTTCGACCGCGAGATCGTCCCGGTGAAGGCCCCGGTGCTCGACGAGCAGGGCGCACCGACCGGGGAAACCCGGCTGGTCGGCCGCGATCAGGGCCTGCGGGAGACGACGCTGGAGGGCCTGGCGAAGCTCAAGCCGGTGCTCGACGGCGGGGTGCACACAGCGGGCACGTCGTCACAGATCTCCGACGGCGCTTCGGCCGTGCTCGTGATGGACGCGGGGTTGGTGCGGCGGCTCGGTCTGCGGCCCCGGGCACGGATCCGGGCGCAGGCTCTCGTCGGCGCGGAGCCGTACTACCACCTCGACGGCCCGATTCAGGCCACCGAGCGGGTGCTCCGGCGGTCCGGGATGAAGATCGGCGACCTCGACCTGTTCGAGGTGAACGAAGCGTTCGCCTCCGTTGTGCTGTCCTGGCAACAGGTTCACCAGCCCGAGCGGGCCAAGGTCAACGTCAACGGCGGCGCCATCGCCCTCGGCCACCCAGTCGGCGGCACCGGAACGAGACTGCTCACCACCGCCCTTCACGAACTCGAACGCCGGGACGTCGCGACCGCCCTCGTCACGATGTGCGCGGGCGGCGCCCTTTCCACCGCCACGATCCTGGAACGCGTCTGACCGTTCACGAACCCGCACCGCCTTCTGGGGGTGCGATCGCCGGACCTGGGGGCAAGTCCTGGGGGCAAGCCGTCACGGCGAAGCGTCGCCAGCACATGCGACTTCCCGGCGGTGAAACGCTTCCGCACGACCACGGCGAGCGGGGGAGCGTCCTTCTCGAACTGCTGCAACTTGGTCATACCTACAGTGTGGCAGCGACCACTGACAGTTTCGGGAGCGAGCGCTAGGCCGACTTGGCGGCGTCGTAGCGGGCGCGCGCGGCCATCACCTGGGGGACCTGTGACTCGACGAACTCGATCAGACCGAGCAGCCTCTCCGCCACGTCGCGGCCGGCCGGGGTCAGGCTGTACTCGACCTTGGGCGGGATGGTCGGCTCGGCCTCGCGGCGCACGAACCCGTCACGTTCCAGGGTTTGCAGGGTTTGCGCCAGCATCTTCTCGCTGACACCGTCCACCTTGCGGCGCAACGCGTTGAACCGGAACGGGCCCTCGGCCAGTGCCGCGAGCGCGAGCGAGCCCCAGCGGCCGGTGACGTGTTCGAGCACACCACGGGAAGCACAGGCACGGGCGAACACGTCGGCCACCAACTGGTCGTGCTCGACGTCGGTCACCGACGGCATGGTCTCGGAGGCCCGGCTGGTCATGGGTCCACAGTACGTGGCCGGACCGCCCACGCGAGAAAAACTGTGACACCACTTACCATGGGTTGGCACTTTCAGAAAGTTAGTACAGTCTTCAAGTACCAACACTGATCAGGAAGAGAGCAGCACATGATCGTCGTCACCGGTGCCTCAGGACATCTCGGCCGCCTCGTCGTGCAGGGCCTGCTGGAGAAGGTGCCCGCCGGGCAGATCGTCGCCGCCGTCCGCTCGCCGGAGAAGGCCGCCGACCTCGCCGAGCGCGGGGTCACCGTGCGCGAGGCCGACTACAACGAGCCGGAAACGCTGACGTCCGCCCTCGACGGGGCCGACAAGGTCCTGCTCGTTTCGGGCACGGAATTCGGCAAGCGGGTGCGGCAGCACCAGGCCGTGGTCGAAGCCGCGCAGAAGGCGGGCGTCGGCCACCTCGTCTACACCAGCGCGCCGAAGGCCGACACCAGCAAGCTGATCCTCGCGCCCGAGCACAAGGCGACCGAAGAGATCATCCGTTTTTCCGGTTTGACGTACACCTTGCTGCGCAACGGCTGGTACAACGAGAACTACCAGCCGACCATCGAGCAGGCCGTGCGGATGGGCGGCTTCATCGGCAGCGCGGGCGACGGCCGGGTCTCCAGCGCCGCGCGCGCCGACTACGCGGCGGCAGCGGTGACGGTACTCACAGGCGAGGGTCACGAGAACAAGATCTACGAGCTGTCCGGTGACGTTGCCTGGACCTACGCGGATTTCGCCGCCGAGATCGGCAAGGTGGCCGGCAAGGAGATCGCCTACACCGACCTGTCCCCGGAGCAGCACAAGGCCACGCTCACCGAAGCCGGCCTGCCGGAAGAAACCGTGAATTTCGTGGTAGCACTGGACGCGAACATCAAGGAAGGCGAACTGGCGGGTACCTCCGACGAACTGCACGCGCTCATAGGGCGCGCGACGACGCCGATCGCCACCACCATCGCCGAGATCGTCACGGAAATCTGAGCCACTCGCGCTAGATTTTCCGCTGTGATCTCCGAGGGCAGCTGCCAGGTCGAGAACGGCGAGGTCTACGTCCAGCGCGGCGGAGACGGGCCACCGCTGTTGCTGATCGCGGGCGGGACCGGCTCGGCCGAGGCGTACCGGGCACTGTCGGCCGGCCTGTCCGGCGAGTACACGGTGCTCACCTACGACCGGCGGGGACACTTCCGCAGCAAGGATCGTTCGGAGGGCTCGATCACCGTGGCGCGGCACGCCGACGACGCCCGCGCGGTGATCGAGCACTTCGGCTACGGCAAGGCCCTGGTGTTCGGCAGCAGCGCGGGCGCGCAGATCGGTCTGGCGCTGGCCACCCGGCATCCGGAGGTGGTGGACGGCCTGGCCGCCCATGAGCCGCCCGCGGTCCGGCTGCTGCCGGACGCCGACGCATGGCTGGAGTTGGCCGCCGAGCAAGTGGCGCTGACCGGGCAGGGTGAGGTTTTCGAAGCGGTCAAGGGCTTCATCGGCTCGATCGCCGGCGCGGGGCTCCCCGGGCTGAAGACCGTCCGCCTGCCACACGAGAGCGAATGGCGCCGGTTGTTCCTCCGGGAGCTCACCGAGATCTACGAGTATCTGCCGGATGTCGAGGCGCTGCGGGGCGGCGGGGTGCCCATCGTGCTCGCCGCGGGCACGGGCAGCCGTGGTTACTACCACTACCGCCCGGCACGAACGCTCGCCCTCGAACTCGGCCTGCCGTTCGTGGAAATGCCCGGCGCCCATTTGGCACCCCAGCGCAACGCGGCCGAGTTCGCCGCCGCTCTGGGCGAGATCCTCACCGACCTCCTGGTCTGACCACGGGGCTACAGGTCACGAAGGACGCGGCACGGGTTTCCGGCCGCCAACACCCGAGCAGGCAGGTCTTTCGTGACGACACTGCCCGCGCCGACCACGGTGTCGTCTCCCACCCTCACCCCGGGACAACCACGCCGCCGCCGAACCACACGCTGTTCCCGATGGCGATGGGCGCGGCGCTCTCCCACCGTTGCCGCCGAAGTTCGTGGTCCGCCAGCGGGTGCAGCGCGGTGAGCAACCGCGCACGCGGACCGATGGACACGTCATCCGCTACACCTTGCTAGTGGTTACGGCCGGCGAGCCGCGACTGTAGGTCGGCCCCGCCAGGTGCGAGCAACACCATGACGGGGCCTCGACGGGAGGAAGCCCGCCGTGGCAACGAATTCTCGCATTTCCCTCGCCCTCGCCCGCGTCCAACGCGGCGCGCTGACCGACCTGACCGCGACGCCCTGGCCGCTCTGCTCGCGACCGCCGCCCGCGCCGTCGACTCCGGCGGGACCCTGCCCTCGTGCGTGCATGCCGCCGCCGAGCACGCCTTGGCCACGCTCGGGGGTGCCCGATGATCACCGCCTTGATTCTCGCCGGGCTCGTCCTGGTCGCCCTTGGCGTCGCAGCCGGGGTGTTCATCGCTGACGCGCTGCGCCGTCGCGCGTGCCGGAAAGCGGTGGCGCGATGACGGAGCAGATCACCAACGACACCCTGGTGTGGGTCCGGCGTCAGTGGAACCACCGGCAGCGCGCCGCGTGCCGTGGGTGATCTATCGGGCTTTCATTGGTCGGATATCTCCGGAGGCGTTCAGGTCCGTGCGAACAGGCCGTATGCCCACGCGTACGCGATGTGCGACGCCGCTGTCGAGGGGAGGTGGCGCACTCCTGTCGGATCTGCCACCGCTGTCGGGGTACCGGGGCGCGCGTTCGCGTCGGCCGGCGCCTGCTCGATCGGGCCGTCGACTGGCGAGACTCGTGGCGGTGATGGCGGCATTCCGAATGCCTGCGTGATCAGGGACGAGGCCCAGGCAAGGAGACGCGGGCCTCTTCCTCTGTGATCGTGCGCAGTTCGCCGTCACGGTCAATGCGCCAGTACTGACCGGCGCGGAAGAACTGCACTTCCAAAGACAGGTCGTCGAGTGCGCGCCCCACCTTGGCACCGTCGGCGTTCGCCCCCAGGTGCTCGGCGAGCTTGTTGGAGAAGTAGAACGCAAGGTCAACGTCGAGTGACTGCTGGAGCCGGGACGGACCGCTGGTTGGCGGCAACATCCCCAGCGGCAGAAGGACCTCGTCTTCGGCCCAGGTGAGCCGAGCGATCGCCCTGTAGGCCGGCAGCGGCGTCAGGTTGTTGTAGATGACCTCGTACCGCGCGTTGCCTTTGCCCTGAAGCCAGACTGCAATGCGCGACGCCTCCGCTCGTCGGGTTTCGTGCTCGGCCCGGCGCCAGTCTGTACGGGCAATCCACAGCGCGACCAGGGCGGCAAGGGCCGATCCGATCCCGCCGACCCATTGCCCAGCGGCGGCCCACCAGTCGAGACTCTCCGCCCAAAGCCAACCCCAAAGGACCAGCATCAACAGGACCGCGCTGATCACGATGGTCGTTGTCCGGGTTGGGTGTCTCATCGGTAAGCCGAACAGGAGTCGTGGCCACTTCCAGGTCCAGGGGCGAGCCCAAACACTCTTCGATCCTGTGCGCATGGCCGGTAGTCGTCCGAATGCGTTCCGATGTTTCGGGCTGAGAAGATGAGTCGGGCAGGCTCGGCGAGACAAGGGGGCACGTGGACGCAGAGATCATCGTCGTGATCGCCGCCGCAATCATCGCGGCCGGAGCCGCCGGGGTTGCGATCTGGCAGGCCCGCGAGGCGGCCAAATCACGCGCCGCTGCCGAGCGCCAGGCGAGAGCGGCCGTGGAGTCGGTAACCGAGATGCGCAAGCAGATCGAGGCCCTGGAGCACGAGCGCGCCGCCCGAGACGAGCAGGAGGGACCACGGTTCACGATTGGGCAGACCCGGGGCAGCGGAATCCGCCACTACTTCGAGGTGACCATGATCGAGGGACCGGAGGTCGATGTCACGGTGGCGGAGGTGCTCGGCAGCAACGCCCTGACCTCCAGGTCTACGCCCCGGATGACGATGCCGGACCCCGCCGCATGGTTCAAGGAACGGAAACCGAGTTCGTCGTAGAGTTCCCGCAGAGCGACGACACGGTTCACGTCGAGGTCCGACTCACCTGAACTGAGGTCGGCGGGCGCGAACGGCAGTGGGATCGCTGGAAGGCCGTGGAATTCACGGGTCCGCCCAGGGTGTACTTCGCCGAGGACGGCAAGGCGGGGCAGCCACAGCCCGCCCGCTCGCACACCATCTGCTTGACCACTGCAAGCCCTGCGCTCTCGGGCGCACCGTCGGGCTTCGCGAACTCGAGGTCGACGAGGAGCGCGTTCGCATCGATCAGGCGTTGTGCCGGGGATTCGTAGTCGGCGTGAAAGCGCAAGTTGCCGAAGCTGTGGACAACCCGGCTCATGTGGATACCTTCGCCGTAGTCGGTTGCGGTGGCGTGCGATGCGGCCCACAACGGCGTGGGGAAGCGTCTCAGCCGATGGGGTCGTTCCGGCAACGGAGGTTCGTGGAGTTCACGATCGCCGTATTGGCCGCTCAGATCATCGTAGAGCGTCGCGGGCCTCTTTCCGCCCTTTCCTGGTCCTTCATGGCCAATTACCTTGTTCCATCGAAGTTAGCGCCCGCGTCTCTCGCCGTGAATCATTGCAAGATTCGCCTGCAAAAAAGGAAAGCAGGAGATTTGGAAATTAGAATCTTTATGTGCACCAGTCCTTTTTCGCGCACATGGGCCCTTCGCGGAGAGAAGAAGCAGGGTATTCACTGGTCAGACCCCGGAGATCACGCCGACAGGCTTGCAGTTCGTCCCGCACCGGGGCTTCCGTGGGATCCCCCGCCGTGAGCCCAAACACCCGGCGCCTATATCTGAGGGGCGGACGCCTCGTGTATCTTGCCATTTCGTCACCTTGGCCGGTCCCGACCGCTTGGCGAATTCCGCCGAGGCCCTTGGCTCAGGCTGAGGGTTCACGGGTTGCGCGAGCAGCCCACACGACCCAAAGGGGTGACATGAGGAGGAAGCGGAACGAGCGCAGGACCTGTGCGCGTTGCCGTCGGCTCAGCAGGATAGGGGCGGTGGTGGCCACCACCGCCCCCCTCCTGGTCCTGCTGGCCTTTACCCACGAGGTTGCGCGCCTCGTGAACTAACGGCCCAAAAGGGCCAGCGTTGCCGCGGGGTCGGTCTTCGGGACCGGCCCCGCTCTTCACACCTGGGTGTGTACCCGGCAATGCATAGGTACATGTCCAAGCGAATTGCAGTATCGCACGGGTGCGGTAGGGCACGACCCACTGCACTGGGGTGCGCTCTACTGCACTCAAGTGCTATTGAGACGCTGCCGAGCCCATCTTCGCGCCGCCGCCGTCAGCGCGGCACGGTGCGGCAAGGGGTGGCGGCGTTCCAGGAATTCCCAGATGCCCCAGATCGCCACGGCGAACGCCGTCCGCGCCGTCTCGGAGGTCTCCTGCCACACCGGCACGGTCTCCGCCCAGCCTTCGGCCTCGGCGGGAATGTGCCCGGCGGCGACGAGCCGGGCGACGAGGAACGCCAGGTCCACGGCGGGCGCGCCTTTGCGGGACCAGGCCCAGTCCACGACCAGCGCCTGCTCCGTCGACGAGGATGTTGAGCGGGTGCAGGTCGGTGTGCCCAAGGCTCTTGCCGTCGGCCAGCTCGATCGCGCGGGATTCCCACTCCACCAACGCGTCCAGGTGGTCCCGCGCCCACCCGTCCAGGTCGTCCGGGGTGTCTTTCGCCAGCCTCCGCCACGCGGCCAGCCGCGCCCACTGCTCGGCCAGCCCCTGAGCGCTCGCCGGGCAGTGCGCCAGCTCGCACGCCAGCACGGTCACCATGTCGGCGACCAGGGGCAGGTCCGGGGAGCCGGGCACCAGGTCGGCATAGCGCCCGGCCACGTGGTCAAAGCCGAGCAGCAATCAGCCGTCGGCCTCGGTGCGCCAGCACAGGTGGGGCGCGATCGCCGAGGGCAGCCACCGGTTGATGTTCGCCTCGTGACGGTGCATCGTGCCGCGCTTGCCCTCGGCGTCGGCGATGCCCTTGCAGAACACCTTGCCCTCGCGCAGGTGCAGGGTCGCGGAGAAGTCGGAGTTCCGCCCGGCCGAGGGGATCTCGACACGGAGGACTGGTCCGGTTTCACGCTCGATCGCGGCGCAGACGGAGACAGGGAGGTCTTCCCAGGTGCTGCGGGCCATCGGGTTCCCACCGGTTTCAACCTGCCCGCACTGGCTCCGTTCGTGCGACTGGGCGAACGCATCGAGGCCACAACCACCATCAGCACCGACGACCGGACATGGCTGCTGGAGCGCCTGGCCGAACTGCGCGAGCGCTACACCGCGTTGCCGCCCGGCCTGCCCAGGGGTGTGGTGCACGGCGACGCCTGGCGCGGCAACATCGCCCGCACCGGCGACGGGCGAACCATCCTGCTGGACCTGGAAAGCTGCGCCCTCGGACCACCCGAGTGGGACCTCACCTCCACAGCCGTCTCCCGCGTCACCACCGGCTGGCTGGACGCCGGGGAATGGGCGGACTACAGCGCCGCGTACGACCTGGACGTCACCACCTGGACAGGCTTCGACGTGCTCCGCGACATCCGCGAGCTACGCATGACCTCGATGGCCTGCCAGGTCGCCGCCACTGACCCCGAACGCTACGGCCAGCAGGCCGCACACCGTCTTGCCTGTTTGCGCGGACGACGCGGGTCACGGCCATGGCCGGGCTGGGAGGCGGTGCCGTAAGCCGCGAAAGTTGAAGAACGAGGACGGGCTGACCACAAAGGCCCGCGCTCCCGTCTCACCGGGAGCGCGGGCCCTTGTGTGGGGTTGGCTATGCGGCCTGCTCGCTGGACACCTCGGCGAAAGCGCGTTCAAAACCCACGCCGGGTAGGTGTTCACCGTGCCGAACGCTGGATGTTGCGTCTTGCCAAGTTCCTCACCGTGCTGCCGCAACCAACGGCGGGCAAGAGCAGGGTTCCCATCCGTAACACGGCGCTCACATTGCGCGACTCAGAGGCGGCAGAGTCGATGCGAGAGGTCAGAAGTCAATGCCCATACCGCCTCTGGACGGAACGACGGGGCTATTGCCCCCAGGTTGACACCATTGCACTGTCGACGAGTTTCAAGCCGCGTTCGTTGAAGAAATACAGTTCGATGTCAACCGGAGGAAGGAGCTTTGGTCGCACTGGGATCGAGCGAAGAAGATCCTGGCGCAACTTGTACCCGTGTATGCGGCGTGGATCAGCGGAAGTTTCGTCACGAGCGCTCCTGAACCTGACGACATGGATGTCACCTTCGTCATCGATGGCCGGGTAGCGGAGTTCTTGGCCTCGACGCAGCCCAACCGTGTTCCTTTGCTTGCCGCGTTTTCCCAGGGAGCGAGGTTCCATCGACCTGCGGGACGTCGGCTTGATACCTACCTGATCGAGGGGCGACCGATCCTCAATCCTGGAACAGCGCTGACCGATGAGGAGGTCGTGTATTACCGGGCGCGAGGATACTGGGACGACTTCTGGCAGCGTTGTCGATCGGGAGCGAAGTCTGACCCCATCACCGTCGCCGACGCCTTGCCTCGTCGTGGCTACCTGGAGGTGAAGCCCAGCCCGGATCCACCGATCGGATTGGCTTGATCATTTCCTGAAGGTTTGTTGATCTTCGGTGGAGCAAGACGGTTTGTGGACGTGCGCTACCTACCAGCCTCCGTGTCGGCTTGTCCACGTGGTGTCTCCGGTCGGGGCCTGTGAGCAGGCGGTGGGCAGGTCAGGCCGTGTGGTGCCCAGGTGGTTGGCAGACTGCGGTATGCAGGGTCTGCACTGTTGGCTCCGATCTCGATCAAGTAACCATAGTCACATTGGAATCGCGGCATGGCCCACGATCCCTCACCAAGCGCGCCGGGCAGCTTGCGTGGCACCGGATCCCGTCCGCCGGCAGGACAGCTGTTGAACTCGTCGCACAACGTCTGCGCGCGACCGCGTTCCGCCACCAGCTGTGAGCTTGTTGTTTAAGGTGGTTGTTTCGTTGTGGTCGTGGTCGTTGTGTCCGTTTTGGTGGTTTTTCCGACGTGGCATACGGCGGCGCGGGTTGTGTTTGGTGATCCGGGTGGGCGGCCTGGGCCTGGCCGTGAGGGTTT
>NZ_DATELF010000115.1:0-101797 GCF_035276945.1 Amycolatopsis sp. | reverse complement strand
GCCGCAACGCCAGCTTCAACTGGGTGCGCGGCTCGCCGCGAGCCTGCGGGTACAACGTCTGGCAGATCGTCTCGTACGACACCCGCATAGTGTCGTCATCGGAGAACTCGATACGCAACCGTTCCCCGACCTGGCGTGGCGACCATTTCTTTCCCAACCTCTCGTTCACCGCGTCGTGCAAACGTGTATTCGACTCCAGAACCCGGGTTTTCGGGCGCGACCGGCATACGTCGGCACGACGCTGCGCGTGCATCGCCCGATACTTCTCCCGGCCCCCATTCCGTGCGACCTCACGAGAAACCACCGAATGGTCCCGCCCCAGCAACCGCCCGACCGCACGATACGACTCACCCTTCGCCAACTCCCGGGAAATAATCTCCCGATCCTCCGACGACAACTCCACACCCCGCACCCCAGCAAACCCTTCACCTGACAGAGCCAGAAAACCAGTGACATGATCCTAAAGAACCTGTCGTGCACTGATTATATGACTTGCCCTGTATCGGCGGCTGTTCAACCCGGAGCTGTATCTGCGTGCCTACGGGAAGATCTACCGCAACGATGGTGCCATGACTCCCGGTGTCAACACGGAGACGGTGGACGGTATGAGTCTGAAGAAGATCCAGACGATCATTGAGGCGCTGCGGTATGAGCGCTACCGATGGACCCCGGTCCTGGCCGAGAAGATCCAGGATCAGTGGTCAAATCGGGGATCAGATCCGCGCCCAGCGCATTCATGGAGGCGGTGTCGTGCCACAACCGCTCGATGTCTTCCAGCCGGGTGCCGCCGCAGGCCACGTTATAGATCAGGTTCAAAACATGATCGGACTCGTGGTACGGCAGGTGCACCTTCACCAACTCGAGATCGTCGTTGATCCGATCCACCAGGCCCAGCCTGACCACCAACCGGTGCCGCGCGGCGATCCCCCCGAAACAGGTCGCGTCCACGTTCCCACCCACCTCGTAGGACATTTTCTGTGAGCCGAGCATCGGCGTGGGCTGCACGGCCCAATGCACGGCCCGCGCGTGACGCGCCGCCAGCCGGCGCCGCCGACATGTCGCGTTCCGCCGACTCCGCACATGCGGTATCTTCTTCACCACAAAGGCCTTTCTTGTCCGGGCTGTGTCGAGGTCGCAAACCCAGACGGGATAAGGCCTTTGCCTACTCGGAGCCGATCCCACACGACCGACACACCTACTCGAGGCCCCTAGCTCGAAAGGACGCTGATGTCCAGGACAAACCAGAACACTTGGCAAGATCCGGAAGAAATCGCTCGCCGGGTGCGGGACGGAAGTCTCACTCGACGGAACCTGCTCAAGTTGTTCGGTGTGTCGGCGATGTCGGTCGCGCTGGCCTCGACCACGGGGACGGCAGGCGCGGCATCTCGCCGCTACGACTACGTCATCGTGGGAGCGGGCTCGGCCGGGTGCACGCTGGCCGCGCGACTGCTGGCGGACTCGCGGGCGAGTGTGCTGCTGATCGAGGCCGGTGGTACGAACGACCTGCCGGAGGTGCGGGACTTCACGAAGGCGGGCACGCTGACGGCGCCGGGCTCGACGCTCATCTGGCCATACCAGTCGGAGCCGCAGCAGGAGCTGTTGAACCAGCCGCAGTCGTTCGTGTGCGGGAAGCTCGAGGGCGGCAGCAGCTCGGTGAACGGGATGGTGTGGGTTCGGGGCAATCCGGCTGACTACGACAACTGGGCCGCCCAGGGCGCTATCGGCTGGGACTACGCGAGCGTGCGACCGTCGCTGGACGCGCTGACCGGGCCGATCAAGCCGTCGAGTGAGCTGACGCAGCGCAACCTGCTTTCCCAAGCCACGGTGAACGCGGCCGTCGACGCCGGCTACACGTTCAACCCCGACTACAACGGCGCGACCCAGTTCGGTGTCGCTTACACGCAGCTCAACGTGATGGGCAAGATTCGCCAGGATGCGTTCACCGCGTTCCTGACCCCGTACCTCACCGACCCGCGCCTGACGATCATGACGGATGCGGAGGTCGCGCGGCTGACGTTCGATCGCCGGAAAGCGATCGACGGTGTCGTCATCAACGCGGGTGGTCGCCAGTTCACGATCCGGGCCGACCGGGAGGTCATCGTCAGCGCGGGTACGGTCAACACCGCTCGTCTGCTTCAGCTGTCCGGCATCGGTGCGGCGTGCGATCTGGGACCACTCGGCATCCCGGTCGTCGCCGACCTGCCCGGCGTCGGAGCCAACCTGCACGACCACCTGATCTCCGTGACGTTGAAGAAGCTCCGCGTACCCGAACCCGCGTCGCACCTCACCGCGATGGACGTCAACATCTTCACCGGCAGGGGGCGGGTGCCAGGGACGCCCGCGTACGAGTTCCAGGTCTACTACACGCGCGACGGGTATCCGCCCTTTCCGGGAAACTCGACGTCGATCGGGGTGATGAACCTGCACCAGACCAGCCGAGGGTACGTCAGGCTGCGGTCGGCCGATCCCGCCATACCGCCGATCATCCAGCCGAATTTCCTGCGGACCAAGGAAGATCTCGAGACGCAGCTCGAGGGCTACAAGCTGGCCCTTGAATTGATGAACTCGAAGGGACTGCGCGACTGGGTGACCGACGACGGCGCCATCCCCGGCCCGGCTGTCGACACCAGGAAGGAGCTGATCAAAGCGGTGCGTACCTATTCCCAGGCCGATTTCCACGCGGTCGGCACCTGCCGGATGGGCATCGACGCGCACGCCGTCGTGGATCCCCAACTGCGCGTGCGCGGCGTCACCGGCCTGCGGCTGGCCAGCGCCGCGATCATGCCCAGCATCACGTCGGGCAACACCAACGCCCCGTCGATGATGATCGGCGACCGTTGCGGGCGGCTCATTCTGGGCCGCGCCTGACGCCGAGATTCAAGACCTACGTGGAGTACCCGAGCGGGCAGCTTTTCAAAGCCGCCCGCTCGGCCTTGGGACAGGCGTCGGGCGGCTGATTTCGACCGGCCACTCACTGCGCGACCCGTCAGCGAGACCGTCTTTAGTAGCCGACCACCTTCATGCCGGGGACTTTGCGTCTTCTCCATGCACCACAACAGCATCGGCGTGTCACCAGGCACTACTACCCACCGTCACCGGCGGTTACGCGGAAAGGATCAGTGCCTTTCGGTCGCTTGACGACCGCGGTGGGGGCGGACACCGCCGAGCGCGTCATCGCTGATTTCTGTCAGGCGTACAAACGCGTACGACGCCGCTTCGGCAGCGGCGCTCCATCGGGACGACGGCACTCATCTGGACATGGCGATTGGCTCGAGCCGTTCGGGCCGAGCGGCGAGGCGAGACGGGCTCCGGGAGTTCTTCGGGACCTTCGGGGATCTGAGCTGGACGGTGAAATCCGTGCACGTCGGCAAGGAGCATCACGCCGCCGTCTGCGTCATGCGCGGCTGGACTGACGCGACGGTCGATCACTCTCACCGGGGTCCATACCTTCGAGTTGGACGGGCGAGGTACTGGTCGAGACTCGCGGCTACTGGAGTCTGAACGAGTTCCGGCGACAGATTGCCGCGCCGGCTCGTGAGCGGCTGGATCAGTGGTGCGGAACTATCCCGAAGGCGCGGATCTTGCGGTAGATGGTGGCTCGTGACATGCCGAGGTCGGCGGCCGCCCGCTCCTTGTTACCCTGGTTGGCCGCAAGGCTGGCCACGATGGCATCGCGTTCGATCGTCTCCATCTGGGTGAGCTGGCGGCGAGTGAAGGTCCGGCATTCCACGGGGAGGTCGGTGACCTCGATCGTCCCCGCCCGGCGGCGTCGGGCGACCTCGGCCAGCATGCGGTCGAGCTGGTGGATGTTTCCCGTCCAGGGCAGCCGCATGAGCTGGCGCATGCAGGCGTCCGAGACGGTGAGATCTCGGTTGTTCGTGTGGCGTGCCAGCAGTTTCGGCACGAGGCGGTGCAGGTCATCGACCCGGTGACGCAGTGGTGGCACCTCGACTGTGTGAGCGAAGAACGGCATCAGCCATCCTTCGAGGTCGGGATTGCGCGCCACATCGGTGAGCGTGACGGCCACCCAGGCCGGGGCCTGTCCGGGGGGAGCCGCCTGCCAGGCGGTGAGCAGGTCCGTGAGGCGTTGTGCTCCTTCGCCGGTCAGCGCGTCAGCATGCCGCAGGAGCACTACTGGCGAGTCGCCCCTGGCCACCTCGTCGGCCAAAGCATCGGCCCAGGCCGGGTGGTCGTCCGCGGCCTCGCAATCCCGCAGCACCAGCCGGCCGGTAGGCGAGTGCCGTCGTGTGACGGCCTGTGCCAGGGCTGTCTTCCCGGTGCCGCGTTCCCCGGTCAGGACCAGCCAGCTGCCGTTGAGAAAGCTGACCTCGGCGGCAGCGCACGCTTGCCGCCAGACCGGGCTGGCGCCGGCGACGCCCGGTAGTTGCGGGTCGATTCGACCGGCGGTGGGGCGAGGGGCGACCTGGTTTTTCACCCGGAACACCCCGCCCGCGAGCGCCGAGCCGCTGTAGACCGGCCGGTACTCCAGCCGGGCGACCACGCCGGAGGGCAGGTCGGCCAGGACCGTGACCGGCTTGGTCGAACCTGCCACGTCGGCCGTGTGGCCGAGCAAAGCCGCTCGGTCGGTCACGTCGTACAGCTCCCGGGCGTGGTTGTTGATCATCACGACGTCCTCGTTGACGGCCAGGATCGCGCCTGAGCCCCGCTGGCAGGAAGCGAGGTACTCGCGGAAGAGGGCCAGCTCACGGGCGCCGGTGAGGGCGAGCATCGCCTCCTCGATCCGCTTGGCCGTCGTGCGCGCCAAGGTCAGCAGGAGTGGGCCCGGGGTCCCCGGCCACGACGTCAGGTCGAGTACGCCGACGAGATGCCCGCGTACCGGATGGTGGATCGGCGCGCCGGCGCATTCGAAGTTCGCGAGGCGGCCGTTGAAGTGCTCGAAGCCGGACACGAGCACGGGTTGCTGGCACTCGAGTGTCGTGCCGATTCCGTTGGTCCCCACCGACTCCTCGGCGTAGCTGTAGCCGGGTGCGAGCAAGATCCGGTCCAAAGCGGAATTGAGGGACAGGTCCGGGGTGGACCGGTGCACCACCAGGCCGTCCGCGTCGGTGAGCAGGATGGCGACGGGATGGACCGCCAGGTCCCCGGACAGGTTGTCCAGGATCGGCGTGGCGCTGCGTACCAGAAGACTTTCCCCGTCGCGGTCGGCGACGAACATCGGGGCGGGTTCCTCGGCGTCGACCTGATGTTCCAGCGAGCGCCGCCATGACGCGCGGATGATCTCTCGCACACCTGGGAGCTCGGGCAGGGGTCGCGACAGGAACTTCTCCCGCAGGGTGCTGATCTGCTGCGGGTCCAACCGGCCTTCTCGTGTCGCCACCAGCGTCTCCTTTGACGTTGAGGTGCCATGGCAGGGTGCTGACCCGGCCTGCCGCACCCATCCTGACGGCGCCCAGCCGTCTCCGCAATCTCATATTGAGACAGAAGTTACCTGAGACAGGCAACACACTGCTCCCACGAAAGACGCACTGCCGAGCGCAGAGACCGCGGTCGCAAGGAGGCTTAATTGAGCAGGCAGAGTCTGACCAAGGCGCACAACAAGATCACCGAGCTGTCGTGGGAGCCCACGTTCGCAACCCCGGCTACTCGCTTCGGAACCGACTACACGTTCGAGAAGGCACCGAAGAAGGACCCGCTCAAGCAGATCATGCGGTCGTACTTCCCGATGGAGGAGGAAAAGGACAACCGGGTCTTCGGCGCCATGGACGGCGCGATCCGGGGCAACATGTTCCGGCAGGTGCAGCAGCGCTGGCTGGAGTGGCAGAAGCTGTTCCTGTCGATCATCCCGTTCCCGGAGATCTCCGCGGCGCGCGCGATGCCGATGGCGATCGACGCGGTGCCGAACCCGGAGATCCACAACGGGCTGGCCGTGCAGATGATCGACGAGGTTCGTCACTCGACGATCCAGATGAACCTCAAGAAGCTGTACATGAACAACTACATCGATCCGGCCGGATTCGACATCACGGAGAAGGCGTTCGCGAACAACTACGCGGGCACCATCGGCCGCCAGTTCGGCGAGGGGTTCATCACCGGTGACGCGATCACGGCGGCGAACATCTATCTGACGGTGGTGGCGGAAACCGCCTTCACCAACACGCTGTTCGTCGCGATGCCTGACGAGGCGGCCGCCAACGGCGACTACCTGCTTCCGACGGTGTTCCACTCGGTGCAGTCGGACGAGTCCCGGCACATCAGCAATGGTTACTCCATCCTTCTGATGGCACTGGCCGACGAGCGGAACCGTCCGTTGCTGGAGCGCGACCTGCGCTACGCCTGGTGGAACAACCACTGCGTGGTGGACGCGGCGATCGGTACGTTCATCGAGTACGGCACCAAGGACCGCCGCAAGAACCGGGAGTCCTATGCGGAGATGTGGCGCCGCTGGATCTATGACGACTACTACCGCAGTTACCTGCTCCCGCTGGAGAAGTACGGCCTGGTGATCCCGCACGACCTGGTCGAGGAGGCGTGGAACCGTATCACCAGCAAGTTCTACGTCCATCGGGTGGCGCAGTTCTTCGCCACCGGCTGGCCGGTGAACTACTGGCGGATCGACGGCATGACCGACGCCGATTTCGAGTGGTTCGAGGAGAAGTACCCGGGTTGGTACAACCAGTTCGGCAAGTGGTGGGAAGCCTACAACCGGATGAAGCACCCCGGCCGGAACAAGCCGATCGCGTTCGAGGACGTGGGCTACGAGTACCCGCACCGTTGCTGGACCTGCATGGTGCCCTGCCTCGTTCGTGAGGATCTGGTGGTCGACAAGGTCGACGACCAGTGGCGGACCTACTGCTCCGAGACCTGCGCGTGGACCGACAAGGTGGCGTTCCGTCCGGAGTACGAGGGCCGGGAGACTCCCAACATGGGCCGTCTCACGGGGCAGCGCGAGTGGGAAACGCTCCACCACGACCGGGACCTCGCCGATATCGTCAAGGACCTCGGTTACGTCCGTGACGACGGCAAGACGCTCATCGGGCAGCCGCATCTGGATCTCGACGACCCGAAGAAGCTGTGGACGCTCGATGACCTCCGGGGCATCCCGTTCGCCAGCCCGAACGTGACCCTCAACCAGATGACCGATCAGGAGCGTGCGGAGTGGGCGGCGGCATACCGCGCCAACCCCAACGTCTGCACCTCCTGAGGGTCTGAGAACCAGCGGACGGTGGTGATGACGACTCGGCCGTTTCCGGGCTGTCCATGTCGCCACCACCGTCCGCGCCCCTTGTATTCCCGAGCTGGGCACAGGTGTCCGTGTCCGTGCGTTGACGCCGACCCGAGAATCGAGTCTCTCATGGGCGATACCCATCGCATCTCTTTCGAACCGGTCAACATCGAGATGGAGGTCGATGAGGACGAAAAGATCCTCGACGCCGCGTTCCGGCAGGGCATCCACCTCATGCACGGATGTCGCGAGGGTCAGTGCTCGGCGTGCAAGTCCTATGTCCTCGACGGCGAGATCCAGATGGAGCGCTACTCGACGTTCGCTTGCAACGACGCCGAGGTCGAGGAGGGCTTCGTGCTGCTCTGCCGGGCGCACGCCTTCAGCGATTGCCGGATCGAGTTGCTCAACTTCGACGAAGACGAGCTGCTGAACTCGGCCCCGCTCCAGGAAATCACGACCGAGGTCCTCGAGGTCGTCCCGCACACGCACGACATCGTCGGCCTCAAGCTCAAGCCGGTCGATCCACCGGCGTTCGAGTTCAAACCGGGCCAGTACGCCGAGTTGGGCATCCCGGGCGGCGACGAGCGGCGGTCGTTCTCGATGGCGACGACCCCGGCCACCACGGACCACATCGAATTCCTGATCAAGAAGTACCCGGGCGGACGATTTTCGTCGTTACTCGAGGACGGGATCGAGGTCGGCGACACGATCGACCTCCACGGTCCGTACGGGAACTTCACCCTCAAGAAGGCGCATGTGCTGCCGTTGGTCCTGATGGCAGGAGGCGCCGGCATGGCACCGGTGCTCGCGCTCCTGCGACACCTCAGTGCGACCGGAGACCCGCGCCGGATCCGCTTCTACTACGGCGCCCGCACAATCGCGGATCTCTTCTACCTCGACGAGATCCGGGCGCTGGGAGAACGGCTGGACGACTTCGAGTTCGTTGTCGCTCTCTCGGAGTCCGACGAGGGCATCGAGGACCTCGACGTGACCGCCGAGAAGGGGTTGGTCACCGACGTCGTCGAGGCCAGAGAGCCCAGCTTGCACCGTGCCGAGGTCTATCTGTGCGGACCGCCGCCGATGGTGGACGCCGCGCTGGCCCTGGCCTCGCGGCAGGGGGTACCGGACGACCAGGTGTTCTACGACAAGTTCACCACGTCGGTTCACGAGGACGAGTAGGACGACGGAGGACGCGAGAAGACAGCGACGGACCAGGAGACCGGACAACCTCAGCACTCACCACAGTGGAGAGAGAACATGGCGAGCAGTGCAGCGTCTGCGCCCAAGGTGCGCAGCTTCCCGAAGGTGGAGTTCACCGACTCCGAAGCCGGCGCCTTGGAGTTCCCCAGCTCCAAGAGCCGCACGTTCAACTACTTCAAGCCGGCCAAACTCCGGGCGACCGTGTACGAGGACGTGACCGTCGACGTGCAGCCGGACCCTGAGCGACACCTGACCCAGGGTTGGATCTACGGCTTCGGTGACGGGCCTGGTGGGTACCCGCCGGAGTGGACGCGGGCGAAATCGTCCAACTGGCATGCCTTCCTCGACCCCAACGAGGAATGGGAACAGACCATCTACCGCAACAACTCCGCGGTGGTGCGGCAGGTGTCCCTTTGCCTGGAGAACGCGAAGCGTGCCGGCGCCTACGGCAACTGGAACACGGCCTGGCAGAAGTTCATCGCCCGCAACCTGGGCGCCTGGATGCACGCCGAGAACGGGATGGCGCTGCACGTGTTCACCTCGATCCAGCGCTCCGGGACGACGAACATGATCAACACCGCGGTGGCGGTCAACGCGGCGCACAAGATGCGGTTCGCCCAGGATCTCGCACTGTTCAACCTCGACTTGTCCGAGTCGCTGGGC
This sequence comes from Amycolatopsis sp., assembly GCF_035276945.1. Lineage (GTDB taxonomy): Bacteria > Actinomycetota > Actinomycetes > Mycobacteriales > Pseudonocardiaceae > Amycolatopsis_E. The sequence continues at coordinate 92,751 of NZ_DATELF010000115.1, read as the reverse complement.
ACCTTCGACGGCTCGGTGCACAAGGAGGTGTGGCAGTCGGCCCAGGAGTGGCAGGCCACCCGCAAGGTCGTCGAGGAGCTCACCGCGGTCGGCGACTGGGCGGAGTTGTTGTTCGGCGCCAATGTCGTTTTCGAGCAGCTGGTCGGTCAGCTCTTCCGGTCCGAGTTGGTCATGCAGATCTCCGCCAAGAACGGCGACTACATCACGCCGACCATCGTCGGCACCGGGGAGTACGACTACAGCCGGGATCTCGCCTACACCCGGGCCTTGTTCCAGCTGCTCACGCGCGACGAGAAGTACGGGGCCGGCAACAAGGAGTTGTTCGGCGAGTGGCTCGCGACGTGGGTGCCGAAGTGCCTGGACGCTGCGCTGGCGTTGCAGCCGATCTGGTCGCAGCCGGCGGAGAAGGCGCGCACGTTCGCGGACTCGCTGGGTGCGACAAAGGAGAAGTTCGCTCAGCTGCTCGAGGAGATCGGGCTCGACGTACCGAAGGAGTTGGACAAGTGAGCGGTGCCATGGAGTTCGGTTCGCAGGCCGGGTCGTCGAACATGTGCGGCGTCACCCTGATGAACACCCCGATCGGCCGTGTCGTCGCCGACGTGATGGCGACGAAGGAAGGCGTTTCTCTCGTGGAGTACCCGTCCATGATCCGGGTGGACGGCACGAGGCTCCTGGAGTTCGACTACGACGAGCTGACCGATGCCCTCGGCCAGCCGTTCGACGGTTCGATCTTCGAGGAGATCAGCTCCACCCACTACGGCCGCATGGTGCATCTGGACGACCGCACGTTGCTCTTCGCCAACCCGGAGGACGCCGCCGAGCACATCGGCTTCGACCTGCTCGCGCACGGCTGAGGCCGAACAGCCCGAAACCACTGGTGGCGGGGCTTCGAAAAGGAGCCCCGCCACCAGTTTCCACAGCAAACAAGCATGACCGAAGGGTGAGGATTCTCTGATGTACGAGAAGGATGGCGAGAAATACTACGTCGTCGACGGGCACGTCCACATCTGGGACGGCCGTGGGTCGAACATCAAGAACGTGCACGGCAAACAGTTCATCGACTGTTTCTACGACTATCACAAGAACCTCAGCCCCGAGGAAGTCATCTGGGACTACGACACGTACACCTACTACGGTGCAGACCGCCTGATGAAGGACCTTTTCCAGGAGGGCCACGTCGACCACGCCATCTTCCAGGCGACCCTGCTGAGCGACTTCTACCACAACGGGTTCGGTCAGACGGAGGAAGCGTTCGGGCTCGCCCGTAAGCACCCGGACAAGCTGACCTACAACCATGCCTACGATCCACGCAACGGTGAGGCGGGGCTGGAGCAACTGCGCCGGGACGCCGAGCGGATGAATCTCAAGGGCGTCAAGCTCTACACCGCCGAGTGGCACGGCGACTCGCGGGGGTACAAGCTCGACGAGCCGTGGTCGCGCCGTTATCTCGAAGAGTGCATCGAGCTCGGTATCAAGAACATCCACGTCCACAAGGGACCGACGATCCGGCCGCTGGACCGGGACGCGTTCGACGTCGCCGACATCGACAAGGTCGCCACCGACTACCTCGAACTCAACTTCATCGTCGAACATGTCGGGTTGCCGCGCCTGGAGGACTTCTGCTGGATCGCGACGCAGGAGTCGAACGTCTACGGTGGACTCGCCGTCGCGATGCCGTTCATCCACGCGCGGCCGCGCTACTTCGCACAGATCATCGGAGAGCTCATCTACTGGATCGGCGAGGACAAGATCCTGTTCGCGAGCGACTACGCTCTGTGGACGCCGAAGTGGCTCGTCGAGAAGTTCGTCGACTTCCAGATCCCCGAGGACATGTCCGAGTATCCCCCGATCACCACCGAGCAGAAGAAGAAGATTCTCGGCCTGAACGCGGCCGCGTTGTACGACCTCGACGTGCCTCGGAAATTCCGGCTGCCGACCGAGGCGGGCGCGGAAGCCGGTGCCCGATGACCACGACCGCCCTGTCCGTGGAGGCCGATGTCCTCTCGGCACTGGCGACGGTGCTCGACCCCGAGCTGGACCAACCTGTGACCGAGCTCGGATTCGTCCGTTCGGTGACCATCGACGATCACAGCGTGGAGGTGCACCTGCGACTTCCCACCGCGTTCTGCGCACCCAACTTCGCCTACCTGATGGTCTCTGATGCCTACGACGCGTTGGCGGGCGTGCCGGACGTGGGCAGGGTGCGGGTGCTCCTGGACGACCACCATGACTCCGACAAGATCAACACCGGCACCGCCGCCGGGCTCGGCTATGTCGGAACCTTCGGCTCCGAAGCGGAAGACAGTCTCGACGAGCTGCGCCGCTCTTTCCAACGCAAGGCTCACCTCGCCGCGATGGAACGTTGCTGCCGGTCGCTACTGGCGAGTGGCGCCTGGACACTCGAAGAACTGCCGCTCCTCGAACTGTTCGACCTGCCCGAGAATTCGCTCAAGGCCGCGCTCCTGCGTCGGCGAGGGGCCCTCGGTCTGCCCAACCACTCGCACGCACGCGTGATGGTCGACCACGACGGCGACCCGATCGCGAAGCCGGACGTCGCGCTGAGGCTGCGACTGGCCACGGCCACCCGCATCTCCATCGAGGGCAACGCCCATTTCTGCCGCGGGCTGCTCGCCACCCGGTATGCCGACACCGGACCGGAGGGTGCCGCCGGATTCTCCCCGGTCATCACGAATTCCAGGAGCCACTCATGAAAGCCGCACAAGTAACCGGGTATCACCAGAACCTCGAGCTGCGCGACGTCGAGGAACCCAAGATCGCCGGGCCGTTGGACGTCGTGGTCAGGGTCGGCGCCGCCGGCGTCTGCCGGACCGACATTCACATCCTCGAGGGACAGTGGGCCGAGAAGTCCGGTGTCGCCCTGCCTTACACGATCGGCCACGAGAATGCCGGCTGGGTGCACGCGGTCGGCGACGCGGTGACGAACGTCGCGGTGGGGGACAAGGTGATCCTCCACCCGCTGATGACGTGTGGTCTGTGCCGGGCCTGTCGCCTTGGCGACGACGTGCATTGCGAAAATGCGCGCTTCCCCGGCATCGACACGCATGGTGGGTACGCCGAGTACGTGCTTACCTCGGCGCGTTCCTGCGTCAAGCTCGATGAAAGCCTCGAGCCGGCCGACGTCGCCGCGCTGGCCGACGCCGGCCTGACCGCTCAGCACGCGGCCGCGAAGGCGGCCAGGGTGCTACGCCCCGGCGATGTCTGTGTCATCATCGGCGCGGGCGGCCTTGGCCACATCGGGATCCAGTGTATGAAGGCGATGAGTTCGGCGACCGTCGTCGTCGTGGACAGGAACCCCAAGGCGCTCGAACTGGCCGAGCAGGTCGGTGCCGACGTCACGGTCGTCGCCGACGGATCCCACGTGAACGAGGTTCTCGAACTGACCGGCGGCCACGGTGCCGAGGCGATCCTCGACTTCGTCGGCGAGGGCGGGTCGACGTCCGAAGGTGTCCGGATGCTGCGGCGCGCGGGAAACTATTACGTCGTCGGTTACGGCGAGAACATTGACGTGCCGACCATCGACATCATCTCGACGGAGATCAACTTCATCGGCAACCTGGTCGGTTCGTACACCGATCTGCAGGACCTGATGGTGCTCGCCGCCCAGGGCAAGGTGAAGCTGCACACCGCCCGGTACCGGCTGGACGAGTTCCAGCGGGCTATCGACGATTTGAGTGCGGGCAAGGTACGTGGCCGCGCAGTTCTCATTCCCTGATCCCGGCAGGGTCCCCTCGCACGGAAAGGAAGTAAGGCATTATGGCGAAGGAGCTGCGGTTCAGCGTGGAGGCGCGGCGCCGGCTAGAGCTCGGCGTCAACACCCTGGCCGACGCGGTCAAGGTCACCCTGGGGCCCAAGGGTCGCAACGCCGTGCTGGAGAAGCTGACCGGACCACCGACGATCACCAACGATGGCGTCACCATCGCCCGGGAGATTCAGCTTCGGGATCCGTTCGCCAACATGGGTGCCCAGTTGGTCAAGGAAGTCGCGATGAAGACCAACGGGGCCGTCGGTGACGGCACCACCACGGCGACGGTGCTCGCTCAGGCCATGGTCCGGGAGGGCCTGGCCGCGCTCGGTGAGGGAGCGAATCCCATGCGGGTGCGCCGCGGCATCGAGGAGACCGTCGAGGCCGTCGTCGAATGGCTGCGCAAGTCCGCGACGCAGGTCGCCGGAGAGGTCGAGCTCGAGCGGATCGCGACCCTGGCGGCGAACGACGACGAACGGATCGGCCGGGTGATCGCGCAGGCACTGACCGCGGTGGGGCGTGAAGGTGTCGTCGAGGTGGAAGAGTCCGAAGACCCCGGCCTCGGCGTCGAAGTGGTGGACGGGATCGAGTTCGACCACGGCTACATCTCGCCCTACATGGTCACCGACCGGGAACGGATGGAGGCCGGCTTCGACGAGCCGGTCATCCTGCTGACCAACAAGAAGATCAGCCAGGTGCAGGAGCTGATGCCCACGGTCGAGGCGGCCCGCCGCGTCGACCGGCCACTGGTGATACTGGCGGAGAACGTCGACGGCCCGGCCCTCCAGCTGATCCTCAGCGGAAACGTGCACGGCACGTTCCCCGCGGTCGTGGTTCGCGCACCTGGCTTTGGTCATCGGCGGCTGGCCGAGCTCGAGGACCTGGCCGCGGCGCTCGGCGGACGCGTGGTCAGCGAGGACTCCGGGATCACCCTCACCGAGGTCACCGAGCGGGACCTCGGTCGCTGCGAGCACATCACGATCACCGAGGAAACGACGACGATCATCGGCGGCGCCGGTGACGAGGCCACGGTGCGGGCGCGGATCGGCCAGCTGGAAAAGCAGCTCAAGCGAGCCCGGATCGAGCACGATCAGGACAGCCTGAGGCTGCGCATCGCGAGGCTTTCGGGCCGCATCGCCGTCGTTCGTGTCGGCGCCGCGACCAGCGTCGAGCTCAAGGAGCGGATGCTGCGAGTCGAGGACTCGCTGGCGGCCGCGAAGGCGGCGTTGGAGGAGGGCGTTGTCGCCGGTGGAGGCGCCGCCCTGGCGCAGGCCGCACGTCGTGTCGAGCTGGCCGGCCTTGAAGGCGATGCCGCGCAGGGACGCGAGATCGTACGCCGGGCTCTGGGCGAGCCCCTGCACTGGATCGCGGCCAACGCCGGCTACGACGGTGGCGAGGTTTTGACACGGGTCGCCGACATGGAGAGCGGCTTCGGGTTCGATGCGCTCACCGGTGCCTACGGCGACCTGTTCGAGGCGGGCGTCATCGACCCGCTCAAGGTAACCCGCTCAGCCCTGGAAAGCGCGGCGTCCATCGCAGCCCTCCTCATCACCACGGAGACGGCGATCGTCGAGGAAGTGCTGGTCAACCCTGGCGCGATCGTCGATCCCAGCTTCGGTGATCTTGCGGAAGGCATGGTGCGCCCGTCCAATATCTATTAGTGCCCTGGCGCCACCGCGCCAAGATGGCCGCCGTCACCGCCAGGGGTGTGTGAATACGCGGGGCGGCGGTCAGGGAGACGACCGTACCGGGAAAGGACGACTGCCGTTCGGTGCGCGGTCGAACCGCGCGAAACAGCAGCTCCCGAACCGTGCGGTCGTCTCCCTGCCCGTTACCCGATACCAACCCTCCGCCCGAACTGACGCCGGGGCAGCGAGCGAGCCCGCGACCACGAACGGTCCCGGACCGCGGGGTATTTCGGCTTGGGCTCTGCCCGAACGGGGGCTGATCAGGGCTAACCGGGAACCGCGATGCGGGTGCGCTGGACGCCGACTTCCCGCATCGCCAGGCTGACCAGCTCCGCCGGCTCGCACCGGTGCTCGACCAACCCGGCCGCCACCGCCGCGGGTGCACGGTATCGCATCCCGCTCCGGGAGAAGGGCTGGATGACCCCTCCGGACATGATCCGGATGTCCGCCGCCTCGGCCAACTTGTATCCCGCGCCGATCGCGTCGCCGTTGATGGCGGCCACGACGGGGAGCCGATGGGAACGTATCCGGTTCAGTACTCGCGATAACCGGTTCGAGGCGGCGGCGCGGATCGGGCCCGGAGCCGGATCGAGGTCGGGCGCGAAAACGCTGCCGGCACCGGTGAGGATGATGGGACGGTCCGGCCCGATGTAGGCGATGGCCGCGGTGAGACCGTCGAGCAGTTCGGCTGTCAGGACTTGTCGTGGCATCGCCCGGATCCGGACCAATATCGCGGACTCCCGGTATTCCAGGTCAAGCATCGGGGACTCCTTCGGAACGGACCGGAGTGCTTTCGGTGCACAGAATACAAAGCCCGTGGTCCACTCGTTGTCTCATATTGAGACCGCCTGTGTGGCGCGACATCTCTGGTCTAGCACCGCCGATCGGGCTTCATGCGCTACCGTGAGTGCCTGGGCTGCTTTGTCCGAAATGGACATCGTGGACCTGAAGAGAACGTGCCGTGATGACGAGCAGGCAGTTCGGATCCAGTCCCACCGTGTCGAACATGTGCAGTGTGACATTGAGGAAGAACCAGCACGCCCACGTCGTGGCCGAGGTCATGCGCGGCAATCCGGAAGTCATGGTCGACGAGTCCAAGCCGAAGATCCGCGTCCGCGCCGAGATCGGATCGTTTTCAACCGGGGCGAGATCTCCGATGCCACAGGAATCGATTTTCCCAGTCTGATCTCGAAAAGATCAGGTCCGCGGACAGTGGGCGGATGGTGCGTCTCGACGCGGCTTGGTCCGGAAACGGGGCTGGCGGTGAAGATTTTTGGAAGTGCGGCCGCCAGGGACTCCCCGGCGTAAGAGGGCTCGGAACGGGCAGACAGTGCCGGCGGGAACTGGGGAGGTCCGTGCCACGATACGTGTGAGCCGCAGGGTGTGCTCGGCAGCGCGCAACAGGCCACGCTGACGTTGCGCGATCCGGCAACGTCGCTGGAGGGGCTTCGGCCGACCTCAAGGACGCGGCACCGGCGCTCACCTCGGCGCTGAACGAACGCCCCGCCACCATGGTGGATTTGCGCGGCAAGAAAGTCGGATACGATACGCAACCGTGCGGCATGCAGTCCGCTCGCCCGACGACCCTTCCCGGTTGTGCTGCCCCCGTGGGATGTGGATTCGCTCCGTCTCCCCGTGCGCTCCGGAATACCGCAACGGGCCGAGCCACGCGACCACTTCTGGTCTATCGGGCCCGACGCGCTCTACAGCGTCTGCACGGAACCAGGCGAACCCGGTATTGGTCAACTGTCCGAGTCCTGGCAGCACATCGAACAACTACTCAAGGACGACAGCGCGGCCATATGGACCTGATCCCCGACGGGGGCGGCGTCTCACGCCGCATCGGCCGATGGCGCACCCTGTTCTGACCCTGTCCGGGCAGCCGATCGACACGCGCACCGCCGTCGCCTGGGCCTTGTGGACGCTCAGACCTCGAGCGGGACCGGGACGCCCGGGCCGAGTACACCGCGCACTGGCCCTGAACCCGGCTGATCCACCGACCCCGTCCCCGCCACCAGAAAACACGGTCAAAAATTCGATCCGAACCCGGCACACCGGCCACGTCGAAAGATCCGGGGCAGGAAATCTTTCTCACCTCCGAGGATCAAATCGCGCTGCACAGGCGGAAGGAATCGAGGACGGCCGCATGGATATTGCGGCTGCTCACCGCGTCACCGACGCGGTAGATGCGGAATTGGCCGTCCCGGTTGTGAACCGATGATTGGGGCGACAGTGCCAGCAGCTCCTTGACATTGATCTCGCCCTGGTTGACCGAGGCGTCCACGAGAGCGTCGTAGATTTCGGTGACGGGCAGGGTTCCGTGCTCGATCACGATCGTGTCGGCGTAGCGTTCGATGGCCCGGCGAGCGCCGTCCACCAGGAAGGTCGCCTTCAGCCGTCCGTCGGCTCGCTCGAGGCGGGTGAGGCGATGCGCGGGGGTCATCGTGACGTCGTGATCGGCCAGCGTCTGCAGGTAGCCGGCCATCGTCAGCGCGCCGACATCGGGCGAGACGGTCCGCTCGGGGGTGACCAATTCGACCGAGGCCGCCGTGGACGCGAGGACCTCGATGGCGTCGAGCGCCTGGTGCCCACCATGGTCGTCGTAGACGAGCACGTCCCCACGGGGCTTGACCGCCCCCGACATGATGTCCCAGGTGTCGATCGCGAGCCTGCTGCCTTCGGCGACTTCGACGTTCGGCAGTCCACCTGTCGCGATCACGATGGTGTCGAAGCCCGCGTGAGCGAGTTCCTCCGGTTCCACGAAGTGGCCGAGCTCGAGATGAACGCCGAGCCGCTTGCACTCGTCGATCCGCCAGTCGACGATTCCGATCAGGTCGCGTCGTCGCGGTGACTTCGCCGCGAGCGCGATCTGGCCGCCCAAACGCGGGTTCGCCTCGAACAGAACAACGTCGTGCCCTCGTTCACCGAGAGTCCGGGCGGCTTCCAGGCCCGCGGGCCCCCCGCCGACGACCGCGACCTTCTTCGGCTCGGCCGCCTTCGCGACTCGATGCGGCAGGCGTAGTTCCCGGCCGGTCGATGGGTTGTGGGCGCAGTAGGCGGACCCGGAGGTGTAGATACCGTCGATGCACATGCTCGCGCCCACGCATGGCCGGATTTGATCCGCCGCTTTGGTGGCCACTTTGTTGGGCAGGTGCGGGTCCGCGATCAACGCTCGCGTCATCCCCACCAGATCGACGAGTCCTTCGGCGATCGCGTACCGCGCGGTCGGCACGTCCCCGATCCTGGCGGCATGCATGACCGGGACATCGACGTTCTTCTTCACCCATCCCGCGAACTCGAGGTGCGGTGCCGCGGGCGTGCCCATCGGGGGAATCACACGGGCCAACTCGGCGTCGGTGTCGAGGAATCCCTTGATCACGCTGATGAAATCGATCCCGGCCGCGGTCAGTGCGTGTGCGATCTTGAGTGCTTCATCGGGCTGAAGACCGTCGGCGCGGCCCTCGTCGAAGGTCATCCGAACACCGATCGCGAAGTCGTCGCCAACAGCGGCACGTATCGAACGGACGACCTGAAGCGGGAAACGCATGCGGTTGTCGAAGGAGCCCCCGTAGGAGTCCTCACGGCGGTTCCGGGCCGGCGTCCAAAAAGCGTCCAGCAGGTGCCCGTAGGCCATGAGTTCGACGCCGTCCAGCCCTCCTTCCTTGCACCTGAGGGCGGCGTCCGCGAAGTCACGGGCAATGCGATCGAGATCCAACCGGTCGGCCGGCCGGGTGAACGCCCGGTGTGCCGATTCGCGGATCGCGCCGACCGACAGGGCGGGAAGCCAGTCGTGGGTGTAGTTGCTGGTGCGATGAGCGAGGTGGGTCAACTGTGTCATGACCGCGGCGCCGTGTTCGTGTACTTCGTCCGAGAGGCGGCGCAGCAGCGGGACCGCCTCGTCCTTGAACAGCTGCAGATTTCCGAAGGCCGGTGCGCTGTCCGGACTGACGATCGCGCTGCCACCGATCATGGTGAGCCCGACCCCACCCTTCGCCTTCTCGACGTGGTAGGCCCGGTACCGGTCGCCGGGCAGTCCGTCCTCGCTGTATGCGGGCTCGTGCGAGGTGCTGACAATCCGGTTGCGAAGCGTGATGTTCTTGAGCGTGAAGGGACTCATCAGAGGGTCTGCGGACTGCATGTGTCTCTCCAGGAACGGCGGGCGGTCGTTTCTGGCAAGCGTGCGGCGGCGTCGGCCGACTCGGAAGTCCCCGCAGCGAAAGTCGGACCGATCGCGAGTCACCGAGTTACACTCTTGACCACCGGTCTCCAGGAGCGAGATGAGCAGTCCGACGCTTGACGACCTGGCACGGGATCCCGACGAGTCGGTACGACTGCGCGCGCGACTCGTACGGGACACGCTGTCGCTCGGCCCGACGCATGCCGCGCGCAAGCACGGCGTCACCAGGCAGACCGCCGCGAAGTGGACCGCTCTTTACCGTGCAGGCGGTACAGAGCGGCTGAGCCGGCCCACCCGACGACGGCGCACGATGGAGCAGGTGCGGCACGCCATTCTCACCGCGCCGCTGTGGATGCCCACCACCAAGTGGTCGAGTCGCTCGATCGCCGAAAGCCTCGCCATCAGCCAGTCATATGTGGCCCGCGCGTGGGAACCCATGAGATCCAGTACGCCGTTGATCGCGGACCTCGCGGCCAAGACCGAGGGGCGTCAACCGCGCCTCCTCGGTCTCCTGGTGACCTCGGAGTATGCCGTCCTCGCCTGTCAACTCAAGGCACCCACGAGACCCGCGGAATCGGCCATACCGGCACATGTCGACCCCGGGATGCGGCGGTCACTGCGCACGGTCCTGGCGTCTGACCTGATCCGCCATCGAATCCCGGAAATCGCACCCACCAACGCGAACTCTTTCTGGGAAAAGGTGGTCAGCGCGGCCGACCCGGACGCAACGGTCATGGCCGTCGCGTCGGAGAAGACGCCAATGCCCGCCGCGGTCGTCGTGCGAAGGGTCTGCCGTAATGTCGACGAGTGGCTCTCGCTCTTCTCCTTGTTTGAAAACTGGGGAACATTCGTCTCGCCCCGCTTACTGCAGGACCTGGAGAACGAAATACGCGAGTGGGCCAGAAATCCCCGCCGGACGTTCGCCTGGGTGGTGTCCACGACGGCCGCGCCGGATAGGGTCCACGGGCTCGGCGCCCGATCGGCGATGTCTCACCCGGGGCCGGAACGAGCCCTCGCCGACGAGATCATCACGGCGATCCGCCAAGGTGTCGCGGACGGCCGGCTCGCGGGCGGTGACCGTATCACGGAACGGTATCTGGCCGGGCAGCTGCGAACGACTCGAGGCCAGGTACGGTCGGCGATGCGCCTGTTGGAGAGGGAAGGGCTGCTCACCATCGCGACCGGACGTGCGGCCGTGGTTCCCATACCGACCACGAACGACGTGGTCGAGACCTACGCCGCCCGACGCTCCCTGGGAGCCCTGGTGATCCGCGCGGCCGTCCGATGGTCGCCGGGTGCCCGCCAGGCGGTGGTTCGTTCCCTTGACGTGCTGGAACAGCATGCCTCGACCGGTGATGTCTACCGAACCAGTGAGGCGGACATCGAATTCCAGAACGCCATCGCCGCGGCTTCCGGGCTTGTGCGAATCGCCCCCATGTTGCAAGTTCTCGCCGAGCATCTGCGAATGTTCATCGCCGTCATGGGGCTTGACTACGCCTACCCGATCGACGCCATCCTGCGGGACAACCGCGCGATTTTTGCCGCCATTGACGACGGTGACGGCGAGGCCGCCGTGGAACTTTGGCGGACAAAGATGAACGATGCCATGGAATACATGCTCGGACAGCTTGCTTTCGCGAAGCAGCGGCCCGCCGGCAAGGCCTGACGGCGGCCGCCGGAGGTCATGACCGCGCCAGCCGGCTCACCTCCGCCTCCTGCCAACCCGAACCTCTTGACGCCGCGGAGCCTCAGGGCTCATCATGTTGTTGCGCATAGCAAAACTGTTTCATAATACGATACAAGTCAAGTGGTCCCAACGGTCGTGATCGATGCCATGCCCGGAGTGAAGATGAAAGTCACGGCACCCGCCGATCCCCTGATCGATCTTGTCGCCAGACGCGCCCCTGGCTACAGCCTGCCTGCCGCGTTCTACACCAGCGCCGAGGTCTTCGACCTCGACATCAAAGCGATCTTCGGCCGGCACTGGTTGTTCGCGGCCGCCGAGGCCGAGCTTCCCGAGCCGGGCGACTACGTGACCGTCACGCTTGGCGGTTACTCGGTGATCCTCGTGCGTGACGACGACCACCACGTGCGCGCCTTTCACAACGTCTGCCGCCACCGCGGCGCGCGCGTCCTCACCGAGGACCGTGGCTCGGTCGGGAACATCGTCTGCGGCTACCACCGTTGGACCTATGGCATGGACGGGGCTCTGCTGCACGCCGAGGCCCAGGCGCCGGGATTCGACCCCTCGTGCTTCGGACTGCGTTCCGTGCACGTGCGCGCCCTCGCCGGCCTCGTGTTCATCTGCCTGGCCGACGAGCCGCCAGCGGACTTCGACGAGATCGCGCCCCGCGTCGAGCCGTACCTCGCCCCGCACCGGCTCGCGACCGCGAAGGTCGCGGCCCAGGTGGATCTCGTCGAGAACGCCAACTGGAAGCTCGTTCTGGAGAACAATCGGGAGTGCTACCACTGCTCGGGTCACCCCGAGCTCTCAGCCTGCTACTTCCCGATCTACGGCTACACCAGGGAGACCGTCCCGCCGACCCTGCAGCCGGCGTGGGATCGCTTCGTCAAGGCCACCGAGAACGCGCGGGCGACCTATTCGGCCCTCCGGTTGCCCTACGAGGCCATCGAGGAGCTCGACAACCGAGCGACCGGGTTCCGCATCGAGCGCGAACCGCTTGATGCGGCAGGAGAGTCGTACACCCTGGACGGGCGTGCCGCCTGCTCCCGGCTGCTGGCCGACTTTCCGACTCCACGGCTGGGGCGCCTGGCCATGCACACCCAGCCCAATGCGTGGTTCCACTTGCTCGCCGACCACGCGGTCACCTTCTCCGTCATCCCGCTCGCACCGGACCGGACGCTCGTCCGCACGACGTGGCTCGTCCATTCCGACGCCGTGGAGGGTGAGGACTACGACGTCGAGCGGCTGACGAAGGTCTGGCGGGCCACCAACGAGCAGGACGCGGCGCTGGTCGCCCGGGCCCACAAGGGAATCGGCAGCCCCGCGTACGTGCCCGGACCATACGGCCCGACCGAGTATCAGGTCGAGGCCTTCGTCAACTGGTACCACAAGCGCCTGAAGGTGTTTCTCGCCCAATGATCGACACTCTTCCGGCCTGGGCTCCCCGCCCGATCTGGGATGACCAGACCGACCCGGTCCTGGTGTGCCGGCACATCCAGCCGCTGACTCCGGACGTCTCGACCTTCGCCTTCGACTGTCTCCAGCCGCGGATGTTCCGGCACGACCCGGGTCAGTTCGTCACGCTGACACTGGATATCGACGGTGCGGCCGTGGAGCGTTGTTACACGATCTCCTCGGCACCGACGCGCCCGTTCCAACTCGCGATCACCGTCAAGCGGGTGCCGGGTGGGCTGGTCTCCAACTGGCTACACGACAACTTGCGTCCCGGCCGCACCGTCGGCGTCCGGGGGCCGCTGGGCCGCTTCTCCTGGGCGCACCACCCCGCCCCGAAGTATCTCTTCCTCTCCGGTGGCAGCGGGATCACGCCGCTCATGACGATGACCCGCACGATGTACGACCTGGGGTACCCGGCCGACGTCGAGTTCGTGCATTGTGCCCGGACACCCGGCGACATCATCTTCCGCGGCGAGTTGGAGCTGATCGCCGCGACTTCGCCGCGCATCCGCGTCACACATGTGTGCGAAAAGGACAGTGCCACCGAGTCCTGGACCGGCCACCGCGGCCGCCTGACCACCGACATGCTGCGCCAGATCGCGCCGGACCTGCTCGAACGAGAGATCTTCATCTGCGGTCCGGCGCCCTACCTGTCCGCTGTCCGGACGATGGTGTCCGATCTCGGTTTCGACCTGGATCATTTCCACCAGGAGAGCTTCGACTTCGCCGCGCCGACGGTCTCGGACATCGACGATGGGCGGCCGGCCGGGTCGCCGGAACAGGACGACGGGTTCACCGTCGAGTTCACCCGTTCCGGCCGGACGATCCCCTGCGAGCGCGGCAGCACGGTCCTTGCCGCGGCGATGAGGGCCGGTGTCAGCCTGCCGGTTTCGTGCGGGGAGGGCCTCTGCGGAACGTGCAAGACGACCCTGGTGTCCGGTTCAGTGGACATGCGGCACAAGGGTGGGATCCGTCCTCGCGAAATCAGCCAGAACAAGATCCTCTTGTGTTGTTCCTGGCCACGGGAGAACCTCGTCGTCGACGCATGACCGCCTCCGGGAAACGCCGGCTCAGCCAAGTCGCCGATGATTTCCTGCGACCGACGAAACCATCGGATGACGTCACCCCCGTTTGGGGTAGCCATTGCGCTGGGAAATCTTCGCGGCTGCCCCTACCACGTGCCCGGCGACAGTCGGAATCGTCTGCTCGTTCACTCGGAAGGTGGGGCCGGAGACGGCCACAGCGGCGACCACCTGGCCATCGAGTGAGCGGATCGGGGCGGCCACGGCGGCCAGTCCGATCTCATGCTCTTCAACGGTGACGGCGTAACCCCGGTCCCGGACCGCTCTCAGCTGCTGCCTGAGCAAGGCCGGTTCGACGACGGTGTGCGGGGTGTAGCGCTCCAGGTCCTCCGTCAAGATCGCGCCGACCTGCTCGGGGGGCATGTTCGCGAGGAACACCTTGCCGGCCGAGGTGGCGTGCATGGGCGTGTGCTGCCCGACCCAGTTGATGGTGGTGACCGCCGAGCTGCCCAGGACCTGATCAATGCTGATCACGTTGCGCCCGTCGTGAATCGCGACGTTTACCGTCTCACCCACTGCCTCGGCGAGCTCACGGCAAACCGGGCGGCTGAGGATGGACAGGTTGTGTTTGTTGGCCGCGCCGGCGGCGAGTTGCACCACGCCGTAGCCGAGCTGATACCGCCCGCGTTCGGCGTGTTGTTCGACGAGTCCCCGCGACTCCAGGGTGGCCAACAGCCGGAACGCGGTCGACTTGTGGACACCGATCTCCGCGGCGATGTCCGTGACGCCGGCCGCTCCGAGGCGCGCCAGCACCTGGAGGATCGAAATCGCACGATCCACCGACTGCACGGACCCGTCCCGCGAAGCGCGACTGTTAACCATATTGAAACAGTACCTTGAGTGAACACCCCGGCAGCCAGTCGCCCGCGAGCGGGCCCCGGTACTGCTCCCGGTACCTCCAAACCCGAACCCACCTCCCTCTGCCCGCGTGCCGATTCGCCGTCCAGTATTGACACTGCGCTATCAATGACGCATCGTACGTCTCACGTAGCAAGACTGTCGCGCAATATGAAACAGACGATCTCATGGAGCGGCGATGACGACCCCCGCGCAGACCGAGCGTCAACCCGTCCGCCCACGGACGTCGGCCGGCGAGCCGGTGATCGAAGCGGCCCGGCTCACCAAGGTGTTCGGCCCATCCCACGAGTCAGCACCCTCCCGCCGCCTTCTGGCGTCGCGGTGGGGCTCGCGGTCCGGGAGCAGGCAAGTGGTGGCCATCGACGACGTGAGCTTCAGCGTCGCGTCCGGTGAGCTCTTCGTGATCATGGGCCTGTCGGGCTCCGGTAAGTCGACGTTGTTGCGGATGCTCAACCGGCTTGTGGAGCCCACCTCCGGCGAGTTGCGCATGGATGGCCGAAACGTGGCGGCGCTGACTGACAGCGAGCTACGCGATCTGCGGAACCGCAAGGTGAACATGGTTTTTCAGCACTTCGCCCTGTTTCCGCACCGCACCGTGCTGGAGAACGCCGCATACGGGTTGCACGTGCGCCGGGTGCCGGCCGCGCAGCGGCTGGAACGCGCCAACTGGGCGTTGCGCACGGTCGGGCTCGCCGACCGTGCCGACGCCTTCCCCGGTGAGCTGTCCGGCGGCATGCGGCAGCGGGTCGGCCTGGCCCGCGCGCTGGCCACCGACGCGGAGATCCTCCTGATGGACGAGCCGTTCAGCGCGCTGGACCCGCTGATCCGCCGGGAGATGCAGGACCTGCTGCTGCGCCTGCAACACGAACTGCGCCGCACCATCGTGTTCGTCACGCATGACCTGAACGAGGCGATGCGGCTGGGGGACCGGATCATGGTGATGCGCGCCGGGCGGGTGGTGCAGACCGGCACCGCCGCGGAGATCCTGTCAGCACCAGCCGACGACTACGTCGCCGACTTCGTGTCCGATGTGGACCGTTCCCGGGTGCTCACCGCGGGCGCGGTGGTCAGAGAGCCGCTGGTGCTGGCGAACGAGGCCGACCATCCGAGGGACGTGTTGCGGTTGCTGGGAAACATCGAGGCGGTCGGCGCGTACGTGGTGGACGGTGACGGGCGGCTGCTCGGCGTCGCCCGGCACGACCTGCTCGCCCGTGCCACGGAGTCGGACTCCTCGCTGCGCGAGTGCCTGTGCGACGAGTACGAACGCGCCACTTCGGACACCCCGCTGTCCGAACTGTTCTCGCTGGTGGACAAGGGAATCGTGCCGCTGGCCGTAATTGACGGGAACGGGAAGCTGCTCGGCGTGCTGCCGCGCGCCGCGATGCTGGCCGCGCTCACCGACCCGAGGAAGGTGGTCCATGCCTAGGATCGACATCGGCGTCTGGGTTGCCAACGCGGTCAACTGGCTCACCGCGCACCTCGGGGCGTTCTTCGACTTCGTCACCTGGGTGATGGTGCACCTGATCAACGGGGTGCTGTTCGTGCTGACCGCCCCGCATCCGTTCGTGGTGACCGGTGTGTTCACGGTGATCGCGTTTTTGGCCCGCCGCTGGGGTTTCGCGGTGTTCACGCTGATCGCCTTCCTGCTGGTGCAGGGCATGGGGCTGTGGACGGACGCGATGCAGTCGCTGGCCGTGGTGGTGGTCGCGTCGATGATCGCCGTGCTGATCGGCGTGCCGGTCGGCATCTGGGCGGCACGCAGCCGGATCGCCAGCGTCGCGGTCCGGCCGGTGCTGGACTTCATGCAGACGCTACCGGTGTTCGTCTACCTGATCCCCGCGGTGTTCTTCTTCGGCATCGGCACGGTTCCCGGCGTGGTGGCGACCACCGTGTTCGCCGTGCCGCCCGCGGTGCGGCTGACCGAGCTGGGCATCCGGCAGGTGGACGCCGAGGTCGTGGAGGCCGCGCGGGCGTTCGGCGCCAAGCCGCGCCAACTGTTGCGCGAGGTGCAGATCCCGCTCGCCCTACCGTCCATTATGGCAGGTGTAAACCAGATGATCATGCTGGCGCTGTCCATGGTGGTGATCGCCGGCATGGTCGGCGCCGGTGGCCTGGGCGCCGTGGTGGTCAAGGGAATCAGCACGCTGGATGTGGGCACCGGCTTCCAGGGCGGGCTGGCCACGGTCTTCCTCGCCATTTTCCTCGACCGGGCGACCAGCGCGTTCGCCCGGCCGAGGCGCCGCCGCGGCGGCCGCCCGCGTGCCGCGACCGCCGCATCCATCGAGGCGGCTCCGGATACCGCGGAACTCTCCACAACAGGTTGAAGACGGGAGTTGGGTGAAATGCGTATATCGCGTCGACGGGCGGGTGTGCTTGTCTCCGCCGGCCTTGCCGTCGCCCTGACGGCCATCACCGGATGCAGCGGGCAGACCGCGACCGTGGGCGGCTCCGGCTCGGGCGACTCGAAGACGATCAGCGTGTCGCTGGTGGCCGGCTGGGACGAGGACACCGCCGCGACCTACCTGTGGAAGGAGATCCTCAGCGAGCACGGCTACACGGTCAACGTGCAGAGCCTGGACATCGCCAGCACCTTCACCGGCGTGGCGAACAAGCAGGTCGACCTGTACTTCGACGCGTGGCTGCCGAACACCCACCAGACCTACTGGGAGAAGTTCGGCGACAAGCTGGAGGTGGAGACCACCTGGTACCAGCCGGCCACCGACGACCTCGCCGTGCCCAGCTACGTCAACGACGTCAATTCCATCGCCGACCTGGCCTCGCGCGCGAGCGAGTTCGGCGGGCAGATCGTCGGGATCGAGGCGGGTTCCGGCCTGATGCGGCTCACCCAGAACAACGTGATGCCCGCCTACGGCCTGAACGGTGAGTACCAGCTGGTCTCCGGCAGCAGCCCGGCGATGCTGGCCGACCTGAAGACCGCGATCGACCAGAAGAAGCCGATCGTGGTGACGCTGTGGCAGCCCCACTGGGCGTTCACCCAGTTCCCGCTCAAGCCGCTGGCCGACCCGAAGGGCGCGTTCGGCCAGCCGGACCAGGTCCAGGTGATCGCCGCCAAGGGGTTCGGCTCCAGCCACCCGGAACTGGCCAGGTGGCTGTCCAAGTTCAAGCTCGACTCCGGCCAGCTGGGCAGCCTGGAACTGCTGATCCGGCAGAAGGGCCAGGGGCACGAGCAGGACGCCGTGAAGGAGTGGATCCAGCAGAACAAGGCGCTGGTGGACAGCTGGACGAGCTGACCCGTGCGCGACCGGACGGGGCGGTCACCGCTGGTGGCCGCCCCGCTCGTCTCCGGGTGGGACGAGGACAGGCTGTTCGCCGCGTGCGCGTCCGCGGCGCGTCGCCACGATTTTCGTCCCGATGGGTCGCACGTGATACGTGGCGCGATTCAGGGTCGGCTTGCGGCGGGCTCAAGGTTGCCCCCCCGCCGACCTGCCGCCGATGACGATCTCCTCGGGGCGGCGTTGTCGTAGGAGGGCCCGATAGGCGGCCAGGCAGTCGTCCCGTGCGGCAGGAAAGGGGTGATCGGGCGGCGTCCGGTAGTCGACCGCCCACACCCTGGCTCCCACCATCGCCGCGGTGCCCGTGGAGACCAGGTGGCACATCTGCCCGCTGCCCACGGTCCAGGCACCGCCGTGGATGTCGAGATACACGCGCCGGTCGTCAGGTGAGACGTCGGCGCGGTGGTGGGAGACCGTCTACGGCAGGGGGCGCGGGGCGGCACATATACAACCCGGGTCATGGCCGATCTCCGCGCGGCGAGCTGTAGGCCGCTCAACGAGTTTACGAGGACGCGGTCGTTGGCAGCGCGTCGGCACAGCTGATGCGACAGGTGACCGCCGAGTGCCGCGGGGCCGTGTGCGCGTTCCAAGAAGCCCACCGCCGGTACCGGGAACTGTCGGTTGAGACCGACGCCGGCGCGCACAGTATCATCGCCTACTACGGCATCACCGGCAATTTTCCCCACCTGCCCCGCTGATCTGATCGGCGGAGATCAGCGCGCGCCGGGCAGCGACGTGTCCTTCGGGCCCTCCACCGTCCGCTTGTTGGCGTGACAGTGCGTTCGCCGTGACGCTCGATCAGCGGCATTGGAATCCATTCATAGGCGGCGAAACATTTTTCCACACAGCTCTCACGGCCGATCGGTGCCAGTAGTAGGATCTCCCGCGAGTAAAGTCACCTCGCGGAGGGAACTGCCGATGGTGCGGCTTGACCGGGATCGAATGCCGGTGCGGTTCGCCGTGGTGACCTCTGTCGTGAGCGGCCTTATCCTGGCCGCGATCTTGAAAGCACTTCGGACCGGCGTCTCGGAAGGCGCCATGGTCGTGTGGTTCGTCCTGGCTTCCGGCAGCGTCGCAGCGATCTCCTGGGCAGCGATCTTAACGATTCGTCTTGTCCGAAGACGCTCGAAGAGAGCTTTTCTGATGACGTCGGCGTTCAGCCAGAAATACTACGTGGCAGCATTCGTACAACGCCTGCACAGCGCGCTCGACCGGAATGCCATCGACCTGGTGCTCAAGGTGCCGGACCGGGACTATGACGCAAGCGCGCAATCCCATCACCTGGGCAGGATCTTCGACAGGCGACATGGCTACATCGGCGGAATCATCATCGCCGGCGAGGTACACCGACTCCGCGACGACCTGACGACGTTCTGCCGGAAATCACGGCTGCCGGTTGTGTTCACCGATCTCGAGCCCTTCGAAAAGGAGTCCGAGTACCCTGAAAACAGTGCGTTCGTTGGCTACGATACGGGCGAACTCGGCGAGTTGGCCGGTAAGTGGCTGGCCAGGCACCTGGATGGAAAGAAACGCCCGCGCGTTCTCATCATCGCCAGCCGAGAGCACAGCAGTCGGCAACAGCGCTGCGAACAAGCCCTGCGCCGCGAATCGCCGGATGCGGTGATCACAACTGTCGACAGCTGCGGCTTCGTGCGTTCTCGTGCCTACGACGCGGTACGCGCCCATATCCGACAACTGGACCTTCGCCAGCGTCTCGACGCGATCTTCTGCACCAACGATGAGATGGCTCTGGGCGCTGTTGATGCCCTGTCGTCGTCCTTGCCGGCCACTCAAGCCACTGTCGTCGTCGGCGTCGACGGAGTGCTGGAAGCCAAAGCTCTGATCGACACCGCCACCAGCTCCCTGCGCGCCACGGTCGTCCAAGACACCCACCGCCTCGCGGTAAGTATCGTCGACCTCTTGGACAAGATGCACCGCGGCCGCACGGTGCCGAAGCGGACAATCCTGAATGCCGAGATATACGAGGCTGGTTGATCCTCGTCCGTCGACCCCGAGCTCTACCAGCAACGCCACGCGCCACGCCGTGGACCGCGGCATCAACCGGCTCTGTGAGCGCCGTGGACACCCGCTACGACCTCGCCGCACGCTCCGAAGCCACCGTCCACATCGCCGCGATCAACGAATGGCTCTGACCGACTTCGATACAGGCCCCTAGCGGGCCGTCCGCCTGCTCGGCCAGACCGGCAACAGGTACCGTCCGCTGACGTCGTTGAGCACCAGGGCTGAGCACAGGTAGAACGCGGCCAAGGAGTCGGCGAGACCCACCCAGCCGCCGGCCTTGGTGAGTGCGACCGCGGCAGGCCCCGACAGGAGGTTGGCGATGCCCAGCAGTACGTAGACCGCGACCAGCAGCACGAATGCGATGAATGCGGGCGCGTTGATCACCCGCGCTCCCACGGCCAGCATCGCGGTGAACAACGCCCAGACGATCAAATAGGCGCCGAACATGCGGCTGAAATTCGCCGGTCCCGCCGTGGTCGAGATCGTCGGTCCGTAGAACTGCAGGATCAGCGCCGTGGTGAGCAGGAAGCAGGCGTACGCCGAGCAGAACGTGGCGCCGAACAGGTTGTTGGCCCGGAACTC
Organism: Amycolatopsis sp.; assembly: GCF_035276945.1. GTDB lineage: Bacteria > Actinomycetota > Actinomycetes > Mycobacteriales > Pseudonocardiaceae > Amycolatopsis_E. The sequence continues at coordinate 72,147 of NZ_DATELF010000115.1, read as the reverse complement.
CCAGAGCCCGCCGACGAGCATGGCCAGCGCGCCCGTGCCCAATGCGACCGGAACGAACATCGTGGCGGTTCGCATGTCGACGATGCCGGTGTTGGCCAACGACAGGATCGTCAGCGAGAATCCGAATCCGGCCAGCGCCAGCGGTACCCCGCTGGCCGTGGGGGCGTAGCCGGTCGCGGCGGGTTCCCCCACCCGCGGGAGCGGTGGCCCCTGCGGCGCGGCTCCCGGGGGAGCTGGCCGCGCATACTCCGCGCTGGTCATAGTGTTACCTCCTGCGCACGCCAACGCTGTGGTGAATCAGACTTCCGTGCCGAGCAGTTCCTTGAGACCGTCGTCGATGAATCTCGTGTCGTCCGGGTTGAGTCCGCCACCGGCGAAATGGCCCCACGCTCCCGGGATGACTCGCAGTTCGGCGCGGTGCATGTGCTTGACCTCCCACTCGTTGTCCTCGGGCGGGAAATAGAGATCCTGTTTGGCCGGCATGACGATCGCGGGCGCCCGGATCTTCTCGAGTGCGTCCTCCAGGCTGTGGAACCCCGGTGTGCCGCCGATGTCCGCGTTCTGCCAGGTCCACAGCATGGCCAGCAGGTTGTTCGCGTCGCGCTTGAGGAACAGGCCCTCCCAGAAGGACACCAGGAAGTCTTCCAGCGAGGCGTACCCCAGCGGGTCCCGCTCGTAGCTCTTTTCCCGGTAGAACTGCTGGCTGAAACCCCACCCGGCGTAGACCCGCGCCATCGCGCGGAGCCCGATGTCGGGCTGCCTGTCGTACCGGCCGCCCTGGTAGGCGGCGTCCGCGGTGAGCGCCGCCTTGACGCCTTCGAGGAACACGACGTTGTGACGGCTGGTCCTCGCCGAACCGCAGAAGGGCAGTATCCGCTTGACCATGTCCGGAAAGCTGACCGCCCACTGGTAGGTCTGCCCGGCGCCCATGGACCAGCCGGTCACCAGTTCCAGCCGCTCGATGCCGAATCGCTCGGTCACCAGGCGGTGCTGGAACCGCACGTTGTCGTACATGGTCACCCGCGGAAACGACGCGCGATCGTGCGGCGCCGGAGTGTTGCTCGGCGAGGAGGACAGCCCGTTGCCGAGCATGTTGGGAATGATGATGAAGTATCTCGCCGGATCGAGCGCCATCCCCTCGCCGATGAGCCATTCGTTGTCGTAGTGCTGCCCGGAGTACCACGTCGGGTAAACGATCGCATTGCTCTTGCCGGCGTTGAGTTCGCCGTAGGTCTTGAACGCGAGCTTGGTGTCACTGAGTGTGGCACCCTGCCGCAACCGGACGTCACCCAGTTCGAAGATTTCGTAATCCATGAGAGCCTCCCTGCCGACCGCATAGGCCGCGAACGCGGGCTCAACAGCCTCTACGGTACGCCGTTTTCGCGGCGATTTTTCGATTTCGACGGCACCGCGGCGTGGGGCTTGTCGAGGGCTGCCGTTCCAGGCTCGACGGGCTCACCTCCCGGGAAGTCCTCGCGATCTTTGAGACGGGTGCTCCCAGAGCGCTCGCCGAACTCGGGCTCGCCATGGCGGTGTCGGCGGCACATGCCAAGTCCTGGCGATCCTCCCGGCGCCGCCGCGCGAGCAGGCGCAGCATCATCGCGCAGCGGTTCCACGACGCGCCGGGGTGGTCCGCCGGAGTCCGCGCCCTGCTCTCGATCATCGACGCCGACCTCGCGGGCGGCGACGCTCAAGGAGGCCGGGCCGGCGGGGCCCGATGGCTGGACCGAAGTCGCGGAGTGCGCGTGCGGCGCAGAAAAGAGTCGCGGCCGTGGTCACCGTGGTGGCGAGGCCCGGAACCCAGTCGCCCCATCGCACATAGGGTGTCCGCTCCCGGTAGATCGGTGCGGCGACCAGGAACGTCCCGTGCTCGTCAGGCGGAACCCACGCCAGTTGCCTACCCCGTGCGTCGAAGGCGGCGGAGGTCCCGCTCGACTCCACCAGAACGGCGGTCCGGCCGGACTCCACCGCCCGGACCGCCTCGAAAGCGGCCTGCTGCGGTTGGGCCCAGGAGCCGTGGAAGGTGGTGAGGGATCCCTGCACCACCGTCACCTCCGCGCCGCGCCGGACCACTCCGCGGCGCAGATCGGGAAAGATCGACTCGTAGGAGATGAGCGGACCGAGTAGCGTGCCGCTCACGCGGAGCGTCGTCAGATCGTCTCCGGTCGCCCGGTCCACCTTGGCCGCCTCGCTGTTGCGGGCGATCCAGCCGAGCAGCGGCCGCAGGGGGACGTACTCGCCGAAGGGTACGAGTCGCTGTTTGCGGTAGATCGCCACGAGCCCGTCGGAGCGATACTGGTGGGTCGATTTCGTGATGCGTCCGGTGATGTCACGGGCATCGACATTGGCGAGTAGATCGCTGCCCGCGGCTTCGGCCGCTTGGCGCAGTTTGTTCGCGACGTCGGACCGCTGCGCTGGATCGAGACCCACGCTGCTCTGGCCCCAGACCACGACATCCTGGCCCGCCCCGGCAAGACCGTGGGTCAAGCGGAGATGCGCCTCGAGCCCTTCGGTGACCATCCCCGGCTGCACCCCGGCGACCCGCACGAGACCCGTCACCTCCGGCTCGGGACGCAGCAGCCCGTAGCCCACCGCGGCCACGGCGAACACGACGGCGAGTGCGCCGCCGAGCAGCCGCCCTCCTACCGTGGCGTCCGGCATCACCACGCTTGCCAGCCCGGCGTTGACGGCGACCAGAACGAAACCGAGCAGCCACACCCCACCGACCGACGCCACCGCCAGCACCGGGCGCACCTGCCACTGGCTGAGCCCAAGGCATCCCCACCCGCCCCCGAGATGTTTCCACGACCGCGATGCCTCGATCGTCACCCACACCGACGGAAGAACCAGCACGACCAGGCCCACGCGTGCCGGCGCCACCGGGCCTCGCATGAGCGCGCGCGTGGCCACGCCAAACGGGATCCAGAACAGCCCGGCGACCGCGACCGCGGGGACGGCGAACACCCCCAGGTGCGGCAGCAGCCAGTGGTGCAAGGTGAGGAAGAAGCCCACCGCCGCCAACCAGCTCCGCCACGCCGCCTCGCGAGTGGAGCCTGCGCGGGCGAACAGCAGCAGGAGCGGAACCAGCCCGAACCAGGCCAGCCACCAAGCGTTGGCCGCGGGGAACGCCAACGCCAGGGCGCCGCCGAACGGCAGTGCGAGCAGCCGCCCACCCCACCGCCGCGCCCACCCCGCGCCAGGCACACCTGCACCTTACTGCCTGTCCAAGGCACGGCCTGGCGCCACTCCCGTGGTCAGCCGCTCAGCGACCCACTTCGGTCATGACGCTTCCGCGGGAGAGCACGGCTCCCGATACCTGAATACCCGAAACATCAAGGAGCGCACCGTGGCTGACCGCGACGATGAAGCCCGTCACTTCCTTGCCCGCCGCATCCCGGGCGTCACGTCGGGCCCGGTTCGGCGCATGGCGCTACTGTTCCCGCTCGTCCTGGCCGTGCGAGCGCTCGCCGGCGAGCTGTTCTCCTCCCGGCTGGCCGGCTTGCACGGGGCCTGGTCGTGGGGTTGGTTGCCGGCGAGGGGTCGGCCGGTCGACCGGGTGACACGTCCTGGCCCAACTTGACGGTAACATAGAACGTGAGTTCGAATTCAGGATACGGCACTCGCTGAGTCGGCGGAGCGGCGGGCGCTGGTGTTCGGCCGGCCACGGGCTCGTACCCGGGTGAATCCGACACGATCGCGTCGTGCCGAACACCGGTCGCGTTTTGAATTCGATGACGCCGTCGGCGGTCCGGCTTCGAGCTGACGGCCGGTGCGCGTCTCCTTTAGGTGGCGTCGATCAAACAGGAGAAACCCACGGCTACGTTCCGGAGGCCGGTAAAAGGCCGATTTCGTCGACGACGGCACCGGTCGGTGCGGAGCAACCGGGCAGGGTGCACACGGCCTGTTTGGTAACACGGCTCGTTTGGTAACACAGCTCGTTTGGTAACATCGTGGGCACCACGCGTAACAAGAGGGGCGCGGTGGTCGATGATTGGCTGATGAGCCGTGAACTCGAACCACCGTCCAACGCGGTGTCCGGTTCGGTGTCCGGTTCGGTGGTTCAGGCCGGGCACATAACCGGCGTCCACGTGAGCGGACCACCGGGTCGGCTGCCCTACCGGTTCGGCGTGGCGCCGCGACTGGCCGGCGCATTCCAGGACCGTGCTGACCTCGGCGTGCTCAACGAGGTCGGGCCTGACGACGGCGTGTCCACGACGGTCGTGTCCGGCCTGGCTGGGGCCGGCAAGACCCAGGTCGCTGTCGCCGCTGCCGAATGCGCGTGGGCCAATGGTGCGATCGACCTGTTGGTATGGATCAACGCCGCGTCGCGCGACGCGATCATGACGGCGTATGCGGCGTTGATCGCCGACCTGACCGGCATTTCGGACACTGAACCGGAGGTGGGCGCGCGGCGTCTACTGGCCTGGCTGGCCGAGACCTCGGCCCGTTGGTTGGTGGTTCTGGACGATCTACAGGTGCCGTCGGACCTGCGGGGGCTGTGGCCGCCTTCCGCGTCATCCGGTCGGGTGCTGGTGACTACGCGTCGCCGCGATGCCGCGTTGCTCGGCCACCGGCGCCGCTTGGTCGAGGTCGGACTGTTCACCGCCGCGGAGGCGCAGTCGTATCTGCGCTCCGCGCTGGCCGGGGCGCCGGAACTACTCGACGGCGCCAAGGAGCTGGCCGCCGATCTGGGTTATCTCCCGTTGGCGCTGGCCCAGGCCGGGGCTTACCTGCTCGACCGGCACATGTCCTGCGCCGAGTACCGCAGGCGGTTCGCCGACCAACGGTATCGGCTGCCCTACCTGCCCGAGTCGGACGCATTGCCCGACGAGCACCAGGCAACGGTCGCGGCGACCTGGTCGTTGTCGATGGAACGGGCCGACCGGTTATCCCTCGGGGTCGCCCGTCCCTTGTTGGAGATCGCCAGTCTGCTGGACGGCCGCGGCATTCCGCAGGAATTATTCGCGACACACGCGGTGCTCGACCTGCTCACCGACCGCACCGGGCGCACGATCGCAGCTGGCGAGGCACGCGCAGGCCTGGCTGGGTTGGGACGACTGGGCTTGGTCGATCTGAACCAGCATGCCTTCGTCCCGCTGGTGCTGGTGCATCCGCTGGTGCAACGCGCCACCCGCGACAGCCTGCCCGAACCGAGGGTGGCCGAGCTGGCGCGGCTGGCGGCGGACGGGCTGCTGGATCTGTGGCCGGAGATCGAGCGGGACACACCGGTCGGCTCGGTGATGCGCGCGAACGCCTCCTGGCTCAACCGGATCGCCGGAGACGAACTGTGGCGGGATGGAATCCATCCAGTGCTCGTGCGCGCCGGGCGCAGTTTGGGTGAGAGCGGTCAAGCCGCCGACGCGGCCGCTTATTTCGGTCAGCTCGCTGAAACCGCGTATACCCGCACGGGACCGGACCACCTGGGCACCCTCGCGATCCGGGCGGAGTTGGCGACCTGGCGCGGTGAAGCGGGCGACGTCACCGGCGCGGTCGCCGAGCTTGAACGGCTACTCGGTGACCGTTTGCGGGTGTTGGGTCCTGACCACCCCGACACCCTCACCACCCGCAACGCCATTGCCTACTGGCGCGGTGAAGCGGGCGACGTCACCGGCGCGGTCGCCGAGCTTGAACGGCTACTCGGTGACCGTTTGCGGGTGTTGGGTCCTGACCACCCCAACACTCTCACCACGCGCAACAACCTGGCCCAATGGCGCGGCGAGGCAGGCGACCCCGCAGGCGCCGCCGCCGCGCTGGCCGAACTGCTCGCCGATCAGCGTCGCGTGTTGGGTCCTGACCACCCCAACACCCTCACCACGCGCAACAACCTGGCCCAATGGCGCGGCGAGGCAGGCGACCCCGCAGGCGCCGCCGCCGCGCTGGCCGAACTGCTCGCCGATCAGCGTCGCGTGCTGGGTCCTGACCACCCCAACACCCTCACCACCCGACACAACCTGGCCCAATGGCGAGGCAGGGCAGGTGATCCAGCGCAGGCAGTCGCGGAGCTGGAACAACTGCTCCCGCACCAGGTGCGTGTTCTGGGGCCGGACCACCCCGGCACGTACGCCACGCACGCCAGCCTCGCACAATGGCTGGCCTACAACGGGGATTCGCGTCACGCTGCCAACGAACTGGAACGGCTGCTCTCCGGTTCGCGACGCACTTCGGACCCCGGCCACCCCGCGACGCTGGCGATGGTAACCAGCCTTGCCGCTGTATACCGTCAGCTCGGTGACTATCGGCGGGCTCAGGTGCTGGATGCGGAGACCTTCGATCGCCGCCGACAGCGACTGGGCCCCGACCACCCCGACACCCTGCTTTCCGCGACCAACCTCGCTGTCGACCTACGCCACCTCGGTGACTGTCGGCGGGCTCAGGTGCTGGATGCGGAGACCTTCGATCGCCGCCGACAGCGACTGGGCCCCGACCACCCCGACACCCTGCTTTCCGCGACCAACCTGGCTGTCGACCTACGCCAGCTTGGCGAATGCGATCAAGCCCTGGCGCTCGACCGCCAAACCGCCCGCCGAAGGCGGCAGTTGCGGCCAGAGCACCCCGATACCCGGCGCGCGGAGCGAAGCGTGGTCATCCAGGAGACCATCGGTCCACTGGCGATTTTCGTTTCCTATTCGGCACGCGACACACCGGCCGTCGGCGCGATGGTCGACGTGCTGCAGGCGAACGGCATGGTCGTGCGCACCGTGCGGACGTCGGTCGACCCTGGTGTGAAGGTCGGCGAGGCGATCGAACGGGAACTGGACCTGGCCGACGTGGTGCTGGCCGTGCTCACCGACGCCGGTATGCCCAAGGCGCAACAGCGCGAGATCGAGTTGGCGCTGCGCCGCGACGCCCTGGTAATTCCCGTGTTCGTCGGCTCCGTGCCGGGCGAAGTGGCACCGGGGCTGCCCTATGGACTCATTGACCGGCAGGGCATCCGGCTCGACGTGACCACGCCGGAGGCGTTGGACGTCCTCGCCACTGGTGTGCTCCGGGCCGTCGGCGCACGCCGGGAACCGGCCGTGATGTCGCCGACCGGTGTCGAAGTGACCGGGCAGGCGGCTGTGACGGCGATGGTGCGGGACGCGTTCGCCGCCGCGAATCGGCCGCTGCGCGTGGACGACCGCGTGCCGGGGCTACTGTGGCCGGGTCCAGTGTGGATCTCTGACGACGCCGGCCCTGCCGAATTGGACCGGTTCGCACGAAACCTGTCGCACGGGCAGCTCGGCTATTTCGTGCACACGGCCGGCCTGCCGCGCCACGCGCGGATCGCGTTGGACGAGATGCGGCTGAGCGGCACGCCGGTGATCGCGGTCAGCGCGCGGTCGCTACGCGCCGCGCACGCCGACCAGCGCGTCGACGGGTTCCTCACCGAACTCGAACGCGACTATGGCAACCGCGACAACCTGTTCGACACGAAGAACGCGCTGATCAACGAACGATTCCTGTTCGGCCGTGACCTCTTGCTCAACACGATCGGCAGCGCGCTGCGGCGCGACGAGAACGTCCTGATCACCGGCCTGCGCAAGGTGGGTAAGACGAGCCTGCTCAACATCCTGCGCCAGCGCCTGGTCGACCGTCCGGTGTGCTCGGTCGACCTCCAGCGGTTCGACCGGCACCGCGAGGACTGGCCGCGTAGCCTGTTCAGCCTCATGGTGGCCGCCTTCGACAGCTGGGGACGCGCCGAACACAAGGATTGGCCGTTCACACCGTCGTCGCCGGTCACCACGACGGAACTGGAAGCCGCCCTGGACAGCAGGCGGGCTCACCTGCGGTCGCAGGGCAGACCGACCACCAGCCTGGTGGTCATCCTCGACGAGCTGGAGCGGGTCTATCCCTCGCCCGGCGAGGAACATGCGGCGCGGCAATGGGTTCGCGCCAGCGGTGCGCTGCGGACCCTGGCCCAGAGCGACCGGCGTCATGTTGTGATCGTCGGCGCGGACCTGCGCCCCGGCGTCAATCGCGACAACGATCTCGGCCCCGCGGGCACCAACCCGTTCTTCGCGTTCTTCCAGGAAACGCCGGTGACGCTGCTGGATCGCGACGCGGTAGACCGGATGGTGCGTGAGATCGGCCAGGCGATGGCGATCGAGCGGATCAACGGGGACTTCGTCCGTGAGTTGTTCGAGCTGACGGGCGGGCATCCGTCGTTGATTCGCACCATCGCCGCGGAGGCGAGCCGGGGACGCGTGCACAAGCAGGCACTGACCGGGCGCGACCTGGCCAACGGCTTGGACCGCCTGCACAGCGACGATGCGATCGGCTTCTTCCTGCGTAACAACCTGTGGCAGCTCATGACCACCGCGGAACAAGCCGTCGTGCGCAATCTGGCGCTCGGACGGCCGATCCCGGCGTTCGTGCCGACGTCCGCACAGCGCGAGGCCCGCTCGGCGCTACGGGGGCAGGGGCTGATCAGCGACACCGTCCACATCGGACTGCTCCGCACCTGGCTCCGGGACGAGGAGAGCTGACCGGGTGCCGAATCCCTTCTATTCCGAGGAGCTGTTCGTCGGCCGGGACGCGGCGCTGTCCCGTCTGGCAGGCAGGCTGGACCAGGGCAGGTCGACGCTGCTCATCGGCGGGCGCCGCGCGGGCAAGACGACGCTGACCCGCCACCTCACACCCCATCTCGTAGGTCGCGGGCTCGTGCGTACCGACGTCAGCGGCTGGGATCTGAGCTCTGAGCAGGCGGCACTTGGCGCGCTGCTGGGCGTCGTGTCAGGCGAACAGGAAACCGTGCACAGCCAAGCATCCCGGCACGACGTGGTGATGTCGCTCCGGAAGGCGGCGCCACTCGCGCTAGTGATCGACGAGGCCGACAAGGTCCTGCTCGCCCAGTGGGGGCCGGGTTTTTTCGCATTTCTGCGCTGGCTCGACGACACGCACCTGCGCCACGACATCGGCATCCTGCTGGCAGGCGGTCCGGTGCTCGCGTCGTTTCGCGACCCCGACGACAAAGGGTCGCCACCACTGAACACCGCGGAGCCGCACTACCTGGATCCGCTCGACCGGGCCGCGGTGGAGCAACTGGCCGCCAACCTACCTGGCACCGACGTCGACAGCCTCATGGATCACTGCGGCGGCCACCCCTGGCTCACGACGCGCCTGCTGGCGGCTCTGTATGAGGGAACACCGGTGGAGGACGCGCTCGACGAAGTCTTCGACTTGGCCGCGAAGACGTTCCAGGTGTGGGAACGGCAACTCGGCGAAGGCGGGCGAACCCTGCTACGACGTCTACCATCTGAGGGCGTCACTCAGGCGCAACTCCGCGAGCACCCCTGGTCGAAGCATCGCGAGGCCGCCCGTCTGGGCCGCAGCATCGGCGCACTGCGGGTCGAGGACGGCCGCGTCCGGCTGGGACCAAAACTGTTCAGCGAGTGGTTCCTCGGCCGCGACCCCGGCGAGTTGCACTGGGACCTGGCCATCTCCTACGCCTCAGAGGACGAGGCGCTGGCCCGGCAGATTCACCGACGGCTGCGCACCGAGTTCAAGGTCTTCTACGCGCCCGAGGAGGACGCGCCGCTGTGGGGCACCAACCTCACCAGGGTCCTGCCCAACACCTACGGGGTGCGCAGCCGCTACGTGTTGGTGATCAGCACGGAGGTGTACGCGACGAAGTACTGGACGCAGATCGAGTACGACGCGGTGGCCAACGAAGCACCGGAACGGATTCTCCTGCTCGACTGCGGAAAGCTGCCCGACAACATCCCGGAAGGCTTGGTGTATCGAGGAAGCACGCCCGCACAGATGGTGGGCCTTATCGACGCGCTGCGTGAGAAGCTCGTCCCTTAGCTAACCTTACCGCTTCGAAGTGAAACCCTATGGAACAGCTTGGTCTTGTCGAGCTCCACGCCGCGCGCCGCGTAAAAGTCCTGCGCATTGCGGTTGCCGAGATCGGTCATCCACTCGACCCGGCTGCAGTTGTGCTTCCTGGCGATGTCGATCAGGCCGTCCATGAGCAGGTCGCCGATACCCGTCCGCCGATGCGCTTCCGCGACGTACAGTTCCTTGAGGAACAGCGACCGTGTGACCCGAACAGCAGGCCACAAGAAGGAGTAGCAGGCGGCCCCGGCCAGCTCGGCGCTTTCCCAGGCCAGCAGCGCGTACGCGGCTGGCGGGCCGACGAACAGCGCCTCCGTGATCTGCCGCACGCGGTCGTCGAAGGGCTCGAACTCGGGCCGTTGCAGCGATTGGACCAACTGCCGCGCTCGGCCATCGATGATGCCTTGCCGCTGCGCGTCGGTCAGCCCAACCAGCGTGTCCAGGGCTTGTGTGGCGGCAGCCGCTGGATCGCCGTCGCGGGCGAGGCACTCGGCGCCGTCGAGTTGCGTGAACGCACGGTCCATGAAGTCCTCGGCAGGAACCAGCTCAAGCGCGCGGTCCTGAGCGAGGCGCGCTCGTTTCGTGTCCCCGAGGTGGGTAAGGGCATTGCTCTCGTGGAGGCGGAGTTGGGCTTCGTTGTAGCCGAATGTTGACGCGAGGCCAGGCGCCACGCGATCCGAGAGCACCTGCTGCGGGACCTGGCACGCCGCTACCGCCGTGAGCCCATTGCTCCTGTTCGCCGCAGTGGTTCTGGGTACGCCACGGCTCTGGGCGGTAATGCTGCTCGCACGGGACCGGCTGATCACGCGCCAGAAGGCACGCGTGAACGATCGGACGCGTGTCACCGTCGCCGAATTGCAAGCGCGGCTCGAACGCGAGCGCGTCGAGCAAACGGACGATCTATGGAAACAGACCCGGCGGCTCGCCCGACAAGCGGGTTTGCCGCACGGGTGGGTCTGGCCGGAACAAGACTGGGATGCCGGGGAACCGCGCGTTACGTCACCTCGTCCAAGACCATATGCCCGGCGACTGAGGGAGCGTGTCGAGCAGGACGGGGCTACCGCACGTCTGACCCGTTTCCTACGAGTAAGCCCGGTTAGTTGATCTTTGACGTGGTGTTGATCTTGTCGGCGGGTTTTGGGTGTGCTGGTGGCCCGGGTGGTGCGCCGGGTTTGTGTGAGGAGCAGGGTCGGGTCGGGCCTCGGGGGGCGTGGTCACGGGTGGCGGGGACGTGGCGCGGCAGGTGACGGGGTGTCTGGCTCAGGTAGCGGGGATTTTCCGGAGTCTGGCGAGGATTTCGGCGAGCAGGCCGTGGCCGGGTGGGAGGCGCAGGATTGCTTGTCCTGCATGGGAAACGAGTCGTCCGGGGACGCGGATGAGCCGGTGGCGAAGCGTGGCGATCATGGCTTTGCCGCCGCGAATCCCATGCCCGATCAGGGTTTGCCCGTCCCGGTCGCGGCTTTCGGTGGCGGTGAGCTGGTGCAGCCAGGCGGCGATGTCGGCGGCCAGCAGCGCCCCGTGCATCCACGCTGTGTTAATTTCCTTGTAGCCGCTGGGTAAATGACGCAACGCGGCCCCGTGTTTGCTGTCCCGGAAGAGGTTCTCGATCGTGGTGCGTTGCCGGTACCAGTGTTCGACCGCGGCCGCCTTCGCGGGGGTGGACACGTCGATGTTGGTGCACACAAACGAATACGCATAGATGCTGTCGGCGTCGGCGAGCTCATCCAGCGGCAGGGCGCGCTGCTCGGGGTGCAGGGTACGGCGCCGCCTCGACCGGGAATCCGCGGACACCTGGGAGATATCGAGCTTGACCCGGCGGATGAGGATCTCCGTCTTCGCCGGCCACCAGGCTGGCCGATACGAGGCGACCGCGACCTGTGCGGTGTCCATGTCGATTGCGTCGGTCCAGTCCTGCTCGGACAGGCCTGACAGCAGCCGCCACATCGGCGCGATCCGTTTCGCGCCGATCGCGAACTCGATGCCCTCCAGAAACGCCACCCGGGCCAGCGTCCCGTCGAAATACCCCGTGTCGGCGCGCAGCCGCACCCGGCCCCGCCGGACGTCGCGCGGTAACCCCGTCAACGCCCGCTTGAGCATGCCGGGCGCGCTCGCGCGAGCATCGTCGTTGCCGGAGAACAACTCCGCCGCCAGCACGGTCTCCATCTCCGCCCAGCACGCCACATGCGGGCGCCCCACTCGCTGCCCCTGATGGTTGTAGGAAACCCCGCGCTTCTCCGATCCATATACCTCAACGTCCGTGGTATCCAGATCGATCGTCACCGACTCCGCCAGTCGCATCTGCCGCCGCACCGGCAACCGCTCAAACACCCGTTCCGTTATCCGCGCCACCCCGGCTTCTACAGCCCTCCATTGCGGATCCGTGAATCGCCGCGCCAGCCCGCCTGCCGTGGTCGAGGACAACCCCGCCACCGGCGAGATCTCCTGCCCCGCCACGTCCACGCGCTGCCGGTCCAGGCCCACCAGGAAATCCTCCCCGGCCAGCTGCGCCGACGCCAGACCGACCAGCAGTTCCCCCGCCCCAAACCCCCGGCACCGCTGCTTGATCCGGCCGACCGCCGCCTCCAGCAGCGTGATCATCCCCAAACGATCCACCAACTCAGTCACCGCTGCCATCCCCGACACCGCCGTCAACGACGGATCCGGCGCGCCGACCCGCACCTGCCGCCGCCTCCGATGACCACCACCTACACTGCCCACCAGATGGGTGTCCTCTCCAACGGAATGAAACCGGCCTCGCAACCAACATCATCCCAGGCCAGAGCGGCACCCATCACCATCTCCGAACGCGTGTCACCGCCCTACTCGCGGATTCGGGTCAGAGCCCGTTCACACCGCGTCGGGTGAAAATCCAGGCGGAGGGAATTCGGCGCAAAGCCGATACGGTGCTCGATCGGCTGGAGCGAGACGGCAGGGTCGAGTTTGTCGGTGACGTGGCATACCCACTGTCCTTTGCGGCGCTCAGTGAAGTCCTGGGCATTCCGACGGATCGGTTCGATCTCTTGGAGCGCGGGGTTGAGGCGACGTTCGCACTGCTCGCCGGCGGGTTGTCGGACGAGGCGGAGGTCCTCAAGGCGGCGCGGACGTGTGCCTACCTCTACGAGTACGTGTACGCGTTTGTCGAGGAGTGCCGGGCCCATCCGACGGACGACTTCACGTCGGTGATCGTCAACGCGCGACGGGAAGACGGGTCTCTCGAATCGACGCATGAGGCGCTCAAGCACGTGTGGACGCTGGTCATCGCCGGCTTCGAAACGAGCGCCAATGCGCTCACCAACGGGCTCCGGTCGCTGCTGACGCACCGCGATCAGTGGGACATGCTGCGCGCGGACCGCGGTCTCATCGGTGGTGCGGTCGAGGAAATGCTGCGTCATCGCACGCTGTTGAAGCGCATCTTCCGGCTCGCCAAGCGGGACGTCGTGGTTGGTGGAGTGACGATCCCGAAGGGTGCGCGCGTCGCGCTGCTGGCTGCCTCCGCCAACCACGACGACCGGGTCTTCGAGAATCCGGACGCATTCGACATCACCCGCAAGCAACCGCACCTCGCGTTCGGCAAAGGACCGCATTTCTGCGTGGGGGCACCTCTCGCCCGGCTCGAACTCAGGGTCGCTCTCGAAGCGATCCTGGACCGATTCCCCGATATCGCGATCGCGGACGATCAGGAGATCACCTGGCGCCCCAACCCGATGCTCGACGAGATGAACTCGCTCTACCTGAAGGTGGGCGGTACATAGGGTGTCTGGCCGTTCTCCGGCGGCCTGGCCCGATGTCACGGTTCCGTCCTGGACCTTGGATTGACTGTCAGTTGATCCGTGGTTTGGTGTTCCGGCTGGCTAGGCCGGTCGGTGGCCCATACAACGACGTGAAACGGTGGTTGGAAATCCGGCACTGCTCAGGTGGCGCTGACCCCCTCGGCCGTCGCAGGCACCAGCTGACGAGTGACATCGGTACGACCGTCGAGGCTGAGGGCCTGACGTACGGCCGCGCGCAGGACCGCTTCGGGGCTCTCGGGTCGACCGGCCGAACGCCAGGCGATGAACCGGTCCGGACGAACCAGCAGGGCGCCGCGGTCGTCGATTTCCCGAACCGCCTCCCACTCGCCGAGCACGTCGTCGTATTCACAGCGGTAACCCACGACATACACGGGTAGCTCGATGCCCAGCTCGGCGCTCACCGCTGCGGCGGCTTGAGCCCATGACTTCCCGCCGATGCCGGTGATCAGGCTGAAACGTCCGTGGCCGGCCAGGTCGAGGGTGGACACCTTGCGGCGCCTGTGCTCGACCCAGGCGTGCGGAAGGTGGGCACCCGGGTGGGTGGTCGGGTGGTAGTACAGGTCCGCATCGCGGGTGGGAGCCGGGAACGGCGTTCCGTCCTCGACCACTGCGCCCGAGGTGTAGCGCTGCCCGAGTTCCACGCCCTGCGCGTTGGACCGGTAGTGCTGGAGCGCGACCGCTTCGGCGAGTGCTTTTCGACGTTCAGCGGCCCCTTCGGCGTCGGAGGCCAGTTCGTTCAGTGACGTCCAGGCTTCCTCGGCGGACCGGTCCCGGCGCAGCCCGAGTACCTCCACGGCGGCTCCCATGTTCTTCAGGTTCTTAATCGCCCGGTCGACGACCTGCTTGCCCACCGGCTGGCGTTCCTCGTCGTAGCTGTCGAGCAGCTCCTCGCCGGCATGTCCGGACAACACGAAAGCCAGCTTCCAGGCCAGGTTGTACGCGTCCTGAATCGAGGTGTTGCTGCCCAGGCCGCCGGAGGGTGGATGCCGGTGCGCCGCGTCGCCCGTCAGGAAGACCCGTCCCCGGCGGTACTCGGTGGCGACGACGTTGTTGACCTGCCACTTGCTGGTGCCCTTGACGCGAACGTCCGCGTTCGGGTCGCCGATCATCGTGCGGGCGAACTCGATCAAGGCGGTATCGGAGGTGTCCGGCTCACCCCCGTTGGGGTCGTACTCCCGGGTCAGGACCCAGTCGTGGAACGGACGCACGCAGAGGAAGCTTCCCGAGCCCACCCATGAGTCGCCGCCCGGCTGGAGGATGGTGTAGATGACGCTGGGCCGGTACGCGGCATACTCGGTCAGGTCGACTTCGATCCAGGCGTTGAGCATGTGCTTCAGCGCCGTTTGCCCCTCGAAACCGAAACCGAGCTGCTCGGCCACCGTCGAGCGCCCGCCATCGGCGGCAATCGCGTAACGTGCCCGAATCAGGTACTCCTCCATGGTGTCCCGCGTCCGGACACGAGCCAGCACCGTGCCGTCGGACTGGTCGATGGCGACGAGCTCATGGGAGAAGCGAATGTCGGCGCCGCGCTCGAGGGCCGCGTCGAGCAGTATCGGCTCGACCAGGTGCTGTCCCGCGGTGAAGGGTTCGCATGGGCTCGCCGCGGCATAGTCCGCCAGCCGAGGCCCTGTTCCATACGACGGGTACCGGAAGATCTCCAGCCCGGTAAAACTGGTCGCAAGCACGTTGTTGCCCAGTGTCTTCAGCGGTTGGCCGACCTCGTTCAGCCGGTCCTCGATGCCGAGATCCCGCAGGATCTCCACCGTTCGCTGGTTGGTGTGCGTTGCTCGCGGCTGCGGTGCCGTGCCGGGATGTTTCGAAAGCGTGATGGCCGAAACTCCCAGCATGCTCAAAAGAGCGGACGACGTCAGACCGGCGGGCCCGGCGCCGACCACGAGGACGTCTGTTTCGAACGTTCGCATCGAGAACCTCCAGCTCTCCAGACGACATCCAGCTCTTCGCCGCGACCGGGCGCGAGCCGGCCGGCCAGCTCGGATCGCGACGCGGTATGTGTCGTTGATAACCGGAGTCGGCGCCGACCTGCCAGCATCGGGTTCCGTTGGGTGGACGCTGACGGCCTGACGCGTCGGAAGCACTCCATCCCTGCGCGCAGTGCGTTTCGGACCTGCTCTCCCGAGGGTCCAAGCGGTCAGGAAGTCGGGTTCCGTTCGGAGCGCAGTGTGGTCTGGATGTCGTTTCGGCGGATCTTGCCGACCGGGTTCCTGGGGAGGCTTTCCCATACCGCGATTCGCCGGGGGAGCTTGTATTTCGCTATGTGCTCGGCCAGGTAGGACCGCGCTTCCTCCAGCTGAAGGGACTCGCCGGGCACCGGGACGACGACGAGGGTGACGAGTTCGCCCCATACCGGGTCGGGTATGCCGACGACGACCGCTTCGGCGACGGCCGGGTGCCGCAGGATGGCCAGTTCGACCTCGACCGGATCGACGTTCTCGCCGCCGGTGATGATCGTGTCCTTGCTGCGGCCGACGATCACGAGGTCTCCGTCCGGGTCGAAGTACCCGCGGTCGCCGGTGCGCAGACCCTCGGGGCGGAAGGTGTCGCGGGTGGCGTCCGGACGGTTCCAGTACCCGGCGGCGACGTGCGGGCCCGTCACGAAGATTTCCCCGGTCTCGCCGTCCGGGACCGGCCGGCCGGACTCGTCCACCACGCGGACATCGGTCAGTGGTGCCGGCGGGCCGGACGAGACCGCCTTGCGGGCGACCTCGTCGCGCCGCCGGAAGGTGACCGACGGGCCTGCCTCGCTGAGCCCGAAGCTGGCGATCACCGGGACGCCCATCGCCGACCACCGGGTGGCGACGTCGGGCGGCAGGGGAGCGCCACCGCTGAGGATCCAGCGCAGCGTGGCGATCCTGGCCTTGTCGAACTCGGGCGAGCGTTCGAGGAGCGTCAGCATGGTGGGCACCGCGAACGTGATGGTCACGCCTTCGTTCTCGATGGCGGACAGGCATGCCCGCGGGTCGAACTTCCGTTGCACGACAAGGGTGGCGCCCTTGTAGAGGGTGTTCGCCGCGAGCATGTTCAGGGTGCCGGTGTGGAACAGCGGCGCGTTGACCAGCGCGACATCGTCGGTGGCGATGTCCAGGCCGAGCAGGGTGTTGATGCTGTTCCAGTGGAGCGAGGAGTGGGTGAGCGCCACTCCCTTGGGCTTGCCCGTCGTCCCCGACGTGTAGCAGATGACCGCGACGTCGTCGGGGCCCACCTCCGCCAGCGGCTGGAGGTGGGCGTCCGCGGGCTCGCGCAGCCATTCGTCGAACTCGACCACCGGCGGCAGGTCCGGCAGCGAACCCGACCGGACGGTGTCCGCGTCGGTGCCGGCGCAGACCACCGACGGCGCCGCATCGGCCAGAAAGAAACGCAGCTCGTCGAGTGTCGAGGCGACGTTCACGGGCACGAAGGCGGCGCCGACCCGCGAGCAGGCGTAAGCCGCGACGAGCATCTCGGGCCGGTTCTCGCTGACACAGAGAACCCGGTCCCCGCGGCCGACGCCCCGTGCGCCCAGCAACGCGGCGAAACGCCGGATGCGTTCGGCCAGGTCCGCGTAGGTGAGCGTGGCGCCCTCGAAGACGATCGCGGGCAGGTGAGGCTGGCGCTCGGCTCGCCGCTCGACGAGCTCGCCGTACCTGAGTCCCCACGTTTCCATGCTGGTCGTACTCTCCCGGTCAGATGGGGTAATGGCGGCTGCCGGCTTGCAGGGTGATCCACCGCAGTTCGGTGAACTCCTCGAGCGCGGCACGGGAGCCGAACCGGCCGAAACCGCTGTCGCCCACACCGCCGAACGGCATCTGCGGCTCGTCGTGCACGGTTGCCCCGTTGATGTGGCAGATCCCGGACCTGATCCGCTTGGCCAGCTCGAGGGCATGCGCGACGTCGGAGCTGAAGATCGCACTCGACAGCCCGTAGGGAGTGTCGTTGGCGATGTCGACCGCGCTGTCTTCGGAGTCCGCTTCGATGATCGAGGCGACGGGACCGAACGACTCCTCGTGGTAGATCCGCATTTTGGACGTGACGCCGCGCAGCACGGTGGGCTGGACGAAGAGCCCGTCGCGCTTCCCGCCGGTGAGGATCTCGGCCCCGAGGCCGACCGCGTCCTCGATCAGTGCCTCCACGTGATCGGCGGCTTGCGCGTGGACCATCGGCCCGATCTGGGTGCCGGGGTCCGCCGGGTCGCCGACCGTGAGCGAGGCGGCGTGGTCGGCGAGCTTCCGGGAGAACTCGTCGAGAATCTCGGTGGCGGCGACGATTCGCTCGGTGGACATGCAGATCTGGCCCTGGTTCATGAACGCGCCGAAGGCGGCCGCGGCCACGGCGTCGTCGAGAGGCGCGTCGCGGAGAACCAGCAGCGGTGCCTTTCCGCCGAGTTCGAGCACCACGCGCTTGAGGTGTTTGCCGGCCAGCTCACCGATGATGCGGCCGACGCGGGTCGATCCGGTGAAGTTGACGCGCCGCACGTCCGGGTGGGCCACGAGGCGCTCGACGATCCGGGGCGCGTCGTCGGGGGCGTTGGTGATGAGGCCGATGACGCCGGCCGGGACGCCCGCGTCGTGCAGGGCACGCGCGATTTCGGCCTGCGTGCCGGGTGTTTGTTCGGAGGCCTTGAGGATGACCGGGTTCCCGTAGGCGAGCGGCATCGCCACGGCACGGACCCCGAGGATCAGCGGTGCGTTCCACGGCGCGATGCCGACGGTCACGCCTGCCGGCTGCCGGACACCGAGCGCGGTCAGGCCGGGCACGTCGGACGGGATGACCTCGCCGACCATGGAGTACGTCTGGGCCGCCGCCTCCTTGAACATGCCGACCGCGACGTGCACGTTGAAGTGGCACCATCCCGCCGCGGCGCCCATCTCGCGCGACATGAGCTCGGCGATGCCGGCGCTGCGCTCGGACAGCACGGTCGCCGCCCGCTCCAGAACCTCCCGGCGCCGGGCCGGGCTGGCAGAACCCCACTCGCCGGCGGCCTCGGCGGCGGCCGCGACGGCCCGATCGACGTCGTCGATCCCGGCGGCGGCCACGCGCGCGACCGGCTGACCGGCGGCACTGGTGGTCGTCATGGTGTTCCCGGTGCTCGCCGGACCCCACTGACCGTTGATGAGCAGCTCGACGCTGCGGACGTTTCCGTTCACGGTGTTCTCCTAGCCTTCGTGGGTCCCGAGGCCCGGGCGGTAGGTCTTGTCGTCGAGGAAGCCCTGCATGCCCTTGGCACGAGCCTGTTCGTCGAACAGGATCGCCTGGTCGTGCTTGGCGTAGAGGAAGTCCTCGGCGGCCTCCCAGGACATGAGGCGGGAGTGCCGGAAGCCCATCTTCGTTCCGTGCACCACCCATTGGCTGAGGCTGCTGAGCTCGCCGGCGATCTCGATGGTGCGCTCGCGCAACTGCTCCGCCGGTACGGCTTCGTTGACCAGGCGCATCTGCTCGGCCTTGCGGCCGTCGAAGGGCTTGCCGGTCATGATGTGGTACATCGCGTCGCGGGTGGGTATCACCTCGGCGAGGGCGCGGGTGACGAGGTTGCCGGGGGTCACGCCCCAGTTGACCTCGGACAGGCCGAACTGGGCGTCGACGGAGGCGATCGCCAGGTCGCAGGCGACCAGGGGAATGAACGCGCCGCCGAAGCACCATCCGTTGACCATGGCGATCGTGGGCTTCGGGTAGTTCAGAAGCTTCCGGTGCTGCCAGTTCGTGCCCTGGCCGCGCACCCGGTGCTGTACCCAGCGCGGCTTGCCGTCGGTCTCCCGGAAGTACTCCTTGAGATCCATCCCGGCCGACCATGCGGCGCCGGTGCCGGTCAGCACGACGACCTTGACCCGGTCCTCGCCCTCGAGTGCGTCGAGAACCTCGAACATCTCGAAGTTGAGCTTGGGGTTCATGGCGTTGCGCTTTTCGGGGCGGTTGAAGTACACCCAGCCGATCCCGTGGTCGTCGTCGATCTCGACGCGGACGGTGTCGCCGCCGGGCAGATGGTGCGGCGTGGTCGTCGTTTCTGTGGTCATGGGAAGCGTTCTCCTCGTTGGTTCGGTCAATCGCGCTTGAAGGCGGGCGCGAGTTCGTCCGAGTCCGCGGTGGACCCGAGTAGCTGGAACGTGGCCAGCGTCGCTTCGTGAGCGGCATGGTCGGCGGCGGAGCAGGCGTCGGCCACCAGGATGGTCCGGTAACCCAGTCCGACCGCGTCGCGGGCGGTGCCCTCGACCGTCACGTTGGTGGCGACGCCGGTGACGAGGACGTGGGTGATGCCCCTGGCGCGGAGCATGAGGTCGAGTTCGGTGCCCTGGAAGGCCGAAATACGCCCGTGCGTCACGACGGGCTCGTCGGCCCGTGCTGTCAGCTCGGGGATGATCTCGGCGCCCGGAGTGCCCTCCTGCAGGCACTGGCTGGCGGCGACTTGTTCGTACAGCGCGCAGTTGCGGATCAGCTCCGGGTAGCCGGGACGGAAGGCGGCCCGGGCGTGGACCACCATCGCGCCGTGGTCGCGTGCCACGGCGAGGACCTGCGCGGCGTGCTTGACCACGTTCCGGGTTTCGACCTCGTTCGCGAAGAAGGGGCCGAACGCTCCGTCACGGGTGACGATGTCGCGTTGCCAGTGGACGTTGACGAGGGCCGTCGTCTCGGGATCGAGGCTGAGCCGCGGGCTCGACCTACCGGTCATGGGACGCTCCATTGCGTTGGGGGAGTACGTTGGGGGAGGTTGGAGGAAACGATCAGAGAGCGGACACGGGCAGTTCGACGAAGCGTGTGGTGCTGTTGCGGGCGCTCGTCAGGACCGCGGTGATGTTCGGCAGGACGTTGCGGAGGAACCACCGTCCACTCGCGATCTTGCCCAGGTAGAAGGCGCGTTCGCGGTCGGTGACGGTGTCGAGTTTGGCTCGCGCCGCGACACAGCCGAGCAGCGCGAGCCAGCCGATCACGAGTTCGCCCAGGCACAGCAGCAGGCGCGTACAGTCCTGCGCGGCCACCGCACGCTCGTCCGGCGAGGTCCAGCGGCCGACCACGAGGGTGGCCAGTTCGTCGAAGTCCGCGAGCGCGGTGCGCAGCAGGTCGCGCTCGACCGCGAGGTCCTCGGTCGTCACGGCGTCGACGGTCCCCGCGATCTCGGCAAGCAGGCCGTCGAGAGCGGCCCGTTCGTCGCGCACGATCTTCCGGCCGACCAGATCCAGGCCCTGGATGCCGGTGGTCCCTTCGTACAGGGTGTCGACCTTCGTGTCGCGCACGTACTGCTCCAGCGGGTAGTCCTTGAGGTATCCGGACCCGCCGAAGATCTGCAGGGACTCACTACCGAGCAACCGCCATGCGACCTCGGAGCAGTAACCCTTGATGACCGGCAGCAGCAGCTGGTGCCGGGCGTCGGCCACCATGTCGATCGTGCCGGTGTGCTGCGATTCCTGTACCCGGTCCTGCTGGGTGGCGGCGTACAGGATCAGGGCCCGCATGCCCTCGGCGTGCGCCTTCTGGCTCAGCAGCGACCGGCGGACGTCCGGGTGCTCGACGATCGCGACGGGTGCCGGCGGCCGGCCGGGAGCCGGGGCGACCGGGACACCCTGCACGCGCGATTTCGCGTAGTCGAGGGCGTTGAGGTACCCGGTGGACAGGGTGGCCATCGCCTTGACTCCGACCAGCATCCGGATCTGCTTGATGATTTCGAACATTTGCGCGATCCCGGCGTGGCGGTCACCCAGGAGCCAGCCGACGGCGGGGGAGCCGTCGCCGAAGGTCAGTTCGCAGGTGGGGTTGGCGGTGAGGCCGAGCTTGTGCTCGAGGCCGGTGACGTACACGCCGTTGCGGCCAAGGGACTCACCCGTGTCCAGGTCGACATGGAACTTCGGGACCACGAACAGGGAGAGGCCTCGGGTCCCGGGTCCGCCGGCACCCTCGACTCCCACCGGCCTGGCGAGCACCATGTGGACGATGTTCTCGGCGAGGTCGTTGTCGCCGTAGGTGATGAAGCGCTTGACTCCCTCGAGATGCCAGGAACCGTCGGGCTGTGGGTAAGCCCGGGCTCTGGCCGCTCCGACGTCCGATCCGGCGTCGGGCTCGGTGAGCACCATCGTAGCCATCCAGTGCTTGTCCCGGATGAGCCGCGCCAGGCGCTTCTGTTCGTCGGTTCCCTCGGTTTCGAGCAGGCGCACCACCTGCGGCACGACGTTGACCCCCATCGGGATCGGCGGGTTGGCCCCGAGCATCAGCTCGGTCACGCACCACCGGAGCGAATGCGGGACCGCCGCTTCGTCCGGGCTCTGCGGGGGGAACTCCAGGTCGAGCCACCCGGACTCCATGTAGTCGGCGGCGGCCTCGCGGAACGCCTTCGGCAGGCGGACCGAGTGTGTCTCCGGATCGAAGGACAGCGGCTCGCGATCCACGTCGCTGAAGGACGGTGCCAGCTTGGCCGTCGCGTAGCGCTCCGCCTCGGCGAGAACA
The DNA here is from genome assembly GCF_035276945.1 of Amycolatopsis sp. Taxonomy (GTDB): domain Bacteria; phylum Actinomycetota; class Actinomycetes; order Mycobacteriales; family Pseudonocardiaceae; genus Amycolatopsis_E. The sequence goes on along the minus strand of NZ_DATELF010000115.1, from coordinate 50,116 downwards.
CTGCGAGCGGCGTCGTCGTCCAGTTCCCCGAACGGGGGCCGGCCGTAGCGCTCGGCCGCGTCCAGCAGTTCGAACAGGACGAACTCCATGTCCCGGACGTTGCTGCGGTAGTGACTGCTCATGCTCCTCGTGCTCCCTGGATCAGGAACCCTGACACTGAGACTTGTATCAAGGTTCTTGATACTCTGTCAACCATGGCTACCTCCGCTGCCGCGGCGCCCCCGGGCGCGCGTCCCCGCGTCACCTACCTCGTCAAGCGCCTGGAGCAGGCCGTGCGCTCCTACCTCGACGAGGCGACGATGGAGATCGGTCTCACCACGCCGCAGTACGCCGCGCTCAGCTCGCTGGACCTCAAACCGGGTCTGTCGTCCGCCGAGCTCGCCCGGCTGTCGTTCATTTCCGCCCAGGCGATGAACCAGATGGTGAGCGCCATGGAACGCAAAAACCTGATCCGGCGGGAAGCCGCCCCGCACCACCGCAGGCAACTGCGGATCTTCCTGACCGAGCACGGGCGTGAATGCCTGCGTCAGTGCGAGGAACGTGCCGACGAGCTCGAGCGAAAGATGTTCGCGGGCCTGTCCCCGGCCGAGCGGAAGGCGGTGGCTCGCCTGCTCCGCAAGTGCTCGGACTCGCTCACCCAGGACCGGGCTGCCGCGGGCCCCCGGCGGCCCGCGGAAGCCCGGTCCTGATCGGTGACACCACCCCGGATCGGGTCGCGCCGGTCAGCCGGCCCGCGGGCTGACCACGAAGTTGCTGAACCCGCCATTGCGGTTCTCCAGGCCGGAGATCGCGTCGTTGACCTTCTCCAGCGGAAAGACGATGTTCTCGAACACCGACAGGTCGAGCTGTCCCCGGTCGGCGAGCCGGGCCATCTGCTGGCCCTCGCCGGCGGTGAACCACACCGAGCCCTGGAAGGTCAGCTGCTGGTCCATCATGTGGTGCACATCGAAGGGCACCATCCCGGCGGTCGCGCCGATATCGACGGCCCGGCCCCCGCGGCGCAGCGAAGCCATGCCCTGCATCATGGCCTCGTGGGGGGCTCCGGGGCCCAGCGCGTCGATGTAGGTGTCCACGCCCCGCCCCGCGGTCGACCTGACCCAGGCGTCGATGGGCCCGTCCAGCGTCGAGTGCGTCTCGATCCGTCCCGGACCCAGCGCTTCGACCCGTGCCAGCAATTCCCGGTTGCGGCCGGTACCGAGGATCCTGGGTGCGCCCAGCGCCAGTGCGAAGAGGGCGACGCCGAGCCCGAGGGTGCCGGAGATGCCGTTGATGAGCACGGTCGTGTCCGACCCGACCCGTGCTTTGCGTAGCGCGGCGTACCCGGTGCCGAGGTAACCGAAGCGGGCACCGTGCTCGAAGCTGATCGACTCCGGTAGCCTGACCAGGCTGTATTCCGGAGCCAGCAGGTACTCGGCGAGGCCGCCGTAGGGATAGCGGTCGAGCAGCCGCGTGGCTGTGGCGGTGAAGCCGAAGTAACCGGCGAACGCGTAGCTCTCGCAGTCGATGTGCTCCCCGCGGCGGCAGGCGGGGCATCCGCCGCAGTGCCGGCCAGGGTTGACGTACACCCGGTCACCGGGGGCGAACGTGTGCACATCCGGGCCGACCTGCTCGACCACGCCGGTCGGGTCGAGGCCGAAGATCGCCGGCAGGGCCGGCAGCGGGTTCTGGGGGAACCAGGTGGTCCAGTTGGCCAGGATGTTGGCCAGGTTCGGCACGATGTTGCACGCCTCGACACGCACGACGACGTCGGATCCGCTCGCGACCGGCCTGGGCACGTCCTCCAGCACCATGGGCTCGCCGATGTGGTGCATGCGAGCCGCTCTCATCGTTGTGGTCACCAGTCAACCTCGCTGTTCTCACTGGCCGGGGCTCCTCGTCGGGCCCCCATCGAGCAATCGCCGTCACCATGCGCTCGTGGTTGTGCGCACCGACACCAGCGTCCCGTCCAGTGGGAAGGTTCCTGCTTCTCAAGTGTCAAGCGACCTGATACAAACGGAGGTGCGTTGGAGGTGGCACGGTGATGTGGAGGTGGCAGAGTGATTTGGAGGTGGCACGGTGTCAGGAAACAATGAAGTTCCCGGCCGGACCGTCGTCACGAAGGCGTCGATGATCCTCGACGCCTTCGCGGGCAACAGGGTCAGCCTGTCGTTGTCCGATCTCGCGCGAGCCACCGGCTTGCCGTCGAGTACGGTGCACCGGATCGCCCGCGAGCTCGTGACGTGGGGCGGGCTCGAGCGCACTCCCGAGGGCAACTACGCCGTGGGCATCCGGCTCTGGGAGATCGCCGCCCGGTCACGACGCAACTACGGCCTGCGCGAAACGGCCATGCCCTTCCTGCATGGCCTGTTCGACCTGACCCGCCAGCACGTCCAGCTCGCGGTCATGGACGGTGCCGACGCCCTCCTCATCGAGAAGATCTCCGCGGCCCACGCGGTGGGCACGATCGGCCGGGTCGGCGGGAGGCTGCCGCTGTACGCGAGCGCGGTGGGGAAGGCGCTGCTGGCTTCCTCCCCGGCCGAAACGCAGGAGCGCATTCTGGCTCGCCGGTTGCCGGCCTACACCCCGTCGACCCTGACATCGGCGCGGGCGCTCCGCCGCGAGCTCGCCGAAACACGCCGTCGCGGGTTCGCCCTGGCGAACGAGGAGATGAGCGTCGGCGCGGTGTCGTGCGCCGCCGCGATCCCCGGTCCTGGGCGGGAGGCCGTCGCGGCGATCTCGGTGGTCATGCCCGCCGGCGAGGTGCCGCCGCGCACGTGGAGCCCGGCGGTGCGCGCCGCCGCCTTCGGCATCGCCCGGGCGCTGTGCCAGCAGCGGCCGCAACCGGTCATCAGCGCCCAGCTCACCGGTGTTCAGTAAGTGGTCCGGTGAATGCCGAGCCGCGCCGGAATCAGCGGGGGTTCCCGGGGCTGGGGGAGCCGGCAAGCCATTTCGCACCCTCGTCGTAGAGGTGCTCCACCGCTTCGCCGGTCAGGCCGGGCAGCCCCGGCTTGACCGTGAACCCGGCCTTCGTCTGCAGGTAGCCCAGGTGGCGGTAGCCGGCCGGGAAGCGTGCGAGCAGCTCCGGATCGAGGGAGACGGTCGTGGCCGGATCCACGACGTCGAGCCGGTCCTTCTCGTAGATCGGCTGGCGGCGGACGATCTTCCACGCACCCTCGTGCCGAGCGCAGAAGTCGAAGAACCGGCCGGTACACACGACGTCGACCGTGACGCCGTCGAGGTCGGCTCGCTGGTTGATCGTCATCTTGGTCTGGGCGATCGCGCGGTCGCCGACGACGTCGGAGGTGTGGCCGCCCAGGAAATGCAGGATGTTCACCCCACGGTCGAAAGCCTCGCGGCTGACCGCGATGAAGTCCGACGCCGCTCCTTGGAACCAGGTCGCCGTCATCCATCCGTCGGTCGGATGCCATACCGTGGCGAACCGTTCCCAGTCGCCGGCGTCACGCCACAGAGCCCAGTTCTCCACCAACATCCGGATAGCGGACTTGTCGTCCTCGATGGGCGGCAACATCGTCCCTCCGTTCCATTCAGTCAGCGCGCCACCGAAGCCGCTGACACCGGACCCGCATTCGATTGTCAGTCAACGTCGTACGACCGCCGTGCGCATCCGCCTCGTCGCCAGGTTCTCGTGAGCGGAATCCGCGCTCGGAAAGTGCCGGATCTTACCGGCGCCGGTGTACTAGTTGAGTCGCGACGACGATGAGAACACGACGATGACGGACCGCGAGGCACGGATGCCGGCCGTGGCGTGCCGAACCGGGCAGGTACGAGAAGATGAACCGGATCGACCAGAGTCCATTGTGGACGAAGCGCGGCGCGGTGGCGTTTCCGGTTCGGCGAAAGCCGGTGTAGGAGGCGCTGGGCCTCATATCGCGCGTGGTCTTCGACAACTGACGTCGTTCCACCGAACGCGGGCACCGTCGGACGCGGCCCGCCCCGACCAGCGAGGTTTCCGAATGCGAGTAATCATTGTCGGCGCGGGAATCGCGGGTCTCACACTGGGACTCGAGTTGCACGCCGCCGGCATCGACTGTGCGATCTACGAGGCGGCGCCACGGATCCGCCCGCTCGGCGTGGGGATCAACCTGCTGCCGCCCGGCGACGGCCGCGGTGGTACGGATGAACCGGGTGGCCCCGCCCGACGCCATCCTGCGGGAGGTGTGGGAGCGCACCGGCGACCGTCCATTCGAGCGAATCGACGACGTGATCACGCTCGCCGAGCTGCAGGACATCTCGGAGCGCTACAAGCAGGTCGCCGGGTTCTCGCGAGGGCGGCTCGCGGACCCCGTGTGACGCCTGGCCGACCCGGACCGCCGGTTCGCCCGCGGGCCCGGTCGCGGTGGCCATCGAGAACACCTCGGTGCACACCGCGACGGGCCCTGCGGGCCTGACGGGCCGGCACACCCTGGACGCCACGGTGCCGGGAGTGCGGACCGGATGACCCCGGCCAGGTACCGCCGTTTGACCGGCAGGACCTGGCCGTTGATCCATTCCGCGTGCGGAACGGAGGAAAGCGCGAACCGCCGGATGCCTTCCGGCGGTTCACCATCAGGCCCGATATCCCGGATTTTCAAAAGGGCCGTGGGACACGCAGGGCGGGGCGCCGTCGAGCACCAGCCCCGGACGTCTCACCGGACCGCCTCGGCGGCTGGTTCGTGTGCCTCATGCAGGCTGCTGCCCACCGACTCGCGCCCGCTCCGAACGGCCGCCAGCGCGATCAGCGACACCACCAGGACCAACAGCGCCACCCAGCCGATATGGTGGCCGCCGCCGGCGAGCGCCAGCAGAGCCCCGGCGACGAGTGGCGTGAACCCCGCGAGGATCGTCGCGAGCTGGTAGGCCGCGGAGATCCCGGTGTAGCGGACGGCGGTGGGGAACATCTCGGCCAGCATCGCGCCCAATGCCGCCGACATGGCCACCGAGACAAAAGTGAACGCCGTGAAGAAGGCGAGGAAAACCAGTACGGTCGAGCCGGATCCGATTGCCCAGAACAAGGGATAGGCCAGCACCGCGAACGCGATCGCACCCCCGGCGTAGACCGGCCGCCTGCCGAACCGGTCCGACAGCAGCCCGTAGACCGGCGTCATCACGATCGCGCCGACCCAGGCCACGGACAGGGCGTTGAGGACCGTCGAGCGGGGGACGCCGAGACTCACGGCGTAGGACACCGCGAAGCTCCCGATGAGCGTCGAGCACACCACCGGCGGCGTCGTCACCGCGATCCCGCGCAGCAGCGGTCCTGGCCGGCGCAGCACTGTCATCAGCGGGGTCTCCTTGCGCCGCAACGCCGCGTCGAGCTCGTCGAACAGCGGGCTCTCCGCGATCCGCACTCGGAGGTAGAGGCCGACGGCGAGCAGCACGAAGCTGAACAGGAACGGGATCCGCCAGCCCCACGACAGCATCTGGTCGCCTGGCAGCAGCGATATCCCGGCCAGTGCGACGGTGGACAGCAGGCCGCCGGACGGGAGCCCGGCCTGGCCGATCGCCGTGATGAACCCGCGCCGGCCCGGTGGCGCGTGTTCGGCGGCGAGGAGCACGGCCCCGCCCCATTCGCCACCGACCGCGAATCCCTGCAGCAGCCGCAACATGACGAGCAGCAGCGGCGCGGCGACGCCGATCTGGTGATAGGTGGGCAGCAGCCCGATCAGCCCGCTCGCCAGACCCATGATCACCATCGTGAGCAGCAGAACCTGTTTACGGCCCCACCGGTCGCCGAGGTGCCCGAGGACCAGGCCGCCGAGCGGCCGCACCACGTAGCCGGTGGCCAGGGTCGCGAACGACGCGATCGTGCCGAGCGCCGGGCTGAGGTTGCTGAAGAACAGTGGACCGAACACGATGGCTGCCGCGGATCCGTAGAGGATGAAGTCGTAGAACTCGATCGTGTTGCCGAGGTAGCCGGATATCGCCACCCGGCGTACTTCGGCCGGCGCGGACCCGGTAGCCGCGGCGGTCAGCGGTGGTGAGGTGGGAAAGGGCGCGTCCTTGGGGTCGGCGGTCATCGTCGTCTCGCCTTCTCGTCTTTGAGGGTTGGAGATCCTTACGCGGCAAAGCTGTGCTCGAGCGATACAGCCGAACGTACGGATTCGCGGCGGCCCTGCCTTCCCGGCCGCAGAGGATTCCGGCTGAAGGAACGAGCGTCCGCGGACGGCCAGGTCGAGCCCTTGCCAGTGCCGGTTGTGGGTGTGCCGGGCCAGGTGCTCGAGGGTGCCCCCGCACACCTTCCGGGTTCGAGCTCAGTCGAAGAGGCTGGGCACGCGCTCGGCGATGTCGAGCAGCGTGCGGGCGTACTCGGTGACCTTGGCGCGTGGTGACCGGATGCTCGGCGAAACGATGGCCAGCGCCGCGAACGCGCGGCCGGTGCGGTCGCGCAGCGGCACACCGATCGCGGTGATGCCTTGCTCGCTCTCGTCGAAATTGGTGGCGTACCCCCGCCGGCGTACCCCGGTGAGTTCGCGCCGCAGGGCGGCGCGCGACTCGCGGGCGCTGCCCGGTACCCCGGGAACGCCACGCGAGTACAGCGCGGCGAACGCCGGCGGTGGCAGTTCCGCCAGGAGCGCGCGCCCGGCCGAGTTGTTGTGCGCGGGCAGGAGCATGCCGACCTTGGACCCCACTCGCAGCGGCCGCATGCTCTCGGCACAGTCGAGGAACCGGACGCCGTAGCCCTCCAGCACCGCGAGATGGCAGGTCTCACTGGTCCGGGCGCGCGCTTCTTCCAGCAGGGGGTGGACCGTCGTGACCAGCTCGGTGGTACGGGTGGGACTCAGGCCGAGCTTCGTGAAGACGGGGCCCGCGTGGTAGACGTGCTGGGCGTCCTGAATCACGAAGTTGCGGCCGCGCAGGGAAGTCAGCAGCCGGTGGGCTGTCGAGCGGGCCACCCCCAGCTCTTCGGCGACATCGACGACCCTGAGCTTGCCGCGCTCGCTCAGCAGCACGAGGACCCGTAGCACGTTGTCCGCTCTGGACCCCGCCGTCCGCTGGTCGTTGGACATGGGACGACAGGATACCGACGAAACGCGGGCAGAGGCAGTCCGCGACACGCAACGGAGTCCACGGCCGATGAGATTTTCCGCGTAATTGTTGGTGAAACAGGTGATCACCACCTCGGCGGCAGGCCACTGTGGACTCCGCCCGCCCGGCCAGGGTGAGAACATCACCCACCGCGCCGCGTTCCCGAGTTGCCCCCGTCACGACAACCGGATTCCGGAACAGGCATCGTCGGCATGCACCGGGACGTCCCACTGGCCGGAACGGCGGTGGTGCAGCCCGATGCGGCGCGAGCACCATACTCCTTGCCTGAGTACTCACCCGGCAAGCCAAGGAGAAGACATGGACGCCATTACCGGACGGCATGCGGCGAACGGTTCGCCGATGGCGTCCCGGACGACGACGAACGCTCGTCAGCTGTTCACTGAAGAGATGTCCGCTGACGTCGTGACGTCCAGCCTCGGCCCCGACACCGATCCCAGGGTGCGGCGCGTCCTCACCTCGCTCGTGCGGCACCTGCACGCCTTCGTCAAGGAAGTCCAGCTCACCGACCGCGAGTGGGAGGCGGGCATCGAGTTCCTGACCGCGACCGGGCAGAAATGCGATGACCTGCGCCAGGAGTTCATTCTGCTGTCCGATGTGCTCGGTGTTTCGATGCTGGTCGAGACCATCAACCACCGGGCGGTCCGGGAGGCCACCGAGCAGACCGTCCTCGGTCCCTTCCATCTGGTCTCCTCACCCGACCGGCCGCTCGGTGCGGACATCAATCTCACCGGCACGGGAAAGCCCTGTCTGGTCACCGGTTCGGTCCGGGACATCGACGGCCGCCCGGTCCCCGGCGCCACCGTGGACGTGTGGCAGGCCGACGCCGACGGCTTCTACGACGTCCAGAAACCGGAAGAGATCCCGGAACGCAACCTGCGCGGTCTCTTCCGGACCGACGCGGCCGGTGATTTCTGGTTCCGCACCATCGTTCCGCGGTACTACCCGATCCCGGTCGACGGGCCGGTCGGCGACCTGCTCAGGGCGACCGGACGGCACCCGTACCGTCCCGCGCACATCCACTTCATCGTCGAGGCCCCCGGTTTCGAGACGGTGACCACCCACATCTTCCACGCCGAGGACCCCTACCTCGACTCCGACGCTGTGTTCGGCGTCAAGGAGTCCCTGATCCGGACCTTCGCCGAGGTGGACGACGAGGACCGTGCCGCGGCCTTCGCGATGCCCAACCCGTTCCACGAGGTCCGCTTCGACTGCGTGCTCAGGCCCTCGGGGGCGACGTCCCGGACGGCCCGCGCATGATCGGCTTCGTCTACCAGGCGCTGCCGATGCGCGTGCGGTTCGCGCAAGGCGCCCTGGCCGAAATCCCGGCGGAAATGAACCACCTCGGCCTGAAACGGGTGCTGGTTCTCGCGACTCCCGAACAGCGGGACCTCGCCGAGCGGGTCGCCGCCGGCCTGGGCGACCTGGCGGCCGGGGTCTTCGCGGAGGCGCGTATGCACGTCCCCGCCGAGGTCGCCCGGCGTGCCGGGGACGTGGCCGGCCGGCTTGGCGCGGACGGGTGCGTCGCCATCGGGGGTGGCTCGACCATCGGGCTGGGCAAGGCGATAGCCCTGCGGCTCGGGCTGCCGATCATCGCCGTGCCGACCACCTACGCCGGTTCGGAGATGACTCCGATCTGGGGCCTGACCGAGGGTGGCGAGAAGCGTACCGGGCGCGATCCGAAGGTGCTGCCGGCGTCGGTCGTCTACGATCCCGACCTGACCACCACGTTGCCCGCCGGGCTCTCGGTGACCAGCGCGGCGAACGCGATGGCGCACGCCGTGGAAGCCTTGTACGCGCCGGATTCCTCGCCGATCATCTCGCTCATGGCGGAGGAAGGCGTCCGGGCGCTGACCGAGGCCATCCCCGGGGTGCTGGCGGACGGCGGCGCCGGTGAGCCTCGTTCGGTCGCGCTGTACGGGGCCTGGCTCTGCGGCGCGTGTCTCGGCGCGACCACGATGTCCCTGCACCACAAGATCTGTCACGGTCTGGGCGGAACACTCGATCTGCCGCACGCGCCCACCCACACCGTCGTGCTTCCCCATGTGCTGGCCTACAACCAGGACCACGCGCCCGCCGCACGCGCCGCGATGTCCCGCGCACTGGGCACCAGCGGCGACCCGGCGATCCGGCTGTGGGACCTGCTTCACGACTGGGGTGCGCCGACCTCGTTGCGAGAACTGGGAATGCGGCGCGAGGACATCGCCACGATCGTTTGCAGAACCCTGGCCAATCCGTACGCGAATCCCCGGCCGGTCACCGCTGAGGACCTGACCGGGCTGCTGACCCGCGCCTGGTCCGGTGACCGCCCGGCCACAGGCTGAGGATGCCCACGACAGACAGAGGGAAGAGAATGGACGCAATCATCGTCGGTGGCGGCATCGGCGGCTTGGCGACCGCCGCGTTCTTGCAGCAACAGGGCGTGCGGGCCCGGGTGTTCGAGCAGGCACCGGAGCTTCGGCCGGTCGGGGCCGGGATCGTCCTGGCACCCAACGCCGTTCGGCTGCTGCGCCGGCTCGGCGTGATGGAGGCGCTGGAGCGGCAGGCGCTGAAGGTGCGCACCGGATGGCAGTTCCGGCGCTGGCAGGACGGACGGATCCTGCTCGAGCAGGACATGGCGACCTGCGAGAGCCTGTACGGGGAAGCGGCGTGGCTGGTCCACCGGGCCGACCTGCTCGGCGCGCTCCTGCCTGCCGTGGACCCGGACACGGTCCACCTCGATCACCAGTGCGCGGACATCGACCAGTCGCCATCGGGTGTGACGGTGACCTTCGCCAACGGCGCGTCGGCCGGGGGAGAGGTCCTCGTGGCGGCCGACGGCATCCACTCGACGATTCGGCAGCAGCTGATCGGCCAGCTTCCGGCCCGCGACTCGGGACTGTGCGCGTGGCGCGCCATGATTCCCGCCGATCGCCTCCCGGAACGCTTCGTCGCGCCTACCCAGACACTGTGGCTCGGGCCGGGCCGGCATCTGGTGCACTATCCGGTCTCGGCGGGACGGACGATCAACGTCGTGGCGTTCACGCCGGCCGAACCGGGCGAAACGGTCGAGTCATGGTCGGCGGAGGGCAAGCCCGGGGACTTCCGGGCGGAGTTCGCCGGGTGGGACGGCATGGTCAATGAGCTCCTCGACGCGGTCACCCAGGTGGGACGTTGGTCGGTCCTCGACCGCACGCCGATCGAGCGATACGTGCACGACCGGGTCGTGCTGCTGGGAGACGCGGCACACCCGATGTTGCCGTTCTTCGCCCAGGGGGCCGGCCAGGCGATCGAGGACGCCGCGACACTGGCGGCGTGCCTCGAGCAGGCGGGCGACATTTCCACCGCATTGGGGGCGTACGACCAGGTGCGGGTCCCGCGTACCGCGCAGGTGCAGGAGGCCAGCCACGACCGGGCACAGGTCAACCACCTTCCCGATGGGCCGGAACAGCAAGCACGGGATCGGGCTTTCGCCGGCGAGGACCCGCTGCGGCACAGCGACTGGCTCTACAGCTACGACGCCCAGCGCGAGGCAAGGCAGGCGGTGCGCGCCGAACTCCTGCGGGCGCCTTGACCTTCGCGCGAGCATACGGCGCTTTGAGACGAACTGAGCCGGACAGGCGGCGAAGGACGCGGACCTCAAGGAGGTCGCACCATTATGCGACCGTACGATCAGCCCCCCGCGAGTGCACCGGCCCCGCAGGCCCTGGCCCGCCACCCCGTAGTGTCCACTACGGACACTTCCGCACTGGACCTCCTGCTGTACGGCGCTTCACCCATGGTGCCCAGTCGCCTCGCCGAGGGGACCGACCGCTCGGGCAACGTGTTCTCGCAACCTGAGTTGATTCGTTCGTCGGCTGCGACGGCGATGCGCGAGCCGATCACTGCGGCTGCGATGGTTCGGAGGTAACGATGCTTTGCGGTGTGCTACTGGCCGGACTCGCCGGCGGGAGATACGTCGCTCAGGGTGCGGTGGAGGTCGAGGTGGTCGCCGACAGCGCCGGACGGGGTCAGCGTGACGGTCGACCTCGGCGGTCGGCGCCCGGTAGCTCTCCGGCCGGTCCAGCCACAGATTGACTGCCAGTCAATTTCCGTTTTGGGGTACGTGGTCCCAGCACAGAGTGACAATGAGGTCGAGGTGTCGCGGATGAGTACGGTTTGGCGGAGCCACATCAGTTGCCGCTCCGGTTCCCTCCTTGATTCGGGTTCACCTGTCAAGCAACCAGAAATGCTGACGAACTTCAGCTGAAGACAGGAGTGACCCGTGGAACTCAACTGCTCGTTCGCTCCGACCATCGCGACTCCCGATCACATCGTGCTGGCGGAAAAGCTGGGATACTCGAGGGCTTTCGTGTTCGACAGTCCGGCGCTGTATGCGGACCCGATCGTGACCGTCGCGCTCGCTGCTGCGCGAACGACCCGGATCAAGCTGGGCATCGCGGTGGTCACGGCACATGCTCGCCACCTCGTCAGCAACGCGAGCATGATCGCCCACCTGGCGACACTGGCGCCGGGGCGAATCGAGATCGGCGTAGGAACGGGATTCACCAGCGCGGTGCTCCTCGGTCGCCGACCTTCTCGATGGGGCGGAAGTCGAGCGATTTGTCGCTGCGCTGCGGGAGTTGCTCGCCGGTCGTGAGGTCGAATGGGACGGGCAGGTGGTGTGTCTGCTGCAGGGCGAGGCGTGCGGCGTGCGCCTTCCCGTCGAAGTTCCGTCGCGGTCGCCCTGGCGGAGCGCCGCCTGCTCAGGCACTGGCCCCAAAGGTCGTAACCGGAACAGGAGGCGAGTCTGGCTCTCCCGCGGGGAGGACTCCGCAAGGTTGTCGTCCCCGCGCCGGCTGTTCCAGCCCTAATCCCTGTTCCACGGCAATGACGGAAGTTGCAGTATGCGACTGAGACCGCCGTCGACGGGCAGCGTCTGGCCGGTCACGTGGGAGGCCAGATCGGAAATCAGGAACAGGACCGCTCCCGCGATTTCGCGCGGATACGCGGGCCTGCCCAACGGGATGAGCGAGGCGACTTCATCCCATTCCTGCTCCGAGAGAACTCTGGAGAGGGCAGGATTTCTGATGAACGACGGCGCCACCGCGTTGACCCGGATTCCGTGCGGACCGAGTTCGGGCCCCAGGCAGGCGACCAGGTGGTGAAGGGCCGCCTTGGCCGAGCCGTAGGCGGCCTGGCCTTTGATCGCGCCGAGGCCGGAGTTCGAGCCGATGAACACCATGGAGCCGCCGGCACCGGAACGGCGAATGGCCTCGGCTCCCAGTGTGAGCGCGAGGAACGCGTGCCCGACGACGCCCGACATGGTGTGCTGCCCAGTCGTCCGTGGTCAGCGTCGCCAACCGGCCCATCTTGGAGAACGCGACGACGTCCACGATGCCGCGCACCGGGCCGCGTTCTCGCTCCGCCTCCTCAAGCATCGCGCGAAAGGCCGACGCGTCAGTGATGTCGCAAACCACGGGGTGGCCGCCCACCGCATCGGCACACGAGCGGGCCGCGTCGGCATCCTGGTCGACGCACACGAGCGAGGCACCAACCTGCGTCAAGGCATCGGAGACGGCCGAGCCGAGTCCTTGTCCTGCCCCGAGTACGACTACACAACGATCGTCGAGGCGTAGCGCGTTCTGGTAGTCGAAGTCCGCGTGTTCCACGATCACCTTTTCCTTTCGGAGCGGTTCGCCGCCCGATGGTGCGACCGGCAGGGTGATCGCCTGACATGTGATGGCCGTGGTAATGCGTTGCTCCTTTGTCAAGGGCGATCTTTTGGGGGATGACGGCTGGTAATCGGTTTCAGCGCGAAGAGGGCGCCGGAACCGGGAGAGACTCGCAGGAGTCGTTGCCTGCGAATCAGTTCGGTTGCCCGTTCATCATCTGGGCCAGGTGCTCGCCCATCATGATGGCGGTGGCGTTGGGACCCCTGGTCGGAATGCTCGGGAAAGCGGACGTGTCGGCGACCCGCAGGCCGTCCATGCCGTGCACGCGGAGGTGCTGGTCGACGACCGCGGTCGGATCACTGGCCGGACCCATGCGGCACGTGCAGGAAGGATGACCCGCGCTGATCCGTTCGGCCGCCCAACGGTCGAGCGCCTTGTCGTTGGTGACAACCTTCGCGTCCAGGCCCTGGATCGATGCGCCGATCTGACGCAGCTCCGGACTCCGGAAGACCTCGTACGCCATTCGGACGGCGGCTCGGAACCGGATGCGGTCGGTCTCGCTACTGAGCAGGTTCCACTCGAGGACGGGCAAATCGCTCGGGTTGCCGGAGGCGAGTGACACCTGCCCGCGGCTGTCCTCCTCGAGGACGATGATCCCGAGCATCGCGTGTTTCAGCGAACGTGCTTGCCGGGTCACGGCCTTGATTGAAGTGCCCTTCATGGCGGTCAGGGCTTGAACCGGTCGTTCCAAGACGTTGGCCGCGGACAGCATGTCACCGTTCTTCGTCACGAACGGCAGGATCTCGAGTTCGGACCCTTCGTCGACCCAGTGCAACACGGAGGTGAGAACCCCCCGATCCGAGAACTTGGTGAACGGGACGTCCAAGTCCCAGCCGGCGCTGACCATGGGATGGTCGGTGAGGTTCCTGCCCACACCGGGCAGATCCTGGACGACGTCGATGCCGTGCTTCCGGAGTTCGGCGGCCGGGCCGATTCCGGAGACCATGAGGAGGTGCGGGGTGCGCAGTGCGCCGGCGCTGATGATCACCTCGTCGGCATAGAACGTCCGCGCTGTCTTGTCCACCTCCGCGACCACGCCGACCGCGCGCCGGCCCTTGGTCACGATCTGACGCACGGGGGCGTTCCCCAGGACTGTCAGGTTCGCTCGTCCCAGGGCAGGCAGCAGATACGCCAGCGCGGTTCCCACGCGCCGGCCGCCGGCGACGTTGAGGGGCACCGGACCGACGCCGCCTCGCGCATGCGGGTCGTTCTTGTCCGGTTCCTCGGCGAAACCAAGTGCCTGGCACGCGGAGTGGAAGGCCGTGGTGAACTCCGGCGCGCGGTCTCGAGGTTCACGCCTCACGGCGATGGGCCCGTTGTGCCCGTGGGCGTCGGACTCGAAGTCCACATCGGTCTCGATGCGCTTGAACGACGGAAGCACCCGGTCGAAGGCCCAAGCGTCGTTGCCGTCCTTCGCCCAGGAGTCGAAGTTGGCCTGGGTGCCCCGGATGAAGTAGCAGCCATTGATGGAACTGGATCCGCCCAGCCCCTTGCCGCGTGGGTAGGGCAGCCGCATACCGGGCCGCAACTCGGCGGGGTACGCCCAGTTGTTCGGGTGGCCTGGAGCCGCGGCGGCGATGCTCGACGGTGACAGAAGTTCGGGGGGCATCTCCTCCGCCGAGGCGTAGGTGGGCCCGCCTTCGAGCAAGAGCACGGACCGCGACGGATCCTCGCTGAGCCGGGCGGCCAGGGCCCCACCACTCGATCCAGCGCCGACCACGATCACGTCGTACTTGTCCACCGAAAACTCCGTTCTCTTCGCTCCGCTGTCGCACGGCATCACGGGGCCATCGTGCGGGCCCGCGGGAGATCCGCAGCCTGACCGATAGTCAGTTTGCCCAATGATGTCCCTCGCGTTCTATCGTGTCAAGCATCACACTCGGCTGGTCTACCGATCTCCGGTGGCCGAGCGCCAGTTGCCGGGTCCAGAGTGAAAACGCCGGACCTTGACAGAACGACGCGGACGCTCCAAGCTGTGGTAAGCGCATAAACTGACCCGTAGTCAGTCGCTCGGCTGGGGTGCCGCGAAGGGTGCGCGGTCCGATCTTCTGGGCGATTGACCGTCATGCCGACTGGCCACCGTGGCGCGGCGACGCGGGATTTTTGCCGTGGGGAGTGCGGCCGGTTCCGTTGACAGGAAAGGACGAGGCGACCAGATGTCCATCGACGAAGCAGCACGGACGGCAGAGTCTGCGACAGACCAGCGGGCAGATGAGGGAAGCCGGCGCCGCGAGGGTTCCGACGCCATCGCTGAAGCGCTGCTGGCCTCGGGGGTCGAGATCGTCTTCGGCTACACCGGGGGAGCGGTCCCGCAGTTGACCCGGAGCGTTATCAGCCACGACATCCCGATGTATGCGGGGCGCACGGAGCTCACCGCCGCGTGGATGTCCGCCGGTTACAACCGGGTCAAGCGGCGCGCCGCGTCCGCGGTCATCACGCACCACGTGGGTGCCTTGCATTCGACGCCGGCCATCTACGGCTCGACGATGGACGGCACGCCGTTGCTCTACATGTCGCTCGACAACCCGCCGTCGATGGAAGCGCGAGACGGCTTGCAGGATGCCCTCGAGGTCTACCCGGCGCTCAAGCAGGTTTCGAAGTACATCAAGAAGGTTACCGACGCCGCCGACCTCCCGGTGATCGTGCGACAGGCCGTCAAGGAGGCGAGCACCGGAAAGTTCGGTGCCTCGACTCTGGTGCTGGCTCAGACGATCATGTTCCAGGAGACCGGGATGAAGGTCGAGCCACTCGTCCTCCCGAAGCCGCCGTCCCCGCACCAGGAAGATGTCGAGGCGACATGGGAGCTGCTCAAAGCTGCCGAACGGCCGGTGCTGTACGTCGGTGCGGGTGTCCACATCGCCGACGCCAGCGCTGAGCTCCGCGAGTTCACCGAGCTGACGGGAATTCCGGTTGTCTCGACGTCGTGGGGCGGTCGTGGCCTCCTGCCGGACGCGCACGAGCTCTATGCCGGCCCAACCGGAAACTTTGGCTGGAAGGCCGCCAACTTCATCGCGCAGCAGGCCGACATCTGGGTCACGGTGGGATGCTCGTTCTCGCAGATGAGTACCGGCAGCTGGAGCATGAAGAAGCCGGACACCGTTGTGCAGGTCGATGTCAACCAATACGAACTCGCCAAGATCTTCCAGCCGACGCTGGGGATCCAGTCCGACGCGAAGTTCTTCTTCGCGCGGCTGCTCGCGACGGCCAAGACCGACCCGGACACGACTTCCGTGTCGGCGGCGTGGGCCGGGTGGCGCAGCGAGGTCACCTCGGTGAAGGACGTGTGGATCGAGGAGATGAACTCCTGGTTCGACGGAACCGAAGTGCCCATCAATCAGTACTTCCTCATTCGCACATTGTCCGAGCAACTACCGGATGACGCGCTTGTCATCGGAGACTCGGGCGGAAACGCCTTCGGGTTGTACCGGGCGTTCAACTACAAGAACGTCACGCCTCTGGCCACCGGTGGCCACTACATGTCGCTCGGGGTCAGCCTGCCGGTCGCCATCGGTGCCAAACTCGCCGACCCGGACCGGACGGTGGTGTCCTATCACGGCGACGGTGGCTTCTACTACGACCTGATGGAGCTGTCGAGTCTGGCGGAGCACAACCTCAAGGTCATCGTGGTGATCGACAACAACCACTGTCTCCTGGCCAACCGTGCGTCCATGCGGGCGTCCGGAATCGACAACCCGTGGGTGGACCTTCCGCAGACAACGGATTTCGTGCGGCTGGCGAAGAGCTTCGGCGTCGACGGTGAGCGAGTGGAGTCGCCAGAGCAATTGGCCGGCGCGGTGCAACGGGCCCTGGCATCGGAAGGAAGCTACGTTCTCGACGTCCACACAACGCCCGGGCTTCGGCTCCGGCGCGCTCTCGAACAGGTGATTCCCATCGTCGGCGACCGGACGCCCAAGGTTGGCCATCTCGAGACGGTCCTCGAGGGCTCCTGGCCGAGCTGATTCCGGGGTGCGGGCATGAGCGAGTTGCGGTTCGACGGACGTGTCGCGATCGTCACGGGCGCGGGGGGAAACCCTGGGCTGGGCAGAAGCTACGCCCTACTGCTGGCCCTCCGTGGCGCGAAGGTACTGGTGAACGACCTCGGTGTCGGCCCTGACGGGCGTGGGATGGTCGGCGGCGGAGCGGACAAGGTGGTCCAGGAGATCATCGATGCCGGCGGCGAGGCGATGAGCAACGGCGACAGCGTCGCCACCGCGTCCGGCGCCAGATCGATCGTCGACGCTGCCCTCGAGGCGTGGGGACGCGTCGATATCCTGATCAACAATGCCGGTGTCGCACCGTTCGCCCTCTTCGACGAAATCTCCGAGGATGACATCGAAAAGGTCGTCGGGGTCCATCTTTTCGGCCACATCTGGATGTGCCGGGCGGCCTGGCGGCCGATGAAGGAGAACGGGTACGGCCGGCTGGTCAACGTCAGCTCCGGGGTCGCCGTGCGGGGGCTGGCGTATCAGTCGATCTACGCGGCGGCCAAACTCGGTGTCGTCGGTCTGACCCGGACGCTGGCCGCGGAAGGTCATTCGTTCGGGATTCGAGCCAACGTCATCATGCCCGCTGCCGACACCCTCGCCTGGCAGACCATGCTCGAACCCTCGTTCAGCGAACAAGCCCGCGAGAACGGCCTGACTCCGGAATCGGTCGCTCCCGTCGGGGCCTGGCTCGCACACGAGTCATGCCCGTACTCGGGAAAGGTGTTCCAGGCGCAGGGCGGGACGATCAGAGAGCTGTACTTCGCCAGGACCAACGGGATCGGCGGCACAGACGGCCGGCTGACGCTGGAGGCGGTGGCGGCCCAGTCCGCGGAGGTCGTGGATCGCACCGGGAGCGAGGTCGTGCCGGATCCGAGTCCGGAGATACCGGACCATATGAAGCCCAAGCGGTACCGCGATACACCACGAACGTGACCGCTCGACAAGAACGGTAGCGGAACAGCCGGCGGGGTTCCTCGTCATCGCACGAGGAACCCCGCCGGCATCGAGCTCAGGAGAACCTCACGTGTCAGTGCCGACCTCGGAGAGCCGCCACCATTGTTGTATCGCGGTCCCCGAACTGGGGCGCTGTCGCGCACTTCGCGAAAACCCTGAGGATGGACTTCAAGCCTGCTCGTGAAGTGACAATGCGGGCCGTAGGGCATCCGAGCGGCGAGAATCTTCAACTGGTTCGATTCGCCTGCTCCGTGGACGGGCACCTCGAACTCCTCGAGACCGGACCAGGTTCTTTCCAGACGAGTCCGCCCGTGGCTTCCACCATGTGGGGCACCGCGCCGACGTGGAACTGGACGACGCTGTCGCGCATGCTACGGCGAAGGGTGAAGAGGTCGACCATCAGCTCCATGTGGACGATACGGTGATCGTGGTTTTTCAAGCCGACGCTACCTCCGGCCGGTTCGCCTCGAACTGCTGTTACCGGCCACTGGCGCCCCCGTTGCGACAGCCCCCGGCTCGCGGACGTCACCGCCAGGCGGAATTGGCCTGGCCGACGACACGCGACATGACCTCCAACTCGACCGCGGCGTCGACGCGAATATCGCTCGCGCTCCGGACCGACGCCACCAGCACCTGCGCGCACATGTCCGTGATCTCCGCGATGTCGACCGGCGACTTCTCGATGTATTCCAGCGTGACGGTATCGACGAAACCGGCCCACCCGGAGATCGCCATGCGCAGCCGCGGCGGAGCACCTTCGGGACACCCGAGAGAAGCCTCGATTTCCTTGATAGCGTCTTGACGAGCTGATCGCAGAACTTCCGACACGTCGTCGTCGGCGTGACCGGACCTCGTCATGAGGCGGAAACGCTCCGGGTGCCGCCGGAAGTAGTCGAAGTGCCGAGAAAGGTATCCGCGGAACTTCTCGACAACGGTGACCTCGGTTTCAAGCGGCTTTTCGTAGGAGATCAGTTCGTCCCAGGCAAGGCGCACCGCCGCCGCGAACAGTTGCCGCTTACCCCCGAAGTGGTAGGACAACAACCCGTGCGCCACGTTGGCCCGAGCGCAGATCTCGTCGACGGAAACATCGTCATATGGTCGCGTGGCGAAGAGGTCCAATGCCGCATGAAGGAGTGCGGCACGGCGGTTGGGTTTACTCCGGGCCGGTGCGGCGCGGCCTGTTTCAGGAGCTGACCCGGCGGTGGCAACTCGTGCGGTCTTCACGCGCGCGGGCTTGAGCCTGGTAGCCGTCATGTCCACGGAGTCTAGCAGTTCTAACGCAGGGTCAGCATTGTGACGCGCGCCGTAGTTGTGAGTGGTCGGCTGGGACACCGGTAGCCCTCCGTGTTCCGTTGTGCTGGTGCGGGGCAGTTGTTGACGACGCGACAGCATCCGGGTGAACTGTCGGTGGTCGGCAGTCCTTCGATCCCGGAGGCTGTCACGGCACCAGCCGAGCTGGTGATCAACACCGTGCGCGACGAGGATGGGCCGCTTCGGTGCGCCGCGGCCCGGTCGTCGGCCTTCGGCCCAGGGTCAGCCCGCGGTGATCGCCGCTTCGTCGAGGTCGAACACCCGGATTGCGTTGTCCTGGAAGAACTGTTTCTTCTCCCCGGTGCTGAGGGGGAGCGCATCCTGCATCCGGACTTCCTCGGGGAGGTACTGGTAGGGATAGTCCATCGCATACATCAGCCGGTCAGGCCCGACGACTTCGCGGACGTACGTGATCGTCGGCGCCCATGGCATACCACTGGTGGTCAGCCAGATGTTGCGGCGGAAGTATTCACTTATCTTCAACTCCAAGGGCTTGATGGCCTTGTGCCGGTTCGTGGCGACGTGCACGGCATGCATGTAGTCGAAGCGGTAGAACCAGAACGGCAGCCCCTCGCCGAGATGTCCGACCACGATCCGGAGGTTGGGGAACCGGTCGAGCACGCCGGCGGTGATGATCCGGAGCAGATGCATGCCCGTCTCCACCGCGAATCCGTAGATCCCTCCGTCGAGTCCCGCTTCGGCGAGTGTGCCGATCATGGAGTCGTTCGGCATGTTCGGGTGCAGATAGAGCGGGACGTTCAGCGCCTCGATGGCCTCGAGGATCGGGTAGAACTGCTGTTCGTCAAGGTAGCGGCCACGGATGTGCGAGTTGCAGATCACGCCTTTGAGCTTCAGTTCGGTAATGCCGCGGTCGAGTTCCTTGACCGCGCCTGGGACGTCCTCGAATCCCACCGCGGCCAATCCGGAAAAGCGCCCGGGATGGCGACGGCACGCCTCGGCCAGCAAATCGTTGGAGTTCTTCGCGATCTCGCGCGCGGCGTCAGGGTCGAGGGACTGAGTGCCTGGGGACGTCAAACTCAGCACGGCGTGGTCGAGGCCGGCGGCATCCATGTCGGCCAGCCGTTGCTCCCCGAGGTCCTGGAGGCGGTTGCGCACGAACTGCGCCCGGGCGGAGTCGCTCATCACGAAATGGCCCATCAGGGTGCGAAAGCCCGCGCCGCCCTCGCCCCGTTCCAGCATCCGCCGGTAGAGATCGAACATTTCCGGAGGCGCCCACGCTTCCTCCGTCGCGATCCGGCGATAGCCGACAGCGCCGCCGGTCGTCAACTGGGCTTCACCAGGCATGGTCATGGAGGTATGTCCTTTCGATGGAGTGATGTACTCGCCCGAGGCCAGACGCGCACCGGGCCCCGGGCATTTCCCGAAGTCGCCACGATCCTGGAGCCGGCATGAACACGCCGCTGTCGTCCCTGGCGCGGACGTGCTCGGACCTGCCTTCCCGCGTGCCGCCGGTGGGGCCGACGCCGCAGGCGCCTTCCAGCCCGGCTGACCTACGGGACGGGCCAGATCGCGGCGTCCTGGACGCCGAAGGTCAGGTTGGGGACGTGCGCGACCTCCCAGAGGCTGCCCTCGGGGTCGGTGAAGTAGAAGTTGCGGACGCCCCAGGGCTGGGTCGCCGGGTTCGTGAGTATGCGGCCGCCGGCGTTCTTGACGATTTCGAACAACCCGTCCACCTCGCCGGCGGTGTCCACCAGCACGCCGGGGACGTACCGCCCGTACCGTCCGCCGTCCTCGAGTTCCGCGGCCTCCGTACCGAGGTCGGCCGCGAGGTGGTCGAGCACGGCAATGGCAAGCGGTGCGCCGCCGAGGTTGATCACGGCGAACCCTTCGAGCGAAACGTCGGGAGTCCAGCCGAGACCTTCGTAGAACTTCACCGACGCTTCGAAGTCGCGGGTATAAAGGCTTACGATACTCAATCGCTTGGCCAGCATGACTCACCTTCGAATCTCGCAGCAGCGTGACGGGCCCGCTGCGGCTCAACTCAAGCAAATCTGACCCACGGTCAAAGTGGCGGCCTGTTCAGGTTGGCCCCAGTCACCCACCGCTGTCAAGCCCCTCTGATTGGTCATCGACCCGGTGGGCGCGCCCTGTGCGGGCGGCCAGCGAAATTCCGGCTTGACACGTCCTGGTACGCGGCCCAAGGCCCGCCCGCTCACCGGCGCCGGCAAGCGCATCGTCCTGCGGTTCCTCAATTCCCCGGTGGAGGTCCTGGGTGATGACCGGGTGCGCGGACTCCGGGTGGCGCGTAACGAACTGGTGTACTCCGATGGCGAACGGCTCGAAGCGCGTCCGACCGCTGACACCGAGCACGTCGAATGTGGCCTGGTTCTGAAGTCCGTCGGCTACCGGGGCGCCGCCATTCCGTCGCTGCCGTTCGACGACGCCCGCGGCACGTTTCCCAACGACCGCGGTCGCGTCGTCGACCAGGCTGGTGGAGCGCCGGTCCCGGGGGTTTACGCGGCGGGCTGGATCAAGCGCGGGCCCTCGGGTGTCATCGGCACCAACAAGAAATGCGCCGAGGAAACGGTCCATGCGCTGCTGGACGATTTCGCGGCCGGGCGCCTGAAAGAGCCCGCGTACGGCCGCGACGCGCTGCGCGACCTGATTGCGGACCGGCAGCCGCAGGCCATCGACTACGCCGGGTGGCAGGCCATCGACCTGCACGAGTGCGCGAAGGCGCAGGAGTCGCAGCGTCCGCGGATCAAGCTGACCGATCTGTCGGCGATGCTCAAAATTGCCGAAGAGGCCCGGCCAGCGGGCGGTTGAGGTTGCGCGGCCGCCCCGGGGAGGCAGGTGGAGACCAGCGGCCGATGACCGTCCGGGCGACGCTGAAGCCGGCGCGCGGCGCGCGCCGGCCTTCGTGCGCCTGTCCCGATCAAGCCGGGAACGACGAGCGTGCCGTGTATCCGAAGTCGGAGAGAAGGTTGACGCCGTTGATCGCCCTGGAGTTGGCCGCGCTCAGGTACAGCACGCTCCAGGCGACGTCGTCGGGGGAGTGCACCGGGAAGTCGGCACCCTCGAAGCCCTCGTCATCCATCGCGCCCCGCGACATCGGAGTATCCACAATAGACGGACAGATGCTGTTGACGCGGACGCCGTGCTCTTCGTACAGCTCGACCGACATGGCCCGGGTCAGCTGGACCAGCGCGCCCTTGGACGCGTTGTACGCCAGCATGCCGGGGACCGCGACGAACCCGGAGTCGGATCCCACGATCGTGACCGAGGGATTGGGTTGCTGCGCCAGGTGCGGCAACGCCGCCTTCACGAGGTGGAACACCCCGAGCACGTTGACCTCGAGCACCCGGCGGAAGTCGGATGACGTGACCTCGCCGAGACTCGCACCGAACTCTCCCACGATGCCCGCGCTCGCCACCACAGCCTGGACACCGCCGAGTTCGGTCGAGAGCTCGTCGACCGCGGTGACAACCGCGGCCTCGTCGGCGACGTCGGCGATCCGCCAGTGGACGCGGTCGGCGACGTCGGCGAGACCATTCTTCAGTGCCCGCTCCACGGAGTCCTCTGATCGGTTGATGATGCCGACCTCGGCCCCGCCGGCGGCGAACGCGCGGATGACGGCCTCCCCGATTCCGGAGGCTCCACCGGTGACGATCACTCGTTCGGGCAGTAGGGCTTGCACGATGACTCCTTGGCTGGCGTACGGGCCGGGTTCGACGATGTGCCAGAAGTTTAAACGAGTCGTTCATGTATCTGTCAATGAGTTCGTCGAACGTTCGTCGCATCAGGGGCTGGCGGCCGGCGGAGGAATCCCCGGTCTCCACCGGGCCGGGTCAGGCCGGAATTCGGTGGGTGAGTGGGTGCGGGTCGCTGGTGGTGGCGGCGACGGTGTTGCTGATCGTGCCGACCTCGTCGATCGTCATGGTCACTTCGTCGCCCGGCTTGAGCGGAGGCCAGCCCCTGCCCTCGCGTCCCCATTTCTCGGCGAGACAACCGTTGCCGATGGTTCCGCTGCCGATGATGTCGCCGGGGCGTACCCAGGTTCCGCGGGAGGCGTAGGAGATCAGTTCGCCGAAGCTCCACGCCATGTTGGTCATCCGGTCCTCGCCGAAGGGCACGCCGTTGAGCAGGACGCGCATGCCGAGGTCGAACGCGGTACCGGCGCGGAAGGGCGCCAGTTCATCGGGGGTCACCAGGGCGGGGCCGAGAGTGATGGCGCTGTCCTTGCCCTTGGCCGGGCCGAGGCCGAACTGCATCTCGCGGAACTGCAGGTCGCGTGCGGACCAGTCGTTCATGACCAGGTATCCGGCGATGTGCCGTTCGGCCTGGTCGGGGGTCAGGTTGGTGCCGGAGCGGCCGACGACGGCGGCGGCCTCCAACTCGAAGTCGAACTCGGCGCACCCCGGGGGGACCGGGACCTCGTCGCCGGCGCCCACCACCGAGTGCGGGTTCGAGAAGTAGAACAGCGGCTGTTCGTACCAGACCGGATTGACGTCGCTCTTGCCGACGAGTTTCGCGGTGCCTTCGACGTGCTGTTCGTAGGCGATGAAGTCGCGGATGCTCGGCGGCCGGGGCAACGGGGGCAGAAGGCGGATCTCGCCGACGGCGATCACCTCGTGGGGGTCCCGGCGGGCCGACTCGCCCGCTTGCTGGAGTCGCTCGCCGTCGTCGCCGAGCAGGCCGAGCAGGTCGACGCCAGGGGCCAGCCCGTAGACGGTGTCGCCGTCCAGCAGGCCCACCCGGTCGTCGCCCGAGCCGTTGTCGTATGTCACAAAGCGCATGTCCGTCCTCTGGTGAGTCTCACGCGATGCAGTGGAGGGGGCGTCCGCCGTTGTAGGCGATCGCGTCGGCGAACGCCTGGCGGAGGTCGACGTCGCCTACGCCGGACAGGTCGGCATAGGCACGGTGCAGGTTGAGCACGATGCGTTCCGGGTCGAGCAGGTCGCTGAACTCGCCGAGGTCGGATTCCCTTGCCGCCTCCAGCGGGGTCAGCCCGCGGGCCCGGGCATCCTCGGCCAGTCGCAGCACGAAGCGGTAGTAGCGCTCGTGCAGGTCGAGGATGTCCGGGGTGGTGGGGGCACCGTGGCCGGGAACAAAAATCTCGGCGTGAAAGCCGCGCAGGAACCGCAGGACTTCGAGCGATCCGGTGACCGAGCCCTGCATCACCAGCGGCGTGCCGCCGTTGAAGACCAGGTCGCCGGTGAACAGGACGCGCTGCTCGGGCAGCCAGCACACGACATCACCCCTGGTGTGTGCGGGCGTTCCGGGATGAATCAGCTCCATCCGCAGATCGTCCACGTGCAGGGTGAGGCTGTGGGAGAACGTCACCGATGGCGGGTCGACCGGGAGATCACCCCAGTCGGGTGTGGGCGACCAGAGCGCGCCGGCCTCCTCACGTGCCCGGTCGTTGAGCGCTTCCGTGCGGCAGTTCTCGTGACCGATGACCGTGGCGTCGAACAGCGCGTTGCCGTAGGTGTGGTCGCCGTGGTGGTGGGTGTTCACCAGCCGTGTCACCGGCAGGTCGGCGACCCCGGCGATCGCCGCCCGGAATCGTTCCGTGCGCCCGCGGGTGGCGCAGGAGTCGATGGCGACGATGTCGCGCCGTCCCACGACGAAGCCCGTGGTGTTGACCCACCAGCTGCCGTCGTGCTGCGGGTAGGCGTACACGCGGTCGGCGACCTCGACGGGCTTATCCATGGGCGAACCTCCTAGTGAGGTCCGCCCACCATCCGTTGCCAGTACGTCTGGAGGTCCAGGAAGCCCGCGGAGAGGATCGCGGCGTCGGCCGGCAGGTCGGCCTGGGTGACGGCGTGGTGCAGCAGGCCGTGCCAGGCATCCTCGACGTCCCGCCGCAGTACGGCCTCGATGATGCGGATGTGGACCTCGGCGCGGTCGGCGACGTAGACTGCGGGGTCCTCGTCGGCGGGCAGTTGGACGCCTGGTGCGCGCTGCCCCTCGGTGGCCTGGTCGGCGATGGCCAGCAGGTTGCGGACGACCGAGATGAGGACATCGTCATGCGTGGCCTCCAGTAGCGCGTCGTGCGCGGCCTCGTGCGCCGCGAAGTACTCCTGCTGGTCGCCGTTGGCCTTGCGCAGTCGATGGCACACCGCGCGCAGCGCCTTGCGATCCTGCGCGGTCTGCCCGTGCACCGCCGCGGCCACGATCTGCGGCTGCAGGCCGAAGTACACCCCGAGCGCCTGGCCCGCCTGCTTGGCGTCCGTGCCCGACGCGCGCAGCAGCCAGCGGGCCCGGCCCAGGCTGACCGTGCCCGGCTGCCCGGCGACCCGGACGCCGCCCTTCACACCCGGCCGCGCCTCCACCGCGCCCCGGTCGATCAGCAGGTGCAGGGCCATGTCCATGGTGGCCGGGCTCACCCGGAACTGGTCGCGCAGCTGCGACTTGGTGCCCAGGAAGGCGCCGGGCTCGAGCTTGTCCTCCTGGATGCGTGCCGCCAGGACGTCGGCTACCCGTTCGGCCTTGGACCGGCCGTGCAGAACGACGTCGCTCGGGTTCAGCCCGGCTTCCCGATCGGTCACGGTGTGATGGCTCCTGTCGGCTTGCTTCCGGCCATGCCAGCGTAGCCTTACGGGCGCGGCTGGTCACTTGATCAGCCCCGACTGGACAGCGTCCTGCACGGGACCGCGGTTCTGCCAGCTCGACCCGTCGAACTCCACCACCTGGTAGCGGTAGACCAGCCGCCCGCCGGGACCCGCGTTCAGGGTGCCGCCGATCAGACCGGGCGCCGGCACGTCCTTCAGCGCGTTCCAGGCCGTGTTGTACCCGTCGGCGTCCTGGGTTTTGGCGGCCTTCATGGCCGAGACGAGAGCCGCGGCGCCCGCGAAGCCGTTGAGCGCCAGCATGTCGTCGGCGCTGGCGCCCTCGCCGTAGGTGGCGATGTCCTTCTTGTACGCCTGGATTCCGGGGTCGTTCGCCCAGCGCGGGTCGGCCGGGTCGTCCAGCCACAGCGCGGCGTTGAGGCCCTTGGAGATCGCGGGGGTCAGCGGGTCGAGCAGGCTGGTGTGGTTGATCGTGATCGAGTAGACGAAGGTCTTCGGCCGATATCCGATCTGGGCCATGTACTTCAGCGTCGGAACCATCTGGGGCGCGCCCAATGCCAGGTACAGCACATCCACCCCGGCCGCCTTCAGCTGCGCCACCTGGGCGGTGTTGTCCTGCTGGCTGGGCGGCACCTTCAGGGAGACCGCCGGGGTGACGCCGCCCGCCTTGAATCCCGCCGCGGCGGCGTCGGCCAGGTCGTTGTTGAGGGTGAGGACGCCGACCTTGGCCGCCGGGAACTCCTTGCCGACGTACTGCGCGATGACCCCGGTCTCCGCGGTGAGGTCCGGCCACCAGGCGTGCGAGTAGGGAAACTGGTCGACCTGCGACATCTGGGTGGAGCCGGAGTAGGCGACGTTGAACACCTTGTTCTGGTTGAGGTAGGGGCGGACGACCTCGCCGGGCACCCCGAAGGTGAGGAACGCCTGGGCCTTGTCCTGGTCGACGCCCCGGCGGATGTTGGCGGCGGCGCGGCCGGGGTCGTAGCCGTCGTCGTACGCCTCGTACTTGATCTTGCGGCCGTTGATGCCGCCCTCGGCGTTGACCTTGGCGAAGTAGGCCGCCGCGCCCTTGCTGACCGCGGAGATCGGGGCGTACGGCCCCGACATGGGGAAGCTTCCCCCGACGACGATCTCTCCGCTGGAGGACGCGTTGGCGGTCTCGTCGGTGCGTCCGCACGCGCCGACGAGGGCGCCGACGAGGGTGACGGACAGGAGGGAGGCGAGGGCGCTCCTGCGGGTGATGGTCATGACTGTCTCCTGGGAGTAGTAGAGGTGAGGCGGGCGCCGGGGATGCGGACCGCGGCCAGGCGGGTGCCCAGGCCGGCCAGGCCCTGAGGCGCCAGGTAGAGAACGAGGAGTAGCAGCACGGCGTACACGACCTGGGTCCAGTGACTGGCCAGGCTGTCGCCGACGGAGTCGCTGATGACCTGGGGGAGGTACACGACGAACACGGCGCCGATCAGTGCCCCGGCCCACGACCGGATACCGCCGACGACCGCGCCGGTCAGAAGCGCCAGCGACACGGTGAAGGTGTAGGAGTCCGGCACCACCGACTGGATCGCCAGCGCGTTCAGCGCTCCACCGAGCCCGGCGATGGCACCGCTGGCGCCGAAGACCAGCAGGGACAACTTGGCCGTCGGCACGCCCGCCGTGGCCGCCATCACCGGCTGGTCGCGCAACGCGGCCAGCGAACGGCCCGTGCGGCCTCGGCACACGGTGGCCAGCAGCACCAGGACGGCCGCCAGGACGGCCAGCGTCACCAGGTAGAAGAACTGCGCACCCGACAGCTGGATGCCCGCCGGGGTGCGCACCGGTGGTAGCGGCATGCCGGTCGAGCCGCCGGTCAGGCCGTCGAACCGGACGACCAGCGGGGGCAGTAGCACGGCCAGCACCAGGGTGATCAGCGCGAGGCTGATGCCCCGGATGCGCAGCGCGGGCAGCCCTGCCAGCAGCCCGGCCAGGAAGCTGACCAGCGTGGCCAGCACCACCGCGACCGGCCACGGAAGCCCCGCCTTGACGATCAGGATGGCGGCGGCGTACGCGCCGACCCCGAAGAACGCGCCGTGCCCGGCGCTGACCTGTCCGCTCCACCCGGTCAGCAGCACCAGGCTCGCGACCGCCATGGCCGTGGTGGTCAGGCGGGCGAGTTGGAACACCTGGTAGTCGTCCACGACGTACGGGGCCACGATGGCCACGACGGCCATGGCCGCCCAGGCCAGCGCCTTCGCACGCGGAATTGTCGCCATGGTCGTCATGCCCGCACCGCCGATCCCCGGGAGAACAGTCCGTGCGGCCGGAGCAGCAGGACCAGGAAGATGACACCGAACGGCACCGACAGCGCCAGGTCACCGTTCAGCCCCGGGATGTACCGCGCGGCCAGCGCGGTCAGCACGCCCAGGGCGAGCCCGCCGACCACCGCGCCGACCCGGCTGCCGAACCCGCCGAGCGCGGCCGCCGCGAACGCCATCAGCAGCGGCGTTTGCATCATCTCCGGGTTGACCCCGGTCGCCGGTGCCGCCACGAATCCGGCGACGGCGCCGACCACCGCGGCCAGTGCCCATCCCGCGGCGCGCATCCGGCCCGGCCGGATCCCGAGCAGGACGGCCGAATCCGCATTCTGCGACACCGCCTTCATCCGCAGCCCGACATCGGAGAAGCGGAAGAACAACCCGACCGCGGCCATCACCACCAGCACGGTCGCGGCCCCGCCGAGCTGCTGCGAGGTAACCGTCACCTCGCCGGCACTCAGCGCCTTCGTGCCGAACGGGCCGGCCAGGCTGTGCGGGTCGGTCCCCCACAGCACCGTCACCAGGCCGTTGATGCCGAGCAGCAGCGCCGTCGACACGGTGACCAGCGCCAGCACCGACGCGCCCTCCACGGGGCGGACCAGCAGGCGCTCGATCACCGCGCCCAGCACCGCCGCCCCCGCGAAGACCACCGGCAGCGCCGCCCACATCGGCCAGCCGAGCGCGTCCAGTGACCAGGCCGAGTACGCCGCGACCGTGGCCATCTCGCCCTGCGCGAAGTTGAGGATGCCCGCACCCTGGTAGATCACCGAGATCGCCAGCGCGAGCGCCGCGTACACGCAGCCCGTGCTCAGCCCGTTGACGACCTGCTGGAGCAACTCGATCATGCCGCGGCCTCCTTTCCCAGATAGGCCGCGCGCAGTTGCGGTGACGCCGCCACTTCCGCCGCGGACCCCTGGAACGTCACCCGGCCGGTCGACAGCACGACGGCTCGGTCGGCCACCTCCAGCGACAACCGGGCGTTCTGCTCGGCGAGCAGGATCGTCAGGCCCCAGTCGGAGCGCAGGACATCGAACATGCGGAACAGGTCGAGTGTCGTGGACGGGGCCAGGCCGAGCGACGGCTCGTCCACCAGCAGCCACGTCGGCCGCCCCAGCAGGGCCCGGGCCAGCGCCAGCATCTGCTGCTGCCCGCCGGACAACGCCCCGGCGGGACGGCTCAGGAACTCCCGCAGGATCGGGAAGGTCTCCAGCAGCCGGTCGAGATCGGCGCCGCGCTCGGCACGGAACCGGCGGCCCCGGGCCAGCGAGCCGAGCCGCAAGTTCTCCCCGACCGACAGTTCGGGAAAGGTACCCCGGCCCTGCGGCACATGACCGACTCCCAGCCGCGCCACCGCGGGCGCGTCCAGGCGATCGACGTCCGTGCCGTCCACGAGGATCCGGCCGGTGGTGTGGACGGTCCGCGAGATGCCGCGCAGGAAGGTGGTCTTGCCCGCGCCGTTGGGCCCGACGAGCGCGACGATCTCACCGGCCTCGGCCGTCAGACCGACGCCGTGCAGCACCTCGACCTTGCCGTACCACGCACGCAGATCCGCCACCAGCAGTGCGCCGCTCATCCGGGGATCTCCTGTCCCAGGTAGGCGTCGATCACCTTCTGGTCGCGGACGACCAGCGTGGGCGGACCCTCGGCCAGTACCCGCCCGGTGTCCAGCACCACGACGTGCCGGGCCAGCTTCATCACCAGCTCCACGTCGTGCTCGACCAGCACGCACGTTCCGCAGATCTCCAGGACGGCGGTGAGCAGCCCCATGGCCTCGTCGTGGTCCAGGCCGGCGGCGGGCTCGTCCAGAAGCAGCAGCGCCGGGCCGGGCAACAGCGCACGTGCGATCTCCGCGCGGCGCCGGTCACCGTGCGAGAGCGAGCCCGCCGGCTGGTCCCGCACCGCGTCCGCCCCGAGTCTGGCTATCAGCTCGAGGGCCCGCTCTCGCAGCCGGCGTTCCGGCTCCGGCCGCGCCATGGCGGCGGCACCGAGCATCACGTTGTCGACGACCGGAAGCTCGTCGACCAGCGCCGGTGTCTGGAAGGTCCGGGCCAGTCCGCGGCGCGCCCGCCGATGCGGCGCCAGCCCGCTGAGCGACGCTCCGCCGAGCACGACGTCTCCGGTGTGCCGGTAGAGCCCGCTGACGCAGTTGAGCAGCGTCGTTTTGCCGGCCCCGTTGGGTCCGATCACCGCGGTGACACCTCCGGCGTCTACCGAGAAGGTGACTCCGTCGAGCGCCCGGACTCCGTCGAATGACACGCCGACGTCGCGGATCTGCAGCGACGATGCCTCTGCGCTGGGGCTCATCGATTCCTCGCATGGGTAGTGGTAAGCGGGAGAGCGCCATCACAGCACAACCGACGGCTGTAATCAATATATTGAATTGGGTTAATCGAGGCCCTATCGTCGGCACTCTGGCGAGCGGCCCCCGGCCCCTCCACGACAGCATCGATGCCGGTCAGGTGCGGTGCGCCGCGCAGGGCCCCGGCGACGTGCTCGTCGACCTCGGAGGCGGTCAGGATGGGAATGCACGGCGCGGACAGGGCCCGGTCACCGGGGATGGCGACGGTGGCGGTCAGAGCCGTCAGGGTCTTGGTGTCACCGCGCAGCCGTGTTCGCCGCGCGAGCGTGACCGCGCTGCACCGGGCCGTGCCTGAAACGGGCTTTCCCGCTCGCCGGGACCTGCCGCACAGGACCAGCCGACGCCTCCCGTGTTCGCCGCCGAGTCGACCCTGCCGAGGGTCCGAGACCACCGGAGAATCATGACAGGCAGTACTCGTCCTACTAGTCCTACTAGTCCTGTTCGTTCTGTTCGTCCCATCTGCCGCGAGGAGACACCGGCCGGGCCGGCGGTCGAGGACCGGACCACCGAGCGGGAACGGCGGGCCAGGGCCGGCCAGGCGGTTGCCGAGCTTACGGAGCCCGCCGGCATCGCCGCCGCCGAGGAGGTGCCCCTGGACCAGCGGCACCTGCCCTCAAGCACCTACGACCTGCTGGTCAGCAGCGCCGAGCGCTTCGGTGCCGCCCCGGCGTTCCATGTCCTGCCCACCCACGGCGACTTTCGGGCCCCGCACACGATCACCTACCGGGAACTGCTCGAACGCGTCCACCAGGTCGCCAATCTGCTCTCCGGCCAGGGAGTGCGGCGCCACCACACCGTTTCCCTGCTGCTGCCGAACGTCCCCGAGATCTGCGAACTGCTCTGGGGTGCTCAGGCGGCCGCCACGGCCAACCCCGTCAACCCGCAGCTGGCCGAGGACCACATGGTCGACATCCTCCGCCGGGCCGCCTCACGCGTCCTGGTGGCGCCGGGGCCGGATCAGGACCCAGACCTGTGGCGGAAGGCATTGCGGGTGGCCGCCGCGGTGCCGACGGTGCGTACGCTGCTCGTCGTCGGTGGCGAGGACCGGCTACCCGCCGTGGACGGGCTGGAGGTGCTGCCGCTGACGGCGGCCAGGGCACTCCCGTCCGACCGGCTGACCGGCGAGGACCGACCCGGTCCGCAGGACATCGCCGCGCTGATCCACACCGGAGGCACGACCGGCGCCCCGAAACTCGCGGCGCACACCCACCGCAACCAGGTCTACATGGCCTGGGCGATGGCCCTCGTCTTCCGGTACCGCCAGGGCGGGACGCTCCTGTGCGGAATGCCCTTCTTCCACGTCAACGCCATACTGATCACCGGCTTGGCCCCGGTCCTGAGCGGCGCGCCCGTCGTGAGCCTCGGCGAGGCCGGCTTCCGGGATGCCCGCTACCGCCAGCAGTTCTGGCGCATCGTGGAGCACTATCGGGTCACCGCGTTCAGCGCCGTCCCCACCGTCTGCTCCATGCTCACCGAGGTACCGGTGGACGCCGACATCTCGAGCCTCGAGCTCGTCCTGGTCGGAGCCAGCACCCTTCCGGACGGTGTGCGCACGGCGTTCGAAAAGCACGCTGGGGTTCCGCTGTGCGAAGGGTGGGGTATGACGGAGGGCACCTGCGGCTCGACCTACACCCCCCGGGGGGACCGGCGGCCGGGATCGGTCGGCCTCCGCATGCCCTACCAGCGGATCAAGGTGGCGCGACTGGACTCGGCCGGCACCCCCGTGGAGGACCTTCCGCCCGGGGTCACCGGCACCGTCCTGGTGTCGGGGCCCAATGTGTTCCCCGGATACGTGCGTGACGCGGCGGACGGAAGGCTCCGGCTCGACTCCACGGGCAAGGTGTTCGACGGCTGGCTGGAGACCGGCGATCTGGGCCGCCTGGACGACGACGGCTACCTGTGGCTGCGCGGGCGGGCGAAGGACGTCATCATCCGCGGTGGCCACAACATCGACCCCACCCTCATCGAGCAAGCCCTCGACGGCCATCCGGACGTCGTCACCTCGGCGGCCGTGGGGCGCCCCGACCGGCACGCGGGTGAGGTGCCCGTCGCGTTCGTCACCCTGCGCACCGGGGCCACGGTGAACGCCGAGGAACTGTGCGCCTACGCCGCCCGCCATGTCGGGGAGCCGACGGCGGCGCCCAAGGAAATCCACATCCTGGACGAGCTCCCGTTGACGGCGGTCGGAAAGATCTTCAAGCCGGCGCTGCGGCGTGAGGCCATGCACCGGGTGGTGCTCACCGAGCTCCGTTCTCTAGGTATCACGGCAGAGGTGACGATCCGGCAGGAAGACGGTCTCGACGTGGCGGAGGTCGTCCTGAAGACGCCCGGCGCCGACGCGGCCGGAGTCGAACGTGCCCTGAACGCCCATACGTTCCCCAGCCGGGTCGTGCCAGCGCCGCCGGTGTGAGCCCAACGAAAGCGGCCCCCCAGACCTCCGGGGCCGCCGAGGCTCCGCGGTGCTCGACCGCCGCGGAGAGGTGGTCGAGCACCAAGCACGCGACCTGGCCCGGTGCAACCGCATGGTCGCACCGGGCCAGGTCGCCGCGCCGGAAAACCCGAAGCAGACGAGCCGCTACCGCTCGATCAGCGGCAGGACGAGCCGGCTGGGGTGCGCCGGACCGTGGTGGACCGCGTTCACGGCCGGCACCATGTCCGCCAGCCGTTCTTCGGCGATCACGCCGCCGGTGTTGCTGTTGCGGTCGTAGCGGGGGAAGTTGCTGCTGGAGACCTCCAGCCGGATCCGGTGCCCGGGCAGGAACACGTTGGACGTGGCGCCCAGGTCCACGGTCAGCTCGGTCACCTCGCCCGGGGTCAACGGCTCGGGTTCGGCGAGGGAGCGGCGGTAGCGGGCCCGCAAAATGCCTTCGCAGAGCAGGACCGCCCGGCCGTCCGGGTGAACGTCGACGAGTTTGCCGGTGAAGTCGGTGTCCACGGCCGACGAGGACACGAACAGCTTGACTGCCACGTGGCCGGTTACCTCGACCGGCGCGGTCAGTTCCGGGGTGGTGAAGCACAGCACGTCGTCGCGGGACTCGACGGGCCGCTGGTCGAGTGGCCCCGCGTGCGTGCCGGTGGCCAAGCCCAGGACCGGCCCGCCGAGGCTGGGCACGGGGCGGTGTGGGTCGTAGAGGTAGGTGTCGTGTCCCTCGACGGCCGGCGGGGCGACCGACAGCAGCCCGTCGCCCGCGGCGGTGTGCGCCCCGGCGGTGCTGGACAGGTGGTAGTCGGTGTAGCGGGTGTCCGGCAGCGGCCAGTCCGCCTCGTCGCGCCACTCGTCGATGCCCATGACGAAGATCCGGACGGGGTGGTCGTCGTCGACCGCGTCGGCCCGCCCGCGCAGCCACCGGTCGAAGAACGCCACATGCCCTTCGGTGATTTCGGCGAACTGGAACGCGGCCATCGGGCCGTGGTCCCGGTCCGGGAACGTACCGGACCTGTGCTCGCCCATGTGTGCCCACGGCCCGATCACCAGGCGCTGCCCGGCGCGGGCCTCGGCGCTGCCACCGCGCTCACGCATCGTGCGGTAGGCCTGCAGGGTCGACGGCAGGAACAGGTCGTACCAGCCGCCGACGTTCAGTGCGGGGACACTGATCCGCTCGGGGGTCGCGAGCGGGGCCAGGTCGGTCCAGAACCGGTCGCGGGTCGGGTGGGCCAGGATATCCGCGAGCGCGGGCATCCGGGACCGCACCCAGGCGTGGTCGTGCAGCGGTGTCGACGCGAAGGCCTCCGGCAGGGTGGTCACGTGCGCGACGGCCGTTCCGATCTCCGCCGGGTCGCCCTTGCCGAGGGTGAGGTCGCGCATCACCGCGTTGGTCGACATCAGCGTGGTCCACGTCAGCAGCGAGTCCAGCGACAGCGCCCCGCCCGGCGAGTACCATGGGGCCAGATAGGGGTCCGCGGGCGCGGTCAGTGGCGCGATCGCCGCCAGCCCCTCGACTCCGGTGGCCGCGGCGTACCACTGCGTCAATCCGACGTAGGAGGTGCCCAGCATGCCGACGGTGCCGTTGCACCAGGGCTGCTCCCGCAGCCACGCCACGGCGGCCGCGCCGTCGGCGGCCTCGTCGACGTGTGGGGTGAACGTCCCCTCGGAGCGGAAGGTGCCGCGACAGGACTGGTAGACCACGGCGTACCCGGCCTCCACCAGGGCGTGGACGTTGGCCGAGATGTCGTCGACCAGGACGTTGAGGTCGTCCTTGCCGTACGGGGAGCGGGCGAGCAGGACCGGTGCCGGCTCCGGTACGTCCGGGCGCCACACGTTGGCGGCGAGCGGGGTGCCGTCGTGGCCCGGCACCAGGATGTCGGTGTCGATCAGGATGCGCATGGTGTTCCCTTGGTCTGGACGGGTCGGATGTCCGCGCCTACGGCGCTTGCGAAGCCGATGGCGGCTTCGAGAAAGGTGGCGTTGAGCGCCTTTTCGTCGACAAAGGTGGCGGCACGGTCCTCGACCAGGATCCGCCCGTCCACCACGACGGTGTCGATGTCGCCGCTGCCGCCCATGATGAGGAAGCTCCGCAGCGGCCGGTTGGTGCCGACGTAGCGGCGGTCGTCGATCGGCACCGTGCAGAAGTCGGCCCGCATGCTCGGCCGCAGCATGCCGATCCGATCGGCCCAGCGCAGCGCTTCGGCGCCCGCCCGGCTGGCCATGGACAGTGCCCGCATCGGGGTGACCGCAAACGGCCCGAGGGGTCGTCCGCGTACGCGTTCAGCATCCGCTCGATGCCGGTGAGAATCTTGACTACCGAAGCCATGCAATCCTCGTCTCCGCCAAAGGGACGACGGCTTTGTCCGACGTCGGGTGGTCAGGACGCTAAGTGAAATGGTCGACCAGAGTCAATAGCAACCGACAGATATTTGAACTCTTCGTTCAGATTTATCGAACGCCTAGCTGGGTGCCGGGCAAGGGCAGGTTCAGGTGCTTGCGATGGAGCCGGCGGCGGCAGGCATCGACCGGCCGGGTCCGCTGGATCCGCGGGTCCCGGCGGGGAGATCGGTGGCCTGGGCGCGCACCCTGCTCGCGACCCAGGCCACCGGGTGTCCGTGGCTCAGGCGGAGGCGCCTTCGGCCCCGGCGGAAACCTCGGCCCACTCGTCCCACGTCTTGAGCCGCTCGGCGTAGATCTGAGGGACAACGTGGAGGGGGGTGGTGCCGAAGAAGACCCGCAGCGGGGGGTTCTCGGCGTCGACGATCTTCAGCAGCGCCGGGCCCGCGGCCGCGGGGTCACCGATCGTGCCGCCGGCGAACGCGGCAGCCACGGCCTCGCGTGCCCCGTCATAGACGGCCAGCGGCTCGGCCTGGACCGCGGAGGAGCCCGCCCAGTCCGTGGCAAAGCCGCCGGGCTCGACGAGGGTGACCTTGATCCCGAGTTCGGCGACCTCCTGGGCCAGAGCATCGCTCAGACCCTCCAGCGCCCACTTCGAGGCGTTGTAGCCACCGAAGGTGGGGAAGGAGGCAACACCGCCGATGGTGGAAATCTGCACGATGTGGCCGCCGCCCTGGGCGCGCAGATATGGCAGGACTGCCTGGGTCACCCACAGGGCGCCGAAGAAGTTGGTCTCGAACTGGTCGCGGACCTCCTTCTCGCTGAGTTCCTCGACGGCGCCGAACAGCCCGTAGCCGGCGTTGTTGACGACGACGTCCAAGCGCCCGAAGTGCTCATGGGCCTGCTTGACGGTTGCGGCGACTGCGGCCTTGTCGGTTACGTCCAGGGCCAGCGGCAGGATCGCGTCGCCGTGTGCGGCGACCAGCTCCGACAGGGAGTCGATGTCGCGGGCGGTCGCCGCGACCCGGTCGCCGCGGGACAGGGCCGCCTCGACGAAGTGACGACCGAAGCCGCGGGACGAACCGGTGACGAACCAGATCTTGCTCAAGGAGATGCTCCAGACGTGGTATGAAGGCTATTCAAGAGACGCTACATCATTTTGATACTCAGTCACAATCTGCGCCTTGGTGTAGACTCTCGTGATGGCTGACACATCGGGACCTTCTGCACGCGGTGCGGCGCCCTCGACACTGCGTGACCGGACACGGCAGGCAATGCGGGCCGAGGTGAGCGCCGTGGCGTTCCGCCTCTTCGCCGAGCAGGGCTTCGACAAGACGACCGTCGATCAGATCGCCTCCGCGGCGGGACTGTCGCGTGCCACCTTGTTTCGGTACTTCGGGACCAAGGAAGACGTCGTTCTCGGTGATCTCGAAGACCTCGGTCGCGATATCGCCAGGCGCTTTGCCGAGCGCCCCACGGACGAGCGGCCCTGGGAGTCGCTGCGCCACGCCTTCGGCGCCCTCACCGAGTTCAATGCCGACGAACCCGAAAAGGCCTTGGCGTACGTGCGGATGCTCTGTGAGGCCCCGTCCTTGAAGGCCCGCCATTGGGAGAGGCGGCAGACTTGGCAGGGCCTGCTCGTGCCGGAGGTCTCCCGTCGGCTCGGCACCGACCCGGCCGCCGCCGAGGACCCCCGTGCCCGCGCGCTCGTCGCCTCGGCCCTCGCATGCACGGACGCGGCCACGGACGCCTGGACGGCCTGCGACGGCACCATTCCCCTCGCCGTGCTCATTGACCGCGCGATGGGGGCGCTGACCGCCTAAGCCGGAGGACCTGCCCTGCTGGACGGCGGACGGGCGCCCGGCTCGCCGCAGCCCGGCAGGCTGCTGTGGAAAGAACGTTCTATATACTTGTGGTGTGTCGAAGGTGAAGAACATGCCGGTGCGGGGTGGTCGGTCAGAGGCGCGTGAGCGGCTGTTGGCCGCGGCGAGCAGGCTCTTCTACACCGAGGGCATCCGGGCGGTCGGTGTCGATCGCGTCATGGCGGAGGCGGATGTCGCCCGGGGTACCTTCTACCGGCACTTCGCGGGCAAGGACGACCTCGTGCGCGCCTACCTCGAGGCAACGGATCAACGCATCCGCGACGGCCTGGCCGCGGCCAAGGAGAAGGCCGGTAGTCCTACGGCTTTCATCGAGACCGTGGCGCGCGGTATCGGCGAGGAGATTTGCCGCGCGGGTTTCCGCGGATGCCCGTTCATCAATGCCGCCGCTGAGTACCCGGAGCGGAACAGTGCGGTCCAGCAGGCGGTACTGGCGTACCGGGAGCGGTTTCACCGGGTACTGCAGGACGCCTTCCGTCAGGTCCGTGTGGCCGACTCCAAGCGGTCGGCCGATGTGATGGTGGCTCTGTGTGACGGCGCGATGGTCGCCGCCTACCTGGGGGACCCGCAGGCGGCCAGGGGCACCCTGGTGCATGGCGTCGCCGCTCTTCTGGCTGGCCGCTGACGTGTGATCCCCGTTCTTCCCGGGCGCGTCCAGGTTGCCGAATCCGCAGGTGAGCTGCCTGGCTCCCGCCTGACGCGGATCCATGCCCTGGTGTCCACGCACTGCCGACGGGCCCACTACGGCAACGTCCGCCCTGCATGTGACGAAGGCCGTCACGCCCTCTGCTTGTCCCGGGGAACGATCCCGCGCTAATATTTACAGGTAGACAGAACGTTCTATCCATTTGGAGCCCTGATGGCCAGCACCTCCAACGGCGCAGCGGGCACCGTCGGGCTCATCATCATGGGGAACTCCTTTGGCGGCGCCATCACCCAGATCCTGTTCGACCGAGGCCTGGGCCCGCACCCGCGCCTGACCGCGCAAGCCTGCCTCGCTCCAGCGGAAAGCGCACGCCATGCCCCACGTCACCAGGAAGGAGGAAACAGGTGTTCAACCACCGCCCGTCCGCACCACCGTTCTCCGCGCGGCCGGCGCCAAGCTGACCGTCGCCCTCGTGCACGGCGCCTTTCCGGCTCGGCCGGCCGCGGAGTGCCTTCAGGCGCCTGCGGGCAGACGACTACCCCGTCCTGCCCCGCCACCCGACTGTGCCTGGCGCCGTCGCTCGACCAGATCCTGTCGTCAACACCCATCTGACAACTCTTCCGGAGGTTTCCCCGTGACCGCTATCATTCTCGTCCACGGCCTTTGGTCCGACGGCTCTTGCTGGAGCGAGACGATCACCGAGCTGCGGAAGCTCGGACACGAGCCCGTGGCGGCCCAACTCAGCCTGGAGTCACTGGAGCACGACGTCGCCGCCGTACGCCGCACACTGTCCACCGTCGACGGACCGGTGCTGCTGGTCGGCTGGTCGTACGGCGGTGCCGTGATCACCAACGCGGCCCACGGCCAGGACAAGGTCCGGGCGCTGTCGTACATCGCCGCCTTCATGCCCGACGAGAGCGAGTCGGTCAGCGACATCGCCCGTCGGCGCCCCGGCAGCGTGCTCCCCGAACACCTGAGGGTCACCGAGGACGGCCACTCCTACATCGATCGCCCCGCCTACGGCGCCACCATGGCCGCCGACGCCCCCGCCGAGCGCACCGCACTCGCGAGCGCGGTGCAGAAGTTTGCCCGTCTCGGCATCGACGGCTCCCCGTCCGGCACACCGGCCTGGCGAGAGTTGCCGTCGCACTACCTGGTCGCCTCCGAGGACCGCGCTCTGCCCGCTGCCACGCAGCACGAGTTGGCCGCCCGCGCCGGTGCCGAGACCACGGAGTGGGCAACGGGACACGGACCCATGTACGCCCGCCCCAAGGAACTGGCCGCCTATCTCGACGGCATCGCAAAGGGGCTGTGACGAAGGGGACCGGAACCGTCCGCCCGCGGACCTGAAACCCGGGTGGGCGGACGGTTGGGTCTGCTCGCCGAGCCGGGACCGCCGTTGAAGGCGAAGGTCACCGGGTGGGTTCCGGGGTCGGCGTCGTGTCGGGCGGACAGATATCTCCGGGACCGGCCTTGCGGGGGGATTCCCTCGGGCGGGTTTGGCTCTGTTCGCTGGTCAGTGAATTCATCGGTCACTTCGAACGGCGAAGCCGGCGCCGGCCGACTGCGGGCGCCCCCGTGGCACGAGTCTTGTCCGTTCAGGCGCCCTGCCGCTGGTCGATCACCCGACGCAGCTT
Organism: Amycolatopsis sp.; assembly: GCF_035276945.1. Lineage (GTDB taxonomy): Bacteria > Actinomycetota > Actinomycetes > Mycobacteriales > Pseudonocardiaceae > Amycolatopsis_E. The sequence continues at coordinate 11,044 of NZ_DATELF010000115.1, read as the reverse complement.
GCCCACCGACCGCTCGAGTTTTTCGGGGTCCAGGATCTCGACGTCCACGGTGATCCCGACACCGTCCTTGACGCGCGCCGCGATTTCGCGGGCCGCGTTCCCCCGGAGTTCGTCCCGCACGCCGGCCCGCGCCTCCACGAGCACCGTGAGGTGGTCCATGCGGTCCTTTTTGGTCAGTCGTAGCTGGAAATGCGGCGACACCCCGTCGGTGGCGAGGACGATTTCCTCGATCTGCGTGGGGAACACGTTGACCCCGCGGAGGATGATCATGTCGTCGCTGCGGCCGGTCACCTTGTCCATGCGCCGGAACGCGGGCCGTGCGGTGCCGGGCCGCAGCGCGGTGAGGTCGCGGGTGCGGTACCGGATGATGGGCATGGCCTGTTTGGTCAGGGACGTGAACAGCAGTTCGCCGGTCTCGCCGGGGCCGAGCACCGTCTCGTCCACCACGTCGATGATCTCGGGGTAGAAGTGGTCTTCCCAGAGGTGCAGGCCGTCCTTGGTTTCGACGCATTCCTGCGCGACGCCCGGGCCCATGACTTCGGACAGGCCGTAGATGTCCACCGCGTCGAGGTCCATGCGCTCCTCGATCTCGGTGCGCATCTGTTCGGTCCATGGTTCGGCACCGAAGATGCCCACGCGCAGCGAACTGGTGCGAGGGTCGATGCCCTGGCGCTCGAACTCGTCGAGCAGCGTGAGCATGTAGGACGGGGTGACCATGATGATCTCGGGTGCGAAGTCGGTGATGATCTGCACCTGCCGCGAGGTCATGCCGCCCGAGGCGGGAATCACCGTGCAGCCGGCCTTTTCCGCGCCGTAGTGCGCGCCGAGGCCCCCGGTGAACAGGCCGTACCCGTAGGCGATGTGGACCTTGTGTCCGGGCCGCCCGCCCGCGGCGAAGATCGAGCGCGCCACCACGCCCGCCCACGTGTCGAGGTCGGCCTCGGTGTAGCCGACGACCGTGGGTTTGCCGGTGGTGCCGCTGGAGGCGTGGAGGCGGCGGACCCGCTCCTGTGGCACCGCGAACATCCCGAACGGGTAGTTGTCGCGCAGGTCATGCTTGGTGGTGTACGGGAACTTCGCCAGGTCTGCCAGCTCACGGCAGTCCTCCGGTCGCACCCCGGCCTCGTCGAACTTCCTGCGGTAGAAGGGAACGTTCTCGTACGCGTGCCGCAGTGTCCACTGCAGACGCTCGAGCTGCAGGGCCCGCAACTCGTCGATACCGATCCGTTCCGCCGGTGACAGATCGTCCACCTCGGGCACAGTGCCCAGACGCTTTGCCGGCACGCCGCTGTGCGTGGTGGTCATGGTGAAGCTCCTCAGCCCGATGTGACGCAGCGCGTGTTTACTGACCGAATGGACGGTCGCTAATGTGGCTCAAGTAAAGGCCAACGCGCGAGCGGATGTCAACAGGAGAGCCATGTCCGAAGTGTTTGTGGTCGATGGAGTCCGCACCGCCCAGGGCCGCTACGGCGGTGCGCTCGCCGGAGTGCGTCCCGACGACCTGGCCGGGCTGGTGGTGCGGGAGGCCGTGCGCCGTGCCGGCGTGGACGGCGGTGCCGTGGACGAGGTGATCCTGGGGGCGGCGAACCAGGCCGGTGAGGACAACCGCAATGTCGCGCGGATGGCCGTTCTGCTGGCCGGACTCCCCGACGAGGTGCCCGGCTACACGGTGAACCGCCTGTGCGCGAGCGGTCTCACGGCGGTGGCGACCGCGGCGAACACCATCCGGGCGGGAGAGGCGGATGTCGTGGTCGCCGGCGGTGTGGAGTCGATGACCAGAGCGCCGTGGGTGATGGCCAAGCCAGGTACCCCGTGGGCTCGCCCGGGCGAGGTCGCCGACACCTCCCTGGGCTGGCGGTTCACCAATCCCGAGTTCGCCGCCTACGATCGCGGTGTGGCGCCCGATGCCGGGCCCGAGACGCGCAAGGTGACGCTGCCGATGGGGGAGACGGCGGAGGAGGTGGCGAAGCTCGACGGCCTGACCCGGGCCGAATGCGACGAGTTCGCGCTGCGCAGCCACCAGCGGGCGCTCGCCGCGATCGACGAGGGCCGCTTCGCATCCGAGATCGTGCCGGTGCCGGTGAAGGACGGCGAGTTCACCGTCGACGAGGGGCCGCGGCGGACCACCACGCTGGAGAAGCTGGCGGGCCTGCGTCCGGTGTTCCGCAAGGACGGAATCGTGACCGCCGGGTCGTCGTCGCCGTTGTCCGACGGCGCGGCGGCCCTCGTGCTCGCCGGTGAGGAGGCCGTGCGCCGGTACGGGCTCACGCCCCGCGCGCGCGTGATCGCCGGTGCCAGTGCCGGTGTCGCGCCGAACGTGATGGGTCTCGGTCCGGTTCCGGCCACCGAGAAACTGTTCGAGCGCATCGGGCTGCGGGCCGAGGATCTCGACGCGATCGAACTCAACGAGGCCTTCGCGGCACAGAGCCTGGCGGTGATCCGGCGACTGAAGCTGGACGAGGCGCGCGTCAACGCCGACGGGGGAGCGATCGCGCTGGGGCACCCCCTCGGGTGTTCCGGCGCGCGACTGGTGGTCACGCTGCTGGGCCGGCTCGAACGGGAAAACGCGCGCCGCGGCCTGGCGACGTTGTGTGTGGGCGTGGGGCAGGGAGTCGCACTGCTCGTGGAGCGGGTGTGAGCATGGGGGAGACGCTCGAGGTCACCGAACACGCGGACCGGGTCGTGGTCACCCTCAACCGCCCCGCGGCCCGTAACGCCATCAACGCCGCGATGATCGCGGAACTGCACGACGTGTGCACGCTGCTCGAACGGCAGCCCCGGCTCTTGCTGCTCACCGGTGCCGGTGGCACGTTCGCGGGTGGCGCCGACATCGCCGAATTGCGTGAACGTGGCCGGAACGAGGCGCTGCAAGGCATCAACAGCCGTCTGTTCGACCGAATCGCACGGCTGCCGCTGCCCAGCGTCGCCGCGATCGACGGGTACGCCCTCGGTGGTGGTGCCGAACTGGCCTACGCCTGCGACATCCGGCTGGCCACGTCTTCGGCCGTGTTCGGCAATCCGGAACCGGGCCTGGGCATCCTCGCCGCGGCGGGCGCCTGCTGGCGGCTCGCGGAGCTGGCGGGAAAGTCGGTGGCCAAGCAGGTCCTGCTGGGCGGGCGCCGGCTCGGTGCGGAGGAGGCGCTGCGGTTCGGCCTGGTCGCCGACATCGTGGCACCGGAGGCATTGCTCGACGAGGCGCACCGCGTGCTCGACCGGATGGCGGCCTCTTCACAAGCCGCGCTGCGACTGACCAAGCTCGTGCTCGACGCACCCGGTGCGCACCCGGTCGCGGACGATCTCGCGCAGGCCGTGCTCTTCGAATCCGAGGACAAGCGGGACCGGATGACCCGGTTCCTGGAGCGGAGGAAATCATGACGACGGCACGGATCCCGAGTTCGGTCGGCGTGATCGGTGGTGGCCGGATGGGAGCCGGTATCGCCCAGGTCTTCGCCGCCGCCGGAGCGATGGTTTCCGTGGTGGAGAGCGACGAAGCCGCCATGGACGCCGCGCGCGCCCGGATCGCCGGGGGACTGGCCAAAGCGGCCGAGCGCGGCAAGCTGGCCGGGGATCCCGCTGACGTGCTCGAGCGGGTGGTTCTGCTCGGCGACATCGCTGAGCTGCCTGCCGCGGCGGAACTCGTCGTCGAAGCGGTACCGGAACGAGCCGGCCTCAAGATCGAGGTGCTCGCCAGGGCCGAGGCCGCGGTCGGCGAGCGGACAGTGCTGGCCAGCAACACCAGTTCCCTGTCGATCGCCGAACTGGGCGCGGCACTACGGCGACCGGAGAAGTTTCTGGGCATGCACTTCTTCAACCCGGTTCCCGCCTCGAAACTCGTCGAGGTGGTGACCACGCCGCGGACCTCGGACGCGGTCACCGGACAGGTCCGCGCGTGGGTCCGGGGCCTGGACAAGACCGACGTGGTCGTGCGGGACTCCCCGGGCTTCGCCACGAGCCGTCTCGGAGTCCTGCTCGGGCTGGAAGCGATCCGCATGCTCGAGGAGGAGGTCGCCGACGCCGAGGCCATCGACAACGCCATGGAACTCGGTTACCGGCATCCGATGGGACCGCTGCGCTCGACCGACCTGGTCGGCCTCGACGTGCGGCTGGCGATCGCCGAGTACCTCCACGCGACGCTCGGCGAGCGGTTCGCGCCGCCCAAGCTGTTGCGCGACAAGGTCGCGCGCGGCGAGCTTGGCCGCAAGACCGGTCGGGGCTTCTACGACTGGACGTGAAAGAAAGCCCGGGGGCGCTCGCCACCGGGCTTTCCTCATTCTCCGGAGAAGACGGGTTTCGTTTTGCCGAGAAACGCCTCGACCGCCTGCTGATGGTCGGCCGTGCGACCGAGCCGTGCCTGAGCGGCCCCTTCGGCGCGGAGGACCTCGCCGAGCGGGAAGGCGGCAGCCAGCACCTGTTTCGCTTCGGCATACGCGCGGGTGGGACCGGCGGCCAGCCGCGCCGCGATCGTGGCGGCGGTGCCGGCCAACTCCTCCGCCGGGGCCACGCGGCCGGCAATACCCCACTCGAGCGCCTGCGCCGCGCTGAACGGCTCGGCGAGCAGAATGAGCTCGGTCGCGCGTGCGGTCCCGACGGCACGCGCCAGGGTCGCCGACAGCCCTGAGTCCGGAACCAGCCCGATGCCGCTGAACGCGGTGCCGAAACGGGCGGACTCGGCGATCACCCTGATGTCGCACGCGAGCGCGAAGCCGAGACCCGCCCCCACGCAGGTGCCGTTCACCGCCGCGATGACCGGCTTGGGCATCGTGGCCAGTGCCGTGACGATCGGGTTGTAGTGCTCGTCGATGGTGGCGAACGCCGTACCAGGGTCCGCGCGCAAGGCGGCGGCGTGCTCAGCCAGGTCCTGCCCGACGCAAAACGCCTTACCACTGCCCGTGAATACCACCGCCCGTACGCTCTGGTCCTCGGCGAGCTGCCGCAGGGCGTCCCGCAGCGCCTCCTTGGCTTCCCGGGTCAGCGCGGGGCGGGTCAGGGTGAGGGTGGCCACCGCATCGTGGTGAGTTACCTGAACTTCGTCGTTCCTGCTTTCGTCAGCCATGCGAACACGCTACCATTACTTCCTGAACGTTCGGTCGGTAAATAAGGGAGGATCGATGGCGTTGCTGCGCAGTTACGTCGGCGGCAAGTGGCACGCGGCCCCCGGGGGCGGTGTGCCCCTGCACGACGCGGTGACCGGTGAGGAGGTCGCCTGGATCTCCTCGGAGGGCGTCGACATGGCCGCGGCGCTGGAGTACGGCCGGCGGGCCGGCGGGCCCGCGTTGCGTGCGCTCACCTTCCATCAGAGGGCGGCACTGCTGAAGGCGCTGGCGTCGTACCTGCGTGAGCATCGTGACGAGCTGTACTCGTTGTCCGCGCGCACGGGTGCCACGCTCGGCGACTCGAAGTTCGATGTGGATGGCGGCGTCGGCGTGCTGTTCACCTATGCGAGCAAGGGCAGGCGGGAGCTGCCCAACGACACGGTGTACGTCGATGGCGGCGTTGAGCCGCTGGGCCGTGGTGGCACCTTCCTGGGCCAGCACATCGCGACCCCGCTGCGTGGGGTGGCGGTGCAGATCAACGCGTTCAACTTCCCGGTCTGGGGGCCGCTGGAGAAGTTCGCGCCGGCCTTCCTGGCCGGGGTGCCGAGCCTGGTGAAGCCGGCGAGCCAGACGGCGTATCTGACCGAGAAACTCATCGACCTGATCATCGGGTCCGGGCTGCTGCCCGAAGGGGCGCTGCAACTGGTCTGTGGCGGGGCCGGGGATCTGCTCGACCATGTGACGCCGCAGGACCTGGTGTCCTTCACCGGTTCGGCGTCGACGGCACGGAAGCTGCGGACGCATCCGGCGATCGTGCGCAACGCGGTGCGGTTCAACGCGGAGGCCGATTCGCTGAACTGCTCGATCCTGGGCCCGGACGCCACGCCGGGTACCGCGGAGTTCGACCTGTTCGTCAAGCAGCTGGTCACCGAGATGACGGTGAAGGCCGGGCAGAAGTGCACCGCGATCCGGCGCGCGTTCGTGCCCGCCGGGTTGCTGGACGATGTCGTGGAGGCGGCGAGCGCGCGGCTGGCGAAGGTCGTCATCGGCAACCCCGCCACCGAAGGTGTGCGGATGGGGGCGCTGGCCAGCCTGGAGCAGCGTGAGGAGGTACGCCGGTCGCTGAAAGCGTTGCTGGCGGCGGGTCATGTCGTGTTCGGTGATCCGGAGCGGGTCGAGGTGGTCGATGCCGACGCCGAGCGGGGTGCGTTCCTGTCGCCAGTGCTGCTCGCCGGTGACCCGGATCGGGCCGAGCCGCACGAGGTGGAGGCGTTCGGGCCGGTGTCGGCACTGTTGCCCTACACCACGGCCGAGCAGGTGATCGAGTACGCGGCCCGCGGTGAGGGCAGCCTCGCCGGTTCCGTCGTCACCGGCGACGTGGACTTCGCGCGCGAGGTGGCATTGGGGGTCGCGCCGTGGCACGGACGCCTGCTGGTGCTGGATTCCGACGACGCGAAGGAGTCCACCGGTCACGGTTCGCCGATGCCCCAGCTGATCCACGGCGGCCCCGGCCGTGCGGGCGGCGGGGAGGAGATGGGTGGCATTCGTGGCGTGCTGCACCACCTGCAGCGCACCGCCGTGCAGGCGAGCCCGAAGGTGCTCTCGGCGATCACCGGCCGCTGGGTGTCCGGAGCGCCGCGCAGTGTCTGTGCCTCTGGCGCCGGCGGGCGGGGGGAGGGCACGCACCCGTTCCGGAAGTCATTGGCGGAGCTGAAGATCGGTGACTCCGTGGTGGCCGGGCCGCGTGTGGTGTCCAAAGAGGACATCGATCACTTCGCCGAGTTCACCGGCGACACGTTCTACGCGCACACCGATCCTGAGGCGGCCGCGGCGAACCCGTTGTTCGGTGGCATCGTCGCACATGGGTATCTGGTCGTGTCGTTCGCGGCGGGTTTGTTCGTTTCGCCCGAGCCGGGTCCGGTGCTGGCCAACTACGGGCTGGAGAACCTCCGCTTCCTTACCCCGGTCAAGCCAGGTGACGAGCTGACGGTGACGTTGACCTGTAAGCAGATCACGCCGCGGCTGGACCAGGACTATGGCGAGGTGCGGTGGGATGCCGACGTGACCAACGCCGCCGGCGACTCGGTGGCGAAGTACGACGTGCTGACCCTCGTGGCGAAGGAGAACCGATGACCTCCACACTGTCTGAAAAGGACCTTGAGAACTACTTTGGGCACACGCTCGAGAAGGATCAGCGGATCGAGCCGCGGGACTGGATGCCCGAAGGCTACCGGAGGACGATGGTCCGGCAGATCGCGCAGCACGCGCATTCGGAGATCATCGGGATGCAGCCGGAGGGCAACTGGATCACTCGCGCGCCCTCGTTGCGGCGTAAGGCGATCCTGCTGGCGAAGGTGCAGGACGAGGCCGGGCACGGGCTCTACCTGTACTCGGCGACCGAGACGCTGGGTGCGGATCGCGGTGAGCTGACCGGGAAACTCATTACCGGCAGGCAGAAGTACTCGTCGATCTTCAACTACCCGACGCTGTCCTTCGCCGACGTCGGGGTGATCGGGTGGCTGGTCGACGGCGCGGCGATCTGTAACCAGGTCCCGCTGTGCCGCAGCTCTTACGGCCCGTACGCGCGGGCGATGATCCGGATCTGCAAGGAGGAGTCGTTCCATCAGCGGCAGGGTTTCGAGTTGCTGATGACGATGATGAAGGGGACCGAGGCGCAGCGGGACATGGTGCAGGACGCGGTGAACCGGTGGTGGTGGCCATCGCTGATGATGTTCGGTCCGCCCGATGACGATTCACCGAACACGGCGCAGTCGATGGCGTGGAAGATCAAGCGGCACACCAACGACGAGCTGCGCCAGCGCTTTGTCGACATGAGCGTGCCGCAGGCCGAGGTGCTCGGCGTGACGCTGCCGGATCCGGAGCTGAAGTGGAACCCCGAGCGCGGGCATTACGACTTCGGTGCGATCGACTGGGCGGAGCTGAAGCGCGTGATCTCCGGCAACGGGCCGTGCAACGCCGAACGCGTCGCGCACCGCCGCAAGGCACACGAGGACGGCGCCTGGGTCCGCGAGGCCGCGACCGCGCACGCCGAGAAGGAGCGAAACCGATGAGTGACTGGCCGTTGTGGGAGGTGTTCGTGCGGGGCAAGCGGGGCCTCAACCACGTGCATGTGGGGTCGCTGCGCGCCGCCGACGCCGAAGCGGCTCTGCGTAACGCGCGGGACCTTTACACCCGCCGGAACGAGGGCGTGTCGATCTGGGTGGTCAAGGCCGCCGATATCACCGCCTCCAGCCCGGATGAGAAGGACCCGTTCTTCGCGCCGAGCGCGGACAAGGTCTACCGGCACCCGACGTTCTACGACATTCCCGACAACGTCCCCCATATGTGAGCGCATCATGTCTTTTGACAACGCCTACGAGGCACTCGCCGACGCGCACGACGACTCGCGGTGGGCCTTCGGTACCGGATTCGAGGACCCACTGTCCGGTATGGACACTTCGGTTCCGCCCGGTGTGGATGGTCCCACGCTGGCGCAATATTGCCTGATGCTCGGCGACGACGCACTGATCATGTCGCATCGGCTGCAGGAGTGGTGCACGAACGCGCCTGAACTGGAGGACGAGGTCGCCATCGCCAACATCGGCCTCGACCTGCTCGGCCAGGCCCGGCTGCTGCTCGCCCGTGCCGGAAAGGCCGACGGCACCGGCCGGTCCGAGGACGACTACGCGTTCCTTCGGCCCGAACACGAATTTCGCAACGTTCGGCTCGCGGAGCTGGAGCGTGGTGATTTCGGGCAGCTGATCGCGGTGTTGCTGGTGTTCTCGACCTGGCGGCTGGCGCTGTTCCAGCGGCTGGCCGCGAGCGTGGATCCGGTGCTCGGGGCGATCGCGGAGAAAGGCGTCAAGGAGCTGACCTACCACCGCGACTACGCCGCCCGGTGGGCGGTGCGCCTCGGCGACGGCACCGCGCGCTCGCGCGAGCGGATGCGGGCCGGGCTCGACGGGATCTGGCCCTACGTCGAGGAGTTGTTCACCCCGCATGAGATCGAGGTGCGCGTCGGCGTGGACCCGGCGAGCGTGCGTGCCGAGTTCGACGACGTGCTGGCGCAGGTGTTCGCGCCGGCGACGCTGACCCCTCCCGAGGTAGCGCCGCGGGTGGGCGTCGCGGGCCGGACGGGGCGCGACGGGGTGCACACCGAGGCGATGGGTTACCTGCTTGCCGAGTTGCAGAGCGTGGCCCGCGCCCTGCCCGGAGCGACATGGTGACAACACGCACCGCGCGGGACGTCGCGAAGACGGTGACGGATCCCGAGCTGCCGATGCTCACCCTCGCGGATCTCGGCGTGCTGCGCGAAGTGTCCGAAGTAGACGGACGGGTGGTCGTGTCGATCACACCCACCTACACCGGGTGCCCCGCGATGGACACCATGCGCGACGACCTCGTGCACGCGCTGGAAAACGCCGGATACCTCGATGTGGAGATCCGCACGGTGCTGCGGCCCGCGTGGTCGTCGGACTGGATCACCGCCGATGGCCGCCGCAAGCTCGCCGAAGCCGGGATCGCCCCGCCCGGTGCCGCACCGCCGCGTTCGGGACCCGTGCCGCTGACGCTGGCCCCGCCGGCGCGGCTCGTGGGCTGCCCGCGCTGTGGATCGGTCGAGACCGAGCAGGTCTCGGAATTCGGGCCTACCGCGTGCAAAGCGCTGCGCCGCTGCCGTGCCTGCCACGAACCGTTCGAGCATGTCAAGGAGATCTGAGTGACCACCAGCATCCGGATGCGTACGGAGTTCCACCGGCTCACCGTGGCGGCCGTCGAACGTCTCTGTGACGACGCCGTGGCCGTCACCTTCGATGTTCCGCCCGGCCTCGCCGAAACCTACACCTTCCGCGCCGGGCAGTCGCTTACGCTGCGCCGCACGATCGACGGCCGCGAAGAACGCCGTTCGTACTCGATCTGCGCACCCGCGGGTGCCGCCCCGCGCATCGGCGTGCGTGAAGTGCCCGGCGGGCTGTTCTCCGCCTGGCTCGTGCACCAGGTCCAGCCCGGCGACGAGATCGAGGTCGGCACGCCGACAGGTTCCTTTTCGCCCGATCAGGCGGTGCCCGGGCGACATGTGCTGATCGCCGCGGGGTCCGGAATCACGCCGATACTCTCGATCGCCGCGACCGTGCTGCGGGAACCGGAGGCCACCGTCACCCTTGTCTACGGCAATCGCCGCACCGATTCGGTCATGTTCGCCGACGAACTGGCGGATTTGAAGGACCGCTACCTGGCGCGGCTGGAACTGGTCCACGTGCTCTCCCGCGAGCCGCGGGAGGCCGAGCTGTTCACCGGACGGCTGGACGTGGGCAAGCTCGAAGCGCTCCTCGCTCTCCTGCCGGATGTCGCGAAGATCGACCATTGGTGGCTGTGCGGGCCGTTCGGCGTGGTCACCGGTGCCCAGGATCTGCTGCGTCGTGCCGGTGTGCCGGATGAGCGGATACATCAGGAGCTGTTCTACGTCGACGACGTCCCGCCGGCACCCCTCCGCCATGAGGACGCCGCGATCGACGGCCTCACCAGTGATGTCACGATCGTGCTCGACGGCCGCTCGACGACCACCGCCCTGTCCCGCGACGTCACGATTCTCGACGGCGCGCAGCGGGCGCGGCCGGATCTGCCGTTCGCCTGCAAGGGCGGCGTATGCGGCACCTGCCGGGCGAAGGTGACCAGCGGCAAGGCCGACATGCGGCGCAACTTCGCGCTGGAGCCCTCGGAGGTCGAGGCGGGATTCGTCCTGACCTGCCAGTCCCTGCCCTGCTCCGACGCCCTCACGGTCGACTTCGACGCTTGAACCGGGTCAGCTGCGCTCCTGCTCCTGCCGACCAGTGTCAGCACGCCTCCCGTTGAGTCGATCGGGGATTGCTGGGTGGTTCAGGGGAGTTGTTGGATGCGGATGAGGTTGCCGGCGGGGTCGCGGAGGGCGCAGTCGCGGGTGCCGTAGGGCTGGTGGGTGGGTTCTTGGACGATGTCGGCTCCGCGGGCTTGGAGGGTGGCGAAGGTGGTGTCGA